>CAYMLG010000199.1:0-1590 GCA_964391195.1 uncultured Anaerolineaceae bacterium | reverse complement strand
CCTGATAAACCTCTTATTGAATCAGGACGGAATATTCGTCCTGCCGGCAGCAGATGTTTTTCCTGTCACAGCCCGGGTGCATGCAGAGGAAACGTATGTGCAGCACACGCGCACTGGCTGAGAAGGGCCCAAGGGGCAGCTGGTAGCGCTGTGCCCCAGCCATCACCCCACCGACGGGGATCATCTCGGCGGATTGAAGGGGGCTATCGTCCACTCGCCAGCTCAACAATCCAGGGCAGTTCGTCACCACCGAGAGTTTGTCGTGGCGCTGGATACGCTCCACCGGCCGGGTGAAGGTCCACACCACTTTGTGAGAGACAATATGGCTCTCCAGGGCCTCAGGCGGCTCTTTATCCAAAGCACGGTAAACATTCTTAAGGTGGGTGCGGAACAGGTCGTCGAACTCCTGGTCGTTCCCCGAGTCCTGGTCCTCGCCAAACCACCAGAACCAGTCGCTGCCCTCAGCTATGTACAGTGCATCGAAAGCAGCCGAGGCGCTTTCTGGTGTGGCGCCAGCGCGGTTGAGCTCGTCACGCGCCTGGCCGAGCAGCTCCCAGCCCCGGTTTTCCTCCGGCTCCCCGATCCAGGTGCCCAGGTCCACTCCGGGCGCCGAGCCGTTCTCGTCGATCCAGGAGCCGGTAAAAAGATCATAGACCTTCGTTTGGGCTTCTATCGGATGGGGAAGGATGCCACGCGCCGGGTTGCCTTCGACGTACTCGGCGAAGGTGACTGTTTGGATTTCGCTATCCCGCTCGAGCAGGTTGTAGAGGGCGTGGAGGAAGAGCCGCCCGTCTTCGCGGTAGGCGCCCCAGGCGTTCTCGCCGTCTAAGATTACCGTCAGAATGTGGTCTTCACCGCCTGAGACCCGCCCGGCGAATCGCTCCTTGACCTGGCGCAGGAAATCCCACGCCGCCTGAGCGTAGTCTTCGTAGGCATTGTAGTGGAATCCGATGGCGTCGGAGAGCTGCGTATCTCGGAAAAAGACAGTTAATATATCTTCGCCCTCTTCGGCGCGATAAGGCTGGCACAGGACGTTCGGATCTTCCACGTTATATCCCCAGCGCCCCGAGCGGGCAAGCACGCTCCGGTCTGTGGCGATCCAATGCACCCCATGCCGGGCAAAGAGCGGGATGACAGACTGGCTGACAGCGCCTTCGGCCGGCCACATCCCATGGGGAGACCGCCCGAAGGATTTCCAGTAGAAATCAGCAGCTAAACGCACCTGGGCTTCGGCGTCCTCTGGATGGGCAAAGCGCGGTGGATAGGTCGACCCCGTCCGATCGATCGTGGCCTGGCCGGTATCGATCAGCAAGGGCAAGATCGGGTGGTAAAAGGGTGTGGTGGTCACTTCGACCTGGCCCAGCTTTTGGAGCTGGCGATGGATTGGTACAACTGCTTTCATGATCTTAACCTGCTCGGCTACCATCGCTTCGACATCAGAAATGCTGAACCCCCGCCCCTGCTCCACGTATCGCCGGACCGAGGCGACCTCTCCAGTCGCCAGGCGAACTTCTCCCTGGCGGAACTCCAGGCCAAACCAGGCCAGGCTGGACCACATCTGCAGGTCGCGCAGATCCTGGCTGGTGAAGG
>CAYMLG010000198.1:0-1668 GCA_964391195.1 uncultured Anaerolineaceae bacterium | reverse complement strand
AACCATCCTGGTAGACGAAAAGGCTGGTCGAAGCGGCCTGTAAATCACCGGGCGCCAACTGCAGCAGGGAGCCGGACTGGTCCTCGGGCGGGTTGGCCAGCACTTGGGCCACCGCATTGGCCGCGGCCTCCGCTTCGCTCAACGCCGGGACCGGATCGACGTGGATATCCGGGACGAAAACTCCGTTCACCGAGCGCAAGCTGTTCTGTGGATCGAAATGCACGCGCAGCAACCCGCCGAACACCGGTATGCCCTGGTACATCTGCTGGTATGAAAGGTGGACGCCCCCCTGCGCATCCGCCATCTCGGCTACCTGGACCAATTCGGCGGCAGCATCCCGGATGCCGAACAGCCCCCCGTACTGGTTCAAAAAGGCCAGCGCCTTCGCCTCCGGCGAGACGCTGCGCTGCCCAGATGGGAGATCGGCGCCCCCCTCCAGGCGGAGGAAGCTCACCATCCCAGTGCCCCGCCGGGTGCTGACCTCGACCCTGGCCCCGGTCTCCTGCTCCAGGCGCTGGAGCAGGGCCTGGTCTGGCGGCGGGGGTTGGGCCGGTTCGCCGGGCCCGAACAGGGTGGGCAGTGTAAGGTTCGCCCCCAGGCTGATTTCCTGCGAGGGAACGGCAGCAGAGCTGCTGCTCGTCTCCGGAGGGACCACAGCCGCCCGGCTGATGCTCACCGGAGCCTGGGCATAAACAGCGGTGACGAGGATCGCGGCGAATACCGCCAGGCGGAAACCTACCTTAACGTACGACTTCATGATTAGATACTCCTTACTCTGAACAGGACTCTGAACAGGATTTGACGGTTACCAATATGCCAGAGCATAATGTGCTGGCAGCATGAAATGCTGGCAGCATGTTATGCTGAGGCATATCTGGTTACATCCCTCGAATCATTACTCCCACCTGCTTTCAATTCAGGGATTCGAGGCAAAACGCCGGGCAGCGTATTTTCAGCAGGCCAGACAACTGGCTGGGCGATACGACGGGAAACGTAGCGTCTGCTATAGCATCTGCTTCAGCTTCTGCTGATGAAAATGTATAAAATCATCCCGTAATCGGAAATGGTCTTCCACCGCCTTTGCCAGCCCCGTTCCCCCATCTATGGAGCGGGTCTTGGATGCAGACCAGGAATCTGAAAACAAAACGCATGACCGCCAGGCCAACCCCGCCGGCCTCGCGCAATCGCCCAACTACCCCGGCCACCATCCGATCCTCCGCGCTCGTAGTGGCCCGGCGGTGAGCGCTTCGCTGCCGGCGGTGGCGCTTCGCTGCCGGCGGGAGGGTCCACGGTTTTTAGTGGTTTACGGTGCAGCCGTGCCCATGTGCCGTGGAAAAGCCGTCCACGAATGGCTAATCATGCCGCACGACCCCGAATCCACCAAAACGGAGGGCGGGTCCACCCCTGCACCGGGAAGGGTCGGTTTGCGTTGGCGTTTGGACGCGCCTCGCAGGCTGCGGGGATCACCCAGCCTGGGGGTGAGATCCTTCGCCTGGCGCCGGGCGACGCCCCGCGACGCTCAGGCTGATAGGCATGAGGGCTTGGCCTGTGGTCGGGAGGAGTGATTGGCGGTGAGGAGCGGGTCTGGTAGGACGACCGGGGCGAGCTGGCCCGCCAGGCGCCGTTTACGGTAAGCCACCTGTGCTCGAATGAAAGACCCGCCCCTAC
>CAYMLG010000197.1:0-1851 GCA_964391195.1 uncultured Anaerolineaceae bacterium | reverse complement strand
CGATGGCAGCCCTGGCAGCCGCCCACCCCGGTGTTCACCTCACCATCAACCTGGCTCCTTCATTGGTTTGGCAGTTAGAAGACTACCTGGAGCGCGGAGCGACCGACCGCCATCTCGATCTAACCCTGAAACCAGCTGAACGCCTGACTGAAGAAGAGCGCCAGCAGGCGCTGGGTAGCTTCTTCGACGCCCACTGGCACAACCAGATCTTTATTCACCCTCGCTACAAAGAGCTCTTCGAACAGCGCCTGGAAGGACGGCCCTTTACCCACCAAGACTTATGCGACTTACAAATGTGGTCCAACCTGGCCTGGTTTGGTCTGGAGTTCCGCCAGGGAGAAGTTCGCCTGGCAACTGGCGTGGTCGCTTCGGTCCAGCGCTTCATCGAGCAGGGGCGTAATTTCACCGTAGGAGATATAGAAGGGATGGTCGCCGAGCAGGTTAAGATCATGAAAGCGATCGTTCCGATTCACCGCCTGCTCCAAAAGCTGGGCCAGGTGGAAGTGACCACGACGCCTTTTTACCACCCGATCCTGCCCTTGCTGGTGGACACCGACCAGGCCACGATCGACCGGCCTGGGTCGATCCATCCAGCGCGCTTTGCCCATCCAGAGGATGCCGAGGCACAGGTGCGCCAGGCTGTCGAGTATTACTGGAAAGGCTTTGGCCGGTCACCACGCGGGATGTGGCCGGCCGAGGGCGCCGTCAGCCAGTCTGCCATCCCGTTCTTTGCCCGGCACGGAGTGCACTGGATCGCCACCGATAGGGGTGTGCTGGCCCGCTCTGGGCGGTGGGGGTATAACGCGGACGACCCGAACGTCCTTTGCCAGTCCTATCGCGCCGAGGAAGGTGATCATAGACTTACCGTCTTTTTCCGGGATTCGCAGCTCTCCGACGCCATCGGGTTCCACTACTACGCCTATGCAGACTACACCCAGGCAGCGCAGGATTTCCTGCGCCAGGTCAAAGAGCGTTTCGCCTACCAGTTGGCGGGCGACGAAGACCGGGTGTTGGCGGTGGCGCTCGACGGCGAGAATGCCTGGGGGGCCTATCGCGAGGATGGACGGCCCTTCCTCCACGCCCTATACGACTTGCTCGAGCGAGATGGCGAAATTGAAACGGTCACCTTTGCTGAGTATATCGAGGGAAACCCAGCGCGCGACGTCCGCCCCCATCCTATAGAAGCCCAGACGAAGGTCTACGACCTGTTTACCGGCTCCTGGATCGACGAGAACGGCTCCGCACCGGGGGTGGATCTGGGTACCTGGATCGGCGAGCCGGAGGAAAACCGGGGCTGGGAGCTGCTCGGCCAGGCGCGGGACGCGCTCAACCGGGCCGGCGCCACGCCGGAAAGCGCGCCAGCCGCATACGATGCGCTTTATGCTGCGGAGGGCAGCGACTGGTTCTGGTGGTTTGGTGAGGACCAGGACTCGGGGAACGACGAGGAGTTCGACGATTTGTTCCGCAACCACCTTAAGAATGTCTATCGTGGGCTGGGTTCAGAACCGCCTGAAAGCCTAGAGAGCCACATCGTCTCGCACAAGTTGGTATGGACCTTCACCCAGCCGGTGGAGCGCATCCAGCGCCACGACCGTCTCTCGGTAGTAACGAACTGCCCCGGTGTTTTATCCTGGCGTTTGGACAACGGCCCCCTTCAGTCTTCTGAGATGCTCCCGGTGGGCGGGGTGATGGCCGGAGCGCAGCGCTACCAGCTGCCCCTTGGGCCCTTCCCTTCAGGCGCTAATGAGCTGCGCCTGCAATTCCTCTGCATGCACCCGGGCTGTGACCGGAAGAGTATCTGCTGCCGGCAGGACGAATATTCCGTCCTGATTCAATAAGAGGTTTATCAGG
>CAYMLG010000196.1:0-1915 GCA_964391195.1 uncultured Anaerolineaceae bacterium | reverse complement strand
TCAGCGGGTTTGGATGCCTGCTCATCGATGCCCGGCATATCAATATGCTCAACAAATCCGGTTACAAACAACAGCTTACCTGCAATTATAACGGCATTTTGAACAACCGTGGATCTACATTGTAAAACGCATTACCAAATAGCCCGCGGGAATGAATTACCTTAGGAAGGGACATCCCTCACGTTTTGCTGACAACTCCCCAATTCTCCTCTGAACTTTCCTCCCCCAATTTACGTCTTAACGTCATAGAATCCTAAACAAAGGAGAAAAATATGGAAAAAAAGTTCCCGCCTGTGCGCTGTATCCTCAGCCTGCTGCTGGCTGCGGCCCTCCTTCTGGGCGCCTGCCAGCCCACGCCGCCCCCCGGCCCCGCCGAGCCGGCCACCCCCACCGCTGACCTGCAAGCGCCGGCGGATACCCAACCTGCCACGCCCACCGCCGCTCCACAGCCGGAGCCCACGGAGGGCGAAGCGCCCCAACCAGCGGCCGTCCTCCCCGAAGATGCCCTGGTTTTTGCCCAGTTCGAAGAACCGGCGGTGAACGTCGAGCCTTCTCTGGAACTCGAGCCCATCGCCCCGGACCTGAGCAACGTCAGCAACCCGTTCATCCTCTCCGCCGAACAGATCGAGCGCCTGGGCCAGAACGGCTTCGTCGTCTCGCCCGGCGTGGAGAAGGAATTCTTCACCCTGTATGAGAAGGCTCGCTACGAGGACCAACCGGTCTTCATTACCAGCGACTCCCTACTGCACAGCTACCACCTGCTGTTCGATAAAATCCTGCGCACAGCAGAGAGCCAATACTTCATCCCCCTGCTCAAAGACATGAACGCCGCCCTGATCCAGCGGGCGGACGAGCAGTACCAGGCCATCGCCGCCGATCCGGCCCTGGCGGGTGGCCCCTGGGAGGATGCCGCCCGGCGCACCGTCGCCTTCCTGGGCGTCGCCGGCCGCCTGCTCGACCCGGCGTTCACCGTGCCCGCTTATGCCCTGGACCTGGCCGAGGCCGAGCTGGCCCTGATCGAAGCCGCCGGTGGCATCCAGCCCTCCCCCATCTTCCCCGGCTACGTCGCTGGAGAGGACTACACCCAATACATCCCCCGCGGCCACTACACCATGAGCGAGGACCTGACCGCTTACTTCAAGAGTATGATGTGGTACGGGCGCATGACCTTCCGCCTCAAACCGGAGAACGTCGAAGCCGGCAAGGCCGAGACCCGCATGGCCCTGCTGCTCGTCCATGCCCTGCGCAGCAGCCAGGTGAACGGCGCCCCCGCCATACAGGCCTGGGCTGACCTCTACAGCCCCACCGTTTTCTTCGTCGGCCGCAGCGACGATCTTACTATCCTGCAGTACGCCGAGGTCATGGATCAGGTCTACGGTCCGGCGGCGGGCCTGGCCGCCATCGCCGCCGAATCCCGGCTGGAAGCGTTTATCGAAGCCGCCAACCAGCTCCCCCCGCCGCTGATCTTGGGCATGGTGATCGGCGTCGACGATGATGAAGAAGCCACCACCAAGGGCCTGCGCTTCATGGGCCAGCGTTTCGTCCCCGACGCCTACATCTTCCGCCAGCTCATCTACCGCAATGTAGGCACGCCCGACCAGCGTCGCGGCCTGCCCATGGGCCTGGACATCCCCGCCGCCATGGGATCCGAGCGCGCTTACCAGATCCTCGACGCGTTGGGCGAGACGCAATATCCGAAGTATCCCGAACAAATGGAGAAAGTCCAGACCTGGCTCGGCGGCTTGAGCGAAGCGGACTGGACCGAGACCCTGTACAACGCCTGGCTGTACAGCTTCCACCCCCTGTTGGACGAACCCCCGGCGGGCACCCCGGCCTTCATGCAGACCGATGCCTGGCTGGATAAGCAGCTCAACACCGTGCTGGGCAGTTGGGCCGAGCTCAAGCATGACACCAT
>CAYMLG010000195.1:0-2206 GCA_964391195.1 uncultured Anaerolineaceae bacterium | reverse complement strand
GAGATGGCCCGCCTGAAGCGCGACGATGCCTACGTCTACGTGGCCGACAACCCGCGTTCGCCCATCACTGAAGCCTTCCGCACCCTGCGCACCAACCTGGACTTCGCCGGGGTCGCCAAACCACTGAAGACCCTGCTCATCACCAGCGCCAGCCCCTCCGAGGGCAAGACCACCGTGGCGGTGAACCTGGCGGCGGTGATGGCCCAGGGCGAGCGCAAGGTGGCCCTGGTCGACGCCGACCTGCGGCGGCCGAACATCCACCGCTTTCTCAAAATCCCCAACCGCTCCGGGCTCACGGAGATCTTCCGCAACCGCACCGCCGGCAGCCCCTTGCCGGAGGATGCCCTGGCGCAGTGGGGCGAGCCCCCGGTGAACGTGCTCACCAGCGGCAGCCTGCCTCCCAACCCCAGCGAACTGCTGGGCAGCGAACGCATGGGCGAGGTCCTCAAAACCCTGGCCGCGGGACACGACATCGTCATCATCGACGGCCCCCCCTTCATCGTCGCCGACCCGGTGGTGCTCTCTTCCCGGGTGGATGGGGTTGTGGTTGTGATCGAGCCGGGCAAGACCAAGATCGATGCCGCCCAGGCCATGTTGGAACAGTTGGAGCGGGCGGGGGCGCGCGTCGTGGGCGCGGTGCTGAACCCGATCTCGAAGAAGCAGGCGCATTACTACGGCGGCAAATACCGCTACTACTCGGAGTATTATTACTCGCGAGGGTACAGCGCCTACGTGGGGCAAAACGGCTACCACGGGAAAAAGGCGGGCGCCAGGAACGGCTCCGCCCCACCAGAGAAGGAAGTCTCTGGCAATAACAAAACTTGATGGATCATCGTAAAGATGCTGGCCGAGGCCAGCATTTTTACTTAATTAATTTTGCACTTTTTGTGTAAATTCATGTTTTCCTGTATAGACCAATCGCAGTGACAACCCATGCCAGATCGAAGAATCGCCTACCTGTTTTCCGCTGCAGCCGCCCTGGCCGGGATCGTACTCCTGGTGATGGGTTGGGTCGCTTACCGGCGCCCGGTCGTGCTGGTCGAATGGAGCACCGCCAGCGAACTGGATACGGTGGGCTTCAACCTGTACCGCAGCGCAGACCAGGCCGGGCCGTATGAGCGGGTCAACACGCAGCTCATCCCCAGCTCGGATGACCCCCTCACCGGCGGCCAATACAGGTACAAAGACCGCGTCCTGCGCGGCGGGCAGCGCTATTACTACGAACTGGAGGAGGTCGAGGCCAGCGGCGCGACCTCCCGCTATGGGCCGGTGGAGGTCGAAGCCCGGCGCGGCGGCCTGCTCGAAATGGGCGTTGGGCTGCTGCTCCTGGTGAGTGGAGCCGTGTTGGCGTGTATTCGCCCTGGAAGCCAATCCCGAAAAGCTGAGGCGGCTTTATGCAGTTAGAGTCTCGTATCGTAGAACCGCTCCCGCCGGTGGAGACCGGTGGGAGCGAGGGCGTCCGGGTGTGCATGGCCGGCCTGGCTGTGCGCGTGCGCTGCTCACACCCCGGGGTCCGGTCGCTGCTGCGGCAGCGCTATGCGGGTTTTGAGCATGGGGGAGCGGATCTGCTCGAGGCGCGCGTGGAGTGCAGCCCCGGAGAGACAGCGTTCGCCAGTATGAACCCCGCGATCACCATCGAGGCCGGCGCCATCCGTTTCAACCGTCCCGATTACCGCGGGATGATCGACCTCGGGCGGGGGGATGTCTGGTTGAAGGTGAGATCGGCTCACCCGGTGGAGGATATCGACGCTTTCCTGCGCATCCTCTTCGGCTTTCTGGCTTTCGAGCGGGGCGGGCTGATGCTGCATGCGGCGGCGATCCGCCGCCGCGGCCGGGGTTTCCTGTTTTTGGGGCGCTCGGGGGCCGGGAAGACGACGGTCTGCCGGGTATCGAAAGCGGACCGGACGCTGAACGACGACCTGGTGATCCTTTACCCTGAAAGAGATGGCTGGATGATCCACAGCACCCCCTTTACCAACCCCAGCCAGGTGCGCCCAAACCGGTTGAGCGCCCCCGCCGCTGGCCTGTACCGCCTGGTGCAGGCCAGGGAAGTCCGCCTGCGCCCGCTGACCCCCGGCGAAGCCCTGGCCGAAGTCATCGCCAGCATTCCCGTGCTGACGCAAGATCCTTCCCGGCTGGGGGCCTTGCTGTCCCGCTGCGAGCAGTTGATCAGCGATGTCCCCGCATACTCGTTGGATTTCTTGCC
>CAYMLG010000194.1:0-2207 GCA_964391195.1 uncultured Anaerolineaceae bacterium | reverse complement strand
CCCAGCAGTTCCGCTACCAGCGCGAGCAGGATTACGAGCTGGATAAGCTCACCGGGGCCGCTACCCAACCGGCGACGTAAGCTGAGGATACGCCTGATTTATAGGACCCCTAATAGTAATGGGGTGTGGGCGGCGAAGCCACCCACACCCCATTACTATTCCGCGCTCCCTGCGTCCAGGCGCTAGCGGGGCGCCGCCAGAGCCTGTGGGTGAAAGATCTCATGTTCTGGAGCAGGCATCTCCATGATCAGTTCGGCCAGAATGAAGCGCCGGCCCCAACTGAGGGCGCCGTTCTTCTCAATGCAGGTCTGGAATACCAGCCGATCGTGATTTGCCCCATAGATTTTATCCACCAGGGTATATTGGTCGATGCTGTTGCGGCTGTTGATCTCCCGGAAAACCGTCTTGGAAAGCGCCTGGTAATCGGCGAACTCCGTCACCCGGTAGACCTGGTAATGCCCATCGCCATAGATCACGTAGGCAAGATCGCCGATCTCGATGTCGAAGAATTTCCCCCCGATCAGGTAGTTATGCGCCAGCAGGCCGATCGAGCCGTAGGTCTTCGCCAGCCGGAACTGCGTGATTTCTTCCGGGGCGGTGGATACGTACAGGCTGCTGCGCTGCTGCACCACCGGTTGGGCCAGCACGCCCGGCACGAACACCGCCACCACCTGGTCGCGGTCACCCTGAGGCAGCTCGCCCATCCAACCCCAGGAACGGTCAGCTATTTTTTGGGAACGGGCAGCCAGGCGGCTCCAGCCGTCTGGGCTGCCGGTGACGGGAAGTACGGTTTGCCATAAGGGTAAGAGAGAAAGGATCAGGGTCACGAATACAGCGATGAGACGCATGGATTATCCTCGGCAATGGATGGTTACCGGCCGATCGGGCGATGCAGCCGGGTCGCCAGTATCCTACCATCAATGCCGATTGCGTAATTTCACATTTCTGAAAGTTTATAACGCAAATCATACCTGCGTCTCTTGAATCCTGTATCCTAGAATTGACAGTTGTGTAAGGGATTGGTAGGGGAGACTGCCAGTGGATGAATCCACCCTCTCCAATAATCCAAACCCGCTGAATGTGGGTTCGATCATTTGCCGTCTTCACTTACCGGCCGTCAGCGGGTCTGGCGCTGATAGCTACCGGGGGTGGCGGGCACAGGTTATCCTCTGAGCTGAGAGTCTTTTCCCGGCGCGGGTGCGAGCTCCGGGTATGAACCGGTGCTATAATAGCGGCGGGGGGGTGCTCAACATGCGAGAACATAACGAAAAAAATATCCGAAGATGAAAATTGCTGTCCTCTCTGATATCCACGCCAATTACATTGCCTTGCAGGCGGTGTACGAACACCTCCAGGACTGGGGCCCGGACCGGGTGATCGTCGCCGGCGACGTGGTCAACCGCGGCCCTCGCCCGTGGGAATGCCTGCAGTTCGTCCTCGAAAAGCAGCAGACGGACGGCTGGGTCGTGCTGCGCGGCAACCACGAAGATTACGTCATCAGCCAGGCTGACCCGCGAGCGCCCACCAGCGGCCCGGCCTTCGAGGTCCACCGCCCTTCCTATTGGACTTTTGCGCGCCTGGGTTACGATGTGACCTCGCTGCAGGCCATGCCCTACCAGATCAGCCTGCCCGGCCCCGACGGGCGAGAAGTGCGCTTCGTCCATGCCTCGATGCGCGGCAACCGCGACGGTGTTTATCCCGAGACCCCAGACCGCGAGCTGCAAGGCAAGATCACCCCCTCCGCGGCTGAGACACGGGATTACCAGACTGTCGCCGGGCGCTGCGAGCCTGAGACCTTCGCCCAGCCGGTGGCGTTCGCCGATCCGGCCGTGTTCGCCGTAGGACACACCCACCGCCCGCTGGTCCGCCATCTGAACGGTACGCTGGTGGTTAACGCCGGGTCTGCGGGGCTGCCTTTCGACCGCGATACCCGGCCCAGCTACGCCCAGCTCACCTGGGAGGATGGGCGATGGGAGGCGCGCATCGTTCGAGTGGAATACGATCTCCGTCTCGCCGAAGAAGACTTCTACCGCTCCGGCTATGTGGACGAGGCCGGACCGCTGATCCAGTTGGTGCTGATCGAACTGCGCCAGGCGCGCTCGCAGCTCTTTAGCTGGTCTGCCCTCTACCAGGCCCAAGCCCTCGCCGGGCAGATCACCATGGAAGAATCCGTCCGCCGCTTCCTCAATAAATAGAGCCAGGGCGAA
>CAYMLG010000193.1:0-2343 GCA_964391195.1 uncultured Anaerolineaceae bacterium | reverse complement strand
GGGGCGGGGATGGTGTTGGCCGGGCGGGTGATGAGTTGCGCGTGCTGGGCGGGTCTGGGTTTTTGAATAAGTTGGAATAGATGGTATCAGACTGGGAGGCGCAGCATGTGGCTGAAATCCGGGGGGTGAATACTTGCTCGCCTGGCTGAGGCTCGCCACAGGTTATCGGGGTATAATCACCCATCCAGCAGGGGGATTGGGATGCCGGCGAACCCACGCACGATCGAGCTGTCCGGCAGCGACCGGGAGAAGGCGTCTATCGATGGCTCGCGGCCAGGCAAAAGAGCAAACCTCGCCGGATGAGCCAGATGTGAACGGCAAGGGCCGGGCGTTTTCAGATAAATGAAGGGAGGATTGATTTGGCGCTTCAGCGAATGGACAATATCCTCATCGTGGTTGAGGACCTTGAGGCAGTAAAAGCGTTCTTCCTCGAACTTGGTATGGAGCTGGAAGGCGAGTCGATTGTGGAGGGGCCATGGGTGGACCGGATCGTTGGCCTGGAGAACGTCCGATCCGAGATCGCTACGCTGCGCACCCCGGACGGCCACGGCCGGATCGAGCTGGACAAATTCCACACACCGGCGGCGGTCAGGACTGAGCCGCAGAACGCCCCGGTGAACACCCTGGGTATACGCCGCATCATGTTCGCCGTCGACGACATCGAGGAGGTCCTCGGGCGCTTGCTCGCCCATGGCGCTGAACTCGTCGGCGAACTCGTCCAATACGGGGATACGTACCGCCTGTGCTACGTCCGCGGCCCTGAGGGACTTATCATCGCCCTTGCCGAGCAGCTCTGATGAAGCTTAGCTGTCCAGGTGCAAGTGGAGTGAGACATGGGAGGGTAAACAGCCGTTCGACGCTGTATCCCCCAATCGTTCGAGCCGGTCGCCTGGTCGTATACCTCTGGCCTGGCAGCGGCTCAACCCCTATATTGGCCCGATTCAGGAGGATGGTATGCGACCCCTGCGGTATTCCATAAATGTCACCCTGGACGGGTGCGTCGATCACCGGGCAGGCATCCCGGACGAAGAACTGCACCGCCACGCGGCCGAGAACCTGGCTCGGGCGGATGCCCTGCTGTTCGGCCGGGTGACGTACGAGATGATGGAGTCCGCCTGGCGCTTGCCGGCGCAGACGGGTGCGCTGCCGGATTGGATGGAGCCCTGGATGGAACCCTTCGCCCAGACGATCGATGCGGCGAAGAAGTACGTGGTCTCGAGCACCCTGGAGCGGGTCGATTGGAACGCCGAGCTTCTGCACGGGGACCTGGGGGTGGCCGTCCAGAAGCTCAAGCAGGAGCCGGGGAAGGGTCTGTTCACGGGAGGGGTGAAGCTCCCGCAGGCGTTGGCCGAGTTGGGGTTGATCGACGAGTACGAGTTCGTGGTGCATCCCAGGGTGGTAGGCCACGGGCCGGCGCTGTTCGCCGGGCTGTCGAAGCCCCTGGACCTGAAGCTCATCAGCCGGCAGGAGTTCGGCTCGGGGGTCGTGGTGCTGCGGTATGAGCCGAAGCGGTAGCCGGACGCACGTCCCGGTTCGTCCTCTGATGTTAGTTGGGAAGCAGGCCCGGCGCAACGTGAGAACCCCGCCGGGAGCGGCTTCGCGCCAATAGCTGATCGCCGGTTAGAGCACTCGGTTTTCCCGTCTCCACTCCCTCCCTGACCGCACCCTGGCCCGACTTACACCGCTTCTGGCTGCATCCTGAGAGCCTGCCCTGATGGGCGGCCCGACCCGGCCATTCTGCAGTGAGAGTTATACCGGTGGTGTCAGGCAAAAAAGTGGTTGGCTGGGCAGGCGCTGCCAATGGATGGCGACCAAAGTCGGTAGGCAGGGTGGCGGCAGTTGAAACTGCACCTACGGAATACACCAAACCCCACCTGCGTGGGGTTGGAGTCCACGCAGGTGGACTTCGTGCTTTTTGTAGCTGTGACTTCAGTCGCCGCAGACTCTACCCGCAAAACCCTGGCGTTGAATGGTTGAATGTGGCGGCAGTTGAAACTGCACCTACAAAGTGCACGAAATCCCGCCTGCGCGGGGTTGAAGCAGTCCACGCAGGTGGACTTCGTGCTTTTTGTAGCTGTGACTTCAGTCGCCGCAGACCCCCTCACCGTAAGGCGACGGTGTAGTGCCGGTTCGGTGTGCTGCCATTGGCGCCGGACGGCTGGGCGGGCATTCGTGGCTGGCGGTCGTGCCTGTCTGTGCCCCCTGCCTGGCTCAATGGCCCGCCCGTACGGGGACAGCGATTCGTAAATTATTGCGATTGTTAATGAGCTGAAGCAGAGTATCCGTATGGCGTAACGAGTCATTTGACTTGTTACGCTTTTTCGTAACCACATCGTAACAAGT
>CAYMLG010000192.1:0-2623 GCA_964391195.1 uncultured Anaerolineaceae bacterium | reverse complement strand
ACCCTGATCACCCTGGCCGGACATGCGGCGGCTATGGCCCCGGAAACGACCATCGGTGCGGCCAGCCCCGTGGGAGGACAGGGGGAGGACCTGGGCGAAACGATGGAGACCAAGGTCAAAAACGACATGAAGGCCACGGTGCGGGCGCTGGCCGAGCGACGCGGCCCATTGGCGGTGGAATACGCACAGCGGACGATCGACGAAGCCGAGGCCGCCACCTCCAACGAGGCACTCGAAATCGGCCTGATCGACCTGATCGCCACCAGCCCTCAAGACCTGATCGAGCAGCTCGATGGGCAGACGGTTTTACTGGAGGGGCAAGAGCACACCCTGCAAACGGCGAACGCTGAGATCGTGATGCTCGAGTCCTCTTTCATCGAAAGGCTGCTCGCTACCCTCACCAACCCGAACATCGTCTTTCTCCTGATCGCTATCGGGGTGCAAGCGATACTTATCGAGATTTCAAACCCAGGGGGCTGGATCGCCGGCTTTCTCGGAGTCGTCTGCCTGGCCCTGGCCACTTATGGCCTCGGTGTCCTGCCGGTCAACTGGTTTGGGGTCATCTTCCTGGTCATGGCCGTCGTTTTATTCATCCTGGACCTCAACGCCCCCACCCATGGAGCGCTAACCGCCGCCGGGGTCGGTTCGTTGATCGTGGGGGCGCTGGTGCTGTTCAACTCGCCGAATGTGCCCGACTTCCAGCGGGTATCCATCCCGCTGGTGGTGGGCAGTTCGATTGTGACGGGCACAGTGTTCTTTATCGTGTTAGTATTCGCTATCCGGGCTCAAAAAGAGCCAATCCGCACCGGGCAGGAGAGTTTGCTCGGGCGTACCGGCATCGTCCAGACTGACCTGGATCCGGTGGGGATTGTCCACCTCAGTGGTGAGCAGTGGACGGCCATCGCCGAAGGGGAGGAATGCCTCCCTGTTGGGACCCGTGTTCAAGTGGTCCGGCTCCAGGGGCTGAGGCTGGTCGTCCGCCGGCTGGATTGACACACGCCTCGGTTTCGCCCGCTTTGGCCAGCGGATGTTCTTTTGAGCGCCGACACCGCCAGCAGCTTGAAAACGTTTTCGCCTTCTCAATACCGCTACCCCAATGAATCGCTGATCCTGGCGCTCTCGCTGCTGCTGGCCGGAGCTGTCATTGCGCTGACGGCCGCAGCAACGGTATGCGCCAGCGTGATTTTCGTCGGATTCGTCGTATTCCTCGCCTACACTGCCAGTCAATCCCACCACCAGGCGCTCTTGCGCCAGGCCAGGCCGGTCACACCGCAATCGACGCCGTGGCTGGCTGCCCTGGTTCAATCCTGCGCGGAACGACTGCGCCCTGGACCGCTGGCGGTGTTCGTCGTCCCCAGCCGGGTGCTGAATGCTTATACATTCGGCCTTTCCGAGCCCAAAGTGCTGGTGCTGTATTCTGCCCTGTTCGACTTGATGGATGAAGATGAACTGCGCTTCATCATCGGGCACGAGATGGGGCACAACACCCTGGGTCATACCCGGTTGAACTCCCTTCTGGGCGGCCTGGCCGGTATCCCGGGCAGCGGCGGCGCTTCAGCCATCCTGGCGATGTTCTTTTTGTGGTGGAACCGGACCTGCGAATTATCCGCCGACCGGGCCGGACTGCTGGCTTGTGGGCGACCGGATAAAGCGATCTCCGCCCTGATCAAACTGGCCGCCGGCCCGGCAGGATTAACCCAGACGGGCATCGAGCAGGCCTACCGGCAGATCGATGCCGAAGATGATACCTGGCTGGGCGGGCTTCAAGAGAGCTTTCAGACCCACCCGATGCTAATCCGGCGGATCAATGCGCTGCGGAGTTTTGCAGCTTCGCCGGCCTACCGGCGACTGGTGGAGGGGGTTTAGAGAGATGCCGAAAACCAGGCCGCTACCCGGGCAGCCCAACACCGCCTTTGATTGGGCCATGTATTCCGATGCCACTTTAGCTGGTCTGGCAGTGCTCACCCCGATCCCTATCCTGGATTGGTTGCTGGAGGAGTTCTTCCGCCGGCGTATACCGGCCGCCGTGGCCCGCAACCGGGGGATTTACCTCCATCCTTCGGTGAGCAGTATTCTGAACCGCGGCCAGGAAGACTGCCTGACCACCTGCCTGATGCTGCCGGTAAGGGGGGCCTGGACGCTGGCCAAGAGCCTGTCCCGCAAGTTGTTTTATGTGCTATCGGTTAAGGAAGCATCCGACAAGGTCAGCCTGTACTGGCACCAGGCATATATCTTCGACTATATGCTGGCGTCCGGCCACCTGGAAAGCCAGGCATCGGCCGAGGCGGCCCGGCAGGCGATGGATGTAGCGATCAGGCAGTCGCCGGTTAGCCCGCTCAACCGCCTGGCCAGTCAGGTGACTTCCGGCACAGGACAGGTGCTGCGCTCGCTGCTGCGCGCCCGTCAGGGAAAGGAAGATGAACAGCTTCGCCAGAAGCGGAAGAAACTGCTCCAGAGCTGGTCAGAGTACGAGACCTACCTGCAAGAAGTAGCCCGGGCTTACGACCAGGCCTTCCAGGAAATTCAGGCCAGGCCGCAAGCGGATAATCAGCGCCAATAGAAGTTCAACAACGCCGCACAGCCAGGCTGCGCGCCAGCAAAGCTGCGCACCAGCAAAGCTGCG
>CAYMLG010000191.1:0-2825 GCA_964391195.1 uncultured Anaerolineaceae bacterium | reverse complement strand
GATAATCTGCCCAACATGCTGATCGAGCAGTGCTGCACCCCGATGAATTTTGACAGTATTCGAATGAGATCAAGCCGGTCGTCTGTCAGCCTTTTCCTGCGGACCATCTCACCGCTTGCGGTTGTCAAAATTCATATGGGAAGACCCGCCAGACGGTGGGGGAGATGGCCACCGATTACCGCTCCCCTGGCCGGCTATTTCCCGATCAATGGTAGAATAAAGAAGAGCAAGGCTGTCCGCTTTCGTTTGCGCCGGCGAACTGCATCGTTGACCGTTCATTAACCATATCAGGAGGGAATTGGGATGGAAGTCAATGTCCGCTTGGGATCGGGGATAGCGCCCCAGGCGGGCAGCGCGCGGCTGTCGGTCGCCCTGCCGGAACAGGCCACCGTGGCCGACCTGGTTGCTTCGCTGCGCCGCCTGCACCCGGAACTGGATCCAAGACTAGAGATCGCTTTGCCGGTGATCGCCGGTCGTCACGCCTCGCCGGAGGAGCAGCTGGCCCCAGGCCAGGAAGTGGCTTTCCTGCTGCCCATTGCTGGAGGATCATATTCAGTACCCGTTTAACCGAGAAAAGGAGGAACTGTATGGTTACGAAAACCCACGTGGAGGAAAAGGAACTGAGCCGCGGCGCAGGGCCGGAGAACGGGCATGAAACGGTGTTCGTAAACGAATTTACCAACGGCCTGCTCGACCCGGCGCAGCCGATGCTCGGACCGGTCCGCAGCGGCGGGCATATCGTCGCCAACACCGCGCCCGGCTGCTGGGGGCCGATGATCACCCCTGAGATCCGCGGCGGGCACGAGGTCACCCGCCCGGTGGCCGTAGCCGGGGCAGAGGTGGGTGACGCCATCCTCATCCGCATCAAGGATATTTCGGTCACCTCGATCGCCACCTCCTCCGGCAACGACCAGATGGTGTCAGGCCGCTTCCTGGGCGATCCCTACGTAGCCGGGCGCTGCGCCGAGTGCGGGACGCTCTATCCGGAGACTCGTATTGAAGGCATCGGCCAGACGGCAGTCCGCTGCGCCAACTGCGGGGCGGATGCCACCCCCTTCACCTTTACCAACGGCTACACCATTGCATTCGACAATAACCGTACCCTGGGCGTGACCCTGCACCGGCAGGCTGCCGAGGAGATTGCGCGGGACGCAAAGCGCTACGCGGCCTTGCCGGAGAACTCGATCCAGAACCCGATCCTGACCTTCGCTCCGCACGATCTGGTCGGTCTGGTGGCGCGCATGCGCCCCTTCATGGGCCAGCTCGGCACGACCCCCGGCCTGTGCATCCCCGATTCGCACAACGCTGGAGATTTCGGCTCCTTCTTGATTGGCGCTCCGCACGAGTATGCCCTGACCGCCGAGCAGCTCGAGCAGCGCACCGATGGGCACATGGACATCGACGCCGTGCGCGCCGGGGCGATCCTGGTCTGCCCGGTGAAGACCCCGGGCGGCGGGGTGTACCTGGGCGATATGCATGCCCTGCAAGGGGATGGCGAGATCGCCGGGCACACAGCCGATGTCTCCGGCACGGTCACCCTACAGGTGGAGCTGCTGAAAGGCCTCAACCTGCAGGGGCCGGTGCTGTTCCCGGTGCTCGAGGATCTGCCCTTCCTGTCCCGCCCGCTGACCGCCGAGGAAAAAGACCGCGCCCAAGAGCTGGCCGCGGCTTACGGGCTGGCCGAGCTGGAAGAATCGCTGCCGGTATCGGTGATCGGCACCGGGCCGGATCTGAACGCGGCGACCGACAACGGCCTGTCGCGCGCCGCAGAGCTGTTTGGCATGACCGTGCCCGAGGTCAAGAACCGCGCCACCATCACCGGGGCGATCGAGATCGGGCGGCATCCCGGGGTTGTCCAGGTCACCTTCCGCTGCCCGGTGGACCGCCTGGAGCGCCTCGGCCTGCTGGGGTACGCCGAGGACCAGTACGGCCAGGCGTAAACCACCTCGCAGCCGGCGCTGTCGCCCATGCCTGGCATCGATATCTCAATTTGAGTGTACCGCCGGCTGATTGGATAAGGAGTGGGGTGTTCCCCTCGAGCTTCGAGCGGTGGAGCACCCCACCAGGCATTCACGGAAGTATGCAGCAGCATATTCGTTTTTGCACCACCCCCGATGGCGTACGGATCGCTTATGCCACCGCAGGCCAGGGTCCTCCGCTGGTCAAGGTCGCAAACTGGCTCAGCCATTTGGAGTTCGACTGGAACAGCCCAGTTTGGCGTCATTGGCTCGTCGAGCTTTCCCGCGACCACACCCTCGTTCGCTACGATCAGCGTGGCTGCGGTCTTTCGGATTGGGAGGTCCAAAACCTGTCTTTCGAATTGCAGGTCCGCGACCTTGAGCAGGTCGTGAATACCCTCAATCTGGATCGCTTTGTCCTCTTCGGGCTTTCCCATGGAGCCTCCATTGCGATTGAATACGCTGTGCGCAATCCACAAAAAGTAAGCCACTTGATCTTGTATGGCGGCTATATGCGCGGCCGGAAGAAGCGCATCGACCAACCGCAGCAGGTTGCAGAAGCTGAAATGCTCCTTGGCCTGATCCGGCATGGCTGGGGCCAGGAAAACCATGCTTTCCGCCAGGTGTATACGACGCTGTTTATCCCTGGAGGAACGCCGGAGCAAGCGCGCTGGTTTAATGACTTGCAGCGCTTCTCGACTTCGCCGGCAATTGCAGCCCGGCTTCAGACCGTCTCGTTTTCCACCGATGTAAGCGATCTGGCCGGCCGGGTAAAGGTCCCGACCCTGGTGCTGCACGGGCAGCAGGAAGCCATTGTCCCCTTCGAGGAGGGCCGCCTGACGGCCGCGCGGATCCCCGGCGCCCGCT
>CAYMLG010000190.1:0-2887 GCA_964391195.1 uncultured Anaerolineaceae bacterium | reverse complement strand
AGCGGAGAAGGGGAGGAAGCCGAACTTCCCATCAGCCTGACGATCGAAGAGAAGCTGCCCCCGCGGCTTTCACTGACCGTAGATGGGCTGACCAGCAAACGCGGCGCGCCCAGTTCCACCTTTAACTTCAACGCGGAACTGAAAAACGAGGGCGGTGAAGACCTGCTGGTGACGCTCACCCCCAGCCAACCACAAAATATTCAGGTCAAAGTTAAATCATCCGGCCAGGAGGTCACCGAAATGGAGGTGGCGGCCAACGAGACAAAGAACCTGACCATCGAGGCCGACCCTCTGCTCAACCTGGAAGCAGGCCGGTATCCATTCACCGTCCAGGCTACAGCCGGGGAGGTGACGGCCGAACTGGAGTTGGCGATCGAAATCGTCGGCGAGGGGAACCTGAGCATCACCGCACCCGATGGCCGGCTGTCCGGGCAGGCGATTGCCGGGCAGGAGAACACGTTGAAGATCCTGCTGGCAAACAGCGGCACGGCTCCGCTGCGGGGGATCGAACTGACGTCTACTGAGCCGAGCGGATGGTCGGTCTCCTTCGACCAGCAGCAGATCGGCGAAATCCCGGCCGGGGAGAGCATCGAAGTGACGGCGAGGATCACGCCGCCGGAGAAGGCGGTGGCCGGAGACTATATGGTCACGATCAATGCTCGCCCGATCGATCACCAGATGGAATCGGCCAGTTTCCGCATCACCGTGCGCACCTCGACCTTGTGGGGGGTGGCCGGGTTGGGCTTGATCGCCCTGGCCGTGGGTGTGGTCGGTGTAGCCGTGGTCCGCTTCGGCCGGCGTTGATACCGGAGTCCGGTATCGACGAGGAGGCGAGGTATGGATAACCACGTTATTCAGACGATCGACCTGAGCAAGAAGTATGGGGATTTCACCGCCGTGGATCGCCTGAACCTGGAGGTGCAGGCCGGAGAAGTCTTCGGCCTGCTGGGCCCCAACGGTGCGGGGAAAACCACGACCATCCTCATGCTCCTCGGGCTGACGGAGCCTACCTCCGGATCTGTGCGCGTATTGGGTCTGGATCCCGCCCGGCAACCTCTCAGCGTGAAATCGCGGGTGGGATACCTGCCCGACCAGGTGGGTTTCTACGAAGACCTGACGGCGCGGGAAAACCTGTCGTATATCGCCCGGTTGAACGGCTTATCTGCACGGGAGAGCGGTCGGCGGGTGGAAGAGATCCTGGCCCGGGTGGGGTTGGAGGATGTGTCGGGCAAGCGTGTGGGGACTTTCTCCCGTGGTATGCGCCAGCGCCTGGGCCTGGCCGATGTGCTGATCAAGCAGCCGCAGCTCATCATCATGGATGAGCCGACCTCCGGCCTGGACCCCGAGGCTTCTCATGAATTCCTGGAAATGATCCGCAGCCTCAAGGGAGAAGGGATTACTATCCTTTTGTCTTCACACCTGCTGTACCAGGTGCAGGTGGTTTGCGATCGCGTGGGCCTGTTCAACGAAGGAAGGATGGTGCTGGAGGGGACGGTGGCCGAGCTGGCTCAGCAAGTGCTGGGCGGGGCCTACCGGATCCAGGTGGAATTGGAAAATACCGCTCCTGCCATACAGCAGGCGCTGGAAAAGATCCCGGAGGTAACCGCGCTGCGCGAGATGGATTCGAGGGGGTATGAATTGGAAGCCACGAGAGATATCCGGCCCGAGACTGCCGAAGCTGTGATCACCGGCGGCGGGCGGCTGCTCCGGCTTGGCGTTCAAGAGCAAAGCCTGGATGATATCTACTCGACCTACTTCAAGGAGGTAGCGCATGGCCGAAGCAATGCTAAAGTCCAAGGATCTTGACCAGCAAAAAGCGGCACCCACCCGGGTAAAAGAAGGCTCACCATGGACCGGCATGTGGTCGGTGGTGGCCAAGGAGATGGCGGACCACCTGTCCAGCACGCGCATCTTCATCCTGGAAGTGCTGATCGTGCTGGCCGCGCTGGGCACCGTCTATGTAGCCACTCAAGATCTCCAACAGACGGTCAGCCAGGATGAATTCCTTTACCTGCGCCTGATGACCAGCGCCCGCCAGCCCTTGCCTGCGTTCGTCACTCTGTTGGCCTTCTTCATCCCATTGGTATCAATCGCCCTGACCTTCGATGCGGTCAACGGAGAGTTTACCCGGAGGACGATGTCACGCATCCTGGCCCAACCGATCTACCGGGATGGGCTGCTGATGGGCAAGTTCCTGGCCAGTCTCTTTACCCTGGCGCTGGTGTGTACGGCGATCTGGCTGCTGATCTTTGGCCTGGGGATCTTAAGGCTTGGGGTAGCCCCGGGCGCCGGGGAAGTGGGGCGCGCCCTGGTTTTCCTGGTGGCGACGGTCTTCTACGGCGGCATCTGGCTGGCCCTGGCGCTGGTGTTTTCCGTCGTGTTCCGCCAGTCGGCGACGGCAGCCCTGGCATCCATCGCCGTGTGGCTGTTCTTCACCGTGTTCTGGGGGACGATCTCCGGTGTGCTGGCGGCGACTCTGCGCCCGGTGCAGATCGGATTTCCTCAAGAAATCCTGGCGCAGATGAATATGGAACTGACACTCTCCCGCTTCTCACCCAATACCCTGTATGCGGAGACGATGGTGGCGATGCTCCAACCGGAGGTCCGGTCGCTGGGCATCATCCTGCCATCCCAACTGGAAGGAGCGATACTGGGTGCGCCCCTACCGCTCGCCGAGTCGATCCTTCTTGTCTGGCCGCAGCTCACCGGACTGATCGCCGGGGCGATCCTGCTCTTTGCCCTGGGCTACGTGCTCTTCCAACGCCAGGAGATTCGGGCCTGAGGCGGCCCTGCAACCATCTGGCAAACAGACTGGGTGGGCCGCACGGCCCACCCAGTCTGTTTGCAGGGTGTTACCGGTGAGTAACGTAATACCAGCGAATAATAT
>CAYMLG010000189.1:0-2906 GCA_964391195.1 uncultured Anaerolineaceae bacterium | reverse complement strand
TGATGCCCATCATCGCCCACAACCTGTTCGAGATGATGCAGGTCACCATCGGCGCGGTGAACGCTTTTACCGAAAGGCTGGTGCGCGGCCTGCAAGCCAACCGGGAGAAGGCCGAAGGGTGGTTGGAGAAGAACGCCATCGTGGTGACCGCCCTGAACCCCCTGATCGGCTACAGCCAGGGCGCCCAACTGGTCAAAGAAGCGCTGTCCAGCAACCGGACCGTGCGGCAGGTGGCCGTCGAAAAGGCACAGGCCGGCCAACTCCAGCACCGGGATAACCAACGGAAAGTGACCCCCGAGGAAATCGAAGCCGCGCTCAGCGATATGCGCCGGCTCACAGAAGGTGGAATTGTCAAGTAGAATCGAGGCGGTATGGACCCTGCCACAATTTTAGTGATTGAAGATGACGAGATTGTAGCCCGCACCATCGAGCGCAGCCTGCGCAGCGAGGAATTTCGCGCCACCCTGGCATCCAGCGGAGTGGAAGGGTTAAAAGCCGCCCGGAGGCGGCGCCCATCGCTGGTGATCCTCGATATCATCATGCCGGGGATGGATGGCTACACGGTCTGCCGGGAAATGCGCGCCGACCCGCTCCTGGAGGATGTCCCCATCCTCTTCCTGACTGCCAAGATCAAGGACGAGGACAAGATCGCCGGGTTCCTCGCCGGGGCGGATGATTACCTGACCAAGCCGTTCAACATCGACGAGCTGATCCTGCGGGTGAGAGCTATCCTCCGCCGCGCTCGCCGCCAGGCTGCCGCCCGGCAAGGCGCCCAAACCTCTCCCGTGGCCGGTGGGGGTTCCGCTTCACCTCGCGAGGACCCGCAAACCGATGACCGTTATCGCATCACCATCGGCGATTATGTTCTGGATACTCGCACTTTCGAGATCAGCACTCCCGACCGGGGAAAGATCCGCCTCACCCCGGTGCAGTACGATCTCCTGCTCCACATGATGCGCCATCCGGACGAGATTTTCTCCCCCAGCCGGCTGCTGGACGAAGTCTGGGATTATCCCTCCGATACCGGCAGCCCGGACCTGGTGCGGGTGCATATAAAAAACCTGCGCGAGCGCATCGAGGGGGACCCTCGTTCTCCGAAGTTCATCCGCACTGTGCCGGGATACGGCTACACCGTGGGGCTGAAACCCGAAGACGAGTAACAGCAGGGGGACAACAGGGCAGCGGTACTGCTGCCCTGTTGTCCCCTTCCTTATCCTTTACCCGCTCTTTACCCTGGTTTCACAACCAATTTATACGCCTCGAGGGGCCCTTGTGCTACAGTGTGACCGGACAATTCGCTCCAGGATCGCCCTGCGCGCCAACGGACCCAACATGACCGCCTTAACTCAACCGCCATTCACCGACCTGGTCACCCAACTGCGACGTTTCAACCTGGAGTGTATTGGGATACGCTCCGGCTCAGAAACGATCGCTGTTCCAGAAGAGAGCGCCGGCCCCGCGGCCGCAGGTGGAACCGGTTTACCTTCGCTTGCCAGGATCGAGACGAAGCTCGTGCGGCTGGCGAGCAGTTGGCAGGGAGGGCAGATCGTTCCCGGCGGGCAGATGGAATCCGCCGCCTCCCTGCTGCTTGAGGTTCAACTCCAGGCGAGACAGCTCGAGCGGCTGCAGTGCGCCCAAAACCACCTGGTCTGGGAGCGGGTGGCGGAAGTCAATCAACTGGCAAAGGGCCTGGCCGCTCTCAACCGTCCTTCCCCCTCCTCCAACCCGGAATGCCCGGCCAATGTACGATTCCAGCGCCTGCGCCTGATCGAGCGCCTCGAAGAGATCCTGGGCCCTGTCAAGGTCTGGGAGGAGGGAGAGGAACTGACCGTATCTCTTTCCGGAAGGCCGCTGGTCCACCAGGGGAAACACTGGCCGCTGAGCGCTGTCCCGTTGGCAAAAACCGCCACACCGTGGGAGGATCTTTGTCCCACATACCAGGTTTTCTGGTCCCATGAGACCGCCCTGGTCTTCAGTCAGGGGGAACTCTTCCACCTGCTGCACACCCGCGACCTGCTCATCCCCAGCCGCCTCGCCGGGCTGCACAACCTGGCCCGCCTATGCGTCCGCCATGCCAGCCTGTGGCACCAGGACCGGGCCGGCCTGCCGCTCATCTCCCCCGACGAGCTTGCTCTCCTCAGCCGCGAAGACTGGCCGGCCCGCCTCGACCCCATCATCTCCCAACTGCGCCAGCTCGGGCTGTGAACGCTTCCGGCCGGGCAGCCCCTTCAGCCGCACAAGGGTACGGATAGAAAAAGAGCCGGGCACATGTCCGGCTCTCTTTAGAGGCGACGACGGGATTTGAACCCGTGATCAGGGTTTTGCAGACCCTTGCCTTACCACTTGGCCACGTCGCCATTTAATTTCTTGGTTTTTATGAAGATTGCTGATCGGGTTTTACCAATCAGCAATCCGGCGCAAGGCTCTTCTGAGCGATCTAACTGAGCGGGCAACGGGACTCGAACCCGTGACCTTCTCCTTGGCAAGGAGGTGTTCTACCAACTGAACTATGCCCGCAAATCGGCCTTCCGTCCGGCCGAGCAGTGCCGAGCGCCAGAATCGAACTGGCGACACCGCGATTTTCAGTCGCGTGCTCTACCAACTGAGCTAGCTCGGCCAAACTTCCGTTCGTTGTGAAGCCACTTTGCCTGGCTCTCTCCCAGAGCGCCACTTATTTTACTACATGTAGTTCTCTTGTCAAGATCAAACCAGATCGAATCATGGCTTTCAATCGGGATTTTGGAAGTGGGCGGGCTTTGCAGCCCCTCTGTTCCAACCTATTCGATAAAAAGGTGAACCATCCCCGAATGACAGACACAGCACTATTTCGACGGATACATACACAAAACACGTAGGGGCGGGTCATTGATTCAGGCGAGAGCCCCCAGTCCAAGACACACCATCCT
>CAYMLG010000188.1:0-2950 GCA_964391195.1 uncultured Anaerolineaceae bacterium | reverse complement strand
GATAGGTTAAGCCCACCCCCTGTAGGGGAAAAGGAAGGCCCCTCGCCCCCGTGTGGGAGAGGGGATCGGGGTGAGGGGAATCTAAGGAGGGGGATATGGAATCGGATCTGGCACATGAGGGGGCGCAGGCGGTCCTGGCAGGGTTCGAACAGTTCCAGCAGCGTTTTCTGGAGATCACCCGCCGCGCCCGAGGCCGCTTCGAGCGCCGGGAATGGCTCGCCGCCCAGCAAGACGCCATCGAACGCCTGGAACTGTACAAAGCCGTCATCGACCGGGTCACCCCCCAGGTGCGCCGCCTGCTGGGCGAGGCCGCCCTGGATACCGCCGTGTGGGCCGAGATGAAAGCCATCTACTCCGTGCGCATCCAGGGCCGGGAAGACCTGGAACTGGCCGAGACCTTCTTCAACTCCGTCACCCGCCGCATCTTCAGCACGGTGGGCGTAGACTCCAAGATCGAGTTCGTCGCCCCCGATTTCCAGTTCCCCGCCGACCGGCCCGAATCCCCCTTCTATCAGGTATACACCCAGACCCAACCCCCCACCGTCGACTCCACCTGCAATCTGGCGCGGCGGATCCTGTCCGATTATGCCTTCGACACCCCATACGAAGACCTGGAGCGCGACGCCGGACACATCGCGCAGGCCATCATCGACCACTTGCGCCTGACCTGGGGCTCGAGCGAGCACGACCGCATCGAGATCCTTAGCCCGGTCTTCTACCGCAGCAACGGCGCTTACCTGATCGGGCGCGTCTGCCGCTTCCCCCCCAAGTCTACCTTCTACGCCTCCTTCGATATGCTTGAGCCGGGCGAGCTCCCCCGGACTCAGCTCCTGGCCTTGCGCAGCAGTTTCATCCCCATCATCATCTGCCTGCAGAACCCGCCGCCGGGGGTGCGCGTGGATGCGGTGCTGCTGGACGAGGACGCGGCCAGCATTGTCTTCAGCTACACCCGTTCCTACTTCCATGTGGAGGTCACGCAGCCCTCGCAGCTCGTGCGTTTTCTCAAGACCATCCTGCCTCTCAAACGCGTGGCCGAGCTGTACATCTCCATCGGCTACAACAAGCACGGCAAGACCGAGCTCTACCGCGACCTGATCCGCCACCTGGGGAAGTCCACCGACCGGTTCGAGATTGCCCGCGGCGAGCGGGGGATGGTGATGGTGGTGTTCACCCTGCCCTCCTACGACCTGGTGTTCAAGGTGATCCGCGACCGGGTGGAACCGCCCAAGACCACCTCGCGCCAGGAAGTGATGGCCCGCTATGACCTGGTGTTCAAGCACGACCGCGCCGGCCGGCTGGTGGACGCCCAGGAGTTCGAGCACTTGAGCTTCGAGCGCGAGCGCTTTTCTCCGGCCCTGCTGGACGAGCTGCTGGAGCAGGCCCCGCACATGGTGACCGTGACGGCCAGCCAGGTAGCGATCAAGCACCTGTATATCGAACGCCGCATGACGCCCCTGAACCTGTACGTGAAGGAGGCCCCCGAGGAGCAGGCCCGCCAGGCGGCGCTGGACTACGGGCAGGCGATCAAAGACCTGGCGGCCACCAACATCTTCCCCGGCGATGTCCTGCTGAAGAACTTCGGCGTCACCCGGCACGGGCGGGTGGTGTTCTACGACTACGACGAGCTCTGCCTGGTCACCGACTGCCAGTTCCGCCGCATGCCCCAGCCGGCCACCCTGGACGACGAGTTCTCGGCCGAGCCGTTCTTCTACGTCGGCCCGGCGGACATCTTCCCCGAAGAGTTCCGCACCTTCCTGGGGCTGCAGGGACCGCTGCGCCAGGCTTTCATCGCCGCGCACGAGGACCTGTTCGGGGTGGAGTTCTGGCGTGGCATACAGGCCCGCCACCGCCAGGGGGAAGTCATCGAAGTCCTGCCCTACCCCGAAAGCAAGCGCCTATGCACCGGTGCTATAAAATAAAGGGTTTAGGAGATGAACGGGGTGCGCACCCCGTTCATCTCCTAAACCCCTCTACTTCGATGCCTGGCTTGGGGCTTTGAGAAAGCCCTGCCCGGCGACGCATGGCTTCTCAAGTATAGAAGTTTGGAGGGGAGATAGGCGGCTGTGCAGCCGCCTATCTCCCCTCCGTACTTAATCTTTTGAAAGCCTGGCCTGCGGCTTTGGGAAAGCCCTGCCCGGCGACGCATGGCTTCTCAAGTATGGAAATTATGGGGAATGGGACAGGCTACTCAGCCCGTCCCATTCCCTAATATATCTCTCTCAAAGCCTGGCGACGACTTTGAGAAAGCCGCGCCCGGCGCCGCATGGCTTTCTCAGGTATGAAATGTGGGGGATGGGCGGCTGTGCAACCGCTCATCCCCCACACTATTTATTAGCCTGGCTTACGGCTTGGAGAAAGTCGTAAGCCAGGCGACGGCTCAACCCTTGATTAAATCCCCCGGATGAGTAAAATAATACAGCACTTCGAGAAAGCCCAAGCGACAGAAGCGCAGCCCAGGGCCGATGGCGGAATAGGCAGACGCAGGGGACTTAAAATCCTCCGGGCTAAACACCCGTGTGGGTTCGACTCCCACTCGGCCCATCAACCCAATAACAGCGCCATCTATGGGTGATGACCCAGGCGCTGCCTGTGAATGTGGTGGACTCAAGCTTCCTTCAGAGGGATGCGGATATGAACTCCACCACTTTTGTTTTTAAGGCGGTTGGCATGTTTCGCCGCGCGGGTGGGGCTGGATTGTGAATGGGGTGGTTGGTGGGTGAGGTGAAGCTGTCAACGGATGGCGACCTACGGTCGCTCAGGACCGGATTGAACGGATTGCGCCACGGTTGGCGGCCACCCGAGACCGTACACACGCGCCGCCGTGCCCGTTCCACCCGCAATGGATGAATCCATCGGCTGCCAAAACCCAAACCTGCTGAAGCAGGTTCTACGACTCCCGCGCCCCCCTAACCTGCTTCCAGCAGGTTTGGAATCCCCCAGGCGTCGGTTT
>CAYMLG010000187.1:0-2967 GCA_964391195.1 uncultured Anaerolineaceae bacterium | reverse complement strand
TGGGTGCTGATTCGCAAAAAGTGGGGCTGTCCCAGACACCTTTTAGGACAGCCCCTACGCTTATCCTGTGGAGAACAGGTTCGGATTACGGGATCGTGCCGTCCGTCGTGTCCGGCGGGCCGAAATCCAAAGCGACATCGGTGCCCGGGCCGCCGCTGAAGAAGTCTGGGCCGTTGCCACCGCCGAGGGTATCGTCGCCTTCGCCGCCGATGAGATCATCCGCGCCATTGCCGCCGCAGATCAGATCGTTGCCGCCGTGGCCGTTGAGCACATCGTCGCCGTTGAGCCCGAAGATGATATCCGGACCGGAGGTGCCATCGATCGTTTGGACTCCATTCCCGCCCACGAACACAGTCACCACGGTCTGGCCGGTGTCCGTGCCATCGCTGGCGGTGATGGTGATCTCCGCCACGCCAACCTGACCCGCGGTCGCAGTGATGCTGAGCGTGCGGGCGTTCCCGCTGCCCGAGAGGATGATATTCCCGTTCGGGATCAGCGCCTGGTTGGACGAAGTCGCCTCCAGGGTCACCTCATCACCCTCGAAGTCAGAAAGTGCCAGGTTGATCGTCCCGCTGGCATCCCGAGCGTGGCATACACCACCGGATACAACCTGGACCACCGGAGCGTGGTTCGCTACGCAGGTATACACCTGGACGTCATCCACGTACCAGCCGTCGATCCCGGTGCAGCCATCCATGCCCATGTCGTAACGCAGGCGGATGGTGTCGCCGGGTTGTACGCCCAGGGCAACCAGGTTAATCTGGGATTGGCCCCAACTGCCCAATACCGTGCCGCCGTCTGTGCCGCTGAAGCCTTGCTGTCCGGCCAACGGGTTGGTATTAGCGGGGGCGGGCTGCAGGATCACGTTGTTGGGGTTGTAGATGAAGGCGGAAGCCGGGACCACCTGGAACGGGCCGCCGTTGATGGAGATCTTCAGGTTGCCGCCGTCCCAACCCAGTTCGGTGGCAATATAGTGGTCGAAGGCCAGGCGAGCGGCGCCCTCGCCGAACCCGGGGATGAGGATATCCTCGCTCTCCATGTGCATCACACCGGAGATGTCACCGGCGCCGGCATCGCAGTTGCCGATGGAAGGCTCCGGGCCGTAGGCTGCAGCCCCTGGGCGGTCGCCCGGCAGCATGGTAGCATGCGTCCAGTCAAGCCCGGGCCAGCCGGAGAACACACCCTCGTTGGTGAGAGTCCAGTTATCCAGCCCACTCTCGAAGTCATCGAAGAAGACAGTGGAAAGCGGTTGCTCAGTTCCGGCGCACAAGGCCGGCGGGTCTTTAGCCAGAAGAGGCTGGAAGCCGCAGATCGGCGAAGGATCGACGCGCAGTTCGACCGCCTCGATCATCTCGCTCACCGCATCGCAGTCGGCCTGGTTGATGACCTCGCCTGAAGGACCGGCAGGGGTCGGATCGGTGGACAGGCCTTCCAGTTCAGCCCCGATTAGATCCTGGCAGGAGGCTTCGAGGGCGTCGGCATGATCGGCGAAATTGGTGGTTGGGGTCTGGTACACCGCCATGGCGCGGAAGTAGATGTGCGCCGCCTTGACCATGCCAATGGCGTTCACCGTGTGACCATTGTAGGTGCCGCCGTCAACCAGCAGGGAGAAGCCGTGATTGGGGACACCGGAGTTGGTGTGCACACCACCGCCGTCATCCGGAGTGCAGTGGTACTGCTCGTCGGTCACCTTGCCCGGGTCGGCCAGGCAGGTGGGGTTCCACATATCGCGGATTGCGCTGCCGAAGGCAGTGGCATCTTCACCGATCAGCCAGCGATAGGAGTCTTCAGCAGTACCGGCAGACAGCGCCATGGTGACGTTCACGCCGTTGCTCAGTTCCGATTTGATCAGATTGCCGGTTGCCAGGCTGACCATGATCGAGGGGATGGTGATGGTGGGATCGGCGCCGCCCATGGTGCCCGGCGCACCGGGCGCATTGTTGGCGACGATCACTCCAACCGCGCCGGCATCCTGGGCATTCTTCACCTTGATGACGAAGGTACAGGTGCCCCGGTCTACCAGGGCGATATTCCCGGCGATGTCCGCCCCATTGACCAGGGGCTCGCAGGCGTCAGAGGGGGCGCCAGTGCCATCATCGCCCAGGACCACATTCCCGGTGAGGCCGGTCGCCGTCACTGGCGGGCCAAATTGGGCGCCGGCCGCGTTATAAGTGCCGGCGATGCTGGGCGGGCTGTTGACGATGAGCTGCGGCAAGGGCGTGGTGTGGATCGAGCAGGTGCCGTCCGTGCGCAGCGGCGCCGGGGAGTCGGTCCCCTTCCCGTTCAGCATGTCCACCACCTCGCCCCAGATGTCCGAATACGATTCGTTCAGGGCGCCCGACTGCCATTGGTAGATCAAGTCGTGGGTGAAGTCGGTGTAGGCATGGCCCCACTCGTGCGCCACAACGTCATCGCCGGTCACCCCGTTGCAGTAGTTGGTAGTGAGGCCGTTCCAGTTGGCGTTGGGGCAGTTGATGCGAGGGTCGTTATTGACCGACTGCATCATGGCGCCGGCCCCATCATAGGAGTCTACGCCGAACGAGTTTAAGAAGAAGTAGTACGAATCGCCCGTGAAATCGACGATATTCGCCTGGTCCTGGTTCAGCGATCCGGGGAATGGATCGCCCTCTTCCCAGACCACGTTGCCGAAATTCATCTCGTGCAGGCGGCGGAACAGGGCGGGGTGAACTGCAGAGTAGCGGTTCACGGGCTTGCCCGTGTGTGCGTTGATGAAGACGAACTCGCGCACATTGCTGTAGTCCGTCACTTCGACCTGGTACACCAGGTAGACCGGGCCTGCCAGCCCCTGGATCAACCCGTCCTGGTAAACGAACAGGCCGGTCGAAGCAACCTGCAGGTCATCGGGCGCCAACTGCAGCAGGGCATCGGCCTGGTCTTTGGGCGGGTTGGCGAGCACCTGGGCCACCGCATTGGCCGCAGCCTCCGCTTCGCTCAACCTCGGGACCG
>CAYMLG010000186.1:0-2980 GCA_964391195.1 uncultured Anaerolineaceae bacterium | reverse complement strand
GGCGCCCCCGGCGGGACTCGAACCCACAACCTACTGATTCGAAGTCAGGCGCTCTGTCCATTGAGCTACGGGGGCATGTGTTCGGCTGTAAACCGGTGTAGATTATACCCGAGAGTGGTCTTTTTTGCGCATGGAATTGCCGGGCGGCTCATGGCTTCCCAAGAATTGAGAGTTAGGGGGATGGGCATGGGTGGGCTGCACAGCCCACCCATGCCCATCCCCTATTTCCATTATCAGGCGGCCTTGGCGTTTGCGGCTGAGAGAGACTCCTGCCGCCCCTCGTACCAGCGCAGCAGCACCACCGCGGCCATGATCATCAGGCTGCCGCCGATCTGCACCGCGTCCAGGCGCTCGCCGAACAGGAAGAAGGCGAGCACGGCGGTGAAGGGCGGTTCCAGGGTGAGGATCAGGTTGGCGATGCCGGAGGGCAGGTAGCTCAGGCTGACGTTGTACAGCCCGAAGCCCGCCAGGGTGGGGCCGCTGGCCAGCAGCAGCAGGATGCCCCAGCCGGCGAGCGACCCGCCCAACCAGAGCAGGTCTCCCGGCGCGGCGGCCGAGCCGGGCAGCGGGCCGCCGGGGATCAGGTTGTACGCCAGCAGGAAGACGGAGGCGATGGCGAAGGTGTAGAGCAGGGTGGTCCAGGGGTTCAAACCACGCTGGGCGGCCGAGCGCCCCATCAGGCTGTAGATGGCGTACCACAGGCCGGAGAGAACCCCGGCCAGGATGCCGCTGATGTTGGCCGTCCAGGCGGCCGGGTCCAGCGCATTGGCGACCAGCACGCAGCCGCCCAGGCTGAGGGCGACCGCGATCAGTTTCGCCGGGTCCAGCCTTTCATTCAACAGCCGCCAGCCCAGCAGAACGGTGAAACCGGCCGAGCAGTAAACCAGCACCGTGGCCACCGCCGCGCCGTTGATCGCCACAGACAGGGTCCACAGCGAGTTGAAGATCGACAGCATCAGCCCATAGGCGAGGAGGAAGCCCAGGTGGCGGCGGTCCACCTTCAACAGGGCCGGGCGCAGCAGCCACAGGATGGGCAGCATGGTGAGGGCCACGATCCCATCTCGCCAGAAGGCCAGCACCAGGGCCGGCATCTGGAAAGCCTGGGTCAGGTGGCGGATAAAAATCGCCGTGGTGGACAGGATGGCCGCGCTGAGCAAGGCCATGGTGTAGCCGCGGGTGAGGTTCGAGCGATCGGGCTGCGGTTCTGAAGTCATGGATGCCACTCTTCTAGCTTCCGTCCGGTGAACAGGATATTTCCGATTGTATACGAAGGCGGTAAATGATGCCAGGGTAGTTGTCCCCCGGGCGATCGCCCGTTCGGGGGGAAAACTAGCCATTTGACCAGGTAGGAATTACCCTTTTTGCGGGATCAAAACCCCAGGCTTCGACGTCAATAGAAGTAGACAGGCTGTTATATCTGCTTGACAAATCGAGGAGGGCCGGTTGGTACGGCCGTACACGAAAGATAACTACGATACGATCATAATAAACGAAGAGGTGAAAGATGTCTGGCAAGATCAAACTTTTCAACACGCGCATCCTCAACCTGGGGCTGATGATCGCCCTGCTGTTCGGCGCCCTGGGCTTCATGGCCCAGCCGGCTGCCGCCCAGAGCGGGGCCCGGATCACCATCGTGGGGGTGCAGGAGGGCGAGAGCGTCACGCTGCGGGCCGAGGATTTCCCCGCCTTCCTGGAATTCGAAGTGCTGATGAACGAAATCGGCACCAAGGGGGAAGATGGGATCGTGGTCGGAACGGCCAAGACGGATAAGGACGGCGTCTTCGAGAAGAAGTTCTCCATCCCCAGCACACTGCGCAACCGCAGCCGGATCGCCATCCGCATCGAAGCCACCAACAGCACGGGCTGGTACGCTTACAACTGGTTCAACAACGTGACCAGCGGATCGGTGGGGATCCCGGTCAGCGGCAGCCCCTCGGCCAGCGGCGGGCCCATCGCCACCAGCGACCAACTGCGGATCGTCGAGGTGGTCGAGGACAAGAGCGTGAGCATCGAGGTGAAGAACCTCCCGGCCAACACCCGCTTCTCGGTGCTGTTCATGTGGAAGAACGCCCGGGGCCAGTACCTGAGCGAGCGCGCCGGCTCGGTGACCTCCAACCGGAACGGCACAATCGATGAGGAGATCACCATCCCCTCCCGGCTGCACGACCGCCGCCAGCTTCTGCTGCGCCTGGTCGCCGCCAACAATCCGAACATCTCCGTGGCTGCCTGGTTCTTGAACGCCACTTCGGATGAAGGCTACGGCGCCGGATCTCCCACCGGCTTCGATGACGGCGCTCCTTTCCTGGAGGTCGAAGCGGTGGTCGAGGGCGACAGCGTCACCATCTCCGCCTCCAACCTCCCGCCCCGGACTGAGTTCAGGGTCTTGATGGGCAAGATGGGCAGCTCCGGTGTGCGCGGCATCGAGGTGGACACGGTCAAGTCGGACCGCAACGGCCGGCTGTCCGGGACCTTCGATATCCCTCGCAGCCTGCGGGACCATGACCGCATCGCCATCCGCATCGAATCGGTGGACGTCAAGGGCTACTTCGCTTATAGCTGGTTCGAGAACGAGACCACCCCGTAACCGGATCTGAATAAAACAACATGACCCATCCCGAATTGCAGGATGGGTCATGTTGTTTAACCGCCGCTCCCGGTACTGTATGATTGTGACAGAACCAGCTTGAGCCGGAGAACGAGGTCTTATTCGGTTGCATGGCGAAGGGCTGGCGGCAGCGGTGGGCGCCAGCCCTTCGCCCAGGAGGGTGATGGACGGATATATATGAGACCGAGACGAGAGCTCAGTTCTCTCAGGTGAGCGGGATCTCTTCCGGGATGCCCATGCTCACCAGGCGCTGCGTGATCTGGTCGCCATAGGTGGTGACGAGGCGGATCACCTGGCCCAGTTTTTGAACCTCCTCTGGCCCGATCACGCTCCCGTTGGGCAGGGAGAGGAAGCGGGCGCTGAGCCGGTTGGTCA
>CAYMLG010000185.1:0-3090 GCA_964391195.1 uncultured Anaerolineaceae bacterium | reverse complement strand
TGATCGTCGATACCCGCAACGCCATGGCGAAGGTGACCGCCGGGCACAGCAAGGTGGTCAAGCTGTAGGGGTGAGGGCGGAACCACACAAGGCAAGAATACCGCTTGCTTAACCGAAGAACTCGAAGTTTTTATTCTTACAGGATCTTCTCGTGCAAGATACCAGGCTGCTGATGGACCTGTGCGCGGCGATCTCCGGGCGGATGGCCGGGGTGGACTGGGGCGCTTATACTCCGGACGACTGGCGCAGCCTGTGCCAGGCCGCCGTCCGTCAGCGGGTGGCGCCGCTGCTGCACTGGTCCTTGCAGGACGATCCCGAGCAGTTCCCTCACCCCGTCCGCGAATTCCTCGCCCACCAGTACTACCAGACCTGCGCCTACAACCAGCTCTACTTCCACGAGTTGGACGCCCTGCTGGAGCGCTTCTCCCGGGAGGGGCTGCCGGTGATCTTGCTCAAAGGCGCTGCCCTGGCCCGCAGCCTGTACCCGGACCCTGGCCTGCGCCCGATGAAAGATCTCGACCTGCTCGTCCATCCCGCGGACCTGGAGCGGGCGGTGGCCCTGGCCGACGAGCTGGGCTACCGGCAAGGAGGGCCGGAGATCACTCCCGGATTCGAGCGACGCTTCGGCATCCATAAGGTGCTCTTCAAGCAGCCCAGCCGCCTGATCTGTCTGGAGCTTCATTGGCGCTTGATGGGGACCTTCGAATGCGGCATCAGGGACCTGGAGGACCGGTTCTGGGCCCAGGTCGAACCTTTGCAGCCTGGAGCGCTGTACGCGTTCACCTTAAAACCCGCCGCTCAAATCCTGTTCCTCTGCGCCCATGCATTCCTGGGGCACGGGCCAGGCAGGGTCACCCTGCGGTGGCTGGCCGATCTGGACCGCCTGATCCGGTTGGTCGGGTCCAACCTGGATTGGGACCGGGTCCTCGACCAGGCGTGTTCACTGGGTTGGGAGCAGGCCCTGGCCCAGAGCCTGGCCCTGCTGCGCCTGGGGTTCGCTACCCCGATACCGGACACAATTTATTCTGCGCTCGATGCCGGGCGCTGGACAGGGCTGTTCGAAGTTGTCCCATCTGAAATGGATCTATTGCTAGGGCAGGTGAAGCAGCTCTCGGGAATAGAACGGCTGCGCTATGTGTGGTGGCGACTGTTCCCCAGTCCGGCATATATGCGACGGCGCTATTCCCTGCCGGCTAGGACTTGGGCGCCGCTCTGCTACCCCTACCGCTGGTTCCGCTTCATTCGTATGGCCTTAAATAAATAAAGAGATTGCCCTTTCAGTGGGCAGCTTATAGTCAAGCTAATTTCCATTGGAGTTTTTCTATGCCCGTTCGCATCCATCCTACCGCAGATGTATCGCCCAAGGCTGAGTTAGGCGATGGCACCAGTATCTGGCACCAGGCCCAGGTGCGGGAAAATGCCCGGCTCGGGAAAAACTGTGTAATCGGCAAAGGCGTCTACATCGACTTCGATGTCTGCCTGGGGGACAATGTCAAAGTGCAAAACTACGTGTCGATCTATCACGGCGTGACGATCGAAGATGGCGTCTTTGTCGGTCCGCACGTATGTTTTACCAACGATCTGCGCCCGCGGGCGATAAACCCGGACGGCACGCTCAAATCCGCCGATGACTGGGTGCTGAGCCCGACCCTGATCCGGCGCGGCGCGGCCCTGGGCGCAAATTCCACCATCCGCTGTGGGATCACGGTGGGGCAGTGGGCGATGGTTGGCTCGGGGAGCGTCGTCACTCGCGATGTGCCCGATTACGGGTTGGTATTCGGCAACCCGGCCAGGCTGCGTGGTTTTGTCTGCCCTTGTGGGGCGAAGCTGGAAAAGGAAACCGTGCGGGGCGGCTGTGTGGTGGCCGCCTGCGCCGAGTGTGGCCAAAAAATCGAAATCGATCTTAAAACCTGGGAGCAAATTAAATGATCCACATCGCTAAGCCCTTAATTGGGTCCGAAGAGAAACAAGCTGTTAATGAAGTCCTCGATACTGGTATCATCGCTCAAGGCCCGAGGGTCAAAGCTTTCGAAGAAGCTTTTGCGGCGATGTGCGGGGTGAAGTACGCCGCGGCCACTACCTCCGGTACTACCGCACTGCACGTTGCGCTAATGGCGCACGGAATCGGCGAGGGCGATCAAGTGATCACCACCCCGTTTACCTTCATCGCCTCCGCCAACAGTATCCTGTACACCGGCGCCCGCCCGGTGTTTGTAGATATCGATCCGGTCACCTTCAATATGGATCCGATCCTGATCGAAGCCGCCATCACCGAGCGCACCAGGGCCATTCTGCCGGTGCACCTGTTCGGCCTGTGCTGCGATATGGATCCGATTCTGGCGATTGCTGAGAAGTACAACCTGGCCGTCATCGAAGACGCCTGCCAGAGCCATGGCGCCCTGTACAAAGGCCGGCGGGCGGGCTCTTTCGGCACCGGCGCCTTCTCCCTTTATCCGACCAAGAACATCACTTCCGCCGAAGGCGGGATGATCACCACCAACGACCCTGCCATCGACGAGAGCTGCCGGGTGATCCGCCAGCACGGGATGCGCCGCCGCTATTATCACGACGAGCTGGGCTTCAACTTCCGCATGACCGACGTCCACGCCGCCATCGGCCTGGCCCAGCTCCAGAAGCTGGAGCGCTTCAACCAGGCCCGCCGATCCAACGCCCAATTCCTCAGCCGCCACCTGCAGGGTGTGATCGTCCCCTGCGAACCGGAGGGCTACGAACACGTGTATCACCAGTACACCGTGCGTGTTCCGGGCGGAAAGCGGGACGCTTTGCGGACGCACCTCCAGGAGCGCGGCGTGGGTTCCGAGGTGTATTACCCGGTCCCGGTGCACAAGCAGTCTTTCTACATGGGCGAGCTCGGATACGATGTCAGCCTGCCCCAGGCTGAAAAAGCTGCCCTGGAAGTGCTTTCGCTCCCGGTGCACCCTGCCCTCACCCAGGCGGACCTGGAAACCATCGTCGCCGCGGTCAACGAGTTCTTTGCATAGAAGCGCGCACTCTTTGGAGCCGAACCATGGAAAACAAGAAACTACGCGTCGCAGTGATCGGGGTGGGCTCGATGGGCAAGAACCACGC
>CAYMLG010000184.1:0-3131 GCA_964391195.1 uncultured Anaerolineaceae bacterium | reverse complement strand
TCCAACTGGTGCGTTGGGGGTTGGCCCCCGCCATCGGCCACCCGTCTCCCAGGGGGGTGTATTTCCCCGGAGGAGAACCGCCTGCGCCTCCGTTGAAGATCGCAGGCAGGTAGAGGTTATTCCCACCGGAACCCTGCGACTGCTGCAGCTCGGAGGTGGGTTGAGGGGGGTCTCCCGGGTCCGCCTGGACCGGGAAGGCGGTGAACAGGTTGGCAGCCATGAAAACAACGATGACGATACTCAAGGCAACACGGTTCGATACGTGGTTATGTTTCATAAGAATATTTGTCTTTTCAGGTATTACCTTGAGGGGGGCGGAGCGAGGCTTGATGTCCGTCAAGGCATCGTTTGCCGGTGGGTTGCGATCTACCGGCAAGAAATCGAGTTGACAGGTGACTACAAGATATGACTGCCGGATATGGAAGCGGTGGAAGAGCTTCCATACCCGGCAGAAATTACGCGCTGAACTAACGCGAACCTTTACCGATCGCCGGCAGGTAGAGCTGGTTGGTCTGATCCGGACTCGGGCCAATGTAGCCCTCGGGGCGGATTTCGATGAAATTCACCGCGTTGTTGACCGGATTCTTTCCATTGCTCAGCGTCAGGCGTCCATCGTTCACTTCTACGATGGCGTTGACCTCGGCCCAGGGGGCCTGTGTGGAGGGGATTGCAGACAGCAGCAGCGAATCTTCCGCCCGGATGCGGATGGTACAGTCGCTGCTGGCAGGATCGCCCGAGACCAGGCGCACCGCATAGGTGCCATTGGGCAGCTCGATCTCCCAGATCAAGTCTCCGCCGCGATCCAGATAGTTCAGGGTGTCGTAGGCCTTATCCGGCGATGCGGGGGAATTCAGCTCGCGAGCATGAGCGCTGTTATCTGCGCTCCAACCATACCTGTAACCGTTGCCGCGATCGCCAAAGGCGGAGCCGGTGTCGGCCAGGAAACCGCTGGGGGTGGATGCTCCGGCGGGTTGGAAGTTGATCCTCACTACACCCTGTCCGGAGCCCGGTGATGGGTTGGAGGGGGTGGGATCCGGATTCTGCGCGCCATTGCCCTTGATGTACAGCACCCAATCCTTCCCGTCGGGAGCGGTGAAGCCGGGACCGCTGCCGGCCGGCTGTGAAGAACCATCCCGAGGGTTGAACCAGGTGGCAGTGTAGTCAGACGGCAGGTTCGAAACGTTGGTCGACCCGCCAGAGCCCAGGTAAACGATATAGCGCTCACCCGATTTGGCCAGGGCCCAGGCGCCGTTGGTCACCAGGTTGTCAGAAGGGCGCATACCGCGCAGGTCCACGGAGAAATCGGACAGGAACTTTTGCACCATGCCGATGTAGCGCATCCCTTCGCCCGTCTCAGGCTTGTTGAGCTCGCTGAGTTCGGCCATCCCGCCGTGGAAGTAGGACATATGCGCGCCGGCGGTGAGGACGGCCCAGGCTCGCTTGCGCCGTCCGGCCGGGTCAAGGTCGCCGCCGCCGTCGTTATCGGCGATGAGGGGCTTGTTCTTGGAGAAGTTGTTGACCATTACCTTGTGGGTTTTGACCGGGTCAACTTCCTTGGCCCCGGCGTTATCGTGGTTGGGCAGGTCGCGAGGCATCACCAGGTGGCGGGGGAAGCCTTTTGATTTCTCGTAATCGGTAAGGAAATCGGCTAACTGGAGTTCCCATTTATCGTTGTAATAGTTTTCGTTGGAGATCTCGTAGACGATGTTGGGCAGGTCGCCGAGATTATCGACCGCTTTGCGGATCACCTCTTTTTGATAATCGAAGACCGGGTGGGAGGGGGAGTGCCACTCGTTGACGTTGGCCGTGTTGAGCCCGTTGATATTGTTCGTCCCGTTGTAGTAATCGAACTTCATGCCCCATACCAGGCCGCCGCCGTTATCCCACGCGATCGTTTGTTTGTTGTGCCAGGAGTCGAGCAGGACAAGCTGGACGACGATGCCCTTGGAGCGGGCGTAGGTGATCACCTTACGCCAGTAATCGAAGTAGTTCTGGTTGAACTTCGTCAGATCGAACTTGGGTTTGCCGTCAGCGGCATTGCCAGGGCCGGTGCGCTGGTAGAGATCCATCGCATTGTTGTAGGGCTGGCCCATGTTGAACACAGCCCGCAGGTAATTGATCCGGTTTGCAGCCAGTTTATCGATCAGGGTCTTGTAATAGCCGTTGTAATCGGTCTGGTCGTGGGTGAGGGCGGCGATGTTGGGGTAGTAGCCCGAGGGGTACCAGGGTTGGCCGTCCATGACGAAGCGGTGCGGATCGTTCGGATCGATCCCAGGCAGGCCGGCCTGGGCGGTTGGGTTGGCAAGAGCCGGGGTGGGGAAAGATGCCAGCAGCATAGCGACTGCCAGCAAAACGGAGAACACTCGGAAGAGCGGACTCACGAAGATTTGATGATGTAGTGACCTGGTCATCGTTTTGTCCTTTCGAATAATCGATGTAGGGCAAACCCGAAGACGGTTCGAGGTGTGTGCTGAGAAGAAGGGGGGCGATGACCAAGGAGTGAACCTGTGCTTGATAGCCACAGGCAACCGCGAAGCCGCATATGGATCGTTCAGTCTGAGGCAGTCCGGCGGTCATCCGGGCAGCCTGGATAGGCTGGCTCCGCTTAGACCCGTGACTTTGCGCCCCTGTCTTTCGGCAGGTTTGCCGTTTCTGTGCCGTTATCCGAGGTGAAGTCCTGTAAAGGTTCTTAAAACCTATCTCAGTGATGAACAGCACGAAGCAGATTGTGCAAGATGCAAACTGCGGGCTATATTACACTGGTTTGGTAGACTTTCAGGTTTCAAAAGCGTAAGGTGGCGGGGGGTGCCGGCGATCTACAGGGGGGACCTAACCTTACGGAATTGAAAGCCGGGAGGCAACGTTTCACATAATATGAGACGGTGGCGCGAGAGGAGAAACCACGGCAGATGGTCTTGCCGGGGGGCAAAAGCCTGCGCGCCGCATCGTATCTTTCGCCGGCGCGTGGAAGCTACCGGTGTTTTGCTTGAAGAAGGGGGGTAATTCGGCCGGTGAGCGGGCCGGCGATAAGTTGAACCTGGAAGGGAGCGTTATTCAGTCCCCGGCTTCCAGCACAGCGATGAGGTTCTGGATGAAGAACAGGTCGCCGGTGGGGAAGGCGGGGACGTCGA
>CAYMLG010000183.1:0-3340 GCA_964391195.1 uncultured Anaerolineaceae bacterium | reverse complement strand
AGGGCGATCGCCCCTCAAAGCAGATCGGCCCGGTGGGCGTGGATCTTGGCGACTGCGGCGGCGATGTCTTGCATGTCTTCTTTTTCGCCCAGCAGCAGGGCGTGGTGCAGCCAGCAGGCCTCCCGGCAGAGCTGCTCGCTGCTTGGGCAGCAGACCAGGCGATAATCCGGGTAGCGCGCTCCGGGGAGTTTGTACGGGCCGAATGCGCTGCGTGTGAAGGCGGGTTGGTGGTAGAGCGGCCGGTCGTAGCCTGACGAGCAAGGGATGCCCTCCGCCCTCAGCGCTTCCAAAAATCTGTCCCGCCCCAGGCCATCGAAGGCCTCTGCTTCGTAGCGGAAGACGAACAGGTGATAGCCGTGCCGGGTTTCACCGCGCCCCCGCCGCTGGGGCCGGATGCCGGGGATTTTCTCCAGTTCGGCGGCCAGGAACAGCCCGTTCTCCTCCCGCCGCTGCACCTGCGCTTCCAGCCGCTCGAATTGGGAGAGCAGCAGCGCCGCCTGGAACTCGTTCAGGCGGTAATTGCCGCCCAATAAGATGTGCTCGTACCAGGCGCTCTCCGGGTAGCGGCCACAGGTGTGCAGGGCGCGGCAAATGCGCTCCAGGCCCTCGTCCGAGGTCAGGATGATCCCGCCCTCCCCGCAGGTGAGGGTCTTGGAGGCCTGGAAGGAAAAGGTCGATAGGGCCCCGAGTGACCCTAAGCGCCGGCCTTTGTACTCCGAGCCGTGGGCGTGGGCTGCATCTTCGATCACCACCAGCCCGTGCCGCCCGGCGATTTCATTGAGTTCGTCCATAGCCGCCGCCTGCCCGGCAAAGTGGACCGGGATGATGGCCCGGGTGCGGCGCGTGATCGCCGCTTCCACCGCCGCCGGGTCCAGGCAGTAGGTCTCCGGGTCGATATCGGCGAAGATGGGGACGGCGTTGACCTCCACCACCGAGCTGGCCGTGGAGAAAAAGGTGATCGGGGGGACGATGACTTCGTCCCCGGGGCGGATGCCGATGGTCTGCAAAGCCAGCCGGATGGCCACCGAGCCGTTCACCACCGCGATACCGTAGCGGGCCTGTTGGTACGCGGCAAACTGCGCTTCGAAGCGCTCGGTGAGCGGCCCTTGATGGCGGCCCCAGCGCCCGTCTCGCAGCACGGCCAGCAGCGCCTGCTCGTCGTTCTCGTCTCGCACGGGCCATTCCGGGAAGGGGCGGGTGCGGACCGGGTCGCCGCCCAAGATTGCAAGGGGTGAGTTGTGGGGCATGCCAGCATGATAAGCGAGGAGCGGTTTCCTGTCAAGCTTGCGAGCTTTGGCGCCAAAATATGAGTATTTCAGGCTAGATAATTGACTTTCATCCACTCAATTTCAGGGCTAATCTGACTAAGATATTGACTTTCAGATTCCGTATGATAAGATAAAGTTGAGGTGATTGCCCTGTGAAATTGATCGTAATTCTCAAATGGAAGTCTCCACTTCCACCTTGCCATGCAGCAAAGGACACACGATGACGAAACGCGAAGATCGGATCATTGAACTGGTCTCCCAACACGGTGAGCTGACCGTGCAGGAACTCAGCGATCTGCTGGAAGTCTCCGCTTCCACCGTGCGCCGCGATCTGGTTTCGCTGAGCAACCATCGCTTCGTCAGGCGCACCCACAACGGCATCGCCCTGTCGACGGTGATCAACTACGAGGGGCTGTGCATCCACCGTTTCGCCATCGACCCCCGCGAGCTGCGCAGCATCGCCATCCGGGCTGCGGAAATGGTCCAGCCGGGCAGCGTGGTGGGGTTGAGCGGCGGGGAGATCTGCACCTACCTGGCTTTCCTGCTGCGCCTGAAGCAGGACATCACCGTAGTGACCAACGCGGTGAACGTGGCGGCCGAATTGGTCTGCCTGCCCGGGATCCAGGTGCGCATGACCGGCGGCCGGTTGAACCCCGGAGCTTTCGAACTGGTGGGGAAGGGTGTAGGCCCCAGCCTGGAGGGGATCCACATTCAAAAGTTCTTCCTCGGCACCGATGGCATTTCCGCCACTTACGGCGTCACCGCCCACGACGAGGCCGAAGCCACCGCCTCGCAAGACATTATGCAGCACTCGGCTGCCAATATCGTTCTGGCCGACAGCCGCAAATTCAAGACCACCAGCTTCGCCCAGGTTGCTTCTCTGTCCGAGTTCCACACCGTAATCACCACCGAACTGGCGCCGCAAAGCATCCTGGCCGAGCTGCAAGAGGCGGGCGTGGAGACGATCATCGCGCCCCTGATCTGACCCTCTCCAGCCCTCATTCCACCTACCTCATCACCCCCGGGAAAGGAGCCCAGGATGATCGATTACTATGCCATCCCTGCCGAAGAGTTTTCCCGGCACCGCCCTTACAAGTTCAACCTGCTCGGGACCCACGCCGACTTGTGCCGCTGTTTTGCTCGCGAGCTGGTCGACCTGATCCGCCACAAGGCCGCCCGGGGCGAGATGACCCGGGTGATCCTGCCGGTTGGTCCCCTGGATTACGGACCTTTCGCCGAATTGTGCAACCGTGAAGGGGTGAGCTGCGAATCGCTGGTAGTTTTCTCTATGGATGAGTACGTCACCGCTGAGGGCCGCGCCATCCCCATCGACCACCCGCTCAGCTTCCGCGCGTTCTACCAGCAAAACCTGCTCGACCGCCTGGACCCCGCCAACCGCCTGCCGCCCGACCAGCTCATCCTGCCCGACCCCGAGGACCCCGGCCGGACGCGGGAATTGTTCGACCGGCATGCCCCCATCGATGTGTGCTACGGGGGCTTCGGGCTCAACGGCCACTTCGCCTTCAACGGTCCGCCGCCGGAGGGCACCGGCCTGGAGCCCTTCCGCAATACCACCATCCGCATTGTGGAGCCGGGGGAGTGCGACCGGGCGCAGATGGCGATCGGCGGCACGGCCGGCAACCTGGAGATCATCCCGCCCAAGGCGGTCACCCTGGGGATGAAGGAGCTGCTCTCCGCCCGCCGGCTGCACCTGACCTTCATGCGCACCTGGCATGCCGGGGTGCTGCGCCGGGCGTTGTTCGGCCCGGTGACGCCGAGGTTCCCCGGCTCGCTGGTGCAGCTCCACCCCGACGTGACCGTCTCGGTCACCGAAGTCGCCGCCCGCCGCCCGCCCTTCAGCCTGCTCCAGTCCCCCGGAGCATGAAGGAAAAAACGAAAGGCGAAAAGCGAAGAGCGAAGAGCGAAAAGCGAAGAGCGAAAAGCGAAAAAGCGAATTTCGAATTTGGGAAGCATCCCAGACCCGCCCCGCCTCAGGAGCCGTCCGCCATTTTGGTAGGGGCGGGTCATTGATTCAGGCGAGAGCCCCAAACCGAAAAGCCCGATCGCCAGGG
>CAYMLG010000182.1:0-3387 GCA_964391195.1 uncultured Anaerolineaceae bacterium | reverse complement strand
TCAGCTTCCAGTAGTTTATCCCGGACAGCTCGGCTTCCCCGTAGCCGGTAAACGCCTGGTACGCTCCGTTGGTCCGAATGAACCGCCCATCCAGATCAACGATGAAGATCCCTACCGGGGAGCGGTCGAACAACTGCTGGAAGCGGGCTTCGCTCTCCTGCAGGGCCGTCTCCCGCTGCTTTCTGGCGGAGATATCGCGCAGAAAGACTGAGTAGACCACCCGTCCGTTCAGGCGGTGTTTTGCGATGGATGACTCGGCGGGGAACTCTTCGCCGCCCTTGCGCACGCCGTACACCTCGTTGTGCTGCCAGACCGCCCGGGACACCTCCTGCGACCGGCCGAAAGCGCTCACGTGCTGCCGGTGAGCATCCTGGAACCGCTGGGGGATGAACAGCTCGATGGGCTGCCCAAGGACCTCATGCGCAGGGTAGCCAAAAACCGATTCGGCCCCCTGGTTGAACAGCAGGATGCGCTGCTGTTTGTCGATCAAGATGATCGCTTCGACGGCGTTGTCCAGGATTTCACTCAAAAATGCCTGACTATCGAGTACGGCCGCCTGCCTACGCCGGCCAAGCCAGGTTACCAGCACCCCTAGCATGAAGAGGGTGAACAGGAACACGCCTGCGTACAAAATTTCATTCAAGCTGCCGCTCCAGGCATCCGCCGGCCCGCTCTGAGGTGGATGCACAAATTATTCGATCCAGTCATACTCAAGCACGCGGCGAAGCTCCCCGATCACGGGGAGTCCGCGGTGTGCGTTTTGTATTGGAGGCCTGATTTCTGGTCTGGGGCCAGCAGGAACGCCGGAAGCGGATGGGAATAGGCGCGTGGCGGCAGTCCGGTCGTGTCCCGGCTGGCCAGTGTACTGTGGATAGAAGATGCCGGCTACTACAGGATGTTTATAAAACCAGAGGAAGCGCACCGATAGATCTTTCAATACAGGCCCTACCCAAGCAGGTGCTCATAAAACAGTTACCCCATTTTTCGAAGTTATTATGAGCGGGGGAGATCGGCACTCGTTAATAATATACCACAAAACGTGTAGAAGATATCAAATTGATCTCGCGCATGTATGGTTATCTTAAAGTCTACAGCTGTAGCGATTGGGGTACGCAAATCTACGTAGTCAAGTTCCGGATCTCGCAGCCCCTGCCTGCCAGGGTTGGCAGCGAAATATACGTTTTTCACCGGTAGAGGGCGGGCGGCTTTTCCCCTACAATCTTTTTGTCAGGATGTTCTTATTGCGACGCCGTACATGAGCTCTCAAAACGAACATCAGAAAGATTGTAAGAATGCCGGAAGATCTGGTTGAGTTTTTACGGAAGGTGTTTCAGGAACTCACGACGGTCAGTTCGGGGGTGTCCATCCTCTTCAGCCTCGGTTTGGCCGCCGGGGTGTACCTTTTGGTGCGTTATCTCCTGCTGGGCATCCTCCTGCGCTGGCTCAGGCCCGAGCGTAACAGTTGGCTAAAAACGATCGTCGAAGCTCGTATCCCCCATCTGCTCACCCTGCTGGTCCCGCCGGTTGTCGTCCGGGCGGTTCTGCCTTACTACTCGCTGGAAACCATCAGCTATCCGATCGCCGTCCTCAGCCGACTGCTCGCCTTTTATGTGGCGGTGGTGGTCGCAATAGTGCTGAACGGGATCCTGCTGGCGGTCAACAATCATTACAATTCGCTGGAATACTCCCGGACCTTTCCAATCAGCAGCATCCTGGATGTGGTCCGCGTCGTCGTATTCGTCCTGGTGGGGGCCGTCATCATCTCGATCCTGTTCAACATCGAAGCGGTGTACATCCTGGCCGCCATCGGCGCCATCATCGCCGCCGGGACGGTCGTGTTCAACAACCTGATCATGGCATTCGTCGCCGGCCTGATCCTGACGAGCAAGAAGCTGATCATGATCTACGATTGGATCGAACTCCCCGAGCTGGGCATCAATGGGGAAGTCCAGGAGATCACCCTCACCACCGTTATCGTTCGCAATCGCGACCACACTATCGGCACGGTGCCTTCCACCTATCTGCTGGCCAATTCGTTCAAGAACTGGCGTGGCGTTTTGGAAGCCGGGGCGCGGGAAATGTTCTGGCCGATCACGATTGATGTGAATTCTGTCAAACCTGTCGATAGGGAGCTGCTGGACCAAATCGCGGGACTGCCCCACTGCGGCGAGATCCTGCGCCGGAAGGCGCAGGCTGAGCCCGGGGGAAAATCTTCCCGGGAGATTCCACTACCCGCAGCCCCGAACACCAACCTGGGCCTGTTCCGTGAGTACTGCGCGCTGTACCTGCAAAACCACCCCCGGATGGCCCCCCACCGCCTGCTGAGTGTGTATTTTGAGGCGCCGACCAAATTCGGCATCCCCATGCAAGTGATGGTTTCCACCGGTGAGACCGATTACGAGCGTTTTTTAGATATCCAATCCGATTTGATGGAGGAGTTCTTGCTGTTGTCAGGTAAATTCGGTTTGAAGGTTTTTCAAATTGAGGATGGTGTCGCAAGTAAATCAATCAGAAGTCTGGTGAAAGAACCGGAATCTTGAAAGGAGAAGGGATATGACTGAGCAGATTCGATCAGGTCAACGGACCTCGAACGGGCCGCGGACCCGGGTGGCCGATCGCCGGTTCCCTGACGGGTTTTATTGGGGCGTCGCTACTTCTGCATACCAGATCGAGGGCGCGTGGAACGAGGACGGCAAGGGCGTCTCGATCTGGGACACTTATGCACACACGCCGGGGAAGATCAAGAACAACGACACCGGCGATGTGGCCAACGACCACTACCATCGCTACAGAGAAGACGTCGCGCTGATGAAGTCGATCGGCGCCACTGCCTACCGCTTCTCTATTGCCTGGCCGCGAATCTTCCCTGAGGGCACAGGCCAGCCGAACCTGAAGGGGCTCGACTTTTACAACCGCCTGGTCGACGAGCTGCTTAAAGCAGGCATCGAGCCGTTCGCGACCCTCTACCACTGGGATCTGCCGCAGACGTTGCAGGACAGGTACGGCGGTTGGCAGTCAGCCGACACATCAAAGGCGTTTGCCGACTACGCCGGCTACATCTCCGGGCAGTTCGGCGACCGCGTCAGGCACTACTTCACGATCAACGAGTTCGCATCCTTCGTAGAGACCGGGTACCAGGGAGTCGATGTGCAGGTGGGCGGCGGAAAGACCTTGCATCTTGGCTCCGCCCCGGGGCTAAGGCTCTCCGATGCCGAGCTGAAGCAGGTTCGGCACCACGCCGTGCTCGGCCACGGGCTGGCGGTCCAGGCGATCCGCGCCAGCGCGCCTGCTGGAACGAAGGTGGGGTTCGCCGAGAACATCCGCGTCGCCGTCCCCCTGATGGACACGCCGGAGCACGTGAGGGCCGCGGAAGCGGCGACCCGCGAG
>CAYMLG010000181.1:0-3436 GCA_964391195.1 uncultured Anaerolineaceae bacterium | reverse complement strand
TGGAAATCGACTCCCGGCACGCGGTTGAGCTTAACGCCGCCGAGGTGCTCGCCAGTCGCGGGAAGGGGAAGAACGTCGCCCTGGTAGGGCACTTCCCTTTCATCCCCCAACTGCGCCAGGCTGCCGGGCAGCTTTGGGTCATCGAGCAGCGCCCGGCCGAGGGCGAGCACCCGGCTGAAGCGGCCGAAGAGCTCATCCCCCAGGCCGATGTGGTCGCTCTGACCGGTACGGCGCTGATCAACAGCACGCTCGACCGCTTGCTGGAACTATGCCGTCCGGACGCGTTGGTGATGGTGCTGGGGCCGAGCACCCCGCTTTCCCCGGTCTTATTCAACCACGGGGCGACGATCCTGTCCGGCACCCGGGTGATCGACGAAGAGGCGGTGATGCGCACCGTCGCCCAGGGAGCAACCTTCCGCCAGGTCGAGGGCGTGCAGCTATTGACGATCACCAGACCAGATCGCCAGTAGGGTATTTATCGCTTGTAGACAGAGGAGTCACGGTTGATGAAATATATCATGCGGCCGATCGGTACCATTCATTCCCCGTTCTCAGACAAGGCAAGCACCCCCATCCAGCCCTCCCGCTCCCAGGCCAGAGGCCAGGTGGAAGTATTTCCAGAGTTTGCCGCGGGCTTACAGGACCTGGACCAATTCTCCCATATCATCCTTTTGTACGTTTTCCACCGTTCCGAGGGCTATTCCCTCAAGGTCAAGCCGTTCCTCGACCAACACCTTCATGGGCTGTTCGCCACCCGCTACCCCTGCCGCCCCAACCCGATTGGGCTCTCGATCGTCCGGCTTGTTTCCGTGACCAACAACATCCTGGAGATCGATGGTGTCGATGTCCTGGACGGCACCCCCCTGCTGGACATTAAACCCTACGTGCCGGAATTCGACCGGAGAGACGGGGGGCGGGCAGGCTGGTTGGAGGCGAAACAGAAAACGGAGAACTAATGCCGTATCCTCTCAAACGATCATTCCTGGCTCTCCTGGCGCTGATCTTGCTGTCGGGCTTTGTCCAGGTCCCGGCAGCCGGCGCTCAGGTAGCAAAGGTGCACGCAATTCTGTTCTATTCGCCTTATTGTGGTCACTGCCACCATGTGATACAAGAGGTGCTGCCGCCATTGTACGAGCAGTACGGCGACCAACTGCAACTCATCGGAGTCAACACCGCTTCTCCCGATGGCGCGGAGTTGTTCGAGGCCGCCGTGATCCGCTTTCAAATTCCTCCTGAACGGCAAGCAGTCCCCATGTTGATCATCGGGGAAACCATCCTGCTCGGTTCGCTGGAGATTCCGGAGGAATTGCCGGGTCTGATCGAAGGTTACCTGGCTCAAGGTGGGACCGGCTGGCCTGATATTCCCGGACTGAGGGAAGCCCTGGAGAGCGCCCAGGCCGAGGCGTCCAGTACGCCCGCCCCAGAGCCCACCCCGGATCAGGCGCAGACGGAACTCCCGGAGACTACCTCACAGCCCGAGGCAACGCGACCTGAGGCAACACTGCCTGAGACCACACAGCCCCAGTCCAGCCCAACCAGCTCGCCCACCGCTCCCGCGCCCTCCGGCATCATCCTGCCCGATGATGCTGAACCAGGCTTGGACGATCGCTTGAGGCGCGACCCTGTGGGCAACACATTGGCAATTATCGTGCTGGCCGGCATGATTATCTCGCTTGCCGGCAGCCTGATCTACCTTCGCCAGGACCCGGCCTTGAGCTACTTACCCCGGCCTTCACCCTGGATCCCCGTCCTATGCCTGATCGGCATCGTTGTAGCCGCCTACCTGTCTTACGTGGAGACCGCCCACGTGGAGGCGGTTTGCGGGCCGGTAGGCGACTGCAACACCGTACAGCAGAGCAAATACGCCCGCCTGTTCGAGGTCTTGCCGGTGGGCGTGCTGGGCCTGGCCGGATATGTGGCCATTCTGGCCGCCTGGCTGCTTAGTCGCTTCGGTTCGGAACGAACGGCGTACCTGGCTTCGCTGGCGTTGCTAGGGATGACCATCTTCGGCGTGCTATTTTCCATTTATTTGACTTTCCTGGAACCATTCGTGATCGGCGCGACCTGCGCATGGTGCCTGACTTCGGCAGTCATCATGACGCTGCTGCTCTGGTTATCTCTGACGCCAGGCAAGCTGGCGTTCTATCATTTCACTTTTGGAGAAAAGCATGGCTACCGAAAAACAGGTACTCAAAGCATTATCGAAAGTAAATGACCCGGAACTGCACCGCAGCCTGACCGAGTTGAACATGGTGCGCGGGGTGCAGATCCAGAATGGGCAGGTGGAGGTGACGATTGCGCTTACCGTCCCCAACTGTCCAATGAAAGAGAAAATCGAAGCGGATATCGTCTCAGCGGTCTCCCACCTGCCCGACGTGGAACAGGTCACCGTCCGGATGACCGCCATGACCGACGACGAACGCAAGGCGATTTTTGGCGAACCCAAAGAGGGCAGAGCCACTGCATACAACCGGGTAAAGCGGGTGATCGCCATAATGAGCGGTAAAGGGGGAGTGGGGAAGTCGCTGGTGACCGGTCTGCTGGCGACTGCACTGGCCCAGGAGGGATATCAGACCGGCGTGTTGGACGCCGACATCACCGGGCCCAGTATCCCGAAGATCTTCGGCCTACATGGGCCGCTGTCCGCCGGTCCGGTGGGACTCCTGCCGCTCCACAGCCAGAATGGGGTCAAAGTCATGTCCTTCAACTTGCTGCTAGAGCGTGAAGACCAGCCGGTGATCTGGCGCGGCCCGCTGATTGGCCAGGCAATCACCCAGCTTTGGGGGGATGTGATGTGGGGGAAACTGGATTATCTGCTGGTGGATCTACCGCCCGGGACCGCCGATGCCGCGCTGACCACCATGCAATCTCTTCCGGTGAATGGGATCGTGATGGTCACCACCCCACAAAGCTTATCATCCATGATCGTCCGCAAAGCGGTGTATATGACTCAGATGTCCGGCGTGCCGGTTGTGGGCGTGGTGGAAAATATGGCTTATTTCGTTTGCCCGGATACCGGAAAACACCATGAAATCTTCGGCCCAAGCCACGCGGATGAAGTCGCCGACCTGGCCGGCGCTCCCGTGCTGGCGAAGCTGCCGATCGATCCGCAGGTGGCGGCGTTGTGCGACGCGGGAAAGGTCGAGGCAGTCAGGATGGCAGAAGTTCCAGCGATGCTCTCCGCCTTCTTGAAAGCAGTTCCGGTTGAAATAGCCCAACCGCAATAATCACTCCGGCTCGCATATTTCCATGTCAGGTTGAGAAGCAGTGGTCAGCTCGCCGGCTGCTGCTTCTCAACAACGGCCAACGCCACCTCGATTTTTCGTTCGTCCATTTGGAAATGTTTGGCCAGGGAACGAGAGAGTCCCTCCGGTGGTATGAGGTACTCTTGCTTCTCCCCGCGGGTGAACGCTTCCAGGCGGTATGGGGTCTCCTG
>CAYMLG010000180.1:1804-3540 GCA_964391195.1 uncultured Anaerolineaceae bacterium | reverse complement strand
GTGCGCCGCCAGGCCAGCTCAGCGGCATCGGGGTCGTACTCCGGGCGGTCCGGCTCGAAGAACCAGTGCTTCGTCCCGGGGTAATTGTAGAACTCCACTTCTCGCCCGGCCTGGCGCAGCGCATCTTCCACCTGCTGCACATATTCCGGGGATTCAAATTCGTCATGTTCGGCAAAATGCCCCTGGTAAGCGGCGCGCGAGGTAGAGAAATCCACCAGGTATACACCGTAGAACACCACCACCCGGCGCACCAGGTCCGGGCGCTTAGAGGCCACCAGAAAGGCATAGGCCGCGCCAAAAGAGAAACCGAACAGGCTCAGCCCGTCGCCGCTCACCGCCGGATGGCTGCTGAGCGCTTCCATTGCGCCAACCGTCAACGCCTGGACCTCCTCTCCCTTCTGGTCGGCCTGGCTGGAGAGGGCCTCCGCTCTTTCAATGGTCGTGGCGACCTCGCCGTCGAACAGATCCGGCGCCAGAGCGGTGAAGCCGGCCTGGGCCAGGCGGTCGCAGATGGTTTTGATGGTGTCGTTCAGCCCCCACCAGGCGTGGAGCACCACCACGCCCGGCCCCTGCCCGGAAGGGGGAAGGGCGAGGTAAGCCTTTCCGTTTCCAGTCTCTGTCTTGTACGAGAACATCATTGGTTCCTCGGTTTCCTATACTTCGAGCAATCCGTCCTTCAATCGTCTACAAATTCTCGCCCTCATGGTCCCCACCCATCCAGGCAACAAGAGGCTAACCCAAAACAGCCGGTGCAGTGTCAGGCTCTCTCATCTCCAGCCGGCCGCGAGTGGCGACCAGGATCCCGAGCACGACCACCCACAGAAGGGCGGTAATGAACTGATGGTACAGATCCCGGTCAGGTGAGGTTAGCATCGGCATGGCCATCGCAAACGCCAGGTTCGAGAACAGGTGCGCGATCATCACCAACAGCACGCTCCCGCCGGTCCGGTGGTATATCCAGGTCAGGATGATCTGAAAAGCAATCGAATAGAAAACGTAGTCGTACCACGGGATCTTCCCAAAAAGCAGCAGCGGCGTATGCCAGACCATCCGGATCAAGCCGGTCGCGAGCGTCGCCACCAGCGGGGCCTGCGGCAGGCGCTCCTGAAAGTAGCGCAGAGCGTAGCCCATCCACCCCGGTTCTTCCCACTGCCCGCCAAAGAACAGCAGCGGGAGGGCCAGGGATATAAACGCGGGCAGCGACCGAAAATGATCGGGTACCACCAGTTCCCTACCCAGAGCCCAGTAGACCGCCAGGGCTACCACGTGGATGGCGATGAAAATCCCCGGAGCAATCAAGTACCATTTCCAGCCCACCCGCCAGCGGGTCATCTGCCGCCACAATCCGGCGGTCCCCCGCCGCCCTACGACCAGGCCGAGGATGATGAAGGCTGCAATCATCGGCCCGTGCGGGAGCAGGCCGCCGGCAAGTGGAAAGACTGCTATCCAGCTCAAGAAATAAGCCAGGATGACAAAAATCACCATCTGGTAGCGGACGAAGGCTGATTGGCTACCGTTCATATTCCACCCTCCCTGAGGGACGCCATGCATAGCGTCACCGATCCACACAGAATATTCCCCCGGATCACTCTCAGAATAATGTTGAAGCGCTGAGCCGAAAGTGGATAAATATTATCACAAAATGAGAAAAAGCATCGCGGGAATTAAGGTTATTCCCTAAACAGCGCCTGGCAGGCCAGCCCGCCTGTTGGTCCAACCAGACCCGCCCCCGCGCA
>CAYMLG010000180.1:0-1704 GCA_964391195.1 uncultured Anaerolineaceae bacterium | reverse complement strand
CCTGACCCTTCTAGTGCGGGGGTGGACCCGCCCTCCGTTTTCGTGGATTCGCGGTCGCGCGGCATGCTTGCGTATGCATGGGCATGCTTAGCCATTCGCGGACGGCTTCTCCCCGGCGCATGGGCACGGCTCCACCATAAACCACCCAAAACCGTGGACCCGCCCGCCGTGCCCCTACAGCCGCGCGGGGCAGATTGGTTGTGGGCAGGACGGGTTGGTGGTTGAGCGGATGGGAGGGTCAGGGTTGGCGGGCCGGCGGGGTTGGCCTGGCGGTCATGCGTTTTGTTCAAGTATCAATATACCGCTCCTGGTAGCCCACGGGAGCGACGGTCATATCCCCCAGGCGCAGCGCAGTGACCCCCTTAAGGGACCGGAGCGGAGTATCCAGAACAACTCGGCGGGCGTCGCGCTCGATCTCGGTGATGATCCCCAGCGCCAGGGTGAAGCCGGCGGAGTCTTCGAGGGCTGCCAGTTGGTGGAACACGAAGCGCGGGAAGGGGAAGACCCCCAGGCGGGTCCAGTCCACCGAAAGCGGGCGGGCCGGGTCGAAATAGCGGGCGTACTGCTCCCGGCGGTGCACCTGACGCCGCGCCTGGCTGCGGGATCGCACGGCGGCGGACGGATCGAAGGTGATCACCCGCGTCCGTCCGCTGCGGCGCAGGGGGGTGAGCAGTACTTCTAGCTCAGTCCCCTGCTGGATGGCGAAGACGGTGGCCGGTCGCAGCAGGTTGATCTTGGCCTCCTTGAGCGCCAGACCGCCCTGACCGGGCGCGATGAAGCCGGAGGTATCGTACACGATGGCGCTTGCCCCCGCCTCACGCGCAGCCTGGCACAGCCGCCCGGCCCCGGACAGGATGGAGAGCATATGCCCGCGCGGGGAATTGGACCCGATGAAGATCCGCCAGGTGTGGCCTTGGGGTGGAAAATGCGTTTCCCCGGAGCGGTTGAGGGCCAGGGTCATCGTCCCCGGCACGCCCAGGGTGGTCTGCCCGGGGTCGCCGTCGAGGAAGGCAACCAGCCCCTGCGGGCGGGCGGAGGCCAACTGCTGGAACAGGTAACGGGCGAAGGTGGTCTTGCCCACGTCGGTTTTGCCCAGCACCGGCAGGACGCCGTTCAGCGCCTCCAGGTCGAGGCGCTCCCAGGCGGGCGGGACATCCAGGGCCGGGCCGGTCATTTCAGAGCTTTTACCGCGAACACGTCCACATCGACCCCGGGTGAGTAAAGGGCGTGGTCCGGCGGGCGGGAGGGTTGTGACAGCCCATCCAGCGCGAACAGGCGGTCGTCCCATTCACAGATTTCCGCCTGCTTCACCGGGTAAGGTGGGTGGTGGACCCGGCCCTCCCACAGCCGGCCCTTCCAGTGCGTGAACAGCACGTAGCGCTCGACCAGGAAGAACTCCAGCGAGCCCGGGCTCGCCTGGAAGACCGTTCCGTCCGGGCGATAACGGAAGAAAGAGCCTTGGGCTGCCGGAGAACCGGTCCGCCGGTGCCAATAGCTCACTTCAGTCCCGGGTCCCTTTTTGGCTATGCGCATTTCTGCGTGGTAGTAAGGCAGGCCGAAGAAAGCGCGGGCTACGGCCACAGCAATCCGGCCGCTCGCATCCAACGAGTAGAACCACACCCCCGGCACCCCGCGCTCATCGTAAACGTAGGTCCGCAAGTTGATCTCCAGGAAATCCGAGACCCCTGGCACAGCCGGCAGCCC
>CAYMLG010000179.1:0-3584 GCA_964391195.1 uncultured Anaerolineaceae bacterium | reverse complement strand
GCGGGGCGGCATAGAACCTGCTTTAGCGGGTTTGGGGGTTGGGATCCGGTGGATTTATCCACCGGCCTGGTGGCTTTACTCTCCGCGTTCTCTGAGAACCCAGTGGTAAAGCCAGCCATCCGTTGTCAGTGCCTCACATACCCCTTGCGCGTCCGCCGCTCAAGCGGCTTTGCAGCGTGTTCAACTCCTCCCACATACCCCGGTCGGCCAGATCGGCCTGTTCCGGCCAGGTCTCCGGGTTCGCCAGACCCACGGGGATGCCGTGATCGTTCAAAATCTGCGTCAGGTACGCCGTATCGGTTCGGGCCAGATCGCGGTATGTGCGGATGCCCATATTCTTCAAAATCGTCTCAATCTTCGGCCCGATGCCCTCGATCCGCTTCAAATCGGATTCCTCGTAAAGCTCCGGCTCCTCCTCGACCATCACCTGGCTGTGTTCCCATTCCACGGTTTGCACCACAGGAACCGAGGGCTGGTCCAGGGGGACCGACTGGCGGCTCATCAACCGCGGCCGGGTTTCGCTGCGCGCCTTGCGGATCACCCAGGCCAGGACCGCCATCGACAGCACCACCGGGATCGCCGCCATCATTACCTTGCGCCAATTCCGTTCTGGCATCCTGCCTTGCAGCCGGCCTTGTAAGCGGTGCGTAGCCGTCGAAGCCTTTTCTCCCAGGGTATGGCGCACATCGGCGGCCTTATCGACCAGCGTCTGCCCGGTATCCGACATTCTTTCAGCGATCATCTGCCCGGTATCCGCCGCCATCCCGGCGAGCATTTGCCCGGTCTCGGACGCCTTCTCGGCCAGCGCCTGCCCCGTGTCCTCAGCCCGCGATTCCATCGCCCGCATCAAGCGGGCCATTTTCCGATCCATCGCCCGCCGGGAGCGCCCCGAGCGCTCGATCGCGTGCCTGGCTAAAGCGGCCTTCTCCTCGATGTTCCACAGCGTGTCCACCGCCCTATCCTGAAGCGTGTCCATCATTGTTCCCATCACATCTCCGGCCCGGTCTTCCACCCTATCCATGTAGCGGGCCGATCTCCTGCGTAAACGTGGCATTTCCATACGTGTTCCCTCCTGATACAGGATTTCCCCCTTGTAATCAGATAGACTATCACTTATTATTTTACCCCATTAACCGCCCCGGTATGGGTTTCAGAGTTGTTTCTAAATACAGACCCCCTCCCCGGCGGCTAACAAACCTGTTTTCTGCACGCTTTTACTCTTCTTTTGAGGTAAAATCGGCATGATGAACTGGCGTGTCGTATTCATGGGCTCTCCGGAGTTCGCCTTGCCTACGCTCCAGGCCCTGGCAGATCATTACCACCTTGTTGGCGTGGTCACCCAGCCCGACCGGCCGGCCGGAAGGGGACGGGCGCTCACCCCGCCCCCGGTCAAGGAGTTGGCCCAATCGCTCGGGCTGGAAGTCATCCAGCCGCGGCGTTTGAAAGAAGCGGAGGCGATGGAGAAGCTGCACGCCTGGCAGCCGGACGTGATTGTAGTCGCCGCTTTCGGCCAGATCTTGCGGCAAGAGGTGCTGGACCTGCCCCGATATGGCTGCATCAACGTCCACGCCTCGCTGCTGCCCCGCTGGCGAGGGGCGGCCCCCATCCAGGCCGCGATCCTCAACGGCGACCGGGAGACCGGGGTCACGATCATGCGCATGGACGCCGGGATCGACACCGGCCCCATCCTGGGGCAGATGGTCGAGGAGATTTCGCCCGACGACACCGCCCTCACCCTGAGCGAGCGCCTGGCCCGGCTTGGCGCCGAGCTGCTGATTCGGGTGCTACCCGAGTACCTGAGGGGCGAACGCCGGCCCGTGGCTCAGGAAGAATCGCTCGCCACCTATGCCCCCATGCTGAAGAAAGAAGACGGAAAACTGGATTTTGCCAACCCGGCCGAGCTGCTGGCCCGCCAGGTGCGGGCCTACAACCCCTGGCCGGGCGCCCACCTGGAATGGCAGGGCCAGCGCCTGAAGATCTTGCAGGCGCACCCGGTCCCTTTTCCGCCTGGCCAGCGCCCGGCGGAAGCCGGCGCCCTCACCCGCTGCAACGGGCTCCCCGCCATCGCCGCCGCCAACGGCCTGCTGGTGTTGGACGAGGTCCAACCGGCGGGAAAGCGCCCGATGAGCGGCGAGGTGTTCCTCAACGGAGCGCGCAACTGGGGCGCCGAATCATAAAGACCGGCGGCCATCCCCTCCCGATCTGGGTGGGACAGGCCGCGCTGTTGACTGCTTATGACTGAACCCAATCCTTCCTCTACCCCTGAAAACGAAAACCAGAGCGCCTCGCCCAAAGTGGGGCGGATGCTGCGCATCGCCGGGGGCTGCGCCCTGGCCCTGGGCCTGGTGGTGTTCATCGTCTTCATCCTCCGCCAGCAGCCTGCCGCCGGCGCCATAGACGGCAACAGCGCCGCGGGTGAAAACGCCGGAGCAGGCCAGGCACTGGCCCCCCAGGCCGAGGAGCAGGCGCTCCAGGCCACCCGCCCGCCGCTCGAGCTGCTGCCTCCTTTCGCCACGATATCCACCACCGGGCTGCTGCTCCCCCCCGACCTGGCCGGCTTCTCCCTCGGCATCCCCCGCCGCCTGGAGGTCGACACCAGCATCCCGGCCCGGCCGCGCTCCGAAGTGATCACCTACACCGTCAAGACCGGAGACAACCTGTTCGACATCGCCACCAAGTTCGGCCTCGAGCCCGAGACCATGCTCTTGGGTAACGAGGATACCCTCGAAGACAACCCCCACTTGCTCTCACCGGGCATGGTGCTCAACATCCTCCCGGAGGATGGCGCTTACTACCAGTGGAAAGAGGGCGATACCATCGAAGGGGTCGCCAATCACTACCGCGTCTCGCCGCAAGACATCCTCGATTACATCGGTAATGACATCGACCTGACCGCCGAGGACGGCGCCTACGGGCTGGTCGCCGGGGACTGGGTGATCATCCCCGGCGGTACGCGCGAGTTCATCGACTGGGGCCCGCCGGCCATCAGCCGCGGCAACCCTGCCGTGGCCGCGTACTATGGCCCGGGGAACTGCGGGGCCATCGGCTCTGGCGCCGTGGGCACCGGCTCTTTCGTCTGGCCCACGGTCGAACGCCGCATCTCCGGCTACCATTACTCCTCCATCCACCGCGGCATCGACATCGGCGGGGCGATGGGCAACGCCATCTTCGCTTCAGACAGCGGCGTGGTGGTGTACGCCGGCTGGAGTAACTACGGCTACGGCAACCTGATCGTCATCGACCATGGCGGCGGCTGGCAGACTGCCTACGCCCACCTGGACACCATCGGGGTGACCTGCGGCCAGAGCGTCTTCCAGGGCGGTTACATCGGCGGCATGGGCAGCACCGGCAACTCCTCCGGCCCGCACCTGCACTTCGAGCTGTTCTACAACGGCACCAAGCCCAACCCCATGGACTACGTATACTAAGCCTGGCTTTCTAAAGGAAACAGGCGGGCTGCGCAGCCCGCCTGTTTCCTTTAACCCCATTGGTTAAAAGCTATACGCAGGGTTGTACCGGTGAGGGAGAGTAGTTGGGTGGGTGGACGAGCTGTCAACGGATTCCGGGTACGGATTGACCGGATT
>CAYMLG010000178.1:0-3712 GCA_964391195.1 uncultured Anaerolineaceae bacterium | reverse complement strand
CTGTGTTTTCCATGTTGGTCTACCAGGGGTTGAATGTATTGGCGAATCATATTTTCGATCATAACGATCTTGTAAACAAAGTCAAGGGAAGATGCGGGGCGACATTGTCTTCTTAGATGACGTGCATCGTCGTTCAAAGTTGATTTATGCTGGGCTATAATTACCGAGAAGAGCAGAGGATAAACCGGAATCGATTTTGCCCTGGAGACATCATGCACCTTTACCAGGCACTTGCCGCCCGGGTGAACGAATGGCGGCAGCAAGGCTACCCACATCCCGAATACCCGGCGATCACCGAAATCCTGGAGTGGGCCTCCGCTCCGGAAGTGGCTGCGTTTCGTCTGCGCCCTCCCCAGGTGCGCGCCCTGGAAACTTACTGGTATCTACGGCTGGTCGAAGGTACGCCTCACATCACTGACCTTTACCGGCGGCTTTTCTCGCGCGTTACGGAACGCCTGTCCGCGCTGGGGATGGATCACCCCGACCTTCGCGATATCGCCCTCGATGCAGGCTATGATGGCCTGATCGAGCGCATCCGCAGCGACGACGACCTGGTGCGGCAGTACCGGCTCGAGGCTTTGCGTGAGACGCTGACCCTGGAATATCCCAGCTATATCCTGGCGCTGGCTATGGGGGCGGGGAAGACCGCTTTGATCGGGGCGATCTACGCCAGTGAGTTTGCGATGGCGCAGGAATACCCGGGAGGCCGCTTCGTTCAGAATGTGCTGGTCTTCGCACCGGGAAAAACCATCATCGAGAGCCTGCGAGAGCTGGCAGCGCTGCGTTACGAGGCGGTCCTGCCGCCGCGCATGTATAAGCCCTTCGCAGCCTCCATCAAGCTGACGTTCACCCGCGACGGCGACCCGACGATCCCCATCATTAAGGGCAGCCTGTTCAACGTCGTAGTCACCAATACCGAGAAAATCCGCATTCAAAAAGAGAGCATCCGCAAATCGGATCTCGGACCGTTGTTCAGCCAGCGGCAGGAGGACGAAGCCCGCGCCGAGGTGGCAAACCTGCGCCTGCAGGCGATCGCCAGCCTGCCCAACCTGTTGATCGCCTCCGATGAAGCCCACCACACCTACGGACAGGCCCTGGACAAGGACCTGAAGAAGGTCCGCAAAACGGTGGATTACCTGTTCAACCCTCACCCCGCCGGCACGCCGGAGCGCCAGGCGCACACCTCCAACCTGGTCGGCGTGATCAACACGACCGGCACGCCTTATTACCAGCACCAACCCCTGCGAGATGTGGTCATCTGGTATGGTCTGTCGGAAGGCATCCGGGACGGAATCCTCAAGGAAGTGAGCGGCAACATACAGGCCTACGATTTCGAGGGCAATGTCGAGGCTTACCTGAGCCACGTGGTCGGCGATTTCTTCCGTGATTACGGCCAGGTGCGTTTGCCGGACGGCGCCCCGGCCAAGCTGGCGATCTTTTTTCCGCAGACGGACGACGCCATCGCCTTGCGCCCGGTGGTCGAAACGGCCATGGCGAGCCTGGGCTACGACCCGACGCTGATCGTCGAGCACCACACCCGGAACGAGGATAAGGCGGAGTTCGACCGCTTCGCCAGCTCCCCGAAGCGGGTGGCCCTGCTGGTGGACCGCGGCGTGGAAGGCTGGAACGTGCCGCCTTTGTTCGCCTGCGCCCTGGCCCGGAAACTCAAATCATCCAATAATTTCGTGCTGCAAGCGGCTTCCCGCTGTCTGCGCCAGATCCCAGGCAACACCATCCCGGCGCGCATCTACCTTTCGTTGGATAACCGGGGGATCCTCGACCGCCAGCTCCAGGAAAACTTTGGCGAGACGATCGCCGACCTGGACCGCGCCCAGGCGCGCAGCCGCCGGACGACGATCACCCTGCGCAAGGTGGACCTGCCGCCGCTGGTGGTGCGAAAGAAAGTGCGCAATATCGTCCCCGCCGGGGGAGAGTCCGCACCGCTGCGCTTATCCCGCCCGGAAACCGGCGACGCCCCCGAAATGTCGGTGATCACCTACGAACTGGTCGAAAGTCCGGGCGATGGCGGCGTGCTGCGCCAGGTGCGGGAGGGGAAGAAAGTTGCAGTCGCTCCGCAAACGATCGACCGGTATACCGCGGCGGCTGATCTGGCCAGGCGCTACTACCTGCCCGCCCTGGACCTTTACCGCGAGCTGGAGCGGATCTATGCGGGGGCGGACGAAATCCCCGCCTCCCACCTCGATGAGCTTGCCCGGCAGATCGAGGACCAGACCCGGCGGTATACCGTCCAGGAAGAGACGGTCGAGGTAGCGCTGGCGCTGGTCAAACCAACGGGCTTCGAGCGGGGGGTGGATGAAAACGGGGTGGAAACCTACACGGCTGAGATCAGCTATCCGGTGGACCGCGAGGCGCTGCTGCTGCGCTGGGAACAGTGGCGGCGGGAGGCCGGGCCGTTCGGCTTCCACTACGATCCCTACAACCTGGACTCCAGCCCGGAGCGTTCGTTCCTGGTCCACCTGTTCCAGGCGGCGAACCTGCACCCCGACCAGGTGGAGGATATCTTCTTCACCGGGGCGCTGACCGACCCGCAGAAGACCGACTTCTACATCGAATACCGCGGCGAGGACGGGAACTGGCACCGTTACTCGCCGGATTTTGTCATCCGGCGCAAGGACGGGAAATGCCTGATCGTGGAGATCAAGCGCCTGCACGACCGGGAGCACCCGATCGATGGCGAGCACGGAGCCAAGGCCCTGGCAACCCGCGCCTGGGTGGACCTGAACCCGGACCGCCTGAAATATCAAATCCTGTTTGCCGAGGGCGACGAGATCGGCTTCGACCAGACCCAAGAGGCTCGCCGGTTCATCACCGGCGAATAGCCGGCCAGACGAGAGAAACTCATGTTCCCAAAATTTGATCCCCGCGAGCTGGCCTTGCTCGATTTCAAAATATTCCTCGATGATCGCCGCAGCGGATGGCTCACCGGTGAGTTTGATTTGAGTGGGTTAGATCTGAACGGGGAGGATTTGAGCCGGCTGGATATGCGTGGGCTGATTTTGAACCAGGCAAAGTTTTACAAGGCCGATTTGACCCGCGCCATTCTCAATGACGCCCGGCTGGAAGCCGCCGATTTGAGTGATGCGGTTCTAGTCTCCACCCGCCTGGAGAGGGCCGGCCTGCGTCATGCCCGGCTGCGGCGGGCCAACCTGCACAGGGCGCGCCTGGCATACGCCGATCTTTACCATGCCGACTTGCGCGAAGCCAGGCTGACGTTTGCTGACCTGCGCAACGCCGATCTGAGCGGCGCAGAGGTGACCGGGGCGGATTTGAGCAACGCCGACCTGCGCGGGGCGGTCCTGACCGGCGTATTCCTATCCGATGCCATTACAAAACGCGCAAAATTCTGAACTTCCTACCTATCCCTTCCAGGAGCTGAACGAATGAGCGAAGGAACACCTATCGAGATCAAACCGGCCAAAGGCCGCCCGTTTTTGCAGTGGGTAGGCAAACAACCTCTCCGGAGAGTGGTCGCTTACCCTGCCCAGCAAGTGGAGGCGTTTTCCGCCGGCGAGCCGCCGGCCGCAGGGCAGGGCGATCTGTGGCAGGACTGGCCGGCGGAGTACCCGTGCGGCGGCCTGCTGTTCTACGGGGATAATAAAGATGTGCTGGCTCATTTGCTGGCGAATGGTTTCCGCGGCAAGGTAAAGGTTATATATATTGACCCTCCCTTTGATAGTGGCGCGGATTATGT
>CAYMLG010000177.1:0-4307 GCA_964391195.1 uncultured Anaerolineaceae bacterium | reverse complement strand
ACCCTTTGTTAAAAAATTCAAGGGCTGCCCGGGGACTTTTCGGACAGCCCCTTTTTTTTATCCTGCGACGATCCTCAGGTTGGCGCCGGTGGGCCACCCAGACCCGCCCGCCATACATAAATTGGGATGTTGTGAATTGGGCGGGCCGTGCGGCCCGCCCAATTCACAACATCCTCGATTTTTCTCTAAGAATACTTGGGCAGGCTGGTCAGCCAGGCGCCGGCGACCAGGAAAAGCAGGCTGCTGAGGGTGGCCACACCCACGTGAAGCTGGCCGAGGCTGCCAATATCAAACTGGTAGTAGGCCGCGATGAACTGCCCGGCCCAGAAGCCGATCCAGCCGAGGATCAGATACAGGACCAGCCGCCCGAACCCGCCGCCGCGCAGCAGGTGGAAGAGGGCGCCGTACAGAGTGGAGAGCAGCACGCCGATGAGCAGTGAGCCCAGGTTCATGGTCGAATCACTCCGCCTCCTAAACAAACGTCATCCTGATAAAACACCACCGCCTGCCCGGGGGTGATATCGCGCAGGGGCTCGTCGAAGCGCACGTGCGCCCGGCCCCCGGCCAACGGGGTGACCGTGGCCTGGGCATCGCGAGCCTTATAGCGGATCCTGGCCTGCACGCGCACCGGCTCCTGCGGCGGCTCCCCGGAGACCCAGTTCACCCCGGCGGCGGTCAGTTCCGACTGGCCCAGCTCGGCCTGCACCCCCACCACCAGCGCATTGCGGGCGGAGTCTTTCCCGAGCACGTACAGAGGTTGGGGGGCGGCGATGCCCAGCCCTTTGCGCTGGCCGATGGTGTAAAAGGCCAGGCCCTGGTGCTGGCCGAGCACTTCGCCGGCCCGGTTGACGATCGGCCCCGGCTGCTGCACCTGCGGCGTGCGGCGCATCAGGAACTGCCGGTAATCACCGTCGCCCAGGAAGCACAGGTCCTGGCTCTCGGCGCGGTTGGCGACAGGCAGGTTGAACTGTCGGGCGAGCTGGCGCACCTGGGGCTTGGTGTATTCGCCCAGGGGGAACAGGGCGTGACGAAGCTGCTCCTGGCCGAGCACGTGCAGCACGTAAGACTGGTCCTTGGCCTGGTCCACCGCTTTGAGCAGTTGGATCTGCCCGTGGGGCAGGGTGCTCAGCCGGGCGTAGTGCCCGGTGGCCATAAAATCAGCGCCGAGGGCCAAGGCGCGGTTTAGCAGGAACTCCCAGCGGATATGGCGGTTGCAGACCAGGCAGGGGTTGGGGGTGACTCCACTCGCATAGCCATCGACGAAGTAGTTGACGACTGTGTCGTGGAACACTTGCTGGGCGTCCACGGCGTAGAAGGGGATCCCGAGCCTGGCCGAAACGCGCCGCGCCAGGGCCATGGCGTCTGGCGTGCAGCAGCGGTTGGAGGACTCGGCTCCGGGCTCATTCCACAGGCGCATCATCATCCCGATGACCTGGTAGCCCTGCTGCTGGAGCAAGGCGGCGGCCACGGAGCTGTCCACTCCGCCGCTCATGGCTACGACAACTGTCTTCTGTGAAACCATTACAACTTACACCATTCTCATGTCTATCTCGCTAACCCATCGCCTCGGCCCACCCAGATTCAACCGGCCGGTGCGAGGCGCTTCTCACTGCGAACCGGCCTCCCCGGTTATGCCATGCCTGCTGATCCTGCCCGCGAGGCTCAAGAAGCCGGGTAAGCTTCATGCCACGGTTACCCGCGCCCGCTCCACAGCCTGCGGCAAGACGGACAGGAAACGCTCGACGTCTTCGGGGGAGGTGTGCGAGCCCAGGGTCACCCGCAGCGAGCCGAGCGCCCATTCCGGCGACAGGCCGATCGCCACCAGCACTTCCGATGGCTCCGGGCTGCCGGTTTTGCAGGCAGAGCCCGACGAGCAGGCGAAGCCCTCCACGTCCAGGATAGCCAACAGGGCGTTGCCGTCCACCCCGCGGAAGACGAAGCTGGCGTGGTTGGGGAGGCGTTCGGCCGGGTGCCCGGTGAGCTGCGCCTCGGGCACGGCTTCCAGCACCCGCCCAATCAGGTGATCGCGCAGCGGCTGCAGTCGGGCGGCCCGCGCCTCTCGCTCGGCCTGGGCCAGGAGCAGCGCCTCGGCCATCCCCACAATGTAGGGGATATTGTGCGTCCCGGCCCGCAGGCCGAACTCCTGCCCGCCGCCGGTCTGTGTGGGCGCCAAAGGCGTGCCCTTGCGGACGTACAGCGCGCCCACGCCCTTCGGCCCGTAGAATTTGTGCGCTCCCAGGGCCATCAGGTCTACGTTTAACTGGCGCACGTCCAGGGGCATGTAAGCGGCGGCCTGCACCGCGTCGGTGTGGAAGAGCACCCCCCGCTCCCGGCATACCGCCCCGATTTCGGCGATGGGGTTGAGTGTGCCGATCTCGTTGTTGGCGTACATGGCCGAGACCACGGCGGTATCGTCGCGCAGCCGGGCAGCGACTTCCGAGGGGGAGACCCGGCCGGTTTCGTCGACCGGCAGAAATTCCACCTCGAAGCCGAACAATTCCTCGAGCTGCAGGGCGGTGTGCGACACCGCGTGGTGCTCCACCGGGCTGATCAGGATGTGGTTCGCCCCGCGCCTCTTCCGGGCGGCCAGGGCCGCGCCGCGCAGGGCCAGGTTGTCGCTCTCCGAGCCGCAGGAGGTGAAGATGACCTCGTCGTTGCGGCAGTTCAGGAAACCGGCTATGGCCTCGCGGGCTTCTTCCAGCGCGGCTTCGGCCTGCTGGCCAAAGGTGTGCACCGAGGAGGGGTTGCCAAAGATCTCGGTGAAATAAGGCTGCATGGCGGCCGCCACACGAGGGTCCACCGGTGTGGTGGCGGCGTAATCCAGGTAGGTTTTGGCTTGGGTTAAGCTCATGTTTCAACTCTTTCAGGTTTGCGGTGCGAGGCGATGGGGGGCGGGCAGCTATGCGCCGCACAGAGTGTTTCGCTCGCTCGCACCGGGCTTATCGTGCATAATTTTGCGGGATAGTTATACGACACTTTCGGTCAAAATGCAAAGGGAAAAGCGAAAAGGGGAAAGCGAAAAGCGGAAAGCGAAAATGAGGGTAGGAGGTGGGTTTCACCACAGAGTTCACAGAGAACACAGAGAGTGCAAAAGTGGGCTCCATTGGTCCGCACGAACGGCGAAAACGGCGTCGTATCTTAGACCTCTGCGTGCTCTGTGGTTTCAGGGATGGAGATCTACGCTGAGGGGCAGCCGCCGGCGGGCGGGGACTTCAACTGCAGCAGGTCCCATAGATTGCCGTATAAATCCTCGAACACCGCCACGAGCCCGTATGGCGCTTCTTTGGGCGGCCTGACGAACCGTATCCCCCTGGCGACCATCTCGTTGTAGTCGCGCCAGAAATCATCCGTGTTCAGGAACAGAAATACACGCCCGCCGGTCTGGTTGCCGACAAAAGGCTTTTGTTCTGGCTTCGAGGCTCGGGCGAGCAGCAGGGTCGTCCCACTCGAACCGGGGGGCGCGACCACCACCCAGCGCTTGTCCTGCTCCGGCTGGTAGGTATCCTCCACCAGGGTGAAGTGGAGTTTTTCCGTGTAAAAAGCGATGGCTTCGTCGTAATCGTCCACCACCAGCGCCACGTGCACAATGGATTGTTTCATGATTGGCCCGACTCTCCTGAAAGTGTATTCTTGATGATTATACTGTCAGCATGAGGACCAACCCAATTACATATTGTCTATAGGTAGCGCCCTCTCTTAATGTCATCCTAAGCGAAGCGACCGAAGGATCCCCTGCTGGCTAACGAATGAGATCCTTCGCTTGGCAATGCTGGCGATGCTCGGGCAACGCTTCGCGTTGCCCAGCGCCCATTGCCGCTCAGGATGACATGCATGCAGGGCTGATGTGTAACCGGGATGGTTAGATGACGGGCAGTAGGGCACGGCTGGGTGTTGGATAGGTTCGGGTGGTTTACAGGCACCGCCGTGCCCGTACGGCTATCGCGGGCCGCGTTGGATGGTAGCCGGGAGGGTTATGTTAGATGGGCGGTGGGGGTTGGATGGTGGATAGGGTCGATTGAATAATCGAGAAGGCAAGATTGGCATCTTACCCAACAGCTTTGCCGGTTGTGAGGGATGGTGTGGAACCAGGAGGGTGGGATGGCGGTGAGGGGCGGGTCTGGTTGATCCATCAGAACGAGTTGGCCTGCCAGGTGCCGCTTGCGGTTAGGCTCCCAACGCCAGAATGAATGACCCGCCCCTACCAGAATAGGGATACCTTGCTCTCTGTGTTCTCTGTGGACTCTGTGGTGATTGCAACCGAACCGGCATCGATTCAAATCGACGCCTCCGTAATCCAAACCCGCTGG
>CAYMLG010000176.1:0-4471 GCA_964391195.1 uncultured Anaerolineaceae bacterium | reverse complement strand
CCGGCTTCTTCCGCAGCCTGGGCCATGCCATTGACCACTTCACTGATCGTACCGTCGCCGCCAGCCGCAATGATGGGAGAAAAACCCTGGCGCACAGCCTGGGCTGCCAGCTCAACCCCGTGCCCCGGGCCATTCGTCGTTGCCAGTTCATAGTCGATACACGCTGCCTTCAGGGCCTCTTCGGCTTCCTGGCGTCTGCGGAGAGCCATCCAGCGCCCGGCGTAGGGATTCAAGATTACTTTTGCAGTCACGGCGATCTCCTTCTATAGCTGTGGAATAATCCAGGCTGCCAGCGTAAAGTAAATCAGCAGCCCAGTGGCGTCGATCAGAGTAGTCATGAGCGGGCCGGAAACAATCGTTGGATCGATCCCCACCGCGCTGGCAAACAAGGGCACTAAAGAGGCCACAGAATTCGCCCAAACGACGATCATCGTGACGGTCACGGCGACAGTGATTGCGATGTATTGGTCCACTCCCCAAATGAATGACCAGATCAGGGCAACGATCCCGATGAGCAGCCCAAGCAGGAAGGCTGTCTGTACTTCCTTCAGCCAGACTTTCAGCGCGTCTCTGGGACGAAGCTCGCGCAAGGCCAGCGCCCGGATCACCGTCGCAACGGTTTGTGAGCCGGCATTTCCACCCGTGCCGATGAGCAGCGGGATGAAGAAGGTGAGCGAAACAACTGCTTCCAATTCTTCTTGGAAAGCGCGGATGACATTTCCGGTTAAGGTTTGCGTGACGAACAGAATAAGCAGCCAGAGGAACCGTGAGCGGACGACGTCAAACACACGCTGCGTCCAATACTGCCGTTCGCCCAACGGACCGGAATCGACCGCTCCCAGGTGAAGGATATCTTCGGTGACTTCTTCTTCGATCACATCCACGATATCGTCATGGGTGATCACCCCGACGAGTCGCAGCTCCTCGTCCACCACCGGAACCGCTGCCAGGTCATACCTGGCCATCACCTGGGCAACTTCTTCCTGGTCTGTCCCGACGGATACATAATAGACCTCTCGATCCATTATGCTTTCCATGGTGGTTGTAGGTCGTGCAACCAACAGCTCACGGAGGCCGACAACGCCGATCAGGTGTTTCTCCCGATCAACCACATACAGGTAATAAGGGATTTCAATCTCTGGAGCCACCTCACGCAGGAAATCGATGGCCTGGGCAGCGGAAGTCTGGCGGCGTAGGGCGATAAACGAGGTCGTCATCAAACCGCCGGCCGTCTCGTCCGGATAACCGAGCAGAGGCAGCACCTCGGCCGCATCTTCCATTTGAGCCAGCGCTTCTGTCACCTGATCCGGTGGGAGGTCTCCCAACAGGTCGGCGGCCTCGTCCGGCTCCATCACATCCAGCACATCAGCCAGCCGCTCGGTTGATAGTGCCGTGGCTGCTTCGAGGGTATCCTCGGCTTCCAACTCAACGAACAGGTCGGCGGTTGCCTGAACATCCAGCAATGGCACAAGCAGGGAGCGCTGCTCGCTATCCAACCGGTTAAATATTTCCGCCCGGTCGACCGGATGGAGCTCCATGAGGATGCTCGCTCCGTCTTCCAGGCGTTCAGTTGTGATGGCTATTTGAATCCGGTCGAGATAGAGGTCCAGGTCTAGTTCGGCCATATTACTTCGCCTCGATTGCTAATTGGCCGCAGCCGGCCTGGATGTCGATACCACGGCGCGTCCGGATGGTGCAGGGAATGCCCTGCCTTTCCACCTCAGCCTGGAAAGCGGCCGCGCGTTCCCGCGTGGTTGCCTGCCCTTCAAATCCCCGGGTCGGGTTGAGGGGGATCACGTTTACATGGCAGAGGGCCGCACCGTCGCGCCTGAAACGCTGAAGGAGCGCGGCGAGACGGCGGGCGGTTTGCACATCGTCGTTCACTTCCTGGATCAGCGCCCATTCGAAGGTGATCCGGCGGTTGGTCTGGTTCACATAGGCCTCGCAGGCGTCCATCAGCACTTCCAGGGGGTATTTGCGGTTCACAGGCAGCATAGAAGAACGCAGCTCATCATCTGCGGCGTGCAATGAGATCGCCAGATTGACCTGGCGTTTTTCGGCTGCGAAACGGCGGATGGCAGGGACGAGCCCCACGGTGGAGACAGTGAAGCGCCTGGCGCCGAAATTAAAGCCCTCGGGATCGTTTAGGCGGTCGATGGCCTCCATGGTCGCATCATAATTATGGAACGGTTCACCCATGCCCATCACCACTACATTCGTAACCTTTTCTCCACTTTGCTGTAAGTGGCGGGCGTAATACAGCACCTGGGCGACGATCTCACCGCTGGTCAGGTGGCGACGGAACCCCATTTGCCCGGTGGCGCAAAACACGCAGCCCATGCCACAGCCGGCCTGGCTGGAGATGCACAGCGTGCGCCGCCTATCGTACTTCATCAGCACCGCCTCGATCGCTTTCTCATCGTGCAGGCGGAAGAGTGTTTTTTTCGTCTCCCGATCGGATGATTCGAGCACATGCACGGGCTTCAGCGGTTGAAAGCTGAACTGCTCTGTCATTTTTTGACGGAGAGCCAGGGGGAGGTTGCTAAATTCCCCCGGTTCCTGCCACAACCGCTGGTAGAGCCCATGCCATATCTGCCTGGCGCGGTAGGCCGGTTCACCCCAGCCGGTGATGACCCTCTCCAGCTCGGGATATCCCAGGTCATATATCAACATTTTATCCATTGGTTCCCTCGATCTAGCCGGCATACACGCATCGATAGAAATGAGCTACTGATAATTTTCTATCCGGTCCAGGACCGCGTTCAAATCCCTGGCGATGATATCAGGAGAAGGGTCCCAGGCCAACCCCTGTTCTCTGGTGGAGACACCCGACAGCACCAGGGCAGACTTGCAACCCAGGGTTTGGGCGCCGGCGATATCGGTCTCCAGTCGATCGCCGACGATCAAGGCCTGGTCAGGGCTTATTTTAAGCTTTTCCAGGGCAAAGCGGTACATTTCCGGGGCAGGTTTCCCGGCAATATAGGGTTTTACCCCGGTGGCCGCTTCCAGGGCGGCGATGATCGTTCCAGCGCCGGGGATCTGGCCCTCTGGCGTGGGCAGGGTGCGATCCTGGTTGGTGGCCACATACTCTGCTCCGCCGCGGATCAGGAGGGCGGCGCGTTTTAGCTGTTCGTAAGTGAGGTTGCGATCCAGCCCGGAAATCACGGCGAGCACGTTTTTGTCATCCTGGTAAAAGCCACTCTCGATCATGGCCTGCGTCAACCCGGTTTCACCGATAATATAGACCGGCCCACCATCCGGAAAGCGCTTCTGCATATAGTAGGCCGCAGCTTGAGAGGAGGTGACGATCTGCGATCCGTTCAACCGGACTCCGAATTTCGCCAATTTTTCGACGAACTGGCCGGGCGTCCTCGAGGAATTGTTCGTAGCCAGCACCACATGACAGCCACGACGGCGGATCCGGTCGAAAATGAGGGGCAAATCGCCGATGGGTTCATCTCCGCGCCAGAGCACCCCGTCCATATCCAGGATGAGGAGACGGATTTGAGAGAAATCCTTTCGAGTTGTATCCGGCTGGCTCATGAAGCTTCCCCAAACCGCCGCAGCAGGTAGGTGTAGACGGGACGGTCTATGCTGCCGGTTTCGATATCGGTGCGCTCTTCGAAGTTTTCGCTGCCAATGAAGGCTTCCAGGGCGGTTTTCGTGAGCTGATCGTATTCTCCATGCGGCTCCCCCTGATAGAAGCCTTTGCGGATGAGGATTCGCTGCAGCCGGACGAGGGGTTCACCGCGCAAACTGATCCGGTCTTCGCTACTACTGGTTCCGAAGTACAGATCGTGCAGGTCGAGCAGTTCACCTAGCTTTTGGACGGGGTCCGGATCGTCATCAATCCGGTAGTCTACCCAACGGTCATTGAAACCGCCATACCCAGCCCCTGCTTTTACGACGAGAATTGCCGCGCTCTGACGCCCCCGGCGGTCACCCCCGGCCTGGTCTCCGGCGAGAAGGGCGCGGTGTAGGCGGTGAGGCAGGCTGCCGGAGGTGGCGGTGAAGGTCTCAGCCATGGCCTGCACCACCTGTGGCCCCACCAGAATATTCCCCTGAGCGGCAAAATGTTCGCCGGTGAGACCGCCAGCCCAGTCATAACATCCGGCTCCGGTGAAAGTCGCCGTCCGGCCCTGGGCATCCACCAGGCCGACCTGCCTCAACTCAGAAGCGGGGTCATCCTGGATTAAACTCTGGAGCGCTTCTTGAGCAGACAGGCCCTCACCCATAAGCTGCAACCCCCTGGGGCCGTACGAGGTGTTGGCGTACGACTGTGTGGCCACAGCACCGGCGCCAGCTCGGGCCCAGGGCACAACGTTCCCGACAGCCAGGAATTTAGAGGCGACAGCGATACCCCAGGCTTCTGCTTCGGGATCATAGGCTATGATGGAAAATGTGGATGGGTAAGGCATGAATCCTCCTTGTCTAAAATCCGGTGTCATTTTCTCGCCCAATTGTAAAACAG
>CAYMLG010000175.1:0-4541 GCA_964391195.1 uncultured Anaerolineaceae bacterium | reverse complement strand
CCCGCGCATGTAGGGGCACGGCGGACCCGTAAACCCTCCGATACCGCAAACCCTCACGCCGTGCCCCTACATGCACACCATAGTCTCGTGGGGTAATATGCCATGCGACCGTATTTTGATCGCCCTTGCCCGTCCCATCCAGCCCTCCATTCGGGTTGGGATGGGCTGTGCACCTTGCCACACACAATCATGCTGGCCCGATCGTAAAGGGCACGGCGACACCATAAATCTCCCAAAACCGCAAACCCTCCCGCCGTGCCCCTACCTCCAATGGGGTGAGGCACGTCCACCCTCCGGCCCGCCGCACCTCGGGGCAAGGTCGGCAACATGCCCTACGTTCCGCTATGCCTCGTGCCCACGATTGGTCTATTCCGCGTCCACCGGCCCGGGCACGGCTGCCTCCCAAATTCGAAATCCCCTCTCCCCTTTTCCCCTTTCGCTTTTCGATTTTCGCTTTCAAAAATCACATCTTCATGTGATATTCCATGTGATGCGGGAATCCCCCTCCGGTGATAAAAAATGGCACCTACATTCTCTCCTCTGTGGGGGTGAAAGGCGGCGGTCACTTTCACCCCCAAAAGGAGGATGAGAACACCCGACAACCGTCCGGCGGAAGGGCCCTCGCAGCCCTGCTGTGGTCCCTCCTCCGGACGGCGCCCGGGAAGCCCTCACACGGCCGCTCGGAAACCATGACCGCAACTCTGAACCAGGGAGGTGATGCCAGGAAAGCTTGCCCTGCTTGCCTGGGCGTTTAACGCCAACGCCTGTGCCTGAACTCGTTTGAACCGACCCTATAATGGAGGAGAAACCGTATGAAATCGCGAAAATTTTCCGTTTTCTGGGCCTTGCTGATCGCCCTCAGCATGGTCCTCGCCGCCTGCCAGCCGCAAGCGGTCGAAACCGTCCGCACGGTGGTGGTCACCCAGGTCGTGGAGAAAGAAGGCGAGCCCGTCATCGAGACCCAGGTGGTCGAAGTCACCGTCGTCCCCGAAACGGGTGGTGAAGAAGAGATGCAGCCGGTCACCGTGGACGCCTACTCCACCAGCGACATCCCCACCCTCGACCCCCAGATCGGCGAGGATCAGATCTCGATCAACTACATCGAGAACCTGTTCCTCCAGCTTACCAACTACGACCTGGAGACCTCAGAAGTCGTCCCCGAAGCCGCCACGGATTGGACGATCTCGGAGGATGGCCTGACCTACACCTTCAACATCCGCACCGACATCCCCTGGGTCCAACACAACCCGGTGACCGGCGAAACCGTCCAGGCCGTGGACGAAGAGGGCACCCCGCGCTTCTTGAACGCCAATGATTTTGTCTATGCCATCAAGCGCGCCTGCGATCCCAATATCGGATCCTACTACTCCAGCGTCATCGCCCCCCTGATCGTTGGCTGTGAGGACGTGCTCAACACTGAAGACCCCGGCAATATCCCGCCGGAGATGGTCGACGCCATCGGTGTCAGCGCCCCCGACGAGAGCACCCTGGTGATCGAACTCGAATTTCCGGCTGCCTACTTCCTGTCCATGACCCCCATTTGGACCCTGACGGCGACCCCGCAGTGGGTCATCGATGAGCATGGCGAGCAGTGGATCGAGGCCGGCAACATCGTCACCAACGGTCGCTTCGTACTCGATGAATGGGTCCACGGCGTGCGCCGCACCATCATCCGCAACCCCTTGCTACCCGAAGACCTGCGCGGCGCCGGCAACGTGGAACGGCTCGTAGCCAACATCGTCCCCGACGTGACCACCGGCTATGCCCTGTGGTTGAACAACGAAGTCGACTTTTCCAACATCCCGGATGAGGAGATCTCCCCCCACCTCGAGCAGTTCCCGGATGAGGTCTTCCAACTGGCGAACCTGGGCGTTTACTACATCGCCTTCCGCACCACCAAACCGCCTTTCGACGATCCGCAGGTCCGCCGCGCCTTTGGCGCCGCCTTCGACCGGGAGACCTTCGTACGTGAAGTGCTCCAGGGTCAGGGGCAGCCCATGATCCACTTCGCCCCTCCCGGCATCTTCGGCGCTCCACCGATCGATGAGGTGGGTGTGGGCTTCGACCCCGAGTTTGCCCGCGAGCAGTTGGCCGCAGCCGGCTTCCCGGACTGTGAGGGCTTCCCCACCGTCACCCTCATGGGCTACAGCGGCCCGAACGTACAGAACTGGATCGAGTACGCCCAGGGCCAATGGGAGACGCACCTTGGCTGCGATCCGGGCCTGATCCAGATCGAGCAGCTACCCTTCAACGAACTGCTCGCCGCCACCAATGCCAGCGTCCCCGATTCCCAGGCGCCCCATATGTGGACCCTTGCCTGGGGCCCCGACTACGCAGATGAGAACAACTGGGTGGGCGACGTGCTCTGGTGCGAGGCCGAGAATCGACCCCGCCGCAGTTGCAACGAGACCGATGATTTGATCGTCGAAGCTCGCCTCGAGACCGATCCCGACCGTCGTGTAGAGCTCTACCGCCAGATCGAAGAGAACTTCTTCGGGCCGGAGGGTGAGACACCCCTGTTCACCATGTTCCTCAACATCCAGTTCATCGCCCGCCACAGTTGGCTGAGCTACACCCCGGCTCTGTTCGGCGGCGACCAGTACTACAACTGGACTGTGGACTGGGAGGCCAAGCAGGCCGCCAGATGATCCTTCCTCACCGTTAGAAAAAAGGGTGGGCTCTTTCCGGCCCACCCTTTTTTCGTCCAGCAATCCTTCGTTATCATCCCCTACAGATGAGAAACGGGTGGCATAAAAGCGCCACCCGTTTCTCATCTAATTAACCCTCATCTGGGATATTGTAATAATTGTAGGCTGCACCGGCCAGTTGGGCGATCAGCTCGTTGGCCGGGTCCCAGAACAACTGCTGCTCGTTGTACAGGAACACCACCATCACAAAGTTCCCGCCCGGGGTATAGATAATCCCCGCGTCGCCGATGGTATGGATCAGCCCGTCCGGATCGGCCACCCAGCCGTGTTTATGAGCGATCTGTGTGCCTTCCTTCACCCCTGCGGTGAGCAGGGATGCCAGCCGGTTGTTCACCAGGTGGGTGATCATCTTCTGGCACTTCTCCTGGGTGATCTCACCCGGGAAGACGGCCGTCAGCGTCCCCCCGCCGAACTGAGCGCACTGGTACATATCGGCCAACAGCATGCCGATATCCGAGGCTGTCGTCTGGCTGTAGGGGTCGGGGTCGGTGAACACATCGCTGCGCTGGTTGGCGGGGGTCTGGAATGCAGCCAACAGCGGTGAACCCAGGGTAAAGTAGCCCGCCATGAACGTGTTCTCCAGCCCCAGGGCTTGCATGTCCTCGCTCACCAGCAGCGGCCCCCGCCGGTCGTCGATCACCCGGTCCATCAGCCAGTCGGCGGACTCGTTCCCCGAGGCTTCGATCATCGCCGCCATCAGGCCCTCCGACTCGGTATCGGCCGGGTCGTTCATCCGCCGGTAGGCCGAAATCATAATCGGCACCTTGATGATGCTGGAAGCGGTGAACGCCACGTCCGGTTCCACCGGGATCAGCTCCCCCTGCCTGTAGGCGAAGTGGATCTCCTGGGCGCTCTGCAGATCGAGCAGGTACACGCTGGCGATGCCATTGAAACCCGAGGACTGCACGGTTTGTTGCAGCAGGTAATCCAGGTAGCGGAAAGCGGGGCGCCCGGGCTGGTCGCGCCTGAGCAGCAGCACAGCCTGCCGGTTGTTCACCGAGCGCAGCGCCCGGTCGATGCCGGCGATCGAACCGCCGATATCCAGGCTGGTCCCCGGCTCACCCGACTGGAAGCTGACCGTCCCCGGCACCGGGGCTGGGGCGACGGGCGGCTTGTCGTAGCGGGAGGAGATATCCTCCAGGAACTGCCGCAGCCGCGGCTCGGAGTACGTTGCCCGCAGGGGGATCTCGCCTGGCGAAGTGTTCCGCCCCCACAAGAAATCCCAATAATCCTGCCAGAACAGCGTGCTCGTGCGCTGCAGGTCGGCTGCGGCCAGCATGCTGTCCAGGTCCAACTCGAACTCCACCACAGACGGGACCAGATGGATCACCGCCTCGTTGTAGATCAGTTCGACCGGGCGCGAATACACCTCCAGCAGCCTTTGCGCCGCCTGCTGGCGATCCATCCCACCCACGGGTACACCGGCGATCCTCAACCCTGAGGGGAAGTACGCCCGCACCCGGCTGAAGCGCACCAACTGCATAACCGCCAGCACCAGCGCGATCAACAGCATCGCGCTAGAGATCAGGCGTAAAGCAGAAAACGGGCTTCGTTTTCTCAACACACACCTCGAATCAAATAATCCGATAAGATCAGTTGGCTATCATACCACAAATTGCCCGCCCCCCACCGTGCGCGCCGCCTCCTCCGGGATGCGAGGTTTCCAGGTTGGCGGGTCTTTGTGTGAGGAAAGGTTTTTACCACAGAGTACACAGAGAACACAGAGAGTGGGGTAAGATGCCATGCGACCGTATTTTGCTCGCCCTTGCGCCTCCCCGCCACCAGCACAGGCAAGTTCGGCGACATGCCCTACGTTCCGCCATGCCCCGCGCA
>CAYMLG010000174.1:0-4671 GCA_964391195.1 uncultured Anaerolineaceae bacterium | reverse complement strand
TATCGTACCTGGGATACCCGTTCTTGGGAATATTTTATACAAGGGGCACGGCGGCCCCGTTAGGCAGCCGAAACCGTAAACCCTCACGCCGTGCTCCGTCGATCCCCGGGCGGCGCCTTGCTATGACCAATCATCGCCGTTCCGCAGTCCGGTGTGAAGGATCTTGTCATCTGGTTTTGAGGCGGGGCTGAGCTGTCGGGTGGTTGCAGGTTGTGTGAGGGGCTAGTCTGGACTGCGGGGCATTGTAGATAGTCGGGGGTGGGTCTGGTTGTCGGGTTGTGGGGCGTCCCTGGCGATCATGTCTTCCGGTTTGGGAGCCCACGCCTGACTCAATGACCCACCCCTACCAAAATTTACCAAAATGGGGGACAGATTACCTGGTGCGAGGTACGCGCAGAATCAACCCGCCCGACCATCCCCACACAGGTGGGGATTTGTGCAGTGGACAACGTCCACCTGGTCGCCGCGGTTTTAACTACCAACCTCAGCTCCAGCGTCGCTTCGCGTCACTCGTCGCGGCCCACAGGGCGGATGCCATCAACGCATCACCAATGGCAAGAACAGCCGCCGCTCGGCTGTGATCACCTGGATCGTGACTGTGCCCGGCACGCTGACCTCTCCATCGGAGGCCAGATACGTGAACTGCACCTGCCCGATGAAACCGGAAGGCGGGCTGTAAGTGAAAGACCCGTCCGCGTTCAGTTCGAGAACGCCCTGTTCGGGCCCCTGGTCCACACGGCTGGATAAGAGGTCGCCGTCTACATCGCTGTCGTTCGCCAGCACTCCGGGGGCAGAGACCACCAGCATCCTGCCGGACTCGGCTAAGTAGCTATCGTCCACCACCACGGGAGCGTCGTTGACCGGTAGGATAGTGACCTGGACAACCCCTTGTGCGCTGAGCACACCGTCGCTCACTGTGTAATTGAACTGGTCGTTACCGTGAAAATCCTCCTGTGGCTTATAGAGGACTGAATCACCTTGTACGACCGCCGTACCGTGCGCTGGCTGGGTTACAGACACCAAGGTCAGGGTTTCATTCAGATCCCCCTGTGTGCTGTCGTTATCCAACACCGGGATCAAAACCTCTCCGTCCTCGTCCACCTCGATCTCATCCGTCACGGCCAGTGGAGGGTCGTTGACCGGCCGGATCGTGATCTGGACGGCGGCCTGTGCGGTGAGTTCTCCGTCGCTTACGGTATAGGTGAACTGGTCGCTGCCAAAATAATTCTTCTCCGGAGTGTAGCGGACCACATCGCCCTGTATGGCCGCCGCACCGTGCGCCGGCTGGGTCACCGCCACCAGGCTCAGAGTCTCGTTCAGGTCAACCCCGACGCTGTCGTTGTCCAGCACCGGGATCAACACCTCCTCGTCCTCGTCCACCTCGACCGCATCATCCACAGCCTGAGGCGGGCCATCGTTGACGGGCGCCACCACCAGGGATACCACCGCGGTTTTAGAGTACACCCCGTCGCTCACCCGATATTGGAATTGGTCTACGCCGGAGTAATCAAGGTCCGGCGTGTAGATGAAGGAACCGTTCGGCTGAAGAGTCACCTGCCCGTGAGCCGGTTGACCGGCGAGGCTGGCGCTGAGCGGAGCGCCCTCCGGATCTGAGTCGTTCGCCAGCACACCCGGGGGAGTCACCGTCAGAGATTGGTCTTCATCCGCCGGAAACTCGTCCGCCTGCGCCACCGGAGGGTCATTTACCACCCGCACTTCGATCCGCATTACGTTGTTCTCTGGGGCAACGTCCTCGGCATAGCTGATCACCGGGTCGAAGGTGATGATATGTCCATCCTCCCAATCGAAATCGAGCTTCCCGGTGAGTGTCAGGTACTCCGTTGCCCCAACGCCCAACCCGGAGAGCGCCCAACCGCCCACAGTGGGAGTGATGGGCTGGCTGGCCGTCAGTTCCGGGTCCTGCAGCTCGGCCGGCATCTCTGCCAGCAGCACCAGCCCTCCGGCCGCCTGGTTCCCGAAGTTGGTGTATTGCAGCCTTAAGGTGAGCGTTTCGCCTACCCGAATCGATTCGGGTACGCCGGCGCCCTCCAATCGCACATCCGTTAGCCGCTTCACGCCGATGATGCGGCCCTCGCTGGGAATCCCATTGGCAAACAGAATGATTTCCACCGGTCCGTCCGGCAGGCTGCCTTCCACCTGGGCCTGTACCTGGTGACCCCGGAAGAAGGTGCCGGGGGCAGGTTGCAGCCACAGGACCTGATTCGTGGCTAAATGCCTGAGCTGCATCAGCGGGAAGTTCGTCGCCGAGGTGTTGAATCTTCCGGAGGAGGCTTCGCTCCGGCCGCGTAGATCAGTGCCGCTCAGGCTCAAAGTCGCTTCCACCGGTTGGTAAAAATCTGGATTAGCGAGCAAGGGTTTGCCCGGAGAGATTCCGCTAATAGGGAATAGACCGGGCATAAAATCCACAGCCTCGACCTGGTTGGTCCCTGAACCGGCTGTCGCCAGCAGCTTATGGTTGAGCAGAAGCACCACCTCTTCTGGCGCCCCGCCGGCCGGGGAGGAGAACGCCAGCCAGCTGCCCAGGGCGGGATCGAACACTTCGACCGAGGGAGCGCCGCCGGCTGCCAGCACCCTGCCGTCTGGCAGCAGCAAAAGTGAAAAATCGAAACGCGGCTCGTTCATCGACCCGGTGGTGGTCCAACTACCCGTCTCCGGGTCGTAGATCTCCGTGATGCCGGTGGCTGCGCCGGACCCGCCCTTGCCGCCGGCCACCAGCAGCCGCCCGTCGCTGAGCAGTACTGCGCTGTGATGCGCTCGCGGCGAGGAGAGCGGGGCAAGATTAGACCAGGTCCCGGACCCCGGGTTAAATGCCTGCACGCGGCTGGTGAATTCGTTAAAGGGCCTCTCTCCGCCGGTGATGACCACCCGTCCATCCTTGAGCAGCGTTGCGGTATGACCATAGGCGTGATTCACATTCCCTGCCGGGGTCCATTCATCCAGGTCTGGGGAGTAAATTTCAGCCGATCCGGCGAGGAGAGGAGGGGTCACCGATGACAGGCCGCCGATGACCATCACCCGCCCATCCATGAGCTGGACCGAGGTGTGTGCGAAGCGCGGGGTGTGCATGGCTGCTGCCGGGTACCAGCGCCGGATGGGGAAGTTGAACAGTTCGGCGCTGGCCAGGGGGACCCCTTCACCGTCCAGACCCCCCGTCACCAGCACGCGTTCATCAGGCAGTAAGGCCGCACTGTGCTCCCAGCGGATTACGCTCATCGGATTGGTCGTGCTCCACTGATCGCCCTCGCGATTGAGCCACTCTGCGCTGGCCTGGCCCTGGCCGCCGGTGACCAGCACCCGGCCGCTGGTCAGCACGGTCACGGTGTGCCCCTCGCGGTTGCGGTTCATGGCCGGCGCCGGAGCCCAGGTCGCAGGCATGGGGGTGAAGATTTCCCCGCTGCCTAAGTAGCCCTCATCCTGGCCGATTCCGCCAAACACGAACACCCGCCCGCCGGGGAGCAGGGTTGCCGAATGTCCGTAGCGGGCCTCGTTCAGCGCAGCGCCGGCCGTCCATGTATCGCCGGTGATGTCGTACAGCCAGGTGCTATCGAGGCTGAGGTCCGACCCTGGATCCTGCCCGCCTGCGACCAACAGACGGCCGTCAGGCAGGAAGGATGTGGAAAAATGGATTCGGCCCGGGTCGGGAAGCGGGGCGGCCATGGCCGTGGCGGCCGGTGCGGTGAGAACATCCAGTCGCTCGGTCGTAGTCAATGCGCTCCCAGGCGCAACCTGTCCGCCGATCACCAGGATTGATCCGCCTACCAGGGTTGCAGAGTGCAGCGCCCGCGCCTGATTCAGGGGTGGCAGCGACGAGTCCCAGGAGTTGGTTGGGTAATTGTAGAACTCCACGCTGTTCAGGGGGCTCCCACCGGCCGGAGACTGCCCACCTACCACAACCACCCGCAGATCAGGCGCGGGGAGCAGCACTGCGGTGTGGTTCTGGCGGGCAACGTTCATCGGCGCAGCCGGGATCCAGGCGTTCGTATCTGGGTCGTAGATCTCAGTATTGGTGATAGCTGTGCCAGACAGGCCCATGCCCCCGGCGACCAGGATTTTCCCATTTTCCATCAAGGTGGCTGTGTGGTAGGAACGCAAGTGGTGCATCGGAAGTGTGGGAGTCCACATCCCTGTACGCGGATCGTAGATTTCCGCCGACGCTGTGCCGCCCCCGGCCACCAACACCCGCCCGTCCCCCAATAGGGTGGCGGTGTGGCCCACACGGGGAACACTCATCGGCGGGACGGACTCAAAGGTCCCGGTTGCGGGATCGAACAGTTCTGCCGAATTGAGCGGACCGCCCTCATTTTCCCCACCCGCCAACAGCACTTTTCCATTGTAGAGCAGGGTGGCAGTGTGGAACACTCGTGGCGTAGATTGCTGCTGGATCTCAGTCCACCCCTCGAACGGTAGCGCCGCGTTCTGTGCCCGACCGGTTCCCGATGCCGCGAAGAAAGTGGCAATCAGCAGGGTGGTGATCAACAAGAACGCGATGACAGGAGCATGATGTTTGTTCATTTATAGAAAATCCCCCGGATTTATTTATTAAACAAAATTTGTGTATTTCATACGGAAGAACGCTGGATAAAGGCGATTGTTACATTTAACATTGCCCGATCTTGATAATCATGTTAGGTACGCCCTCCGGCTTGCATT
>CAYMLG010000173.1:0-4702 GCA_964391195.1 uncultured Anaerolineaceae bacterium | reverse complement strand
AGCTGGATGATCGCCGGCCTCCAGCAAGAAATCGCCTGGTTGGGGGAGACTTCCTGGCCCGGTCTGGGAGGCAACACCGCCATGGCCGGCCATGTCACTCTTCGTAACGGGGGTCGCGGGCCTTTCTACGGCCTGGAAACGCTCGAGGACAACGCCGAGATCATCGTCTACACCGAGAAGAACACCTACACCTATCGCGTACGCGAAAAGCGCCAGGCCGAGGACACCGACCTGAGCGCGGTTGCCGTCTCGGATACCTCACAGATCACCCTGATCACTTGCGCCGATTGGGATAACGAGGCGAAGTTCTACCGCAAACGCTACCTGGTCCGAGCCGAGTTGGTGGATGTCAGGCCCCGTCCCGATACCGTGGCTTCAGTCCCTTAATCAATGGAACAGTGTATATCTCTCGAATAGCGCCTGGGCCGGATCGAACGAATCAAAAAAGCGGCAGTCTCGCTGCCGCTTTTTGGTTTAAAACTCTCTGATAACCCATTCGCCCCCGATCATCGTGCCCCTGGGCTGGATTTCCCGCAGCGCCTCGGGCTCACACCTGAACAGATCCTCGTCCAGGACCAGGAGATCGGCCAGATATCCCGGGGCGAGCTTTCCGAGGCGGTTTTCCATACCGGCAGCGAAGGCTGCGCCGGTGGTAAAACCGCCCAGGGCCTCGGCCAGGCTCAGCCGCTGCTCCGGGCGCCACCCGTCCGGTCCGGGCGTTCCATCGCCTCGCCGCCGGGTCACTGCCGCGTGCAGCCCCCAGAACGGGTTCGGCGACTCCACCGGCGCATCCGAACCGAAGGCCAGGCGGGCTCCATACTCGAGCTGAGTGCGCCAGGCATAGGCCAGCCTGGACCGTTCGCCCCAGTAGCGATCGGCCATGTACATATCGGAAGTGGCGTGGATCGGCTGCATGGAGGCGATTACCCCCAACTGCGCCAGGCGAGGGGCGTCATCCGGGTGAAGGACCTGAACGTGCTCGATGCGGTGGCGCAACGCCGGCAAATCCTGCTCCTTTTCGTACTGTCGTAGCTGGCGGAACGCCTCCAACACTTCGTGGTTGGCCAAATCGCCGATGGCGTGCACCGCCATGCTCAGCCCGCTGCCGGCCGCCATGCGTCCGTGCTCGAACAGCTCTTCGGCGTCCATCATCAGTATGCCTTTGTTCTGCTGGCTGCCTTCATACGGGCGCAGCATGGCGGCCGTTTGCGGGCCCAGGGCCCCATCGGCAAAGACCTTGACCGATCCGATCCTCAGATGGTCATCGCCAAACCCGCTGCTCAGCCCCAGCCCTGCGGCATGTGGCAGGTCCTCCAACGGGATGCTCTTGACGACCCTGAAGCTCAGCTCGCCCTGGCGGTGCAGCCGCTGCAGGGCCTGGAAGCAGGTCCGGGTGTCGAAGTCGTGCGCCCCGGTCAGCCCCATCCGCCACAGCACCGGCAGCGCCTCACGCAGCGCATCGGTTATCTGGTCCAGGCTGGGTTCCGGGATCGCTCCTTCCACCAGTTCCATCGCCGTCTCAAACAGGATCCCATCCGGGCGACCGCTTGCGTCACGGCCCAGGCGCCCGCCTTCCGGGTCCGGGGTGTTGGCGGTAATCCCCGCCCGCCGCAGGCCAGCGCTGTTCGCCCACCCGGCGTGCAGCGATTTTGCCGTCAGATAAACCGGGTTGTGAGGCGCGACCGCATCCAGTTTGGCGGCGTCCCCAAAGCCCTCCGGCCACTCGTTCTGGTTCCATCCGTGGCCTAGGATCCATTCGCCGGGGGGTGTGCTGCGGGCCCGTTCCGCCACCCGCTCCAGGCATTCCGCCTGGGTGCGGGTTTCGCAGTCCACTTTTTGCAGGCCGAGGGCGTAGTGCTGAAGATGAATGTGAGCATCGATCAGGCCGGGGATCACCGTGCGGCCCGCCAGATCCAGCCGGTCCTCCTTCGTCCCGCCGCCTTCCCCATACTGGCTGAGGATCTGCTCCGTTTCGCCCACGGCGACCACCCGTCCGGAGCGGATCACCAGCGCCGAGGCCTGCGGGAGGCGCTCATCCATGGAATAGATTTTGGCGTTATATAGAATCTGCATTTTCTTCGATAAACCGCTCGATCAGCGCGTTCAATTCTTCATCGGAATAAAAATGGATCACCAGTGTCCCCCCCTTTCCGCGCCGGTTCAGGGTGACCCGGGTCCCCAGCGAGGCCTCCAACCGTTCCTCCAGCTCCAGCACTTCGGGCGAGGGCCCGGGTTTTTCCTTCCGGACGGGTTTCTGCCCGCTCAGCCGCCGCACCAACTCTTCCGTCTGGCGCACGTTCAAGCCTTGCTTCAAGATCGTCTGCAGCGCTGCGTTCTGTGCCTGGGGCGTGGAAAGCGCCAGCAGCGCCCGGGCGTGGCCCTCACTGATCTGCCCCTCGGCCAGGGCCTGCTGCACCGCCTGCGGCAGCTTCAGCAGGCGCAGCGTGTTCGTCACCGCCACCCGGCTCTTCCCCACCCGCTCCGACACATCCTCGTGTGAGAGGTGGAATTCTTCAGTTAGCTGCCGGTAGGCCTCGGCCGCTTCCAGCGGAGTCAGGTCCGACCGCTGCACATTCTCGATCAACGCCAACTCCAGGCGCTGTTGGTCGCCTGCTTCGCGGACCAGCGCCGGAACGGTCTCCAACCCGGCCAGGCGCGCGGCGAGCAAGCGCCGCTCACCGGCTACCAGCACAAACCCGCCATCCCCCTGTTCGCTGTGGCTGAGGATCAGCGGTTGGATCACTCCATGCTGGCGGATCGAAGCCGCCAGTTCTTCGAGTTCTTCTTCATGGAAACGGGTGCGCGGCTGGCGCGGGTTGGGCTGAATCTTCTCCACCGGCACTTCCATCACCCCGCTGCCCTGCCACTGTGGTTCTTCCCCGCCGGGGATCAATGCCCCTAAGCCACGTCCTAAACCCGTTTTGCGCGCCATGCTCGATCAGGCCTCCATCACAGGAATGTGAATCCCATCCCCCTCCAGCACTTCTCGGGCCAGGGCGGCATAGGCCACGGCACCGGTCGAGCCGGGGGCATAGTTGGAGATCGGCTGCCCGTAGGAAGGCGCCTCCGCCAGGCGGACCGATCGCGGGATGACCGCGGTGAAGACTTGCTCCGGGAAGTAACGCCGCACTTCATTGACCACATCGTTCGAGAGCTTCGTCCGCCCATCGAACATGGTCAGCAGCACCCCTCGCACCCGAAGCTCGGGGAAAATCGCATTTCTAACCCGGGTCAGAGTCTGGTTCAACTGGCTGATCCCCTCCAGGGCCAGGTATTCGCACTGCACCGGGATCAGCACCCCATCCTGAGCTGCCACCAGCCCGTTCAGCGTGAGCAGCCCCAGGGAAGGTGGGCAGTCGATCAGGATGTAATCGTACCGGTCCTGGACCGGCGCCAGGGCTTTTCTCAACCGGGTCTCCCGTGCCAGTTCCGGCACCAGTTCCACTTCTGCCCCGGCCAGCGCGGTGGACGAGGGCAGCAGCGAGAGTTTGAGGCGCGGGTTGTGCAGGATGAAATTCGCCGCCGGTGCAGACCCGATCAACGCTTCATACGTCCCGCCTCGCACCGTCCGCTTGTCGATTTTCAGGCACGAGGTGGCATTTGCCTGCGGGTCCAGGTCAACGAGCAGCACCCTTTGCCCGTAATAGGCCAGATAAGCGCCCAGGTTGATCGCCGTGGTCGTCTTCCCAACCCCACCTTTTTGGTTGACCAGGGTGTAGATCCTTGCCATAATCGTTCTAGAAGACCTCCACCATGCTGTCTTGGATCTCGGAGGCGGTAGGAATACCGGAGAGGCCCGGCCGGGTCACCGAGATCGCCGCCAACTGCGTGGCAAAGCGGGCCGCCTCCCAGGGATCGCGGGTGGTGGACAGGCGGTAGAAGAAGCAGGCTGCGAACACATCGCCCGCTCCGGTCGGGTCCACCTCGTTCACGACCTGCGCCGGGAAGCGACGCACATCCCCGTTCCAATACAGGCGGCAGCCCAGGTTCGCTTCTGTGACCGCCAACACCCGGCTGGAAGCCGCCATCTCTTCGATGCGGCTCTCGTCGCCGCCCACGTCTTCCACGCTGATCACCGAGGCAGAAGCTCGCTCCAATACGAACTGGGCCTCTGGCCATTCCGAGGGGTGCACTCTTCCTTCCTTATCCCACGAGCGTAACCAGCCCTGCGGAGTGACCCCAATCAGCGAAGCCGGGAAACTGCGCACCATGCCCGGCTCCACCTCCTGGGCTACCGGCCCCAGGTGAACGATCGGTGTGTTTCGCCAGGCTTCAGGGACCATGTAATAATCCAGAGACGGGGCGATATGCCTGACGTATTGCACGCGACCTTGAGGGGTTTGGATGTTCTCAAAGACGGTACTTTTATCAGTAGGGAAATTGACCACCTGGATCTGGCGCAGCGGGCCTAAAGGCAGTTCCGTGCCCCAAGAGGTGACGATGCCCACCCGCAACCCGAGCGCCGCGGCGGTCAATGCCGAATAAGCCGCGGTTCCGCCTAATCGGGGCCCTTCTGCGGCCATATCTCGGGTCAGGTGCCCGACGACAAGATAATCAATTGGCTCTAGTGACATTAAATGAAACATGTCCAAATTATACCGAACAATGATATAGATTGCGGGCCGGTATTCACGATCTGCTGTCAGATTCGTCGGGATGGCAACTCGCGCACCGGTTTTGGACCTGGATCCGACCGCCGGCC
>CAYMLG010000172.1:0-4821 GCA_964391195.1 uncultured Anaerolineaceae bacterium | reverse complement strand
AGGCGGAATCCTACCTTAACGTACGACTTCATGATTAGATACTCCTTACTCTGAATAGGAAAAGACGGTCACGCGAATGCTGGCAGCATAATATGCTGGCAGCATGATATGCTGGCAGCGTGATATGTTGAGGCATATCTGCTCATCTCCCTTGAATCGTTACTCCCACCTCCTTTCAATTCAGGGGTTCGATATTAACGCAGAGCAGCTCGCCGGGCGAACGCAGCTACTGCTGCAGTACAAGCAGTAGCTGCAGCGGAAGTTAGATAGAACGCGGCCGGGCGCTTAGCGCCGGGGTTCGCGCCGGAAGCAAGCTGGCTGGCGCAGAACAGAATAGCCGCCTCTGCGGCAAGCGCATATCCCCACCTGAACTCATATCAATACCACTAAGACACCCTTCTTTATCTTGTTTTAATATATAAAAGAATTATGAGTTTAGTATTAGAGAGAAATTAACAATTTATCCCCCCACTGCGGCCATCTGAAGCAGGCGGCCTCGATGTGGGTGGGAGGGGCGCTCCGGTAGGCTGACCAGGCAGCAAAAAAGGCCGGGGACCTCGTCACCCGGCCTTCGTCTGCTCTCGCCTGCGCCGAGCTACTCACTCACCGATCGCATGGTGAACAGCACACCCGCGGCAAGACCGGCGGCCAGCACGGCCAACCCGGCGACCGGGTTCGTGCGCAGCCGGGTGAACAGGCTGGCCTTCTTCTCCTGGCCGGTGAACGACCCCCTCACCGTGTCGAAGCCGCTCAGGTGCTCGTACAGGTTATTCGGCGCCGACCCCGACTTGGGGTAATCAGTCTTTTGGCCCTCGAAGCCCATCTTCGCCAGGAATGCGTCGCTTGCTGCCGGGGACATACGCTGTAACATCCCCAGCGCTTTGCCGGCCCCGCCAACGAAAATGTCGCGCGTGGGGTGCTCGGCGGCGTACACGATCGACCGGGCGACCTCATCCGGCGCATATACCGGAGGGATTGGCGCCGGCTTGACGCCCAGGCGTGTCAGGGCTTTGTCGAAAAATGGGGTGTTGATGGAGGCAGGCATGACGTTGACCACCGCGATCGGAATCCCGGCTTCCTGGAGTTCCATACGCAGAGCGTCCAGGAAACCGATCATCCCGTGCTTGGAAGCAGCGTAGGCGCTCTGCAAGGGGAGCGAACGCCGGGCTTCCACCGATGAAATATGGATCAGCGCCCCGCGACCCTCCCGCTTGAGGTGCGGGAGCGCAGCCATGGCGCCGTAGGCCTGGCCGAGCAGGTTGACCTCGATGATGCGGCGGAATTCTTCCGGTTTGGTATCCTCAAAGCGGGCGTACATCGACACCGCCGCGGCGTGCACCCAGGTATCGATGCGCCCGAAGGTCTCGACTGCGCGGTTCGCCAGGTGGGCCATCTGGTTTGGGTCGGTGACATCGGCCTGCACGGCGAGCGCTTCGCCGCCGTGGCGCTGGATCTCGGCCGCCAGCACTTCCAGCGCCTGGGGGGAGCGCCCGCTGACCACCACTCGCGCTCCCTTCTTGGCGAACTGCAAAGCTGTCTCCCGACCAATCCCGCTCGTCGCTCCGACAATGACTACCACCTGATCTCGAATAGGTTTTAGCTTCATCTTCCTACTTCTCCCTTTACTGCTTCGTGTGCAGGCAACCTGTCAGTCTTGGTTCGTGCTTTGGGGGTATGGATGGTATCGCCGTCCACACCCCAAAACACCATAATTTCTACTGACAGGCTGTGCGCACACTACTGCTTCCATCCCCCGGGGAATCGAATCGTTCCAGCTTTCACTCTTATCTTAGTCCAGGCGGAGTAGCGGCTCAATAGGTGGATTCCCTAGGCAAGGGGTAGGAGTTTCCCCTGATCCACCGGCGTGGCGCATCAGCCGCAGCACCACCGCCGAGGCAGTGCGCTCCGGATAAAGAACAGCGCGGGCGGCGCTGCCGGCCGGGACCTGACCGGCGGCGCACGGCAGCATCGCCTCGCGTGGGATTAAGTAACAGTGGCGGGCTCCGGCTCGCCACTGTTACTTATCCTTTGGGGAACAGGTTCGGATTACGGGATCGTGCCGTCCGTCGTGTCCGGCGGGCCGAAATCCAAAGCGACATCGGTGCCCGGGCCGCCGCTGAAGAAGTCTGGGCCGTTGCCACCGCCGAGGGTATCGTCGCCTTCGCCGCCGATGAGATCATCCGCGCCATTGCCGCCGCAGATCAGATCGTTGCCGCCGTGGCCGTTGAGCACATCGTCGCCGTTGAGCCCGAAGATGATATCCGGACCGGAGGTGCCATCGATCGTTTGAACTCCATTCCCGCCCACGAACACGGTTACCACAGTCTGGGTGGTGTCCGTGCCATCGTTGGCGGTGATGGTGATCTCCGTCACGCCGGTTCGGCCCACGGCCGCGTTGAAACTGAGCGTGCGGGTGTCTCCGCTGCCCGAGAGGGTGATATTCCCGTTCGGGATCAGTTCCTGATTGGACGAAGTCGCCTCCAGGGTCACGTCATCACCCTCAGGATCGGAGACTGCCAGGGTGATCGTTCCACCAGGGTTGTCAGGTTGGCATACACCGGTGGATACGACCTCGACCGAGGGAGAGAAGTTCGACGTGCAGGTATAGACGTGGACGTCATCCACATACCAGCCTTCCATCCCGACGCAGCCGTTCATGCCCATGTCGTAGCGCAGGCGGATGGTGTCGCCGGGCTGCACACCCAGGGCCAGCAGATCCACCTGGGACTGGCCCCAACTGCCGCGAGACAAGAAGCTATCCGTGCCGCTAAAGGCCCGCTGCCCGGCCAATGGGTTTGTATTGATGACGGAAGAAGCCAGGTTTACGTTGTAGGGGTTGTAGAGGAAGGCGAGTTGCACCACCTCGAACGGGCCGCCGTTGATAGAGATCTTCAGGTTGCCGCCGTCCATACGCTGTTCGGTGGCCACATAGTGGTCGAAGGCCAGGCGAGCACTGCCGTCGCCGAACCGGGGGATGACGATATCCGGGCTATCCATGTGCATCACACCGGAGATGTCCTGCGAGTTTACACCGCAAGTGCCGGTGTTGGGCTCCTGACCGTGGGCTGCGGCTCCTGAGCGGTCGTTCGGCAGCAAGGTGGCATGGGTCCAGTCGAGCCCGGGCCAGCCGGAGAACACACCCTCGTTGGTGAGGGTCCAATTACCCAGCCCGCTCTCGAAGTCATCAAAGAAGAGCGTGAAGAGCGGGTGCTGAGTTCCGGCGCACAAGGCCGGCGGGTCCTTGGCCAGCAGGGTCGAGAAGCCGCAGATCGGCGCCGGATGGACGCGCAGTTCGACCGCCTCGGTCATCTCGCTCACCGCATCGCAGTCGGCCTGGTTGATGACCTCGCCCGAAGGACCGGCGGGGGTCGGGCTGGTGGTCAGGCCTTCCAGTTCAACCCCGATCAGGTCCTGGCAGGAGGCTTCGAGAGCATCGGCGTGATCGGCGAAATCGGAGATCCGGGTCTGGTACACCGCCATTGCGCGGAAGTAGATATGCGCCGCCTTTGTCAGGCCAATGGCGTTCACTGTGTGGCCGTTGTAGGTGCCGCCGTCGACCAACAGGGCAAAGCCGTGGTTGGGGATGCCGGAGTTGGTGTGCACGCCTCCGTTATCTTGCCGGCTGCATTGGTACTGCTCGTCGGTCACCTTGCCTGGGTTGTCCCGGCAGGTGGGGTTCCATAGATCGCGGATCGCGTTGCCGGACGCGGTGGCATCTTCACCAATCAGCCAGCGGTAGGAGTCTTCTGGAGGCCCTCCCCTTCGCGCCATGGTGACGTTCACGCCGTTGCTCAGTTCCGATTTGATCAGGTTGCCGGTTGACAGGGTGACCAAGATTGTGGGGATGGTGATGGTGGGGTCGTCGCCTGGCAAAGGGCCCAGCTCATCCTCAGTGTTCGCCACGATCACTCCGATCGCACCAACGTTCTGGGCATTCTTCACCTTGGTGACGAAACTACAGTCGCCGCCGCGGTCTAACAGGGCGATATTCCCGGCGATGTCCGCCCCATTGACCAGGGGCTCGCAGGCGTCTGAAGTAACGTCAGTGTCATCATCCGCCAAGACCACATTTCCGGTTGTGCCGGTATCCGTCAATGGCGGGCCAAACAGAGCGCGGCGCCCGGGATAAGTGCCGGCGATGCTGGGCGGGCTGTGGATGGTGAGATCAGGATTGGGTGACGAGTAGATCGAGCAGGTGCCAGCCGTGCGCGGTGGGGCCGGGGAGTCGGTCCCCTTCCCGTTCAGCATGTCAATCACTTCGCCCCAGATGTCCGAGTACGATTCGTTCAGGGCGCCCGACTGCCATTCGTAGATCAGATCGTGGGTGTAGTCGGTATAGGCATGGCCCCACTCGTGCCCCACAACGTCATCGGATGCCATCCCGCTGCAGTAATTGGTGCTTGTGCCGTCCCAGGAGGCGTTGCCGCAGGCGAAGCTGAAGCTGACCGCCTGCATCGCCGCGCCGTCCCCATTATAGGAGTCTACGCCGAACGAATTGAAGAAGTAGTAGTACGTATCACCCGAGAAATCGACGATGTTCGCCTGGTCCTGGTTCAGCGATCCGGGGAAGGGATCCCCCTCTTCCCAGACCAGGTTGCCAAAAGTACCCTGGTGCACGCGGCGGAACAAGGCCTGTTGAACGCCCGAATAGCGGTTTACGACCTCGCCCGTGTGTGCGTTAATGAAGACGAACTCGCGCACACTGTTGTCGTCGGTCACTTCGACCTGATAGACCAGGTAGACCGGACCGGCCAACCCCTGTGTCAAACCATCCTGGTAGACGAAAAGGCTGGTCGAAGCGGCCTGTAAATCACCGGGCGC
>CAYMLG010000171.1:0-4883 GCA_964391195.1 uncultured Anaerolineaceae bacterium | reverse complement strand
GCGCCGATCTGGACGAAAACCGCGGCGAGGCGGATGGTCTCCTTCTCCCCGGTAGCCACGTTCTGGATTTCCAGCCAGCCGAGTCGCCCATCCCCACCGCCGCCAGAAACGGTCGAATTCACTCGCACGTGGATATTGTTGCACGCTGTGAGCTCCGCGATCAGATATTCCGACATGCTCACCTGCAGCGCAGGGTCCAGGGTGACCAGGATCACATCTTTGGCGTAGCCTGACAGGTGGACGGCAGCCTGCCCGGCGGAATTCCCTCCTCCAACGATGCACACGGTCTCCCCGATCATGGCCCGCGCCTCAGACGTCGCCGAGCCATAGAACACGCCTGCCCCGGTAAAGCGGTCCAGGGCGGGGATGCCGAGCGGGCGGTAAGAGACGCCCACGGCGAGCACCACGGTGCGGGCGGTGACTTCGGTGCCGCCGGAGAGGACCAGGCGATAGAGGTTGCCATCTTGTTTTAAGGCCACCGCCTCTTGCGTGAAAGTGAAATCTGCGCCGAACAACCAGGCCTGGCGGTAGGCGCGAGAGGCCAGCTCGTCGCCGCGGATGCCGGTGGGAAAGCCCAGGTAGTTGCGGATATTGGCGCTCTTCCCGGCCTGCCCGCCAATGGCCTCATGCTCAACCACTACCGTGTGCAGACCTTCGGAGGCGGCATACACGGCGGCCGAAAGCCCGGCCGGGCCGGCGCCGGCGATCACTGTGTCTACCACCTGGCCTTCGGGGACGCCGGTCAGATCGTAAATGGTGTTCTCGTGCAGGGCTGAGGCCAGTTCCTGGTTGGAGGGGTTGGCCAGCGCCTGGCCGTTGAACAGCACCGCCACCGGCAGCTCATGACTCCCGGCCCCCGCCTCCGCCAGGATTTCCCGGCCCCGCTCCGAGTCCACCTCGTAGAACCCATAGGGGATATCGTTCCGGTTGAGCAAATCGCGCAGCTCATGACAGCGAGGCGACCACTGCTCGCCCACAATGCGCACCATCTCGAACCGGCGCTGGGCGATGTGGGTCCAATCGTGGAGAAAGCTGGTGACAAAGTGATGGAAAGTTTCGTCTGCCGGGCCAAACGGCTTGGGACCATATGAATCGATCTGCCCCACCGCCATGGCGCGCAGCACCGATTGGGCCGAAGAGTGGTCGGTGAAGTTGATCAGCAGCCCACGGCGGGCTCGGGGATGCAGGACCTGGGCGCGGTCGAGGAATTCCTCGCCGGGCATCTCCGGCATGATGCAGTCGGCCAGCAAGACAGCCACCTCCAGGCCGTCTTCTTTCATCTCGGTCAATTTTTGCAGCCCGGCCGCGGCCGAGCGCTCGCACACCACCTGGTAGTCGGTCGCATAGCGTTTGTTGAGCTCAGCCTGCAGCAGAGCCAGGCTGGCGGGTTCGTCATCGACGACGAATATCACTGGTTGTGACACGGTTCGATCCATCTCCCTCTGCCCGGGCGACGCCTGTCCCGGCGCCCCGGCACGGCACCATACCTGGCATGGTACTGTGCTTAGCATGGCACCATGCCAGGTATGGCCTTTATTGACAATACATGCCTTATTTATTATAGTTTATCGGGGCGTCTTTTGAGGCGTTCCACAGGTCGCCGGGTTATCCCCGGCGCAAGATCGATGTGGGGGTCAGATAGAGAATGAGGAGCGCAGACCGGCGCCGCGAGCCTGAAGACGAAGAGCGGGTGGATACCCGCGAAATCCTGGTGGTCGCACTCTTGTTCGCCGCATATTTCGCCGCCATGTGGCATATCAGCAGCCTGAACCTGCTGCGCGCAGCGCGCCTCGGTGGGTTGTACCCCAACCCGCAAGCCGGATTGCGCGCCTGGGCCAGCGAACATTACCCTCAGGCCGGAGTGGTGGAAATCATAGACTCCGGCCCACGCTCAGACGGACTGTGGACGTTGGCGGCAGTGTTGCAGCCGAATCAGGCGGGTCCCGCGGCGGTAGCGCCGGAGACCCGCATCCAGGCCACGGTCAACTTCGTGCGCTTCGCGCAGGGGTGGGCGGCCCTGCCGGAGGGCAGCAACCCGGCGCTGGTCAGGCTGTATCTGGATTGGTTCGGCCCGCCCGAAGACTAGCCTCCCCGCCGGGTTCAGTCTAGCCGTTTTTCGTCCACAATAAAAGATATTTTGGCGTTGATGCGATAGACCGCGATCTCCTGCTGCTCGTTGACGATGGCCTGGAACTCTTTGATGTAGATCGACTGGATATTGTGGATCGTGCGCCTCGCTTCCATCAGCGCCTGTTGGGTGGCATCCTCCCAACTTACCTCAGACTGGGCCAGCACTTCGATGACTTTTACAATCGCCAAGGCTTACTCCTTTTTCTTAACTTCGATCTTCCGCTTCTGTTTTCTATCATATAGAAGATTGGGCGGACTTCAATTAGGGACTACCCTGCCAGGCCGGTAGGAATTTCCCTTATTTACTTGCTCGTCTGCCTACCTACGATTGAATTGTGGAAGAAAACAAGGGAGCCGGTCCGTATGCGCGCCCATCATCCGGAACTAAAGCCTCAGACCAACTCAAGAGGCAGACGGATGCCTTCCGCAGCCTGCCCAATCTGGAGGTGAAGGATCTCGCCGGCGTGTTCAGCCAGGTCATCCGCCAGATCCACAACGACCGGCCGGTGAGCGTTCTGTTCTCCCGGCTGGATTGAAACCCACGCATCGAACGGAAACATAATTACCCGCCTGGAAGCGCGAACGATTTTTTCACAATCATTGCATTTTTGCAAGGGTATTGGCTATAATATAGGACAGAATCCCAAACAGGAATTGCTGGCAGAAACGATGTAAGCATGATCCCTGAAATGTGTGCTGGGCTGGCGGTGGCAATTCTACTGGGCGCCGGAACGGGCGGTGGCCTGGTGGACACACTGCGGCGGGTCCTATCCGCCGGGCGCTCGGCGACCGATTCTCCCTCAAAGAGCTGCCAGCAGCCTCCAGGCATCGACTACCGCCTCATCATCGAGAACATGAGTGACGGCTGGCTGCTGATCGATGAAGCCGAAAATGTAGTCGATCTAAATCGGGCCGTGCTAACAATGATCGACCGCCCGCCTGAGGCGGTGCTTGGCCGTCCAGCGGTCGAGGCGCTGGCTCCCTGGTATGCCACCCTGCAGGCCCTGCAAGACTCGATGCAGGCCGAGATGGACCTGATCCTGAACGCCCGCTGTATCAATGTGCGCCTCTCCCGGCTGACCGACGACCAGGGCTATCCGAACGGGCGGTTGGTCTTGATGAGCGATATCACCTCGCGCCACCGGTCGGAGGCAGCCCTGCTCAAGCGAGAGCGGGATTTCGCCGCCCTGGTGGAAAATGCGCCGGATGTGATCGTGCGCTTCGACGCGTATCACCGCCACCTCTATGCCAACAAAGCCATCGAATCGATCTGGGGCGTGCCGCGGGAACAGGTCCTGGGGAAGACTCCGCACGAGATCGGGCTGACCAACCGCGTGGCGAACCTGTGGGAGAAACAGGTGGACCAGGTATTCGACAGCGGGCAGGAAAGCCGGGTGGAGTTCCCCTACCAGCACACCTCCGGACTGCGCTTTTTGGAAGCGCGGTTCGTGCCCGAATTCGGTGCAGACGGGCAGGTGGCTACTGTGCTGAGCATCACCCGCGATATCACCGAGCGCAAACAGTCCGAACATGCGCTCAACGACTTGAACAGCGCCCTCAGCCGGGTCAACACGGCCCTCAGCCAGGCGAACGCCGCCCTGCGGCAGAGCGAGGCCCGGTTGCAGGCCCTGCATTCCGCCGCAACCACCCTGGTCTCTACCCTGGACCTGGATGCCCTGCTGCAGAACATCCTCGATGCCGCTACCCGGGCCATTCCCGGGGCCGAGCGTGGGCTGCTGTTTCTGACGGAAGCGGGTCGCCCTCTTGAACTGCGCGCCTCCCACGGGTATGGGGAGACGATGCCCGAAGAACTGCTCCATCTGCAGGACGGCAGCGAGCTGGCGCAGCGCTTGCAAACCCAACAGGCGCTGATCGGCGAGGCCCTGACGCTCAAAACTCCGGCGAACGCCGCCCGCCACGGTGCGGCCATCGTGTGCCCGCTGCTGCTGGACGAGCAGTTCCTGGGCAGCCTGGCTCTGGAATCGGCGCGCAGCGGGGCTTTCGATGAGAGCGACCTGTGGCTCCTGTCCAGCTTTGCCACCACGGCCACCGCGGCGATCCGCAACGCCCAACTGCACGCCGAGGTGCAGAAGCTGGCGCTGACAGACCCACTGACCGGCGTGTTCAACCGCCGCGGGTTCTTCAAGGCCGGGCGTCATGAAATCGCCCGCTTCCGCCGCTACCGGCAGCCGCTCTCGGCGGTGATGATCGATATCGATCACTTCAAGGAGATCAACGACTGCTACGGTCACAGCAGCGGAGACCAGGCGATCGCCGCGGCAGCCGCCCGCATCCGGGCTGTGCTGAGGTGCACCGACATCCTCGGCCGCTATGGGGGGGATGAGCTGGCGATCCTGCTCCCGCACACCGACCTGGCCAGCGCCCGCGACCTGGCGCGCCGGCTGCACGAGAGTATCGGCCGGACGCCGATCCAGGTCAAGGATGTGTCGATCCGGATTACGATCAGTGTGGGAACAGCCCAGGCCGATGCTGGCGATGAGTTGAACGATCTGCTGCGCAAGGCGGACGCGGCCCTGTACCGGGCGAAGCGCGCCGGGAGAAACTGCGTGCGGTAAGGCGCAGGTTGCACATACACGCGGGGTGGCCCGGTTGCGTGGCCCTTTTATCAGGACGAGATTCACCACAGAGAACACAGAGAGCACAGAGATTTCGGATTTCGAATTGCGAATTACCAAGCCTGGCAGGGGAGGGGTTTCACCACAGAGAGCACCGAGAGGGGGAACGGATTGCTG
>CAYMLG010000170.1:0-4905 GCA_964391195.1 uncultured Anaerolineaceae bacterium | reverse complement strand
GATTCAAATCGACGCCTGCGTAATCCAAACCCGCTGGAAGCGGGTTGGGGGAGGCTGGAGGGCATGCACTCGATGGATCGGATTGGGGGTTGGTGGACGGTGGTTAGGGCACGGCGTGAGGGTTTACGGTATTGGGTGGTTTACGGTTCCGCCGTGCCCCTACACGTGGTGGGGAGGGGCGCATCTCGTTCGGCGGTCCCCGCCCCCGTGCCACCGCAACCCCGCCCATCCACAGACCAGACACGCCTGTGATTGCCCGGGGAAAGCCGTCCACGAATGGCGGTCAAAGTGCGACCGCCACCACGAATGCGCGAATGCCAGCGCACCCGCCAACCTGGTCGGTACCGGGATCGAATGAATTCGACGCCTGGGGAAATCCCAACCCTTTGGAAGCGGGTTGGGGGTGGCCGTGGGACATGAACTCGATGGATTGGTTGGGGTCCGTCTCGGTCAGAACAGGGCACGGCGTGAGGGTTTACGGTATTGGGTGGTTTACGGTTCCGCCGTGCCCCTACACGTGGTGGGGAGGGGCGCATCTCGCTCGGCGGTCCCCGCCCCACACCCAGGTAGGGGCGGGTCTTTGATTCAGGCAGGGCGTGCTTAACCGACAAGAACGATTGCCAGGCCGACCATGCCCACCCGGCAACCCAGACCCGCCCCCGTGCAACCGCCAACCCGTCCATTCACAGACCAGCCCCGCGCACGATTGCCTGAGGGAAGCCGTCCACGAATGTGGGCCACGAATACACGAAAATGGCGTACCGGCCCCGACCCACCTCCTGGCAAGGATCGGCATCTGTCCGTGCTCTCCTTGATCTCTGTGGACTCTGTGGTGAGGCTCCCTCTACCGGCATCGAATGAATTCGACGCCTGAGGGTGGATTGCGGGCGCGGCGGGGTTGTAAGGTCTCGGGCAACCGTGATCCGTTCAATCCGATCCAAAAAAATCCGTTGACAGCGCTCTCTGTGTTCTCTGTGAGCTCTGTGGTGAAGCACTGCCGGAGCCAACGGCCGCCAGCCCGGGAACATCGCGCCGGGCAATATGCGGTATGGCGCCGGATGGTAGGGTTTTCCCTACTTCAATGAGCGGGTAATCCCTTATTGTATAAACAACCCTAATTTTGTATATTAAGCGCACAACAGCAACCGCTGGGGGATAGAGCGACGGTTGAAAGACAGGTGATCAGGGGGATAGATGGGGGAGAGTTACACGGTGATCATTCTGTCAGGGCCGCTGGCGATGGGTGAGAGGCCAGCGGCCCTGCTCATTAAATGAAAACCCCGGCCTCATACCCAGGCCCGGAATAAAAAACAGGTGCAGCCGGTGCTGCGCCTGTTTTGTCTGCTCGCCTGGTGGGCGCTGAGGGACTCGAACCCCCGGCCTTCTCGGTGTAAACGAGACGCTCTAACCAACTGAGCTAAGCGCCCCTCTCCCAAAGCACCCCCGTTTATACAGCCTTTTCTCGTTTTTGTCAATCATTCTCATTCTGTGTGCCATGGCTTTCTCAAGAATGGAGGAAGGTGGTAGGAGTGGTGGGCTGTGCAGCCCACCACTCCTACCACCTTCCTATCCTTTAAAGCCTGACTCACGACTTTGAGAAAGCCATATTCTGTGTGCCGGCACAACTTGTCAGGAAATAAGAATCGTTGTTTTGTGTGAGTGTGAGCGGCGCTCACACTCACACAAAACAACATTAATGCTGGCAGGTCCTCCGCACACCCTCCCGTTGTCAACCAAAAATTAACGTTTGGGCTCTGGGTGGGGCTGCGCCTCAGCCCACCCAGAGCCTAAATCCTCTATTTCTGCTCATAACGAAATGCAGCCCCCTCCCCTGGAACAAAGTTGCTGAACCCGGCAATTCATTCACTTAGAATTGCAGCAATCCCCGGTTTGTGATAAACTACAGACATAACCACCGGGACGGTCGTCTACAGCCCAGGTAAGCGCAGCGACTGGTGAATGATCAACACACTGGGCCCCACCCAGGAGTCTGGCCAGGTTCCCGGCCGAACAATTCATCCAGGTTAGACCGGTGATTATTGCATGGAGGGAAGGATGTCGTACGAAGAACGTATCCGCCAGGAACGTCCGAATATGTCCAAAAGCTTCGCCAAATTAGCGGACTTTTTGCTGGATTCTTACGTCGAAGCGGCCTTCATGACTGCCAGCGAGCTGGCGCATACCCTAAACCTGGATGCTGCCACCGTCGTGCGGTTCTCCCAGCATCTTGGCTATTCCGGGTTCCCCAAACTGCAGCGCGAGATCCGGCAGCGCGTGAAGCAAGATCTCCTCATCCGGCCGCAACAGGCGGAACGGCCGGATAGCATGGCCGGGATCGTGACCAAGGCGATGAACGAGGTATCTATCGCTCTGGAGCAAACCCGCATCTCCCTCGATACCGACGAATTGGAACGGTTGGTGGAGCAGTTGGGGCAAACTCGCCGTATCGTCGTGATGGCCGAAGGCCCCGCGCAACCCACCGCATACAGCCTGGTGCTCTTCCTCGAGGAAGGCGGCTTTCCGGTTTACATCGCCCGCTCCGGCATCGCCGATCTGGCCCGGACGGTGAACATCGCCACCGGGCAGGACATGCTTTTGGCGATGGAAGTGACCGGGCAGGCCCCGTATATCGCCCGGGCGATGGAAGAAGCCCAGCAGCGCCAGATTCCCACCGCGGCCATCGTCGCCTCCGCATCGCTGGCCTCGGCCCGCTATGCCGACGTCGTCCTCGCCGCCCAGGGTCACCCCTCGATGGGCGTGGGCATCGTCGCCCTCGAGACGGTGGTGTACGCCCTCTCCCAAGCCCTGCGCTGGCGCTTTGCCGATCGCTTCGCCGGCACCGAGCAGGCCATATCGCTGCTCTCGGAGCGCATCCAGCGCCCCCTCGATTGACGGCCGCGTTTCGGCCTCCATTTTTCACTGCGCGCGGCCTCGCCGGGCAGGCGGCCGGTTGTGCGAGGCGGCAGCAGGGCGCTTACGCAGCGCTTCTGAGATAATCGACCAACCAGTGACCCGGGCTCGAACGAGGCCGGGTCGTTTATTGCTCCGGCAGCCAAAAGGAGGTCGTTACCCGTGGGATTCCAAGACGACCCGGGGGTGATCCGCTGGCGAGTGCATTTGAGCTCGCCGCGGGAGAGGGTGTACACGGCGCTGGCTACCGGCCTGGGGCGGGCCAGTTTCTGGGCGGAGTCGGCGGTCGAGCAGGGCGGGGTGATCCATTTCGTATTCCCCAACGGCTTGACCTGGGAGGCCGTGATCCTGGAAGCCATCCCCCACCAGAAGTATTCCGTCCGCTATTATGGGGGCTCCACCGCTACTTTCCTGCTCGAGGACGACGGCCGCGGCGGCACCGATTTAACCCTGACCGACCGGGACGTGCCCCCCGCAGACCGTACGGAGGTCATCGCCGGGTGGGTCTCGGTGCTCATGGCGCTCAAAGCCGCGGTGGATTTCGGCGTCGATCTGCGCGCGCACGACCCGGACCGGCATTGGGACAGCGGGTATGTGGAGAACTGACAGGCGGTGGACGCCGGACATTCAAATATTGCAACAAAGTGAGCACTAAACTTTCGTGCACCCATCTCAATATTCTCGCTTGATCGAATAGCCGATTATCAGTACAATCGGGCATAATCCTGCCGTTCCACACGACATTTCAATCCCGTCCCTGGAGAGAAACATGCGCCTGATCCGCTACCAACCCGAAGGCCAGAACCCGCGCTACGGCTGGGTCCTGGACGATCAAGCCGGCCCAATCGAGGGCGATCCGTACAACAGCTTCCGCCGCCTGGAGGCCGCCGAACCATTGGACCAGATCAAGCTGCTCGCCCCGGTCCAACCGAGGAAGATCATTTGCATCGGGAGGAACTACGCCGCTCACGCCAAAGAGCACCAGGCGGAAGTGCCCACCGTCCCCTTGCTGTTCCTTAAACCGCCCACTTCTGTGATCGGCCCCGGCGAGACCATCATCCTGCCCCCCCAGTCTGAGCAAGTGGAGCACGAAGCCGAGCTGGTCGCGGTGATCGGCAAGCGCGGGCGCTGGATCCCCGCCGAGGAGGCCCCCGAGTACATCCTGGGCTACACCATCGGGCTCGATATCACCGCTCGCGATTTGCAGTTCCGGGATGGGCAGTGGACCCGGGCCAAGGGTTTCGACACTTTCTGCCCCATCGGCCCCTGGATCGAGACCGAATTCGACCCCTCGGACGCCATGGTGACTTGCCATGTGAACGGCGACCTGCGCCAGATGGCCTCCACCCGCGATATGATCTTCGATGTCCGCACGCTGATCGCCTTTATCTCCTCGGTGATGACCCTGGAACCCGGGGACCTGATCTTCACCGGCACGCCAGCCGGGGTGAGCCCCATCGTCGCCGGTGATGTGGTCGAAGCCGCCATTGAAGGGCTGGGCGTGCTGCGCTGCCCGGTGGCCGCCGAAGAAGGCCAGAGCGAAGCTGACAACGGATGATGACCATGACAACGGATAATGACCCCGGATTTCACGGATGGCGGTCACCTGAGACCGTAATCCTCTCCGCCGTGCCCCTCCCCAGGACGGCGGGGGGTTCCATGCCGGGCCCGCCAGCGGGTGATGGATTTTAAATAAATAATCTCGTAACCCGGCCAACTCCTGGTCGACCGAACCCCCAACACATGTCATCCTGAGCGAAGCGAAGGATCTCATTCACTGACCAGTAAAGGTCCCAGGTTGCTTCGCAAGCATCGCAGCGGCGCAAAGCGACGCTCGCCGATGCCGAGATCCTTCGGTCGCTGCGCTCCCTCAGGATGACATGCGAGGGGGTTCTCCCATCCCGCCCCCCTGAGCCTGCTTCAGCGGGCTTGGATTCCCCCAGGCGTCGAATTCATTCGATGCCGGTAGAGGGAGCCTCACCACAGAGTCCACAG
>CAYMLG010000169.1:0-4906 GCA_964391195.1 uncultured Anaerolineaceae bacterium | reverse complement strand
CTGCACCGGTACGCTGATCACGATTGAGGTCTGGAGGCCGGCCCGGGGAAGCGGGGCAAGGTCCAGGCCTTTGTATTTATCCTTCCATCAGTTCGACGAAACGCTCTTTCGAAATCGTCTCAACTTCAAGAAGCTCGTTCGCAACCCGTTCGACGTAGGTTTTCTTTTCGGTGAGAATGCGGCGGGCATCGGCGTAGCAGCTATCGAGGATGCCGTTGACGGCCTCATCGATCGCCTCGCTGGTCCGCTGAGAACGGTCCGTCAGATAAAAGCGATCGTGAGTGTTGAAGACCCGCAGACCGGCGCGGGAATCCATGCCCAGGCGCATGACCATCTCTTCTGCGTACTGTGTGGCGACCTTCAAGTCGTTGGACGCGCCGTTGGTGATGTCCTGGAAAAATAGTTCCTCGGCCGCGCGCCCGCCCAGGACGCCTGTAATCTGGCCCAAGATCTTGCCCCGGGAGAGCAGCATCCGGTCTTTCTCAGGCAGGGCCATGGTGTAGCCGCCCATCTCTCCCCTCGGGATAATCGATATTTTGTAGATCGGATCGTCGGGCCGGGTTTCGTGCATAACGACCGCGTGCCCGGCTTCGTGATAGGCGACGATCCGGCGTTCATCTTCGCTCATCACATAGCTCTTCCGCTGCACGCCGCCGGCGATCACCTTTTCGATCGCGTCTTCAAAATCCTGGCGCTGAATGGAAGAATGCCCGTTGCGCACGGCCAGGATGGCGGCCTCGTTCACCAGATTGGCCAGGTCTGCCCCGACCAGACCTGGAGTCGCTTTTGCCAGGTCGGAGAGGGTGACGTCTGGCGAAAGGCGCTTACCCTGGGCGTGGACGGCCAGGATCGCTTCCCGCCCTTTGACGTCTGGGCGATGGATGTACACCCGGCGGTCGAAGCGTCCGGCGCGGGTGAGGGCGGGATCGAGCACGTCCACCCGGTTGGTGGCGGCGAGCACCACGATGCCTTCTGAACCATCGAAGCCGTCCATCTCGACCAGAAGCTGGTTCAGGGTTTGGTCCTGCTCCATCTCGGCGCTGCTGTCTGAGCGGCGCCGGGTGCGCCCCACCGCATCGATCTCGTCGATGAAGATGATGCACGGCGCGCGCTTGCGAGCTTTCTTGAACAATGAACGGATGCGGCTGGCGCCTACGCCAACGTACATTTCCACGAATTCCGAGCCGGAGGTGGCGAAGAAAGGCACACCGGCTTCACCGGCCAGGGCGCGAGCGATGAGGGTTTTGCCGGTGCCCGGGTCGCCCACCATCAGCACGCCCCGTGGCATCTTTGCGCCCATCTCGGTGTACTTGCTCCCCTCTTTCAAAAAAGTCACCAGGTCCTGGAGCTCATCGACACTTTCCTCGAGCCCGGCAACATCTTTAAAGCGGGTGCTGGGTACGCCGGCCTTCTGATAATTCTTCTTCGAAATACGCTCTTTATTGGATATATAGTAGGCAACCAGCAATGGAGTAGTGATGACGCCCAGGATCAGCACCGCTCCGAACGGAGTGCTGGCCACCGGAGCCGTGCCCTGTGCTGCCTCGTACTGGATGCGAGAGAGCTGCTCCGGTTCCAAACCGAGCAGGCTGAGCTGTTCCAGCAGGGAGGCGCGGGGATCGCGCTGCCCAATCCGGGTTTCCCCGTTCTGATAGTGAACGATGACTTCACCGGAGGCGTGCTTATCTTCTACCTTGACCACTTCCCCTGCAGCGATATCACTGGCCAGCTGGCTCAGGGATACGGACAGTGGAGTGGGCTGGCTGTGGTTGTTCAGGATGACAAACAGCCCCAATACGATCACCGCCAACAAAATACTTCCTGCTGCCAGCCATCTTTTCTTGATGACAGGTTGTTTGCGAGAGCTATTGTTATTTTCCATGGTTTCTCTACATACTCTATCGGAGTTTGCTTATTTTATCAAAGGACATAAGAAATTACGATACAACCAACCTGATTAGTTCGTAAACTTACAACTCTGAAAGATCCCGCAGACGACCGCTTTCCTGAAAACCTGGTTTGGGGTTCGGGTTTTTCCTAGTTCTGACTGGGGATTTCCCTAATTGCCATGGCCATACAATAATAATATATTATGCAAAGGGAAGATTAGAACCAGGTAAGTGTTGCCACTTTTAGGCGTTGCTCTTTAAAGGGGAGATTCAAAAGGAGTAAAGAGTATGAGTACCCGTTACTTTGCTTTGATCTTAGGGATTATTTATACGCTCGTTGGTCTGCTGGGATTCATACCAGGCCTGCTGTCCGAGCCCGCAGCCGTTGAAGGAGACCTGGCAGTAGACGCCCTGTCCGGCTATCTGCTGGGCCTGTTCCCGGTAAACATCCTGCACACCCTGGTCCATCTGCTGGTTGGGATTTTGGGTATCATCGCTTATCGCAGCTTCGATGCTTCGCGGACATACTCCCGGGTGATCGCTGTCCTTTTTGCGATCTTGGCGATCATGGGCCTTATCCCCGGGCTGAACACCACCTTTGGCCTGATCCCGTTGTTCAGCCACGATATCTGGCTGCACGCCCTTACCGCGCTGGCTGGAGCTTACTTTGGCTGGGTGATGCCTCGCCCCGAAGCCCGCATGGACATGGAAGTGTAGGCAGGACAACGGCAGTTCGCTGCTGGCAATCGATGAAAAAAGGCTGCGCTTTTTCCGCAGCCTTTTTTCATCTAATCTTCGCATGTGGGCCGAGTTTCGGGTATCTCCATGAACTGGTACGGCCGGTCGTACTGCGAGAAGTAGCTGATATCCTCCAGAAGCGGGTAGCTGGCATTGAAATAGTGGTTGAAGATCAGGCGGAATGTGTTCACCGGGGAGATGGAAGGGTAGAGGAGTTGGTCTCCGCCATCTGGCAGATAATAGGCGTTAAGAATTTTCATCCGGTCCCCCGGATCTCCGATCACCCCGCCGTGGTCGCCCTGGATAATGATCACCGGAGGAGTTTCCGACTCGGCGATGAGCGTCCGGACGATTTTGAGCACGCGTTGATTGACATGGGCGACCTGTTGAGTGTACCCGTCGATATCGCTCATATCCTCATCTACCATTTCCCCATTCTCATAGAAAATATAGGGTTTGTGTGGCGTAACGATATGAGCGAAGACGAACTTCGGTCCGTCGACACCGGGCAGCTTCTCTAACTGGTCGAGCGCATATAGGATCCGCAGCCGGTGCTTCATGCGGTAGAAGTTGCTGATGTCGGCCTGGTTCGCGTTATTGATCAGCATGGTTGTATCGGCGAGGATCAGGCCGGCCGAGGTTTTCACCAGCATTTCTTCAAATTCGGTGAAACCGCCCCAGAAAGCGGAGGTATCCAGCGAGTACTGGTCCCTGCGGAGATACAGGTCCGCATCCATCATCTGGGTCCAATAGTAGCCGGTCTCGAAGGCCACCGTGGAGTAGCCGAGGTCTTCGAGGATATTGCGCACCGCGCCCTGGCGGATATACTTCCCCAACCCCGCCCGGCTGTCCGAGTCCCCAGAATACTCTTCGCCCAAGGACTGGATGTATGTGAAGTTCATAGACGAAGCCAGTGACAGTTTGGTCTGAGCATAGTTGCTCATGCTGCAGGAGGCAATGTAAAACCCCATGTCCTCCAGCTCATCTAAGAAGGATGTATTGTCATAGCCATACAGATCGAGCAAAGCATCATCCCGGCTGTAGGCGTCCAGGATAATATAAAAAATGTCGGGCTGAGCCTGGCGGTTATGGGCGGCCAGGGCGGTCGAGTCTGTATCGAGCACCGGAGTGGTAAGGGTCCGGTATCCGAACAGGATGATCCCGAATATCGGGAAGGCCAACGCCGCTGTGCCAACCGCATTCAGCCAGCGGGTGAGTTTCTCTTGTTTCCCAGAGATGCGGAAGACCCAGATGGCGTCCAGGACCAGGAGCCCGAGCCAGAGGGGGCCAAGCACCCGGTGGCGTCCCAATACCAGGGAATAGATCTCCACGTTCTTGAGCGCCGCATAAACGTGACCGTAGGAGAAGAAGAGCAGGCTGGCCGCGGTGGTGAACAGCCCGGCCCGCTGCCAGTCGCGCAGCGCCAATCTGACGACAAGGAAGATCAAGCCGGTCAGCAGCAGGCAGATGATCATCGCCCGGACTGATTCGACGATGGTTACTTCTTCGATATTCCTGGCCAGGAGGGCGATTACCGCATAAAGGGTGAAAAGGAATGGATGGACGACGATAACTTTCGGGTAGCGCATGTAAGGTTTACAGTTTAGGCCAATTTGCAGTTTAATAGATCGGATAATTGTATCACCGAGGAGGGCCGTTATGGATGTGCAGCAGCGCTGCCCGGAATGCCAGGCCGTGTGGGCCGGGGACAAGACCTGCCAGGATGATTTTTACCAGATGCTGTTCTGGGAGAATGAATACCCGGGGCACGGCATCGTCCATCACTTGATGGTGCTCTGCTACCACCTGCAGCATCCCAGCCTGTATTCCCAGGATGGGTTGGCTTATTCGAAGGGTTTGTTGGTGGATTTTGTTGAAAAGGGCCTTCCCCCAGAGCAGGTGCGGCAGCGAGCCCGGGAGGGTGTTGATTCCCGGAACCGTGAGTGGAAGGTCACCAGCCGGTCGTCCGCCCCCGGATCGTACCAACACCCGGTAAATTGGAGCATGGTGGCGGCTGATGTGGTCGCAGCCGGCCCGGATCAATATATCGAAAAAGTGCGCGACTGGGCGCAGAAGACCCTGGATGATCTCCGCCAGACCAGCAACTTATAAGGAAAAGCGAAAAGGGAAAAGCGAAAAGCGAAAAATTGGCGGGCGGCGTTGAAGCGCATACATGCCTCGCACCCGGGAAACGGGCCATATGGCGGACGCGCCTCCCCTCTGCGGTTGAATTATGGTTCCGGATAATCCACCATGCCATCTGATGTGTAGGCGTGTAG
>CAYMLG010000168.1:0-4989 GCA_964391195.1 uncultured Anaerolineaceae bacterium | reverse complement strand
CCAAAATCCGTTTTCAGCAATCCGTGAAATCCGTGACAAAAATCCGTTGTCCAATCCGTGAAATCCGTGACAAAAATCCGTTGTCCAATCCGTTGTCCAATCCGTTGTCCAATCCGCGCCTTACAATTTTGTACGGTGGCGGGGGTCCTAGATCGAGTATTATCGTAAAGTCAAAACGCGACGGTGAACCATTTCCCCCGGCGCAACGAACAATGCTCCCGGCTGTGTGGGGATACTGAACGGGAACCGCAGAACACAAGGTCAACTCAATGACTTATGGCAAACAAGGCGCGCATGCTGGTTCGCTGCTCCGACCGGCGCCGTGCTTTTCTCAAACGAGATCATCCTTCACCCTGCCTCAACAAATTGGGCCGGTCCACGCGCGATGTGCTGCATCATCCCCACTCGAGCTGTTATCGAGGGCTGAAGACCGGGCACTTTAAAACCCATGGGCTCACCCACCCGTGGCAGATCCACGCGGTTGCAGACCTGGCCGGTCAACCGCATTGAGCGATCACTACCGGAGCCCGTAAATATCCTACAGATTCAAAGGAGAATGTATGTCCTATAGCGCCAAATCCCCCCAACCGATCTGCGAACAACCGGAAAGCACAGGTCTGGGTTCCGCCCACACAACCGGCGGCCCAGGCCCAAGAAGGCTCGCTCAACTGAACCTGGTCATCTCGACTATCAGATGGCGTATGGCCAAAAGGCTGCTCCCGGCCAAAGCGATCGTGCTGCGGAGTGGGCTGGTCCTGGCGCTCCTGCTGTCGTCCGTGGTCTGGAGCAGCCCCATGCCGGCGGGTGCAACGGGGGGGACCGGGACTTCCAGCTACCTGCCCCTGGTTATCTCCCCCTCCCCCGCCACATCCGCCTCCGCCTGCCGGCCATGGATCCGCGGGCAGGTCAGCGACGATCCCAAAGTTGAGAAGGCCACGCTGGACGCTATCAACGGAGTCCGGGCGGATCACGGACTCCCGCCCCTGGTCCCCAACGAGGCGTTGACCCAGGCCGCCCGCTATCACGCCAACGACCTGGCCGACCATAATCTGACCGGGCACACCAGCTCGAACGGCATGTCCCCGCTCGACCGCCTGGACGGTGTGTGCTACCATTGGATGGGCATGGGGGAGATCGCCGGTTACGGCTATGGCGGAGATGTGGACCGGATGATGGACGGGTGGATGAACAGCCCCGGCCATCGGGATATCATCCTTTCCCCGCACTATACCGAATTCGGTGGCGGGTTCGCCACCAACTCAAGCAGCGACTATAAAAACTATTGGACCGTGGTTTTTGGGGTGCAGCAGCCAGACACCGCCGGGGCAAGGTCGGCGGGCCTCACCCTGGAGGTGATCATCCCGGAGATGGACCCGGGAGAAACCCCCGCGCTTGACCCAGGCCCATAAGACAACACGGCGCCCTCACCCCGATTCCTCATCCAACCTTGGGAGAGGAGCCGGGGTGAGGGCGCGCCACCTACTCGATAGTAATCTCCAACCGGTCGTCGTCACCATCCAACGTGTGCGTATCGCCCCCTCCGGCGTTGCCCTGCGTGATGAGCTGCTGCAGCGCCAGCGGATCGTAACCCTCCAAATCGGCTGACAGGCGCCCACCCATATACAGCACCGTATTCACCAGGCCCACCGGCAGGCGCAGATCCACCTTCATCGCCCCCGACGCCAGATCGCTCACCCTGATCCGTACATGCCGGTGGCCGGGCGCCTCCCCGGCGGGCTCGGGCGCTAGGCGAGCCCACGAACCTTCGCCCACCTCTTCCAGCAAGCGCGAAGCCTCCTCCGCCGTGATCCGCCCCTCTTCCACCTGCTCCAGGATATCCACCCGCTGGTCCACAGCCGCCCATCGCACGCGGCTCACCCGCAGTTCCAGGGCGTAATATGCCCCCGCGGCCACCAGCCCCACCAGCCCGGTGGCATACCACAGCCAGGACGGGTTGAGGTTATCCATCAGCAGCCCGGCCAGCAGCGGCCCGGCGGCCATCGGCAGCACCCAACTGAAGCCATAGGCCGCCATATACCGGCCGCGCTTATCCTCCGGCGCCAGGCGGGCCACAATCGCCTGCCCGATCGGTGTGACGAACATCTCCCCCACCGTGATCACAGCCATCGCCAGCAGGAAGAGCGGGAAAACCGAGACAAACCCATACATGGCAAAGCCAATAGCATAAAGCAGTGTACCAACCGCCATAATCACCAGCGGGCGGTAACGGGTGATGCGCCGGGTAATGCCAAACTGGAACAGCACCACCATGGCCGCGTTCAGGCTCAGGATATAGCCGAAACCCTGCTCGGGCACCCCGTGTACGTCCCTTAAGTAGACCGAAAGAGTCGTATTAAGATTCATATAAACCAGAACCATCAAAACCGAGGCCGCCATGAACCAGAGAAAAGCCCGATCGGTGAGCACCGCGGAGTAACCCCGGAAGGTGGTTGCCATGCTCTCCTGGGGTTCGCCCTCCGCCGGAGCCTGGCGCGTCTCCCTCAGCGCAAAGAAGATGAACCCCGCCGTGATCAGGCTGGTCACCGCGTCGGCGATGAACAGCAGCAGGTACGAACGGGATGCCAGGAACCCGCCGATGATCGGGCCGATGGTCACCGCCAGGTTGGCCACCACCCGCAGGATGCCGAACCCCTGAGCCCGCTGCTCCTCGTCGAGCAGGTCGGCCACCAGCGCCTGTTGGGCCGGCGCGCCGACCTCCGAAAACACGCCCACCACCAGCGCGGCGATGAAAAACAGCTGCAGGTCGTCGATGATCCCCATCGACAGGCTGAACACAGCGCTCATCGCCAGCCCAAAGAGCAGCATGCTCTTGCGGCCCAGGCGGTCGGTCAGCGCCCCGCCGGCGATGCTGCCCGCCACGCTGGACAAGGCGAACACACCGAAGATGACCCCCACCTCGGTCATCCCGATATTGAACTTGCGGGTCAGGTATAGGGTGAAGAAGGGAAAAAGCAGAGCCCCGCCAAGCCGGTCGATGAAGGTCCCCAGTACGACGATCCAGAACTGGGAGGGGAACTCGGCGTACAGGCTGCGCAGCCGCTCGACCGGGTTCCTTGACCCACCCGGACTGGCGGGCTCTGTCACGCTTGGTCCCCTAGCGCTACTGCGAACACGTCGTAGTACGTCCCTGCGCCGAAGCCGTCGAACAGGATGTGGTCGCCGGGCTTAAGCCCGGGCAGTTGGCGCAGGAAGGCGATCATGTTGGAGGCGGCGCTCACGTTGCCGAACTCGCTCAGCAGCCAGGGCATAGGGATCGAGATACCTGATTTCGCCAGTTGGGCGGCCTTTAGCTGATTGATCTTATAGTTTGCGTGGTGGACGATGGCGGTAGCGAAAGAGCGGGCCGGGTTGCCGGCGGCGCTCATCTTCGCCTGGTAGGCCTGGACCACCTCGCTCACCACCTGAACGCCGCTGCGTACAAACAGCTTGACCATCCCCATCGGGCCGGCCATATCCACCGGCTCGTCGCTTTCCGGTTCGTGCATCATCCCGGCGAACCGCAGGTGGTTGGGGCCCACATTGTACACCTCCACCTTCGAACGGTCCGGCTCGACCTGGCGCGAGTGCGGATAATACATGCGCACCGCCAGCACGCCCTTATCGTCGAATACCTCGTGAGCCTTACCGGTGATGAAAGACATGGTCTCACCGGGGATGATGCCGATCACCCCGGCGGCGTTGCCGAACAACTGCAGGGCGTTGGTGTCATGCGAGCGGTACAGGAAGCGGCTGAGCCCCTCGATCCCGCCAACCAGCACTTTCTTGCCCTTCAGTTCTTCGGCCAGGTTGCGCCCCACCTGGTAGGCGGCCGACAGCCCGGCGTTCAACGCCAGGTGCAGCGCGCCCATCGAACTGTCACACGCCTTATGCACGCTGAGCTTCAGCGCGCTGGCGGGTATCCCGGCTGCGGTGGCAATGCGCTCGGTGTAATCGTCGCTCACCGGGGCGCTCATCCCCAGCAGCACCGCATCCACTTCTTCGGGGCGCCAGCCGCAAGCGGCAGCGGCTTCCTTTAAAAACCGCACTCCCAGTTCGATCTCCACCTGCATGTGCTCTTCCGGCGACAGGTTGGCGATATGGTGGCGGTAATTGAAACCAAGCGTGCCCGGCTCCAGCTTCTCATCGGGGGGCAGGATATCGCCCAGGCGCTGCTCGATGAAACGGGGCAGTTCCATATTGTCGTAGCACTGGCCCCAGGTGCCGTACACACCACCGATACCCAACCCAGGGTGACTGACGGACGCGATTCCGAATGGCACCCCGGGGCCGGCGGGGATTAGCCCGCGCACCACGCCGGGTTGCTCAAAGAAAGGCAGGATGCGGGCTGCTCCGCCTTCTGACTCGATCTGTTCCATATGATCTTCCTTCATCCTCTCAGGGATAGCGGTCCACTGGCTGCTTACTGCAAGCTCTAAAAAGAGCACTGCTCGAACAAAGTCACTTCCCTATTTTAAACACACGACCAATCGCAAAGATACGCCCCTGATCTGAACATCGAAATCTATTGTAACGTAAGATATCCCCGGTGCAAGGCGCGATTCGGGATTTCGGATTTCGGATTGCGAATTTCGAAATGAGGACCCGCCGGCGTGCGCAGCCAGGATAAGCCGTCCACGAATGGCTGCGCAGCGCGAATACACGAAAACGGCGCGCCGGCCCACGCCCCACGCTCTGGCAAGGATCGGAATCATGCGCTACGCCTGGCGGCGGGACCGTAGGGCATTATGCCGTGCGATCGTATTTTAGTCGCCCTTGCCCGTGCAGGCCGCGGGAATCCGCAAGAACGGCAGCTTGCGATACGCGGCCGCAAGATTGGCATCTTGCGCTACGCCTGGCGGCGGGAGATCCTTCGGTCGCAAAGTACGCTCCCTCAGGATGACAGGATTGGTGACCGCGGGCAGGGGTGAGAGTCTACGATCTCGGCTCATCGCCATCCGTTGTCAGCAATCCGTGAAATCCGTGACAAAA
>CAYMLG010000167.1:0-5059 GCA_964391195.1 uncultured Anaerolineaceae bacterium | reverse complement strand
CCCGCTGCGAGCAGTTGATCAGCGATGTCCCCGCATACTCGTTGGATTTCTTGCCCGACGATTCATTCTGGCAAGTTGTGGATCCTTAACCTTCTCTCAGTTTTGTAGTAAAATTGTCACATCTTTCGATTGTTTCCCCCAACTCACGCATATTATTGTACAACTTTCGGCATTCTGTATTCATCGCAGGAGAACGACAATGAACGATCGCGAATGGCAAAACGCAACCCCCGCTCTTAAAGTATACTCTCCCCCGGCCATCCTGAGAGAGCTGGTGCTCGAAACCCAGGCTGGAAGCATCGGTGACGATCCTGGCGGTCCGGGTGGAGGATCAGGAAGTGTCTGGGATGTGGTCCCCATCGAGGGGAATCAACCTTAGGCCTCCGGTTCGTAATCACAGCAGCCTTCGCTCGCCCGTTCGTGACATTACCTGGGTGTTCAGGCCGGTATGGATTCTGAACATCCTTTTTTTATCCTTTAGCGCTAACCGGCGGTTCACATTCCACGCGGATCCAATTTCCAACCGCCGCCGGCTTATCAGGGGACACAGGCGCCGGCAATGATCCGAAAAACTGCGATTCTCTTCATCTGTATCGCGCTGCTCCTACCATCCTTCACCATCGAGAGCTCTGCTGCCCAGCCACCGGCGCAAAACGAGCTCCGGCTGATCGCTTCCGGACCACAGAGAGTGATGGTGGAGCTCTTCACAGACTGCTATGAGCTGCAGCAGGCCTCCCTGGCCGGCTACCAGACCCTGACCGCCGAGGGAGGGGCGCTCACCGGGGAAGCCGGACGCCCCCAGATGCCGCGCTTCAGCTTTTTGCTCAGCGCTCCCCCCGATGCCGAGGTCGTGGTGAAGGTCTTGCAGGCCGGATCCCTGGAAGTACTGGAGGCAGTAAACCTGGCCCCCGCCCCGGTAACTTCGCTCGGGCCGGATGGCGCTTTGACCGGGGAGCCGGTTTACCCGATGGACGAGGCGTTTTACCGGCAGGGTGCCCTGTACCCGGATGCGCCAGCCCGGGTCGGGGAGGACTCCTGGCTGCGAAACCACCGCCTGGTGCGGATCGATCTGTCCCCATTTCAATACAACCCTGCCCAGAAGAAGCTCACCTGGCGCCCTTACCTGCAGGTGGCGGTTGAATTCATCCTTGCCGGCGACCGTCCAGCATCGCAGCAAGCCTGGCCCCAGGCCGTAGATGATCACTTTAATTTCTCTCTCCCCGCCGATGTGGTGCTCAACGCCGATATGGCGCCGCTTTGGGAGAGCCCCAGCTACCCTCCGAATGAAGGCCTGGTTTTACACCCGGCTGCGGAACCTGCCAGTGGTACGATCTATAAGACGGTCGTCGATCATGATGGCCTGTACGCCATCTCCTACGACGACCTGCTTTCGGTAGGGATCGACCCGGCGGGGATCGATCCGCGCAATCTGAGCATGTCCAACCAGGGCCGGCCGGTGGCAGTTCAGGTTTTGGGCGAGGAGGACGGGCGTTTCGACCCCGGGGATATGATCCTGTTCTACGGGGAGAAGTTCCGGGGCGATTACCTGGCTCAGCGCTATGTGAACGAGAACGCCCACTGGCTGACCTACCTGGCGCAGCAGCCCGACGGGACCTACAAACCCTGGAAGCCGCAGGTCAATGCCACTGTGCTGGAGCAGTACACCGATGAGAATGTGTACTGGTTGGAGGTGGGGGCCGCCCTCGGGGACCGGATGGAGATCGTGGATGGGGATCCGGATGGTCATCCGCTCTCCGTGGCTGAGAGCTATACAGAGACTGTCCGTTTCGAACCTTATACGGTCAGTTGGTCCGGCAATACGCTCGGGGAAGATACCTGGTTCGGAGAGTGGATCCGGGATAGCAAAGTGCACACATACTCGGTGGATTTGTCCGCAGTATCCACCGAGCCGGTAAGCGCCACCATTCGAGGGGAATTCGCCGGCTATAACAAGACCACCGCGCGCCAAACGATCGTCTCCGTGAATGGGCACGTGGTGGACGATGCGGTGTGGGCAGGACAGAGCCGGTATTATTTTGAAAGCTTACTGCCTCAATCGGTGCTGTCGGAGGGGGAGAACCAGGTCGAAGTGCAGGTCGCGAGCGATGCAATGGGCGCTCCCAGCATGTTTATCGACTGGTTCGAGATCAGCTACCGCAGGCGCTTCGTCGCCGCCGGGGGCAGGCTCTGGTTCAGGGCAGTGGAGGGGGAGGAGGGGAAATATTCGCTCTCCGGATTCAGCTCCCCCGATGTGTATGTGCTGGAGATCACCGACCCACTGCAGCCGCGCTGGATCACTGCGACTGCACAAGAGACATCCCCTCTGGGGACGACGGTCACTTTTGCCGGGGCGCAGACCGGCCAGGAGCGCTATCTCGCCGCCGGCCGGGCCGCAGTTGAACCAGTAAAGGGTTTCTCCGCCTACAAGCCTCATCTAAAAAGCGCTGACCTGGGCGCAGATTATCTGGTGATCACTCATCGGGATTTCATGACGACCACCCAGGAGTTGGTCGATTATCGCTCCGCACAGGGGCTGCGGGCGATGGCCATCGATGTCGAGGATGTGTACAACGAGTTCACCTACGGGATCGTCTACCCGTTGGCGATCAAGGATTTCTTGAGTTGGACTTTTGCGCACTGGCAGCCACCGGCCCCGGCCTACGCGGTGTTGGTCGGCGACGGGCACTACAACCCGAAGGGATTCATGCCGGCAAGTTTTGGGGATGAACCGGTGTTCATGCTGCCCTACATGGCCTGGATCGATCCAACCAGCGGCCAACTCGATGCACCCAACCTGCTGGCAAATGTGGTGGGGGAGGACCCGCTCGCCGATGTCCATCTGGCCCGGATACCGGTGTCATCTCCGGAGCAACTGCAGCACGTGATCGAGAAGATCATCGCTTACGAGCAGACCCCGTTCCAGGACTGGCAGAAGAACCTGCTGGTGATTTCCGACAATCGGGATGAGGCCGGCAATTTCGAGGCCCATGCCAACACGCTGATCGCCCAAACCTCGAATTCGGGTTATGACCACATTCCGATCTATATCAGCCAGATATGCGGGCCGGCCAGCAGCAAGCAGTGCCCTGCTGCCCGTGAGACCATCACCTCAACATTGAATATAACCGGAGGCCTGATCCTCAATTACCTGGGTCATGGCTCGTACCAATATTGGGCCAACGAGCGAATATTCCGGGTGGAGGATATTCCCTCGTTGAGCAACGGCGACCGGCTGCCGGTGTTACTCTCCCTGGACTGCCTGGACGGGTACTGGTTCGGCCCGAATGGCCCTTCGGTGAAACGCGGGCCGGGCCTGGTTGAGTCTCTGCTGGTTGCAGAAGACAGTGGAATTGTGGCCGGATTCGCGCCCATGGGGTTTGGTCTTGTGTACGGGCATGATGAGCTCCGGTACGGGTTCCATAAATCATTTTTCCAGCAAGGGAATTGGGAATTTGGGGCGGCGACACTTTCAGCGAAACTGCAACTGTATGCAACCGGCGCCAATCAGGAACTCCTGCATACCTACCTCGCTTTTGGCGACCCCAGCCTGCGCTTGTTGAACGGCTACGGACAGCCTGAGGTGAGCGCCGGCGCTACACAGGCCAGCAACTACCCGGATCATATCGTCCATTACACGGTGACCCTGACTAACACCGGCCACATTTCGGACACCTTCCAGGCCGATGTGAGCGGAAACCGCTGGCCGGTCCAGGTCGGCGTGCAAAGCGCGCCCGTCCTTCCGGGAGAGAGCGTGACGCTCCCGGTGACGGTGACGGTCGGCAGTAATGCCCTGCCCGGCGAGCAGGATACGTCCAGCATCCGCTTCCGCTCGGGTGACACGCGCAAGGCAGTGACGGTCGATTTTACGACTGAAGCGTTAGCTCATGTGTATGAAGCCGGCGTCACCACCGGAGCGACCAACATGCTGGTCTCACCGGGACAACCGGTCACCTACAGCCTGACCATCACCAACACAGGGACAGGCCCTGATGCCTATCAGGTCTACACAGCCGGAAACCGCTGGCCGGCCGCGCTGATTGTGGATGACACTGCTGGTTCTCAGAGCACTCCCCACCTGCTCGGTACCACGGGAGAGATAAAGCCGGGCGAGGGGCGGGAAGTTCTCATCCGGGTGGATGTGCCGGTGAACCCGTCGGTCGCCCGAGACCACATGGAAGTGACCCTGGTCTCCGCCTCAGCCCCGGAGAACCGCTACCGGCTTACTTTTACCACTTCGTCCTGGGTCAACCTGTATCTGCCTGCGCTGCAGCATTGACATGGAAGATTCGTTCCGCCAGACAGCCTTCGAAATCGCCTGCGAAGCCTACGCAAAAGTAGGAGCGCTCAGCCTGGTTGTGAACGGCGAGAGCATGCTGCCCACCCTCCGGCCGGGAGACCGCATCCTGATTGAGCCCCTGGCCGAAAAGGATGCCAGGCGAGGCGAAGTGATCGCCGTCCGGCGGGATAATATCTGCATTACGCATCGCCTGATCGGCCGGGACCGCCGCGGCTGGTACACGCAGGGGGATCATGCCCGCGGGGTCGACCCGCCGTTCGAATGGCGGGCAGTGCTGGGAAAGGTGAAGTACGTCCAGCGCGGCGATCAGGGGTTCGAGCTCGCCTACACCCGTTGGGGGGCGTGGAAATCCTCGTGGAATTGGTTCGTCTATCGGGCAAAGCGCCTATATTGGGCAGTGATTACCTTGTGGCAACACTGAAGTCGAAAGGATACTTCTCATGGTCAGGATCGATACGACACCATCGCGAAACCCTGAAGTCGTCGGGAGAATGGTCGGCAGCGACGCAGTCCTGGTTCTCCCCCTGCAAGGCCAGGTGAAGGTGTTAAATGAAGTCGGCGCCTACATCTGGTCGTTGGTGGACGGTGAGAAAAGCGTCCACCAGATCGTCCAGCAGGTGATCGAGGCGTACGAGGTGGAGCGGGCCCAGGCCGAAGCCGACGCCCTGGCTTTCATTGAGGAACTGGCCAATAAAAAGCTTGTATTTTTGAGCAATTGAGCTGCAGGTCCTCCTCAGCCGATTTCGAATGGGCCCCAAGCCG
>CAYMLG010000166.1:0-5093 GCA_964391195.1 uncultured Anaerolineaceae bacterium | reverse complement strand
GCGGGTTGTCGGCCACGTAGACGTAGGCATCGTCGCGCTTCAGGCGGGCCATCTCGCCGATCAGGCCGATAACGGGCAGTTCGAGGGCAGCCGTAACGTCTTCGGGGGTTTTCAAGGTGTTATCCAGGGCTTCGATCAGGAAAATAACACCGCCGGCGAGCATCAAACCCACCACCCCGGCCAGGGCTGTGTTCTGCAGCACGCGTGGGCTGACCGGTGAGACGGGTACGGCGGCCGGCTCCTTCTGCACCACCGAAGAGGTATCCTGGGTTTCGGCCAGGCGGACCTGCTCGTAACTGGCGAGTAAGCCGGCGTAGGTCTGGCGATACTGGGCGAGGGCAGTTTCCAGGCGCGCCCGCTCTGGGTCAGCCTCGTCCAGATTGACCAGGCGAGCGGTGGCATCTTCAATCTGCCGGTCGAGATCGGCCAATTGGGCCTCGAAGCTCTGCTTAGAGGCCGCGTAGCGTGAAGCCTGCTCGGTTTGGTTCTGGGCGGAAAACTCTTCCACCAGGGTGTTGGCGATCAGAGCGGCAGTCTCGGGGGATGTATGCTGGACGGAGACTTTGATGAGCTGCGTGTCGCGGACAGGGGCAACGGAGATTGAAGCCTTCAACTCACCAGGGGATTGGGTAAGGTTCAGCCGGTCGATGACACCCTGCAAGACTGGCCGGGTGACCATCAGCTCGGCGTAGGTCTGGGTGAGACGCTCGCTGAGCATTAAGGATGTGTAGTCGATGGCTTTGTTGTTGGGGGCCTCGATCACCTGCACCAAGGTGCTGGCCTGGTAGACGGGGGTCATCTGGCGGCTGACGAAGAAGGCAGCCAGGGCGGCAAGGGCCGAAGCCAGGATGAGCAGCCAGGCCCAATGCCAGGCCAGGGCCATATAGCGGCGTAGATCATCGGAGAGAGAGGTTGTTTCCATTTTTATTTGAGCACCTTTTATTAGTGTATGCAAGATTTAAGCCGTTTGACAATAAAAAGGGGCTTTGTCACAGGCAATAACACAAATCGAAAGATCTTTCAACTTCAAGTCATTAATATTGTCGCCGGGGGGGCCCGTGTAACTATACCAGAAAAGCAGCCTTCAACCACAGATTCACGCTGAATTTAGACCCTCACCCCGGCCGGGCAGGTCAACCGGCCCAGCTTCTCGCGCGCCTCGGTCACCCGCCCCTCTTGGGCGAGGGCGATCAACTCGTCCACCTGGGCGGGGAGCCAGCCTCTGGGGTAGGTGTTCTCCGAGCGGGCCATCAAGATCTTGGGGTGAGCGGTGGGGACCGGCCGCTCATCCTCGGTGAAGAGCTCCTCGTACAGCTTTTCCCCGGGACGCAGGCCGGTAAAGGTGATGTCGATGTCGCGGCCCACCTGATAGCCGGAGAGCTCGATCATGTCCCGCGCCAGGTCCACGATCTTCACCGGGTCGCCCATATCGAGGACGAACACCTCTTTCCGGGCGCCCAGGGTGGCGGCCTGCAGCACCAGCGCCACCGCCTCGGGGATGGTCATGAAGTAGCGGATGATCTCCGGGTGGGTGACGGTAACCGGGCCGCCGGCCGCGATCTGTTCCTGGAAGAAGGGGACCACGCTGCCGCGGCTGCCCAGCACGTTGCCGAAGCGCACGGCCACGAACGGACGGCCCGTGTTGTGGTGGGCCTCGCGCACGATCATCTCCGCCAGGCGCTTGGTCATCCCCAGCACGTTGACCGGGTTCACCGCCTTGTCGGTGGAGATCATCACGAAGCGCTCCACCCCGTGCTCCACGGAGAGATCCACCAGGTTGCGCGTGCCCAGCACGTTGGTGGTGATGGCATCGTCCACATTGGCCTCGGTCAGCGGGACGTGCTTATGGGCCGCGGCATGGAACACCACCTGGGGGCGGTGGGCGGCGAAGACGGTCTGCAGGCGTGCGCGGTCGCGCACGTCGGCCAGCACCGTTTTGATCTCGGCCCTCCCGTGCCCGTTCAGGCTCGCCCGGACCTTCGCCAGGCGGTTGAACAGTGTGAACAGGGAGTGCTCACCGTGGCCCACGGCGATCAGCTCGGCGGGCTCGAAGGTGAGGATCTGCGAACACAGTTCCGACCCGATGGAGCCGCCGGCCCCGGTGACCAGCACCCGCTTGCCGGCAATCATCTGCCGCACCTGCTCGCAGTCCACCTCCACCGGCTCGCGGCGCAGCAGGTCGCCGATCTCCACGTTGCGCACCCGGCTGATGCTGGCCCGGCCGTTGAGCAGCTCGTAGATGCCGGGCAGGAGGCGGGATGGAATCCCCACCTGCTCGCACAACTGCACCACCTGGCGGATGGTCTTGCCGGGTGCGGTGGGCATGGCGATGATCACTTCCTGGGCGCGAGTCTCGCGGACGTGGATGGGTAGTTCGGCGATGGGGCCGAGGACGCGCACCCCGTGGATCAGGGTGCTGCGTTTGTGCAGGTCGTCGTCGAGGAAGCCCACCGGGTCCAGGTTGATATGGGCGCTGGTCTTCATCTCGCGCACGATCATGTCCCCGGCATCCCCTGCGCCGACCACGAGCACGCGGCGCGCCCCGCTGCCCTTGCTCATCCGCGAGCGGTGGTACTCGGCCATGCGGGTGCTGAAGCGCGTCCCGGCGACGAAGGTCAGGGTGAGCAGGCCGTCGAGCACCGGCAGGCTGCGCGGCATCTGTTCGGCCATATCGATGCCGGAGAATTGGACGCCGATGAAGACGGTGGTGGCAGCGACAAAGGCCGCCGCCGACCCGTAGAGGATGGAGATCATCTCGTCCATGCTGGCGTAGCGCCAGTAGCTGCTGTACAGGCGGAAGCCGAAGAGGATAGGCAGCTTGGCGAGCAAGGCCCCCGCGGTGTAGAGGATCAGCGGACGAGTGTAACCCGGGTCCCAGGGCCAGCCGATGCGGATCAACAGGGCGAGTGTGGGGATAAGTGCCAGGAAGATGACGTCGAGCAGCAGATAATGCCGGTTGCGCAGGCTGAGCAAGAGATTACCTGGTTTTTTGGGTGAAGCGGGCGCTTTTGGAGCAGCGACTTTGAGGCGGGAAGTGGTCTCGGTGTGCATGGAGCCCCCAGGGAGGGAAAAGCGAAGGGCGAACAGGGAATTTCGAAATTCGAATTTCGAAATTCGAAATTGAGTGGGGTATTTATTTGAATACAGCGAGGAGGGTTTGGAGGATGAGGGTCAGGTCGGTGAACAGGGTGCGGGTTTGCAGGTAGGCCAGATCGATGGCCAGTTTTTCGGGCAGGATCTGGTTGATGTAGGCGCTCTCCCAGTCGGCGGCGGCGGCCAGGATGCTTTCTTCGTGGCGGTAGCGCAGGGAGGCGGCGCTGGTGATGCCCGGGGGCACCCTCAGCACCCGGCGCTGCGCTGCGTTGTAGTGGGCCACGTAGCGCGGGTCTTCCGGCCGGGGGCCGACCAGGCTCATCTCGCCTTTGAGCACGTTGATGAGCTGCGGCAGCTCGTCAAGCTTATAGCGCCGCAGCAGGCGGCCAAGCGGGGTGATGCGCGGATCGCCGCCCACGGTGACGCCCGGCCCGGCCTGCGCCGCGCCCACCACCATAGTGCGGAACTTATACAGCCGGAACGGCGCCCCGCCCTTCCCCACCCGCACCGCCCGGTGGAACACCGGCCCCGGCGAGCTCAGCCTGACCAGGATGGCGATCAGCACCAACAGCGGCGATAGGAGGATGAGGCCGAGGGCCGAACCGAGAATATCGATGAAGCGCATGGGTGATTTCGAAATTCGAATTTCGAAATTCGAATTTTATGTCTTTGCTTTTGTTGAGCGGCCGATTGAGGTGAAAATCGCTACCAGTTCCGCACATTCTTTCTGCAGTGAGGCGCAGACAGAAGGATCCGCCAGGCCGGATTCCAGGCACAGGTCGAGCCAATACTGTGTTTCGGCAGCTTCTTTTTCGGCTATGGAGATTTTGTGAACAAATTCCCTGCGCGACTCAGCCCGGTTCGCCTCGCGATAATTTGCCCCGATCGAAGTCCCCGAGCGCAGCAGTTGCCGTCCAAGCACATCGCTCACCATCCCCTTCGGCAGCCCGGAAACAAAGCGGATAACTCGAAGGGCAAATTTCTTCGTCCGCTGTTCGAGTTCAGTTTTGTTCATCTCGCAATTCCGATCCAAATTCGAAATTCGCAATCCGAAATTCGAAATTAACACCGGTACTGCCACACCACCTCCTCCACCGCCTCGATCACATCCTGCACGTCCTGGTCGCTCATCTTCGAGTAGATCGGCAGGGAGATCAGGCGCTGGTATTCGCGGTAGGCGATGGGGTAGTCTTCGGGGCAGCAGCCGTAGGTCTGGCGGTAATAGGGGTGCAGGTGCAGGGGGATGAAATGCACGCTGGCGCCGATGTTGCGCTTCTTCAGTTCCTCGATGAAGCGCGCTCGGTCGATGCGCAGCTCGTCCAGGTTCAGGCGCAGCACGTACAGGTGCCAGGCGTGGCTGTCGCCGGGGAAAGCGTCCAGCGGACATTCCAGGGCGGCTACCGGCTTGAAGGCCGCGGTGTAGGCGCCGGCAATCTCACAGCGACGGGCGGCCATGCGCTCCACCTTGCGGAGCTGCGCCAGGCCCATAGCCGCGGCCACGTCGGTCATGTTGTACTTGAACCCGGGGGCGATGATCTCGTAATACCAGGAGCCTTCGGCTGTGTAGCGCTTCCAGGCGTCCTTGCTGATCCCGTGCAGGCTCATGATGCGGCAGCGCTCGGCCCAGGCGTCGTCGTCCGTGGTGATCATCCCACCCTCGCCGGTGGTCAGGGTCTTGGTGGCGTAGAAGGAGAAGGCGGTGAAGTGGCCGATGGAGCCGATGCGGCGGCCGCGGTACAGGGTGGGCAGGGCGTGGGCGGCGTCCTCGATCACTTTCAGATCGTAGCGGCCGGCAAAGTCCAGGATGGGGTCCATATCGCAGGGGCGGCCGCCGAGGTGCACCGGGATGATCGCCCGGGTGCGCCCGCTGCAGGCCGCCTCCAGGCAGCGCGGGTCCAGGTTCAGGGTCAGCGGGTCGATATCCACCAGCACGGGCCTGGCGTTAAAGTAGCGCACCACCTCGGCCGTGGCGGCGAAGGTCAGGGTAGGGACGATGACTT
>CAYMLG010000165.1:0-5345 GCA_964391195.1 uncultured Anaerolineaceae bacterium | reverse complement strand
CTTCCCCCGTGGCGGCTTCGCCGATCACGCGGATATCGGGCAGGGTGCTGAAGTAGGCTTTCAGGCCCATGCGGATCATGCTGTGGTCGTCGGCTAAGAGGACGGTAATCGGATCGGTCATAACAGGCAACCCCATTCTACGCTAAGCCTAAGCTAAGCGACGGGCACGACAGCGTGCACGGTGGTGCCGCCGCCGTCTGCGGGCTGGATGAGCAGGCGCCCGCCCAGGCCGGTCACGCGCTCGGTCATGTTCTGCAGGCCGTAGCCTCTGCGGACGGTCTCCGGGTCGAACCCAAGGCCGTTGTCGGAGAGGGTCAGGCAGACCTGGTTAGGTTCGTATTCGAGCAGCACCGAGACGGCCGAGGCGCGGCTGTGGCGGACGATATTGGACAGGGCCTCCTGCGCCACGCGGAACAAGGCCTGCTCCACCTCCAGGGGCAGGGCCCGCTCGCCGCGCACGTGCAGGTTGGCCGGAATGCGGGTGTGCTGCGACCAGCGCTCCAGGGTCTGGCGCAGGGCGGCGGCCAGCCCCTGGTCTTCCAAGGCGGCGGGGCGCAGCTCGCCGATGATCGCCCCCAGGTCCTGCTGGGTGTGCTTGATCAGCGCTTCGGCTTCCTGCAGGCGCTGCCGGGCCTCCGTGGGGTCGGTCTCCAACAGGTTGCGGGCGGCGCGCACCTGCATCAGGGTGGCAAAGGTCTGCTGCTTGACGGTATCGTGCAGGTCGCGGGCCAGGCGGTTGCGCTCTTCGAGGGCGGCGAGCTGCTGCTGGGTGTGCAGCAGGGCCTGCACCCTCTCGGCCATCACCCGCATCCGCCGGCTGAGCGAGCCGATCTCGTCTTTGGATTTGTCTGTGGGCGCCTGGCTGAAATCGCCCTCGCTCCAGGCGTCGACCGCGCGCGACAGCGTCCCCAGGCGGCGGGTGAGGCCGCGAGACATGATGAAGCCGAACAGGGCGCCGAAGGGGGCCACGGCCATCAGCAGCAGCAGCCCGGTGATCGCCACCCAGCCGAGATAGACCGGCCAGAGTTGGAAGAACATCGGCGGCGGAGGCTCGATGGTCAGCACGACCACGCCCACCACACGTGTGTCGACCCCGCCTTGCCAGACCGGCACCGCCATGAGGATGTCCCCGTTCGGCCGGTCTACGGCCAGGCCCGGAGCATAGGCGTTGCCCTCGAAGGCATTTTTCAGGAAGCGGGAGCCGGCGAAGCCGGGCGGCGTGTAGCGCCGCCCAACCAGGCTGCCGGGCCCGGCCGGAGCCTGGGCCAGCACCCTGCCGTCCGGGGCGAGCACCAACAGCGGCTCGGTGGGGACGATGACGGCAGCCGGGCTGTCGAAAGCATCCAGCGGTTCTAAACTGGCCTTGCCGGAGGCGTACAGCCCTTCCAGCCAGGCTTGCAGCCCAGGGATATCCTCGGCGCCGGGCTGCAGGTAGTCGCTGGCCTCAGGCAGGACGGTATAGATCACGTCCGACAGGTAGGCGCGCTTGTCGGCGTGGGTGGCCGCGGAGATGAAGGTGATCGCGGCCAGGGCCAACACTTCCAGGCCGAGCAGGGCCAGCACGGTCACCAACGTGTACGTGAGTGTCAGCTTGCCGCGCAGGCCCTGGAAGAAAGAGATGATGGTTCTCATAGGATCGGCAGCTCGATCATAGAGCTTCCGGGTTCACCGGCGGTGAACCCGGAGGCGAAACCGCCGGTAAAACCGGCCTTGCCCGCCACATCTGGGAGTTTACTCCCTGTCATTCAGCACCACCACCGGCGATACCTGCACCGGGCGCCAGGTGATAGCCAGCACGGTGAGCAGGATGAGCCCCACGCCGCTGAACAGGATGGCGACCGCGGCGCCCGGCGTCATCGCCAGCAGGCTGCCTGCCAGGTCGTTGGCCATGGCCATCACGATCAGGAAGATCTGCACCGCAGCCAGCCCGGCGGCGGTTGCGATCAGGGCCGTCAGGGTATATTCTACCAGCAGGGTGAAGAGCAGCTGCCAGCGAGCGTAGCCCACCGCTTTGAGCACGCCGATCTCGTAACGGCGGTCGAGCATCGCCAGGCTGACCGAATTGGCCACCAACAGCACCCCCGCCAACAGGGCCAGGCTGGCCATGGCCACGGCAAAGATAAACAGGTTCATGTAAGTCTGGGTGTAGCGGGCGGCGTAGGCGGGCAGGTTGATCACCAGGGCTTGAGGCAGGGCGGCGCCCAAAGCCTCCACCACCCGGTTCACCTCCGCCGCGGGGACGGTGAGCGATACCTGGATCGTGTCCGGCGGGGCAAGCTGCTGGCTGAGGGCGGCCGGCACGAGCAGGCCGATCTGCGGGAAGGGACGCAGGCCCTCGAAATCCAGGTCATAACTGCCCACCACGGGCAGGCGGTGCACGGAACCGTCCATCAGGGTCAATTCCACCTGGCCGCCTTCAGGGATTTCGCGACGCCCGTAGATGTAAACCCCATTGGGTACGCTGCCCCATTCCGCGCCGCGGATCAGGTAATCGCCGGGCTCCTCCCGCCCGATCAGCAGCGGGTCGAGAGGGGCGTCCGAAAAGCCGATGGGTTGGACGGAGCGGATGGCGGTCTGGTAGCCGGTGGCGACATGCTCGACCACGCGTTCGGCGGCGATGGCCTGGCGGATGGCGGCCTCCTGAGCGGCAGGGGCGACGATGTTGATATTGTCGCCCTCGAAGTCGATCAGGCGCGCATCCAGGGCGCGCTGAGCGCTGGTGGCGGTGACCACCCCCAGGGCGAGCGCGACCACGCCGGTGAACAGGGCGATCATGGCGAAGACGGATGAGAAGCCGCGGCGCTTGAGGTTGGTCTGCGCCATGCGGGCCAGGGGCCACAGCCTCATGGGGAGCAAGCGGGTGACCAGCCAGACCAGGCTGCCGAGCACGCCCCCCAGCACGGCCAGCCCCACCAGGGCGAACAGCAGCACGCCCAGGCCGGCGATCAGGGAGCCCATCACCAGGGCGGTGACGGCGACGAAGGGCAGGGCGCAGAGCAGCGCCAGCCCCAACGCCTGCAGGCGAGGGATGCGGGCCGGCTGGAGGGCTTCGCGGCGCAGGATGGCGAGAGGAGGCGCCTGGCTGGTGAGCACGATGGCGAACAGGGCGAAGGATATGGTGGTCACCACACCGACCAGAAGGCTGGTGAACACCGGCAGGGGGTCGAACAACCAGGAGATGAGCAGGTTGGTGATACGGCTGATCAGCTCCACCAATCCGTAGGAGACGGCCACGCCGAGGGCGGCGCCGAGCAGGCTGCCCAGCACACCGAGCAGGGCGGCCTCGACCGCGAACTGGACCTGCAGCTCGCCCTGGCGGTAGCCGAGGGCCTTCAGCACGGCCACCTCGAACCGGCGGCGGCGCAATAGCACCTGCATGGTGTTGGCGATGCCGATGCCGCCCACCAGCAGCCCGAGGATGCCGGCCCCTTTCAGCGAGTAGGAGATGAACTGCCGCACCTCGGCATTATCGGCGGACATTTTTTCCGCGGTGGTGGCGCGCCAGCCCAGCTTCCTGGCCGCCGCTGCCAGCGCATCAGGGTCGGCCGCATTGGCCAGCGCCGTGTTCTCCGGATACTGGGCGCCGGCGATCAGGCGGGCGGTCTCGATCGTATAGTAGATCTTGGTGCCCTGGTGGTTCGGGGTATCGGTGACAATGCCGCGGATACGCCCCTCCACCACCGCGCCCACAGTGCGGTCGGAGATCAGCAGGGTGTCGCCGGGCTTCAGGCCGTCTTCAGCGGCCAGGTCACGGGTGATGAGCAGATCGCCAGGCCGGCTGATCAGGGTCTCCAGGCCGATGCTGGCCGGCTCGCTGGTGGTGAACGCCCCAGCCAGGGGATAGGTAGCGGGATCGATGCCCAGGCCGGCGGAGGGGAAGTGCAGCTCGCCCGAACCGGGCAAGCGGTAGACCAGGGTGCTGTTGTAGGCCACCAGAGTCAGCCGGTCGATCAGCCCCTCCTGCTGCAGGGCCTGTAAGCCGGCCACCGTCTCCGGCAGGAGGCTGTTCTCGTCTGGGCGATCCATGGTGACATCGGCGCCGATCATCTCCGCCGGTTCCAGGATAAGCAGGGCTTCGATGGCGTTCGAGAGCAAAGTCATCGACACCACAGACATCACCCCAAAGGCGATGCACAACAAGGCAACGAAGACGCGCTGCCCGCCGCGGCGCAGGTTGCGCCCGGCGGTGCGCACGTAGTAGGCGAATAGAGTCATGCCACCACCCCCGCAGGCTGCGGCGAGTCCACCAACTGGCCATCGATCATGCCCAACAGGCGCTCGGCATGCGAGGCCACCTGCGGATCGTGGGTCACCATCACCACGGTCAGGCCGAACTCGTCGCGGAGATAATGGATCAGGGTGAGCACCTGGCGGCTGGTGGCGCTGTCCAGGTTGCCGGTGGGCTCATCGGCCAGCAGCAGGCGCGGGCCGTTGACCAGGGCGCGGGCGACGGCCACGCGCTGCTGTTCTCCGCCCGACAGTTGGTGCGGCAAATGGTGCAGCCGCTCCCCCAGGCCGACCTGTTCCAGCATGCGAGAGGCGATCTTGCGCGCCTCCCGCCGCAGCGGGCTGATGTAGAGGGGGGCCTCCACATTCTCCAGGGCGGTCATGGTAGGGATGAGATTGAAGGATTGGAAGACCAGGCCGACCTTCTGGTTGCGGACACGGGCCAGCTTGCTCTCGCTCAAGGCGCTGATTTCGGTGCCGTCAAGGATCACCTGCCCGCGGTTGGGGCGGTCGATGCCGGCCAGGATGCCGAGCAGGGTGGATTTGCCGGAGCCGGAGGGCCCGGTGATGGCCACCCATTCGCCCGGCTGAACCGTGAAGGATATGCCGCGCAGGATGTGCAGGTCCCGGCCGCCGAGGCTCAAGGAGCGGTAAACATCCTGGACTTGAAGTGCTGGTTTGGTGTGCATAGATTGCCCTCTTTATTGGTACGAACTTGGCGGCGGCTTGACCCGCCGCGCTGCTAGGGAAGAGTATACGCACACCCGCGCAAGCTGTGATCCGTCCATAGTCTGATTTTTGGGTAAGACCTGGGCAATAAACCGTCACCCACTTAACAAACTTTTCGCGCGGCGGAGATAAGGTGTGCAGACAACCTGCCAGTAGTATATGAGTGTTGTGGCGGGCGGCGAAGCTGCCCACCACAACACGACAAAACTCTTCTGTTTACAAGTTGTGCGTGCACACGGGATAATGCAGGTTTGACAGAGGATTATGCCGGTGATATGATGGGCGCAGTCTTCATCCAGTGGTAAACGGAACCGTGCCTCGCCTGTCGATCATGTTCAAAGCCTTGCGTGAACTCGGCCCCAAGCAGTTGGGGCTTTATGCCCTTTACC
>CAYMLG010000164.1:0-5459 GCA_964391195.1 uncultured Anaerolineaceae bacterium | reverse complement strand
CGTCTTCCTGTGGCTCCCGATCCCCCCGGATTGGCGTAAAAATTGCCTCTTGACAAACACCGTACTCTACGCGTGGACGGTGAAGGCTCGTCCAACCGCCGATTTGCCCCGACGTTGGGTGGGACGTTATCCCCATGCGGGGCACATTTCGCCATCGGACGGAGGGGCACGGCGTGAGGGTTTGCGGTATCGGGTGATTTACGGTTTCGCCGTGCCCATGCACGTGGGCGGTGAGGGTTCGTCCATCCGCCAACCCGCCCAACCGTACCCCTGGAGAGGGGCTCCCGGAACAGGGCACGGTTCGCCATCGGGCGTAGGGGCACGGCGGGCAGGTTCACGGTTTTGGGTTGTTTACCGTGCAGCCGTGCTCCTACGCGTGGGCGGTGAAGGCTCGTCCAACCGCCGATTTGCCCAACCGTATCCCTGGAGATGGGCTCCCCGACCGGGGCACGGTCACCATTGGGCGTAGGGGCACGGCGGGCAGGTTCACGATTTTGGGTTGTTTACCGTGCAGCCGTGCCCATGCACATGGGCGGTGAGGGTTCGTCCAACCGCCGATTTGCCCCGACGTTGGGTGGGACGTTATCCCCATGCGGGGCACATTTCGCCATCGGACGGAGGGGCACGGCGTGAGGGTTTGCGGTATCGGGTGATTTACGGTTTCGCCGTGCCCCTACACGTGGGCGGTGGGGGTCCGCTGCAGAGACGCGCAGGACGGCCGTTCAGGTGGCCAGGTGGCGGGGCTGGGCAAAGGGCGTGCTCGCTCTTCCTTAAAAATTCGAAATGCCGCCGGTATGATATAATACAATATCTATAGAGAAAGCAGCGGGGTAACGGGGTATAATCAACCTATGGAAGATCGCACCAACACCTCACCAACATCGCAAGAACGAGTAGAAGCCGTCATCGACATACAGAGTGCTAGAGTTCCCCAGGATCAGGAGCGGACTCAGAGAAGGATCCTGATCGGCGCGATCGTCGCCGCGGTCGTCCTCTTGATCCTCATCGTCCTTGGCATTATCTTTCTCCTCCAACCCACCACCGACACCGCCCGAATCCGCGACGTCTTCATCATAATCATGGCAATCGAATCACTGTTGATCGGCCTGACACTGGTCATCTTGATCGTCCAACTCGCCCGGTTGATCAACCTGCTGCAAAACGAAATCAAACCTATCCTCGATTCAACCAACGAAACGGTCAGCACCTTGCGCGGCACCACCAACTTCCTGAGCGACAACCTGGTGGAACCGGTGATCAAGTTGAACGAGGTGTCGGCAGCTCTGTACCAGATGCTGAAGCTGATCGGCCTGGCACGGAGGAGCCCGCGTAAGTAATCTAATTTCAGGAGAGTGAAATATGTCCAACAACAACGACAACGATTTCGGCAACTTTTTCGCTGGCTTTATTATTGGTGGTCTGATCGGCGCGGCCGCCGCTCTGCTGCTCGCGCCTCAATCGGGGGAAGAAACCCGCACCGTGCTCCGGGATAAGAGCATTGAACTGCGCGACCGGGCGATGGAAAGCGCGGAAGAGGCCCGGATGCGGGCGGAAAAAGCTTACGAAGACGCCAGGATGCGGGCCGAGGACGCCATCGAAGAAATGCGCCTCCGCGCCGAAGAGGTGAGCCGGGTGGCACAGGAACGGGCGTCAGAGCTCCAGCAGCGCGGTCGCACGATGGTGCAAGAGCAGCGCAGCCGGATCGAACAAGCCGTTGAAGCCGGAAAGAAAGGCGCCGAAACGGCCCAGCAGGAGATGCAGCAGGGTTCGGAGGAAACCGCGGAGAACCCCCCGGCCGGCGAAGATGAGACCCCGGCAGAAGGCGCATAGAAACGGCATAACCGATTTCAATTCACAGCCAAAAAAAGCAAACATACCGCCCGGTAGAGCCGGGCGGTTCTTTTATTGCAAAGCATCTTCCCCTGCGATCTGTGAGAGCACATCGGGTATGGCGCGCAGCACATCGCCGGCCAGCACCGAAGCCGGGTTGCCGAGGTAGATCTCGGCCAGCAGGCCGGCCTGGGCGTGCAGATAGGCGCCCGCCACCGCCGCCTGGAACGCGTCGAGACCCTGGGCGCGCAGGCCGGTGATCATCCCCGCCAGCACGTCCCCGGTCCCGGCCCGGGCCAGCGCCGGGGTAGCCACCGGGATCACCACCGTCTCCCCCTCAGGCGAGGCGACCACGGTGAAAGCCCCTTTCAGGACCACCACGTGCCCCCAATCCCGGCTGAACCGCCTGGCGATGCCGGTGCGGTCTGCCTGGATCTCGGCGGTCTCCAGCCCGGTGAGGATAGACATTTCACCCGGATGAGGGGTCAACACGGCCGGAGCCGGGAGCCGCCGCGGCCATTCAGGCACCCGGGTGAGCAGCTTGAGCCCGTCGGCGTCGACCACCAGCGGGGGCAGGTCAACCGCCAGCGCCTCGGCTTCGCTCCTCGCCGGGTGCAGGTCGGTGCCCAGCAGGTCGGCCATGAATTCGGCGGTGGGTTCCAACACCCCGAACCCGGGCCCCAACAGCACCGCCGTGGCTCGGGCGAGGTTCTCTCGCAGCACGGGGGCGGCCGCGGCGCTGATGACCCCGCCCTCTTCCGGCAGCAGCACCCAGGTCGCCTCGGGGAAATGTCCGGCCAGGGCCAGGTGCAGGCTCTCCGGCACGGCCTGGGTCACCAACCCGGCCCCCACCCGGTAGGCCGCCTGCCCGCTCAGCAGGGCCGCTCCGGTGTAGCTGCGCGAGCCGGCCACGATCAGCGCGGTGCCGAAGCTGCCTTTATGGGCGCTCGCCGGCCGCTCCGGCAGCCAGGAGCGCACCAGCGCATCGCCGGCCACACGGGTCTGCACCGCCTGCCACGATTTCAGCTCGGGCTCGATCCGGTCCAGGCCGATGCCCACCACCTGCAGGCCGCCCACCAGCCGGTACGCCGGGAACTGCAGCAGCCCGCGCTTGACCGCCGCCATAGTCACCGTCAGGTCGGCCGGGATGGTCTCCGCCGCCGCCGCGCCGCTGTCGCTGTCCACCCCCGAGGGGCAGTCCACCGCCACCACCTGGGGCGGGTCCCACATCTGGGCCACCACCCGGCGGACGTGATCCAGCACGCCGGCCACTCCGGGCTTCAGGGGGAGGCGGATCCCCGTCCCCAGGACCCCATCCAGGATGACGGCGTGGGTCTTCAAGAGGGTATCGAGCTGCTCGAAATCGGGGTCGGCGTCCAGGGTGTGGATCTTCCCCCCGGCCTGCTCCACGCGCTGAACCAGAGGGTCACCCGCCGGGCGGGGCCGCACCAGGTAGGCCGTGGTCATCCAGCCCTGCTCTCCCAGGGCAGCCAGCGCCACCAGCGTATCCCCGCCGTTATTGCCCGACCCGACCAGCCCCAGCACCCCCTCTTCTTTCAAGTCGGAATATTCATCTGCCACCACCCGGGCCAGATTACGCCCGGCGTTTTCCATCATTTCGGTATAACTCAGGCCGCTCGCGTCAGCTTCTTTCTCGATGGCCTGCATTTCGGAAACAGAAACGAGTTTCATGGCCCTCCACACACTTTTGGCGCTAACGGCGCGACCGCCGCGCGATCAGGATTCCGGACAGCGCCCCGATGGCTCCCAACGCCGCAGCCAGAACGGCGATCCCCTTCCCATCCGGCGAGGCCCCGTTCTGCGGCCCGTCATACTGCAGGGCTCGCTGGGGCAGCATGACTTGCACCGGTTCCAGCTTCTGCTTGGGGGTTACCCCGAACATGAACTGGATCACCGCCTTCAGGAAGTGGTAATTCCCCGGCCGGCGGGCCAGCACGGTGAGATCCAGTTCTTTGGGCGGGTTCCCCACCAGGTAGGCGTACGCCTGCGTGAACTGCAGCAGGCCCTGCTTGCCGTGGGTCCGCCCGTAGCCCGAGCCCTTGATCCCTCCGAAGGGCAGCATGGGCACCGCGAACTGGGCGATGGTATCGTTGATCACCACCGAACCGGCCTCCACCTGGCGGGCAACGCGCTGCGCCCGCTCCAGGTCGCGGCTCCAAATCGAGGCGCCCAGCCCGTAAGAATTGTCGTTCGCCAGGCGGATGGCCTCCTCTTCGTCCTCCACCTTCACCACCGGCAGCAGCGGCCCGAAGGTCTCTTCCTTCATCAGCAGCATGTCGTGAGTCACGTCCACCAGCACGGTGGGCTCGTAGAAATTTCCATGCCGCTTGCCGCCGGTCAGCACCCTGGCCCCTTTCGCCAGGGCGTCCTCCAGGTGGCGGTCGATGATCTTCAACTGGCGCGGGTCGGTGATCGGCCCCAGGTAGTACGGGCTGTCCAAATCCTGATTATAGCCAATTTTCAAGCGATTCGAATGGGCCACGGTCTGGCGCAGGAACTGGTCGTACACCTCTTTGACCACATACACCCGCTCCACAGCCATACAGGTCTGCCCGGCGTTGAAATGCGCCCCCCAGGCCCCCCAGCGGGCGGCTGCTTCCACGTCGGCATCCTCCAGCACAATCATGGCGTCCTTGCCACCCAGTTCGAAGGCCGTCGGGATCATATATTGGGCCGCCGCCTCGGCCACTTTGAACCCGGTGGCCGTCGAACCGGTCAGGAAGATGTAGTCCGGGCGGGCCTGCACCATCTCCGCGCCCACGCGCCCATCGCCATGCAGCACCCGAACGAAAGGTGTGAGCTGCGGTACGCGCTGGAGTAACTGCTCGATCATCACCCCGGTGGCGGCGGTCACTTCCGATGGTTTGAGCAGCACGGTGTTGCCCGCCAGCAGCGCCGCCAGCACGGCCGGCATCGACAGGGCAAAGGGGTAATTCCAGGGGGCGATCACGGCCACCACCCCATAAGGGCGCGGCTCGATGTAAGGGGTCTTGAACCAATATAGGCCGCGCGAGACCTTCCTGCGCCGCAGCCAATGTGGGGCGTGCTTCAGGTAGGTGTTGAGCATGTCGGTGGTTATGAATACTTCGATCAAGGCGTCCTGCCGGCTCTTCCCGCAGTCCTGGTTCATCACCGCCGTGATTTCGTCCAGCGAGTCGACCATCACCCGCTGGAACTGCCTCAGGATGTGAACCCGCTCCTCTATGGTTTTGTTCTCCCATAGCTTTTGGGCGAGGCGCATCTCATGCATGGCATGGCGCACCTCCTGGGCGGTGCACATCGCCACCTGGCCAAATTTTTCTCCCGTACCGGGGTTGATAAACTCCAAAACAGGCGTGTTTTCCATCTTTTTTCCCTCCTCTAGAAAACGATTGCGCGCTGTGTCATATACAGTTTACCAGATAGTTCCTCAGGCGTGGGCAGCGGTTCTTGCCGGCCAGCCCGCCCCGGCGCGGGCGCGTAAGGGCACGGCGGGAGCAAGGGCGGCATAAATACGTTCGCATGGCAATATATTCTACAATCCCGCCGCGCGTCGTGGGCCGATGGAAGGGGCACGGCTGCTCCGTAAATCACCCAAAACCGTAAACCCTCCCGCCGTGCCCCTACGC
>CAYMLG010000163.1:0-5595 GCA_964391195.1 uncultured Anaerolineaceae bacterium | reverse complement strand
AGCGGGCGCCGGGGATCCGCGCGGCCGTCAGGCGGCCCTCCTCGAAGGGGACAATCGCGTCCTGCTGTCCGTGCAGCACCAGGGTCGGGACTTGCAACTGGCCGGCCAGATCGCTCACATCCGTGGCAAACGAGACCGTCTGAAGCTCGGCCGCAATCGCCGGAGAAGTCGAGAAGCGCTGCAGATCGTTGAACCAGCGCGCCTGCTCGGCCGTGCCACCAGGGATGAACAGCGTGGTATACACTTGACGGAAAGCATGGTTCTCCTGGCCCCAACCGTGCCGGATCAGGCCCAGCAGCATCTCAGCCTGGGCGACTTGTTGCGGGTTATCGGCGCGCTTCGCCCGGCCGCGCACGTAACCTCCGTACAGAATCAGGTGGCTGACTTTTTCCGGATGGCGCACCGCGTAGTCGATGGCGATCGAGACCCCGTGGGAGAGCCCGAAGAGGGCGAAGCGGTCCAGGTTCAGGGCCTCCACCACCTGCTCCAGATCGCGCACCTGCGATTCGAACGACAGGTTGCGGACCTCCCAATCCGAAAGGCCGCAGCCGCGCTGGTCATAGCGGACCAGGGTGTGGTCGCGGGAAAGCTCGACCAGCCAGTGGCGCCAGACGGGGCTGTTCCAGTCGAACTCCAGATGGCTGAGCCAGTTGGCGACCTTGACCAGCGGAGGCCCCTGGCCCGCAGTGGCGTACGCGAGCCGGACCCCATCGCCGGTGGTGCAAAAGCGGATGTGCTGCTGCATAATCCCTTGAAACCTGAGTGGGGCGCTCCCTCGACCTTCAGGCGTTGGAGCACCCCTCTCCCTTTGCCATCAGCCGCCAGTCCGGCCGGCGAGGCGCCCGACTTGCGGCATGCGGCCCCGGCTGCGAGGCGGTTTACGGCTTGCCGTACTGGTCCTCGGCGTACTTCAGCAAGCCGGCCCGCTCCAGGCGGTCCACCGGGCAGCGGAAGGTGACCTGGACGACCCCGGGATGCCGCCCGATCTCGATCGCCCCGGTGATGGTGGCGCGGTTCTTGACCTCGGGCACGGTCATGCCGAACAGCTCTGCGGCGCGCCTCAGGCCGTTGTCGGTCGCCGCGTTCAGGTCGGGCCCGGTGCCGATGACCGACACCGGCAGCGATTCTTCGATCTCACCCAGCCCGTAAGCGGCGGCCAGCTCGCGGGCGCGGGCTTTCTCCTCGGCGGTCAGCGGGCGGGCCAGGAAGGGCAGATCCTCCAGCACCGGGAACAGCACCGGCCCCTCCAGGTCCAGCCCCTTCAGCAGTTCCACCTGCAGGGTGATCGTGCCGGAGACATCGGCAGTGTGCCCGGCGATTTCGCCGTCACCCTGCAGGGCGTGCATATCGCCCATATAGACCCCGCCGCCGGGGGTCTTCACCGGGCAGACCAGGATCGCCCCGGCGCGCACGGCGTCGATGTCCATGTGCCCATCGGTGCGCTGCTCGAGCTGCTCAGCGGTCAGGGCGTATTCGTGCGGCGCGCCGATCAAGAAAGAGCCGAAATCGCCGGCGTTGTGCGAATCCGGGATGCACAGCCCCGGCGTGGTACCGAGCTGGCCCATGAAGGGGCGCATGCGCCCCACCAGGCCCACCAGGTCGTGCGGGGCGAAGGTCAGGATCGGGTTCTGGATCGAGTTCTCCGGCAGCGCCGCATAGCGTTTCGCATCCCTGGCGATCTCCTCCGCCGCCTCTTTGTGCAGGGTCACCCCCAGGGTGCGGTTGTTGTCGAAAGCGATCGTGTAGCCGTTGGTGAAGACGAATGGGGTGGCGTCCGCCCCGCAGTTGGCGCAGCGGACCGCCGTCGGGCCAATGCCTTCGATGCGGGTTTTGGGGTACAGCGTCCCGCACTCGGGGCAGCGCCCGGCGACGTATGGGTCGCCCAGGAAGCGGCCCGATAGCATCTGGTCGTTGCCCGAGGAGGTGGCGATGGATGTCACCGTGATGTCCTTGATGCGGATGGCGATGGCGTCGCCCACCTCCGCCCCGGCTACAGCCACCGGGCGGGTGACCTCGTGACCGCCGCGGATCTCGGGGGTGATCATCGGCCCCCAGCAGCCGGGCGCCGTGTTGGCGACGATATGCCCGCCGCTGCGGACCGGCCCGAGCATCGGCTGCGCCGGGTCGAGCAGGCCGTTGGTAAATTCGTTTACGAACACCGTTTCATGCCCGTTCTCCGGCCCTGCGCCGCGGCTCAGTTCCTTTTCCTCCACGTGGGTTTTCGTAACCATACAGTTCCTCCTTTTCTCGGTTAAACGGGTACTGAATATGATCCTCCAGCAATGGGCAGCAGGAAAGCCACTTCCTGGCCTGGGGCCAGCTGCTCCTCCGGCGAGACGTGGCGGCCGGCGATCACCGGCAGAGCGACCTCTAATCTCGAATCCAGTTCCGGGTGCAGGCGGCGCAGCGAAGCGATCAGGTCGGCTACGGTGGCCTGTTCCGGCAGGGCGACCGACAGCCGCGCGCTACCCGCCTGGGGCGCTATCCCCGATCCCAAGCGGACATTGACTTCCATCCCACTTTCCCTCCTGATCTGGCTGGTGGACGGCCAGCGATATAGTTTACCAGTGCCAAAGAAACCGGACAGCCTTGCTCTTCTTTATTCTACCATCGATCGGGAAATGGCCGGCCAGGGAGCGGTAATCGGTGGCCATCTCCCCCACCGCCTGGCGGGTCTTCCCCCAGGGAGTGTAACGCAGCTCGGTCAGCACGTTGGGCAGGCTGTCGAAGCTATCGATGATCGGGTCCACCGCCAGGCTGGCGCTGCCCAGGTGATCGCCCAGCAGGTAGATTAGCCCGTGCGTATCCGGTTTCATCCACTTGCCGCCTCGCATCGCCACCCGCTGCCCAAGTTCCTCACCGACAGCCAGGTACGCGCCTTGCGGGATGACTTCGAGAACCGAGTGGAAGCCGCGGACAACGCCGCCCACCGCCGGAAAGTATTCATCCAGTCGCTGTCTAGTTCACTTATGCAATTATTAAAGCTCCAACCGGAGCAACAGCGCTTCCCCGGCTATGTAACAATTTGCCTGGACGTGGGAGGGTACGGCTCTGCTGGAGGGCAACCGGAGCGCCAAGGTCCGACCGTCGATAGGGAAGAGAGTGTTTCATTCTCTGCTCTTTCTATCTGCCCTATCGATGGTCCTGAAAGCGATAAACTCATTTCTTTTTTTTCATTATTACAGGTAATCTCCAAGTTACCCATGGGGCTACTACAAATACCAAAGGAAAAATAAAATTTCCAAGGGCTTGTGCCTGAAAAGAAGATGATATACAAATTGGCTTGCTGGTGAGATTACAAGCCAGAAAAAGCAACAATGTGGCTACCGAGGAACCGATCAGTGTTACAACAAATAAACTTACATCAAGATAGATACCATTCAATCTTGATGAGTAGTTAACGTAGAATGTAGTTATTCCAAGCACAAAACCGACAATTCCCACAACCCTGGGAAATGGCGACCAATAGGCAACGAACAACAGGCTAATTCCATAAACTAAGATAAGAAAGATAAGCTTCCGGTAATGATTTTTTTTGTTCATATTCTTCATTTTTCCTGTTGATGAAAACCTTCAGCGAAAAAGTCTACCAATTGGCAAGCTGGTCTTATCCAAGATGCCGGTTTTTGTCCTAATGGTAAATATGGAGGGGTACCAGCGTCTGTAATGATGGATTGCATGCCTGTACTAAACCACCGGATACGTGACCCAGCCGGTCACCCCGTTCTCCTGCAAAAGATCGACCACTCGCTGTGAGATACAAACCAGGGGGGTTAGACTGGCCCAGAGAAAATCGGTGGCCTGCCCTCCGATAAATGCACCCAGTTTCAAAGGGGTGTCGGGTTGCCACTTTCCACTGAACAAATCGCTTGCCTGCTCTATGGTCAGCCAGTCACTGTACCCTTGGTCATTCAACCGGAGCGGACGTGTAGCCATCGGGTCGGTGAGGTTATAGAACCGGCTGAAGTTAATGGGTGTTGAAGTGGGCATCGAATTGATTGAGTACAATTTCGGCGCGGCTAAGGGGATTTGCTGTTCCTCGTTATTTTACAAAAATTAGGAAGGAATTCTTTACTAATCGTAAGCATCCCCTAATGGTTTGAAATCTGGCCGGCACCAATACCAATGGTCACCTTGATTTTCAAGTAACCTCAAAAGAAGTTCTGTAAAAGAAAAAGCAATGATGGGCGAATAACCTGGCATAGCATAACTATCCCAAAAGCTATCGTAACATCTACCATTCCTTTCTGGAGCCAGATCTATTGTGATCCGTTCTGCACCGTCTCCTTCGCCCACAAGGTACCAAGACCATGAAATATCGTCCGCAGGAACGATAGCCGCAACCTCCTCAGGCGCCAGTCCGGCAAACATGATGGGATTAGCAAATGTAAATTTATCTGGTGGTACGATTGTCATACGATAAGCGGAGCTATTAAATAAAGTCACCCCACCACACAGGCTATAGAATTGGAGCAAATCTCCTGGCAGTTTATGGCCTGGAGCTATTTCAGGGATTCCTTGAGGGCTTGCCACGAAACAATCCGGAGTTTTACTTATCCGGTTTAAGATTTCCTGTATGCGCTTCTCCGTCATGGCAATTCTCCATAAATATATTGATTAAAAGCGCGATAATATGCCTCTCTAGCTTCCAATGGAACACCTGCAGCGTCAAACATCTTTTTAGATAATTGACAGATCTCTCTTGGAGATATTTGTGTCCAATCAATACTCCTTCCTGCACGCCATCGGTTAAAAACCCCATAAGTATTATTATGTTAAGGTTTCTCCAAGAGCATTACAGGCGCTTCCTTGTTTCGTCTCTTATAACCTGGAATATTATAGGTTGCCCAAATATCTAGCACTCCATGATGTTTAACAAACCCTGCAGCCTCATCGCTATACCTAACTATATCAAAACTCTTTCTTACTATTGATCCACTAACTGGAGAAAAGAGAGCAGCAGCTGAAACACCTCGCCAAAACCAGCTAACCGGCTCTTCCCCACCAAGTTGACAAGCAAATCCACATCCCGTCGTTAAAGTTAACAAATCGTCAACAGTTTCCAATCCAGGGATAAGAGCTAAACCTGTCCCAACAATCTGGGCTCCTTGTCTTCGCTCTTCTTCGGAGGGGGGAATAATAGTATAACCTGCTTGCTCGTGCCCTTTCGGGTAAACACAATCGAGCGGATTCCGGCAAGTTCCTTCTCCTTCTTCATTGGAAGCCACGCGATACCCCGTTGGGTCGGTGTACCGGACAGGGTTGTTGCGCACATAACTATACCGGTCCCAATCCAGCGGGTTGAATGGGTCTGGCACGATGCTGTCAGGCTGGATGAACCGGCCCAGCGCCGGGTCATACCACCTCGAACCGTAATGGTACAGCCCCAGCCCGCTCTCCCAGCGCTGGCCGGTGAAGCGGTAATCGGTGGCCATCTCTCCCACCGTCTGGCGAGGCTTCCTGAATGAATTTTGACAACCGCAAGCGGTGAGATGGTCCGCAGGAAAAGGCGGATAGGCGACCGGGTTGCTTGCGAAGGTTGTCAAAATTCATCGGGGTGCAGCACTGCTCGATCAGCATGTTGGGCAGATTATC
>CAYMLG010000162.1:0-5926 GCA_964391195.1 uncultured Anaerolineaceae bacterium | reverse complement strand
GCCGCTATTCGATGCCGGTCACGCGGCGCGGGGCTGGTCTGGTTCACCGGTTACTCATTTCGAAATTCGCAATTCGCAATCCGAAGTTCGATATTAAAATCTTCACATCCGACTGGTGACATATGTCATAGAGCTTTTCGGGCTCATCCACTATAATTAATTGGACAAAGTGTATCTAAAACTACTCATCTGATTCTCATCTATCGTTATGACCACTACTTTAAACACTCAAATCATCCTCCGTAAGCACATCGCCTTGCCGCAGGACCACGGCTCGTGGGTCTTCCTGCTCAGCCCGCTGCTCATTGGCCTGTTCGCCGGTGGGAACTGGTCCACGGCCACGGTCTTCCTGATCCTGGGCGCCTTTGCCGCCTTCCTCATCCGCCAGCCGGTCACCATCCTCACCAAAGCCTACAGCGGCCGGCGGGCCAAGCGCGACCTGCCCGCCGCCTGGTTCTGGATCGTGGCCTACGGGCTGCTGGGGCTGCTGGCCCTGACCGGGCTGCTGCTCCAGGGCTTCGGCTACCTGCTCTACCTGGCCGTACCCGGCGTGCCGGTCTTCGCCTGGCACCTGTACCTGGTCTCCCGGCGGCAGGAGCGCCGCCAGATGGGGGTAGAGCTGGTGGGCACCGGTGTGCTCTCCCTGGCCGCCCCCGCCGCGTATTGGGTGGCCCGCGAGCAGCCGGATCCGGTGGGCTGGTGGCTGTTCGCCCTGACCTGGTTCCAATCCGCCGCCTCCATCGTCTACGCCTACCTGCGCCTCGAGCAGCGCGATTGGGAAGCCGTCCCCCCGACCGGCGAACGGCTGAGGATGGGGGCCCGGGCGTTGGCCTACACCAGCTTCAACCTGCTGGGCGTGCTAGGCCTCTCGCTCGCCGGGCTGCTGCCGCCGTTCATCTTCCTGCCCTACGCCCTGCAGTGGGCGGAAACCCTTCACGGGGTGCTGCGCCCGGCTGTAGGCTACAAGCCCACCACGATCGGCTTCCGGCAGCTCGGGGTCAGCAGCCTGTTCACCCTGCTCTTCATCCTGGCCTGGAACCTGTGACCCGGGGATAAGCGCCGGGTGGAGCGAGCGCCTGCCATGCCGCCCTCCTTTTTCCACCATCTGCACCCGCCCACCATCCCGGCCCCCCAGGCCCGCCTGCGCTACACCCTGGGCGCCGGCGGGCTTTCCGTGTTCCTGGCGCTGGTGCTGCTGCTCACCGGTGTGCTGGAAATGTTCTACTACGTCCCCACCCCGGAGGGAGCCGGCCCCTCGGTCCAGGCGCTGACCTACCTGGTGCCCTTCGGCGGCCTGGTGCGCGGCCTGCACTATTGGGCTGCCCAGCTCCTGGTGCTGGTGGTATTGGTCCACCTGCTGCGCGTGATCTTCACCGGCGCTTATGCCCCGCCCCGCCGCTTCAACTACCTGATCGGGTTGGGGCTGCTGGTGACGGTGCTGTTCATGGACTTCACCGGGTACGTGCTGCGCTGGGATGAGGGGGTGCGCTGGGCGCTGGTGGCCGGCACCAACCTGGTGCGGCTGGTGCCCGGAGTTGGCCCGGCGCTGTACGGCTTTCTCACCGGGGGGCAGCTCGGAGCCGCCACCCTGCTGCGCTTCTACGCCTGGCACATTTTCGGGCTGACGCTGGCGCTGGTCTTCCTCGGCGCCTGGCACATCTTCCGGGTCCGCCGCGACGGCGGCATCGCCGTGCCGCCCCCACAGTTACGCCCCGATCCGAGCCGCATCACCCGCTACGAGCTGGTGCGCCGCGAGGCCCTGGTGGCGCTGATCGCCGGCGCGGGGCTGCTGGCGCTGGCAGCCTTTGTCCCCGCCCCACTGGCTCAGCCGATGTCCGCCGGCCTGGCCGCCCCGGCCGACTCGCGCGCCCCGTGGTTCTTCCTGTGGGTGCAGCAGTTGCTGCGCTGGGGTGATCCCTTCTGGATGGGCATCGCCCTGCCCGCCGGGGTCCTGCTTTTCCTGGCGCTGATCCCCTTCATCCTGCCCGCGCCCCGCCCGCAGGAGCTCGGCCGCTGGCTGCCCAGCTCCTCCCGCCTGGCCCAAACCCTCACCGCCGCCCTGGCGCTGGCAGTCATCCTGCTCACCCTGCTGGCCCTGCGCGCATGAACGGCCCCCGCCCCGCACCCTTCCTGCTGGCCGCGGCCCTGCTGCTCCTGGCTGCGCTGTCCGCCCTCTGGCGCTCGACCCGCTCCCCAGAACCGGTGGCCCTGACCCCCAGCCTGACCGGCGAGACCGAGTACTGCCTGACCTGCCACACCGGCCTGCCCGAGATCAGCCACTCTCATCCGGTGGAAACCTTCGGCTGCGTGCGCTGCCACGGCGGCGAGCGCCTGGCCCTGGAGGCCGATCTGGCTCACAGCACGATGCGCGGCGGCGCCAACCCCTCCGACTTGAAGGTAGTGGAGCAGTCTTGTGGGGGCAGCGAGTGCCACAGCGGCGAAATCGCCCAGGAACGGGACCATATCCTCAGGGTGCAGTCCAGCCTGCAGGCCACCTATGCCGGGGCCATCGCCAGCATCCGCTATACCTTCGGCGCCCAACCCGACCCCCACGCCCGCCAGGGCATTTCCGCCGTCTCCGGGCTCTCCGCCGAAGGCGACCGCCCCGCCGCGCTGGAGGCCTTCGACCCGGGGACCGAGACCTCGCCCGCCGTGCTGGCCTTCGCCCAAAACTGCCTGAACTGCCACCTGTGGGCCGAGCCTCTGCCTGGAACAGAGTACGCCCGCTTCACCGGCTGCGCCGCCTGCCACACCCCCACCGCCGGGGCCGATCTCTCCCCGCTCGACGGGGAGAACCGCCCCCCCATCCACCGCCTGACCACCGCCATCCCCTACACCCAATGCAACACCTGCCATAACCGCGGCAATTACGACTTGCGCCTCATCCAGTTCCACCCCCGCCAGGACCGCCCGGCTGACCGCCTGCACGATTACTACCAGCCGATCGCCCAGTTCACCCGCTGCGAGTACGTGCTGGACTGCGTCGACTGCCACACCCGCCAGGAGGCGATGGGCGACGGGCGCCTGTACGATAACCAGCAGCACATGCAGTACGTGCAGTGCCAGACCTGCCACGGCACGCTCACCGCTCCGCCCCGCACCCGCACCATCACCGGCCCGGACGATATCGCCCTGCGAATGGCCTTCCTGAACCCGGTGATCGACCTGCAGCCCGGGGATACGATCCTGGTCACCGAGCGCGGCGAGCCGCTTTGGAACGCCCGCCAACTGGAAGACGGGAGCTTCGAACTGGTGGGCAAGGTCACGGGCGTGAGCTACCCCTTGCCGCTGGTGCAGGGCTCGGCCTGCGAGCAGAACCCGGACGAGCAGGAATCGCGCTACTGCCACGCCTGCCATGCGGTAGAAAGATAAGGTACTCTCAAGCAATGTCCCCACCCCTCACCCGCCGCAATTTCCTCACCCTGGCCTGGAAGGGCCTGTTGGGCCTCAGCGGGCTGCTAGGCTTGGGCGGGCTGAGGCGCTACTTCAGCTACCAACCGGAGCCGGCCGCCCCCACCTCCTTCGACCTGGGCCCCGCCGGGCAGTACCCGCCCGGCTCGCGCACCGTGCTGCCCGAGGCACAGGCGGTGCTGTTCCACGACGAGGGGGGCTTCCAGGCGTACAGCCTGGTCTGCCCGCACCTGGGCTGCCTGGTGGAGCCCGGCCCGGAGGGCTACGCCTGCCCTTGCCACGGCTCGCGCTTCACCCTCTCGGGAGCGGTGGCGCGCGGCCCCGCCGCCCAACCTCTGCGCCGCTTGAAGCTGGAGCAGACCGCCGATGGCCGCCTGGTGCTGGAAACCGGGGCTGAGTTTTGAGCAATTATTGAAGCGGAAATCTTTTCGCGGTCAATAGAAAAGGCTTGCGGGCATCGAATAAGACGTCGGGCTCGATGATCCCTACATGGTAATCAACACGATCGCTGCCAGGCAGACCAGGACGGCGAACCACTGGCGCGGCGAGACCGCCTGTTTCAGCACCACGGCGGCCAGGATCACGGTGGAAGCGGGGTAAAGGGAAGACAGCACCGCGGCGATATCCAGGCGGGCGTACTGGCTGGCGAGCACATAGAAGAAATTCCCCCCGGCGTCCAGCACCCCGGCCAGCAGGGCGAACGGGTTCGCCCTCAGCGAGGGCAGCGGCTGGCGGTAGACCCCCAATAACAGCAGTCCCACCGACAGGGTTGCGCTGCGCGCCACGATGATCGGGGTGAAGACGCTGCCGGATTCCAACAAGCCGAGAAAGATAAAGAAAAAGCCAAAGCCCACCCCCGACAGGGAGGCGGTCAGGATATCGCCGCGTGACATCCGCCCGGCGCTGCCCCCCTCCGCCGAAAGCAGCCAGATGCCGGTCGCCGCCAGGCCAAAGCCCAGGAACTGGAGCGGTGCGGGCAGGCCCTGGGTGACGGCGCTGAACAAGACCGGTATCGCGGCGCTGGTCACGGCCGCGGTCGGGGCGACGCTGGCCGCGTGACCGGTGGATAGGGCGCGGTACAGGATGGCGATGCCCACCGCGCCCGAAGTCCCCCCCAGGGTCGCGTACAGGAAGTCCCTGGCTGCGGGGAACGGCTCGCGCAGCGCCAGCGCCGGGACGATCAGGATCAGCAGCCCCGACAAGGCCGATACCGCCAGCACCTGGAACTGGCTGGAGCGACGGGTGGCGAACCCGCCGGTGAAATCCCCCGCGCCCCAGATGAAGGCCGAGGACAGGGCGAAAAGGATGCCAAGCAGGCTGGTTGTGCCCATCCGAATATTCTACCGGAAAAGGTCGAAATTCGAAATTCGTAATCTACCCATCCCTTCCAAACTGTGGTTAAATGCTATTTGCGGACGCATTTTGTCCGATTTACATCCTTCGTAACAGCAAAGCAGGTGGTTTATGGGTGGTAGAGTCAATTTCGATGAAATCAAAGATCCAAACCAGGTGTGGGCAGACTGGTTCGAAACCGACGCTTTCAAGGTAGACAAGCGCTTGCGGCATATCTTCCAGATACTGCCTCACGACCCGCGCTGCAAATTCTGCAACGCCCCTTTCCAGGGCATCGGCGGGTCGCTGGTCCGTGTGGTCTATGGGAAGAGACAGTCTGACCTGAACCCCAACTTCTGTAACCTGTGCGATGAGGCCTCCCGCCGCTTCCCGGGAGGCGCGGAAGTGGAGATGTCGATGCTGTTCATCGACGTGCGCGGCTCCACCGCCCTTTCCGAACAGATGGGTCCCACAGAGTTCAGCCGGTTGATCAACCGCTTCTTCAAGCTGGCCACAAAGACCATCGGCAATGAAGATGGATTGGTGGAGAAGCTGGCCGGCGACGCGGTGGCCGCCTTCTGGGGGGCCGGATTCGCCGGTCCGGATTATGTCCGCCGTACGGTCGAGGTGGCTCGCAAGCTGATGCAGCAAATGCAGCGAGAGCAGATCCCGGTGGGGATCGGCGTGCATGCCGGGGTGGCCTACTTTGGATCGGTGGGCGAAACCGGGGGGCTGATGAATATCGCCGCCATCGGCGACGAAGTGAACCTGGCGGCCCGCCTCGCTTCGCAGGCCGCGACCGGGGAAATCATCGTCAGCGAGCAGGCGCTGGCCAGGGCCGGGCTGTCTTACGACGAGCTGGAAGGACGCTGCCTGGAGTTGAAAGGCATCAGCGATCCCGTCCCGGTGCGAGTGATGGGAGTGTAATTTCGAATATCGAAATGACTCGTCGCCTTTCGCTCTTCACTTTTCGATTTTCGCCTTTCGCCTTTCGCTTTTCGCTTTTCGATTTTCGCCTCTCGCTTTTCGATTTTCGCCTCTCGCCTTTCGCTTTTCATCCTCCCCCTTAGGGGTTAATCCCAAATTCAACCGGGGTATTTTGCCCCTGGCGGTTTGACGGACTGGGATCCTGGCTCCTATAATCATGGATTAGAACACTCGTTCTAATTTCAGCTCACAAGGA
>CAYMLG010000161.1:0-5964 GCA_964391195.1 uncultured Anaerolineaceae bacterium | reverse complement strand
AAAATATGATTCGCCAATACATTCAACCCCTGGTAGACCAACATGGAAAACACAGACTCCTACACGATCCTCCTCTCACGGATCAGCCAATCTCCCGGCTTGGACTGGGTAAACGCATATCTGGACCTGCTAAAGCAGATCATTCAAGATCTGAAGATCGAGCCTCATAATCCCCGGCTCGTTACTTCGATGGCGAAGGGGAACTGGTTCTTGCCGGTGAGCGTGAACAATCGATATGTCTTAGGCGGCGATAAGCGGAGTCCGGGCTGGCCTGCCGGATTGATCTATGGGCCGGAGTACGAAGGACAGGCGCACATCCGTAAGAGCTATCCCCCTTATTTCAGGTACGATAGTTTGCGCGGCGAAGGGGTGGGAACGCCCTACTTTCTCAATGCCGGCGAACCCGGTATGGTGTCCTCCGATAAAGAGCTGGTTGATGGATGGATCAGCGCTGTCCAGACAGAGCTGCAGCGGGCCCGAAGTTCCCCCTACCGCAAATATCACCAGCCCGTTGTTTATCGCGCCGCAGTTGACTTGGCGTTTCGAGAAAAACTATTGAAAGAAGCCTTTCCTTCATAAATACATAAAGAAGGAGCCTGATCAAACCAGTTGTGTCTTTACCTCCAACGACCGGCGCCCGATCCCAGTCCTGGCACAGGAAAATAACGCCCGGGGGGAAAGAACTGGGCATGGGTCCGCATTTCCCCTCTCCCCGCCGTGGGGGAGGGGCCAGAGATGAGGGCTGCCCCAGGAACAATTATTGTAAATTGTGCTAGAATGGCCGCATTCACCCCGCTTCGGGGAATGCGGCCTTATCCTGGCGGCAGGCAAGCGCCGGCCTGATCCGGCCCACGGCGCATGTACAGCATTTCCCCTTTGCTCAGTGTGCGAGAGGGGCCAGGGGTGAAGGGACAGGGCGCAAGTTCAGCATGGTACAGAAACCAGTAACGAAGGTCAATCGGAACAGGGGGATCCTTCTGCTCGCCGGGCTCCTTTCGCTCACGATCCTGTCTCTGATCTGCGCCGGTGCGACACAAGGGGCGGGCGGCGATGAGGGGGGTTTTGTCATCAATCTCCCCCTCGTCCTCGGCAGACCGGTCGCTCCCGAGCCCACGCCCGACTCTTCGCCCGCGCCGGCCGCCGCGTGCTTATCGAGAAGCGGGCCGCGGATCACCATCGATGGGACCAACCCGGTCACGGATGAAGACCGCTACGCCCTCACCGACCTCCCGGACCACACCATCATCGATGCCACCCGGGCGGAGTGGCTCGATCCCACCTCCAACTTTCCCGTCGATCTGATCGGAGTGGACCACGGAGAAGGCGGGAGCTGCCTGTCCGGCGGAAGGATCACCGGCGGGTATGACCCGGATACCACAAGCTGGAGCAGGTATCACAGCTCGGCCGGGTTCGGCTTCCGGGTAGGGAATTTCCTGTGGGAGAACACCTATGTGGAGAATTTCGGCGATGGGGTCAGAATCGCCAACAAGCAGGATGAAAACACCTGCCAGGTGCTGCAAGACGCCAATCACTTCACGGTTCGCGGCGTGTACATGAAAGATATGCACGATGACTGTGTCGAAAACGATTGGAGCCGGGCGGGCGTCATCGAGGATTCCTTGTTCGAGGGCTGCTACACCGGGTTCAGCACCCGGGCAGGCAATCGCTGCGCGGCGGAACTCACGGACAGCACCCGGAACGTAGTCACCATCACCAACTCGCTGATCTGGATGAAACCGGTGCCCACCATCCTGGAGACGGGGACCGTGGTCGGGAACAGCGAGCTGTTCAAGGATGAGGCCGGCAGCTCGGAATGGACCCTGTATAACAATGTCATCCGCGCCGATGACTTTCCGATCGGTGAAAGTTACGAGAAGTGCATGGGGTTGAACGGGGGAGATGGAAATTGCGTCGGCTATGGGGTTCGCCGCTATCCGGGGAGCCCGCTCGGCGATCCGAATTCCAAGCTGGCGCGCTGCGGGAACAACGTATTCGTCTGGCTTGGCGAGGGGGATTACCCTCCGCCGTACAACGATTCCGGGTGGCGCATCCCCCTGCAAAACTTGAGGGACCCGGTTACGGACCAGCCCTGCTTCACGTTTACCAAGGACGTTTCCGTATGGGACGAAGCCGTGCAAGAGTGGAAAGCCCGGCATGGTTACCGGTGATGACATCCAAATGTCCGTACATTTCTGTAAGGTGGAAGTGTAACTCTATCAGCGAAACAGCGTTATAATAAGTGAGCCGCGACACAGACTTCGAATATTCATCCCACATCGCTGCCAGCACTCAGCACGCTTCAACACGCCCAGGCTCAAAAGCGCCGTCTAGTACGGCGCTTTTTTTCTTCGCCCCGCCTTCTCCGGTCCCCGCCCTAACTTTTCTGCAAGGTAAATGATGTAACGCTTTTTGTGTAACAGCGTTCTACTCATTGAGCCGCACGATCTACAACACGACCACATCACACATCACAGCGAACATCGACCACGGTTCATCGCAGCCACCGGCTCAAAAAGCGCCACGCAAGATGGCGCTTTTTTTTTCATTATACACACCCTCGTGCAACCGCCAACCCGCCAATCCAACCAACCACCCGCCCGCCCATCGTCTCAACGGCGCACCCTCAGCATGTATATGACCTCCCCCTATTCCGGTAGGGGCGGGTCATTGATTCTGGCGACAGTGGTCTGCCATAAATGGCGCCTGGAGGGCCAGCCCTTCATAATGGACCAACCAGACCCGCCCCCCACTGCCAGCAAGCTCGCCGGCTACAGACCGGCCCGTCCCGCCATCCCAAGGTGAGCATTGTACCGGTTGTGCGCCAGTCAGCCTGTCCCTGGTTGGGCGGGTTGCCGGTCGGACGGGGGCGGGTCTGGGTTTTTGAATAAGTTGGAACAGATGGAATGAAAGACCCGCCCGCCCCGATTACAGCGTCAGCATTTCGTTGGGAGAATACTGAGGGAGCGCAGCGACCGAAGGATCTCGTTGAAAAGCGAAAAGCGAAAAAGAGGGCGGCGTGGGGTGTGTGTCTCGCACCCGGCATCTGGCTCAACGCTCCGTGTTCTCTGTGAACTCTGTGGTAAAGCCTCTCACCCGCTCACAGCGCTCTCTGTGCACTCTGTGGTAAAGCCTCTCACCCGCTCACAGTTTCTCTGTCAGCTCTGTGGTGAAGCCTCTCACCCGCTCTTTGGGTTCTCTGTGCACTCTGTGGAAAAGCTGAAACCCCGGGCAAAGGGCGACCGAAATACGGTCGCATGGCATCTTCCCTCCGCTTCTGCGCGGGCATCGATTGAAGTATGCTGACTAAACCGATCTAAACTATCCAATCTCTTGACAAAATCCCCATTTAGCCTAAAATTGGATTTAGACTATCCTAAATTTTCAGTTTGTGAAATGAAATTTTTCACAACTTTCTGGGGGAGCTGAGACACGGAGGCTACATGAAAGGACAATTTACCAGGAGAGACTTTCTCAAAGCCGGTGGTTTGACCCTGCTCGGCACCGCAGGCGCGGCGGCCCTGGGTCAGGCTGCCCGGCCGGCCGTGGCAGCCCCACACCACCAGATGGACCACGGGGACCATGCCCACGCCATGGCCATGCCGGTCGGCGAGGTGGACCATGCCCGCAACGGCTTCAACCCCACCGACCTGCTGGAAGACTTCGACTACGGCACAGTCTCCACCATGGAAGACGGCCGCACGCTGCGCGAGTACCAGGTCATAGCGCTCAACAAAGACATCGAGGTCATGCCCGGCATCGTGTACCCGGCCTGGACCTACAACGGGCGCATCCCCGGGCCTACCCTGCGCTGCACAGAAGGCGACCGGCTGCGCATCCACTTCACCAACGGAAGCACACACCCCCACAGCATGCATTTCCACGGCATCCATAGCGCGGAGATGGACGGCGTCCCTGGCTCGCCGGGCATGATCGAGCCGGGCCAGAGCTTCACCTACGAGTTCGACGCCGAACCTTTCGGCGTGCACCTCTACCACTGCCATGCCGCCCCCCTGGCCCGCCACATTGCCAAAGGGCTCTACGGGGCGTTCATCATTGACCCCAAGGGAGGCCGCCCACCGGTGGACCGCGAGTTTGTGATGGTGATGCACGGTTTCGATGTGGACTTCGACAACGCCAACGACTTCTACGCCGTCAACGGCATCCCCTTCCATTACCAGATGCACCCCATCCAGATCCGGGTGGGCGAGACGGTGCGCATCTATCTTGTGAACATCCTGGAGTTCGACCTGATCAACTCCTTCCACCTGCACGCCAACTTCTTCAACTATTACCCCACCGGCACCAGCCTGACCCCCAGCGAGTACACCGATACCATCATGCAGACCCAGGCCCAGCGGGGGATCCTGGAGTTTTCGTACAAGTACCCCGGCAATTACATGTTCCACGCCCACAATACCGAGTTCGCCGAGTTGGGCTGGACCGGTAATTTCGAAGTCATCCCCTGAGGAGGCGCAAGATGGCTGAGAATACAGTTTCTCATCCGAAAGAACGCCCGGCGGCCGGGCAGGGTGGGCTCAGCCCGACCACTGCCGCCCTGCTCGTGCTGCCGCTGATCATTCTCGGCGGGGTGATCTGGCTGTTCCTGACCACGGGCGGCGGCCTGGACCTGACTTCCCCCGCCCCGGTGGAGGCGCTCACCGTGGAGCGCACCGTGCTCAAGCCGGGGCAGATCGAGATCACGGTGCGAAACTCCAGCCCGGAGCCGCTGGAGATCGCCCAGGTGATCATCAACGACGCGGTGTGGCCCTTCACCATCTCCACCGGTGGGGCGATCCCGCGCCTGCAGACGGCCGTGATCCACCTGGATTACGCCTGGACTCACGGGGAAGCTTACGCCCTGCGGCTGTTCAGCACCAACGCCATCCCCTTCGACGTGGAGATCCCGGTGGCCTTCGTGACGCCCGAGCCCGATGGGCGCACTTTCCTGGCCTTCACCCTGATCGGGCTGTACGTGGGGGTGATCCCGGTCTACCTGGGCCTGTTCTGGTTCCCGGCGCTGCGGCAGCTCGGGCGGCGGGCGATGGTCTTCCTCCTGGCGGTCACAGCCGGCCTGCTGGTCTTCCTGGGGCTGGATACCCTGGCCGAGGCGCTCGAGCAGGCCGCCCTGGTCCCCGGTTCCTTCCAGGGCATCGGCCTGATTGGCATCGGCGCCGTGGCGACCTTCTTCCTGCTGGACGCCATCTCCCGGCGGCAGGCGGCGACCGGGCGCAGCGAGGCCTCGCAGCGGCTGTCTCTGGCCTACATGATTGCGGTGGGGATTGGCCTGCACAACCTGGGCGAGGGCCTGGCGATTGGGGCGGCCTTCAATGTGGGCGAAATCGCCCTGGGCGCTTTCCTGGTGGTGGGGTTCATCATCCAGAATATCACCGAGGGCCTGGGGATCATCGCCCCGGTGCTGCGCGACCGGCCGGGGATCGGCAACCTGGCGCTGATGGGCCTGGTGGGCGGCGGTCCCGCCATCATCGGGGCCTGGATCGGCGGGTTCTCCCCCTCCCCCACACTGGCGGTGCTCTTCCTGGCCATCGGCACCGGCGCCGTCTTCGAGGTGGTCTACGAGATCGCCAAATTGATCCACCGCGACACGGCCCGAGAGGCCATGCCCCTCACCGTGTTCTCCGGGATCGTGTCGGGCATGCTCCTGCTGTGGGTAACGGGGCTGTTGATCAAATAACGGCGAGGCGGGGGTAACGCAATCGGTACCGGCCGCCTTGGGTCAGGGGAGCCTCACCACAGAGTTCACAGAGAACACAGAGAGCAGGTTACCTAAGCTCCCCCACCGGATCCACCGGGTTCACACCCCGCAGGCTCCCCCAACCCGCTTCCAGCGGGTTTGGATTCCCCAGGCGTCGATTTGAATCGATGCCGGGCATGCAATGCAAGGCGCGACGCCCCGCCGTCGATGGTGAAGGATCTCGCCCAACGGGTAGCGCGAGATCCTTCGGT
>CAYMLG010000160.1:4307-6044 GCA_964391195.1 uncultured Anaerolineaceae bacterium | reverse complement strand
AGAAGATTAGGCGGATTGGTTGCCGGCGTGGGCTGCCTGGCCCTTTTGCTTCTCGCAGCGGCGGTGGTCTTCGTCGGAGCGCTGATCTTCCGGGGGACGGCCTTCCTGCCTTCCACCGGGGATCCCACCCCGCGAGTGCGGGATGGTTCACCGGCGCCGAATGCGGTGGAAACGGAACGGGAACGAGAGGCAGTGAGCCTGCCGGATATCATCGTGCAGGAGGAGCCGGAGACTCTCAACGACATCTATGAGCTGGTGAACCCGGGGGTGGTGTCGATCCAGGTGCAGGTGGTGCAGCAGGGCCAGCCGGGGGTCGGGGCCGGGTCGGGTTTCGTCATCACCGAGGATGGGTACATCGCCACCAATTTTCACGTGGTGCAAGGGGCAGAACTGGTCTTCGTCACCTTCTTCAACAACGTCCAGGCCCCGGCCGAAGTGATCGGGTTGGATGCGAACAGCGACCTGGCGATTATCAAGGTGGAGAGCCTGCCGCCGGAGGTACATCCGCTGGCGTTTGGGGACTCTGATCAGGTGTTGGTTGGCGATCGGGTGGTGGCTCTGGGCAACCCGTTCAGCCTGGCGAACACCATGACCTATGGGATCGTGAGCGCGGTGGGGCGGCTCATCCCGGCGCCGGTGGCGGGCGCCGGCGGCGCTCGCTTCGACATCCCGCAGGCGATCCAGACCGACGCCGCCATCAACCCAGGCAATTCCGGCGGGCCGTTGGTGAACATGAACGGGCAGGTGATCGGCGTCAACGCCCAGATCCAGACCGGCGGGACGTCGTTGGGAAACGTGGGCATCGGTTTCGCCATCCCGATCAATATCCTGGATCTGGTGGCGCCCTCGCTGATCGCCGACGGCTCGTACACCTGGCCCTGGCTGGGGGTAAGCGGCACGGATGTCAACCAGACCATCCGGGAAGCCAACGGACTGGAGGACCAGCAGGGGGCGTACATCGTTCAAGTCGTCTCCGGCGGCCCGGCAGCGGACGCCGGCTTGCAGGGCGCCAGGGATGAACGCGATGTGCAGCGAATCCCCGTCCCGGTCGGCGGGGATGTCGTCGTGGAGGCCAACGGGCAGCCGGTGCGGAGCTTCTCCGACCTGTTGAACATTGTTGCTTTCCTGCAGCCGGGAGACACCATCCCGCTCACCGTGCTGCGCGACGGCGAGCAAATCCAGGTCGATGTCACCCTGGAGCCCCGCCCTCAGGGGCAGGAGTCCTTCCCGGCTTTTCCAGGCTTTCCGTAATCAATACTTTATGTACAAAATCAGAACAACACCCTGAAGGTAACCTTTAGGGTGTTGTTTCTCCTCGGGTTCGGGCGCTCAATTCAGGCCGCTCGCCATCAGAAAGAATAGGATGCCGGTGATACTGGCATGCCCCCTTTACACCCGGCGAAAAAGCCGGCCCGCCCGAGGCGATGGCGGCAAACAGCCCAAAGCACTGCCCGGTCAAAGCACAGGCTTGACCACTCCACAACCCCTGCCCGCTTACAGGTTATAGATCAGCAGTATTGCGATCATGATCACGAACAGCAGGCCGGCTGTCATCTCTACCAGATCCGGTCCGAGGGCAGAGTCCTCCTCCTGGGCTGGGGGAATCCTCCCCCGCCGGTTTTCATCCACCCGCACACGGATCGTTTTCAATTCACGGGTGTCCGATTTGCTGCGGGCGAACAGGACTATGAAAAACAGGATCACGATAACGCCCATCATCAAACCCACCATCACCTG
>CAYMLG010000160.1:0-4207 GCA_964391195.1 uncultured Anaerolineaceae bacterium | reverse complement strand
TTTCGCTTCGGAAGCGCCGGGGGCCTCACCGATGAACATCAGCCCGGCGTTCAGATCGCCTTCGCCCAGGACGGGGTGATAGCCCTGCTCCTGGCGGTAGGCATAGAGGGGAGAGGCCGCTAACCGGCGGAGTTCTTCCCCGATGGCCTGCATCCTGGCCTCACGATCGTTCACCGGCAAGTCCCTCTCGTAGAGTTAGAGGCGCTCTCTGGGGGGCGCTGTAACATGCCAACGCCTACGAGAGGGCTCCCCTCACTTCCTCAGCTCGGCCGCCTGCTCCAGAATCTGGCGGACTTCGCGATCGGTGGTCTGGGAAAAGTCCTCATACCAGAAGCCAACGCCGTAGAAAGGCTCGGGAGTGGTGGCGCAGACGACCTCGTCCACGTGAGGTTCCAAGGCAGCGCAAGTCTCTGGAGAGGCGGTGGGCACTGCCACAATGATGTTCTCCGGCTCGTGAGCGCGCAGCCCGGCGACCGCGGCGCGCATACTGGCTCCGGTCGCCAACCCATCGTCGACCAGCACGGCGGTGCGATGCTTGATCTCCGGCAGCGGGCGGGCGCCGCGGTAGGTCTGCTCGCGCCGCTCCAACTCGCGCTGTTCTGCTTCGGCCACGGCATCGATCACCCGCGACGGGATCTTCAGCGCCCGCACCACCTCCCGGTTCAGCACGCGCACGCCGCCTGAGGCAATCGCCCCCATGGCCAGTTCTTCGTGCCCCGGCACGCCCAACTTTCGCACCAGGAACACGTCCAGCGGCGCCTGGAGGGCCTTGGCCACCTCGTAGGCAACGGGGACGCCGCCGCGCGGCAGGGCCAGCACCACCAGGTCGGGGCGGCCGGCGTACTCATGTAGCTCAGAAGCCAGCTTCCGGCCGGCATCCGCGCGGTTCACAAACAACGCCATCGCTCACTTAACCTTTCTCGCCAGCGTGCGCTCCGCCTGAGTCACGATCTGCCCGCTGGTGAGACCGTACTTTTCCAATAGATCATCCGGACGCCCGGACTCGGCATAAGTGTCCCCCAGCCCGACGAAGCCCACAGGGACCGGGTGACGCCCGGCGACCGCCCTGGCCACCGCCGCCCCCAGGCCGCCCTCCAGCAGGTGTTCTTCGGCGGTGACGATGGCCCCCGTTTCCCGAGCGGCGGCTTCCACCGCATAGGCGTCGAGGGGCTTAATCGTGTGCATATCCAGCACCCGGGCCTGGATCCCCCGGCGCTCCAGTTCAACGGCCGCATCCAGCGCGGCAGCGACCATGATGCCGCAGGCGATGAGGGTGATATCCCCGCCGTCCCTGAGCCGGTTGGCTTTGCCGGCCTGGAAATCGAACCCGTCCTTATAAATCACCGGCACTTTGGCCCGCCCGGTGCGCAAGTAGACCGGGCCGGGGAGGTCGAACATGGCCTGGGTGGCCGCCCGTGTGGAGGGGCCATCGGCGGGCACAAGGACGGTCATCTGGGGGAACGCAGTCGCCAGGGCGATATCCTCGATCGCCATCTGGCTGGGCCCATCCTCGCCGATGCTGATCCCGCTGTGCGAGCCGACCAGTTTGACGGCCAGATGGGGGAATGCGACCGACATGCGAATCTGGTCGTAAGCGTTGGCCAGAAGAAATACCGCGAAACTGGCGACGACCACATCTTTGCCGGAGGCCGCGAACCCGCTGGCCACCCCGACGAGATTGCTCTCGGCGATCCCCAGGTTGAAGAAACGGTCGGGAAATTCCTCGCCAAAATATTCCGTGCGGGTGGAGTTGGAGACATCGCCATCCAGCACCACCAGGTCCGGGTTGCTGCGGCCGATCTCGCGCAGGGCTTCCCCAAATGCGTCGCGGGTCGCCTGCCCGATCGACAGACCGCTGAGCTTACCGGTCTCCATGCTCACCGGCCTTCCATTTCCAAGCGGTAGCGGGCGTCCAGTTCGTCCAGTGCCCCCTGGATCTCATCCCGGGTGAGGGGCACCCCATGCTTGCGGTTCACGTCGTCCTGTTCGAAGACTTCCAGCCCTTTGCCCTTTTTGGTATGAGCGACGAGCAGTTGGGGCCGGCCTTTCACTTCCTTCATTTCGTTGAAGACCTCCACCAGCCGTGGCAGATCGTGGCCATCGGCCTCGCGCACGCTCCAGCCGAACGCTTCCCACTTCTCGGTGAAGGGCAGCAGCGAGGGCATCACTTCTTCGACCGGGCCGGTCTGCTGGTAGCGGTTGTAATCCAAGATGGCGGTGAGGTTATCCACCCCGTATTTGGCGGCCGCCATGGTCGCCTCCCAGATCTGCCCCTCATCCACTTCACCGTCGCCAACCATCACGTATACGCGGTAATCCCGCCCGTCCACCCGTGCGGCGAGAGCATGGCCCAGGCCAATGGACAGGCCCTGCCCGAGCGATCCGGTGGAGGCCTCGACGCCGGGCAAACGGCGGGCGTTGGGGTGACCTTCGAGCGGGCTGCCGATCTGCCGGAATGTGGAGAGAAGATCGAGGTCAAAATATCCGGCGTGGGCCAGGACTACGTACAGGGCAGGGGCGGCGTGGCCCTTGCTGAGGATAAAACGGTCCCGGTCGGGCCAATCGGGATTCGCCGGGTCGTAGCGCATGATCCCGCCGAAGTACAGCGTGGTGAGGATATCGATCGCCGACAGCGAGCTGGACGGGTGGCCCGACCCGGCCTGAGTGGTTATCTCGATGATTTGGCGACTCAACCGCCAACTGGTCTGGGCCAATTCCGAGACCGAAATAGTCTTTATTTGCCGGTCATCTGTCATGAAAAGCGTATCTCCTCGCCCCCTCTGGTACCGTTCAGTCCCCCTCACTATAGATTTTCAGGTTGGATTTATCAATGGGGATTATTCCTAAAGGGCCGGTAGGGATTTCCCTATTGCCAGGAGGCTTAACGGCCAGGCGCCCGGATCACATTTCCGACCCGGGCGCCTGGCGTATCTGGCTTAACGTTGTAACCGGCTGCTCCGCCTGCAGCCGGTTACAAGAAACTGGAGGATGTGCTAGATGAGGGTGAGCAGCCCTCTTGCACAGGAGATGATTCACTATCATCGGAGAGAGCCATGACAATTCGTCATCCCATTCAATGCACATAGTTTACGGCAGAACCTCGCCGTGCACAACGGACAACCGGCGAGGTTCTGAACAGACGAATGACCAGTCTTATACCTGGTCAGTTGACCAGTGGTTAAGCAGCGGCGGCGCTCATTTGCTCCTGGTGCTGGCGGACCAGTTCGCGCCTCAGCAGCTTGCCCACCAACTGGCTCTTGGGCAATTCGCCCCGAAACTCGACATGGGTGGGCACTTTGTACTTCGCCAGCCGCTCCCGGCACCAGTCCTGGATTTCGAGAGGAGTGGCGGTTTCGCCGGGTTTGAGCACCACCCAGGCCTTCACCGTCTCTCCCCGGTAGGCATCGGGTACGCCCGCAACGCCCACCTCCAGCACTTTGGGGTGTTCCATGATGGCTTCTTCTACCTCGCGCGGCCAGACCTGGTAGCCGCCGGGTTTGATCAGTTCCTTCTTGCGGTCGACAATGTAGAAGTATCCATCTTCGTCCATGTAGGCGATGTCGCCGGTGTGCAGCCAGCCGTCGCGCAGCACATTCTCGGTTTCGGAAGGCATATTGTGGTAGCCCTTCATAACCTGCGGGCCGCGCACCACCAGTTCGCCGATCTGGCCCGCCGGGAGCAGTGTTTTCTCATCCTCAACGCTCATGATCCCGGCCTGTACGTTGGGCAGGGGCAGGCCGATCGAGCCGGCCCGGTTCTCGCCCAGGAGCGGGTTGCAGTGGGTGGCGGTGGGCGCCTCAGAAAGCCCGTACCCCTCGAACAGGCGCCCGCCGGTCAGGCTCTCGAACTGCTGCTTGGTGTCGCGCAGCAGGGGCGCCGAGCCGGAAATGCAGGCCTTGATCGAGCGCAGGTTGTACTTGCCGGCCTTGACATCCGGATGGTTGTTGATGGCGTTGTACAGGGTGGGCACGCCGGGGAACAGGGTCGTTTCGTAGATCTCGATCGACGAGAGCAGATCCTCCAGATCGCGGGGGTTGGGGATCATGACCATCGAGGCCCCCAGGTGGATCGCCAGGCACATCCCGGCCACCATGCCGTACACGTGGAACAGGGGGATTGCCATCAGCATGGTCTCCCGGCCTTCCTCGGCGGTGACGAACCAGGCCCTCACCTGGAGGGCGTTGGCCACCAGGTTGCGGTGCAGGGC
>CAYMLG010000159.1:0-6399 GCA_964391195.1 uncultured Anaerolineaceae bacterium | reverse complement strand
GTTCGTGGTTGAGGTATCCTTGCAGAGGCGCTTCATCTTCGGACTGGCTGCCGGCCGGTGCTTCGCTGCCGGCGGGAGCTTCGCTGCCGGCGAGAGCTCCACTTTCGGGGAGATAATCGGCATGCATCGCAAAAGCTGCCCGCAGATGGGCGGGGTCCCGGACCAGGGCACAGCCGATCTCGAAGGGGAGGAAAAGCCCTTTATGAGGATCCACCACAAAAGAGTCGGCCTGAGCCAGGCCGGCTGCCAGGTGGGCTTTTTCGGGCACCATGGCGGCTACCCCGCCGTATGCGCCATCTACGTGCAGCCAGACCCCTTCTTCGCGGCAGACTTCAGCCAGCCTGACGAGGTCATCACAGGCGCCAGAATTCACAGTGCCGAGCGTGGCGGCGACTGCCATCGGTTGGATCCCGCCTGCCCGGTCGATCTGGATCTGCCGGCGCAGGGCGTCCGGGTCCATGCGCAACTCTGCATCGGTGGCGATCACCCGGACGGCCTGCTGTCCGATGCCCATCATCTGGACCGCTTTGGGGATGCAGTAATGAGTTTCCTGGGTGACATAGATGCTGAAGGGGGGCGCGCCATACAATCCGGTCTGCCGGACCTCAGGGAGCGCCGCGGAGCGAGCGGCCAACAGGCAGATAAAGTTGGCGATTGACCCACCGGAGGTGAGGATCCCCCCGGCTTGAGGGGCATAGCCGCTCATCTCCTTCAACCACTCGATCACCCGCAGTTCCACCTCGGCCGCAGCCGGAGCGCCCTCCCATACGGCGACAGATTGGTTCAGAGCGGCGGCCAGCGCCTCGGAATAAATGGCAACTGCCAGAGGGGAGGTACGGATCCAGGCCAGAAAACGGGGGTGGCCCACCCGCGCTGAATTAGCGGCTACCTTGTCCACAAAATCATCCAGGGCTGTCTGAAGCCCTTGCGGCTGGTGAGGCAGCGGCTCTTCGAAAAGGGCGCGGAGCCGTGCTGGAGAATGACCGGCTGGAAGGACTGAACCATCTGCCAGGGCAGCCAGATACTGCTGGATAAAAGCAGTGACCGACCGGCCCAGTTGTTCTAGCTGCTCAGGAGGCAGTTCCATAGAAATTGGAGTGAAGGTTGGGCCGGCTGGTGAATCCATCGCTTACTCGATCCACCAGCCGGCTGGTAGCTAATCCAGATATTCGACGATCGTGGCCTCACCCTGGCCGACACCAACGCATAGGGTAGCCAGGCCATAGTAAGGTCGTTTCTCTTGTGGGGAGCGGCGGCGCATCTCGTGCAGCAAGGTGGTCAAAATCCGCGCTCCCGAACAGCCAAGCGGGTGACCGAGAGCAATGGCCCCTCCGTTGACATTGGTGATCTCTTTCCGCAGCCCTAATTCTTTCATGACGGCCAGGGATTGGACGGCGAAGGCCTCGTTGAGCTCGACCAGTCCGATGTCCTCGATCGCCAGCCCGGCGCGCTGCAGGGCCTTGCGAGTAGCCGGAATGGGGCCATAACCCATCGTCCTGGGCGACACGCCGGCCGCAGCCGAGGCGACGATGCGCGCCAGAGGTTTGAGGTTCATCTCCCGGGCTTTCTCCTGGCTCATCAGCAGCAGGGCGGCCGCGCCATCGTTCAAGCCAGATGCGTTCCCGGCTGTGACCGTCCCATTTTTGCGGAAAGCCGGGCGCAGGCGGCCCAAGGCTTCCAGAGTCGTATCTCGCCGCGGGCGTTCGTCCGTATCCACCACCACCGGATCCCCTTTCCGCTGCGGGATAACGACCGGAACGATCTCCTCGGCAAACTTGCCCGAATCGATGGCGGCGATGGCGCGGAGGTGACTCTCCAGAGCGAAGGCGTCCTGCTCTTCTCGCGGAATCTCCGTTTCGTCGAATATGTTCTCCGCCGTTTCTCCCATCGATTCGGTCCCATATTTTTCCTGCATTTTGGGGTTTGGGTAGCGCCATCCCAGCGCGGTGTCCCAGGCGGTCAGATTGCCGAAGGGGAACGCGCGCTCGGCTTTGGGAACAGAATATGGAGCGCGGCTCATGCTCTCGACCCCCCCGGCGATGTACACATCCCCCTCTCCGGCTTTGATCGCCCGGTAAGCCTGGTTGACGGCGTTCAGTCCCGAGGCGCACAGGCGGTTAAATGTCACTGCAGGAACACTCACCGGGAAGCCGGCGAGTAAGGTCGCCATCCGGGCAACGTTGCGGTTGTCCTCTCCGGCCTGGTTGGCACAGCCGAGATACACTTCTTCGACGATTGCAGGGTCAATCCCTGTCCGTTCGATCAGGCATTGCAGCACGACTGCTGCCAGATCATCCGGCCGGACGGAGGACAGGGAACCACCCAAGGCGCCAATCGGAGTGCGGATGGCATCGATAATGACAGCTTCGGGCATATCACTCTCCTGGTGTACGAATTGTTGATTAATTCTACCACCCGCTAAGCGCGCCGATGAGCAAGTACATTTCCGCCAGAGCGCCCCGGTTCAGACGGCGCAGCTCCTCCAACCGGTCGCGCGCCTCTTCGGGCTGCTGTTCCAGCAACACAGGGAGCACATCCGCGATCAGGCTGGCAGAGAAAAGGGTCTGCGTAACCGAGTCGTGCAGGCTGCGAGCGACATGGTTTTTTTCGAAGGGGACGCCGGCTTTTTCAGCGCTCGCTCGTAAAATGCTGTTCTCCACGATTAACCCAAGCTGGCTGCCCAGGGTCTCCAGAAATTGGAGCGCCTCCGGTTTGATTTCTCTAAGCTCATGCGAACCAAGCAATAACACCCCACGCAACCCGCCGTTTGAAATCAGCGGGGTGAGGACAATTGTCTGCAGTTTTTCACTGGCTGCGATCAGGCGTAAGCCTCGGGAAGTGGATTTTTTGGGGGTAACAACCAGCGGTTCTCTTTGAGGGGTTGCTTCAACAGTAAAAAAATCGCCGGCTTTAGAGTGTCCGCTGGACTCGATAAATGCCGGGGAGAGGCCCAGTTGCGCGGCGGGCTTCAAGTCCTCATTGCCGGTGAGCAGGAACACGGCGCCGGCCTCCAGGCCTACGACCTGTGCAGCCTGTTCCAGAGCGGTCTCCAGCCCATCCTGCAGGCAGTCCGCAAGGCTGCAGTGTTTCGTGATCCGGTTGAATGCTGCCAACGCTTCATTGTGAACAGGTTGCTGTGTCGGGGTTTGCTTTGGCGCAGGTCGCAATCTCAGGGAGAATCGGGGGATCGGTTGAACAATTTCCAAGGTACCACCTTTATTCAAAGTAGATCTCATTGTATGTCTGAGATCATCCAGTTGCCGTCTATTTTTTCCAGTGATATATGGAGTACTTGATCCGGGAACTCCGTCGTGACAGTGATGTGGGCTTTCTCACCCTCGATGTCGGCCCGGCTCACCTGGACGATATTGGGTCGTTCCTTCGATAATAGAAATGGGTCATCCCCATTGCCTTTGCTGGAAGCGACAATCTGATCGACCTTTTCGATAAACGATGGGGCCAGATACGGACTGTCAGCGTACTGCCCGCCGGTCAGGGGGCTGCCGGGGTACTCCAGATACCAGTTGTAAAAGCTCTCTACCACCTCTTCGGGGGTCATAATCATGGGGTCTGCCGGGGCGGCTACAGGGAGGCCTCCCGATTGGCAGGCTGCCAGACTAACCATCATAAAGGAAATAGCCAGGAGGGTATTCCGCAATCTTCGCATCTGCCTGGTCTCCTATTCCTGGCCACCGGTGCTCATGTCTCCCGGAAGGAAGTCTCGTGATACTGGGAGTAGAAGTACAAACATATGACTTCTTCCTGCTGTGCCGGTCCAGTGTTATGCCTGAAGTTTAAATCACTTTCGACCGGCGGTCACTCGTCTTCCGGATGGAATTGCTTTCGCCCTGAAGTCGAGTCTTTCCACTGGTCAAAAGACCAGGCGGACGCAGGCGCTACTCGCCGGCCTTACGGCGGAGTGAGAAACCGCATCGGACCGCAAAATCCATAGCTTATCGTCAAAATCTTTCAAAATTGGTGGGAAAACGTAGGGGAAACGTAAGGTTAGCGTAGAGCAGGCGTCAAGCACAAAAAGGGGCCCTCTGATAAGATTAGGATCGAAGGGCGATTTCTCTTCTTCTCCTCCTTAGAGAGAGCCGGGGGCGGCGTACCCGGCTCTCGGTGATTCTACTCCCTGTAGCGGCGTATGCTATTCCGATACGCCGCTTTACGCGCCCGCACTCAACTCTCCGTGACGGAAGCAGCTAACGACATGGTCGTTGACCATACCGGTGGCCTGCATGTGAGCGTAAATAATGGTCGGGCCGACGAACCGGAAGCCGCGCCGGATCAGGTCTTTGCTGATGGTTTGAGAGAGCGGTGTTTGAGCGGGCAGCTCTGCGATGTTCTGCCACCGGTTTTGTATCGGGTGACCATCGACAAAGCGCCAGATGTAGGCATCGAAGCTTCCGAATTCTTCCTGGGTTTTCAAAAAGGCCCGGGCGTTGGTTACAGCGGCCTGGACCTTGAGCCGGTTACGCACGATCCCGGGATCCTGCAGCAAAGAGGCGATCTTTTCCTCATCATACCGGGCTACCTTCTGCGGGTCGAAACCGTCGAACAGGCGGCGATAATTGTCTCGCTTCCGCAAAATGGTGATCCAACTCAACCCGGCCTGTGCGCCTTCTAAGATCAAGAATTCGAAAAGGGTCCGGTCGTCGTGAACGGGGACTCCCCATTCTTCGTCATGATATTGTATATAGAGGGGCTCTTCTCCCACCCATTCGCAGCGGTCGTTCATGGCCATATTCAGAATAGTTTCGGTTGTTTCGGTTTGCCCAACGGGGGCGGGGGAAGCAGATTTTTCTCTTTCAGCCAGGCTTCTGAGGGTCCTTCCCAGCCGTAGAGATCGAAGTCGACCCGGCCGCGATCGTCGAAGGATACGCCTTCCGCTTCGAGCAGTTGGCGCTGGATCTCAGGACCGCCGCCTCGCCGCAGGCTGATTTTGCCCTGTGAGTTGATCACCCGCTGCCAGGGCACACCATCCGGGCAGGCAGCCATCGCCCCGCCCACCCAACGTGGGCTGGCGGCTTCATACTCCCGCAAGTTCCACCCCTGTGGCGAGGGGATCATAGCTGCGATCTGACCATAGGTACTGACCCGACCGGGTGGTATCTGGCGCACGATCTCCCATACCAGGGCATTGTAGGCTTTCGGGTCTGGAGGAGAACTAAACGCTGTCATAAGTACGACCTCTTAGATTTCCCACACGCGCACGCGCCCATCGGCAGCGCCGATGGCCAGCCATTTGCCGTCCGGTGAGAAATCAAGTGTGTAGATCCCTTTGGGTCCAACGACCAGTTCTTCGATCAGCCGGCCGGATTGGGTATCGAACAACAGCGCTTTGTGGGCGATCCCCACGGCAGCTCGATCACCTTTCGGGCTGAAGGCAATGGGGTAGGCCCCCTCGGCCTGGATTTCGACGGCCCAGGAAACATCCCAGTTCGCCGGGTCCCACAGGCGCAGCACGCCGGCCCCGTCCACCGATAGCAGGCGCGACCCGTCTGGAGAAAATTTGGCGCTGGCGGCCACCTTGCCATGCCCGCCAAGCGTCCGCTGCAGCTTACCGGAGGAGATATCCCAGATGTATACGTTCTCTCCCAGGCCAGCGCTGGCAGCCAGGTCACCCGATGGGGCCAGTGACACGCTGCCCACGTTGTTGGGATGGCCTTTCAGAGCGGTTTTCTCTTTGCCGTCCCTGGCGCTCCACACCCTGACGGTTCGATCGTAAGATCCGGTCACCACCGTTTCGCCGTCCTGAGTGATGGCAATGGCCGACACCGGTTTCTTGTGCCCGCTCAGGGTATGTCTCAAGTCTCCTGTGGGGAGATCCCATATTTTGGCAGTATTGTCGCTCGAGCCGGAGACCAATGTTTTCCCGTTTTTGCTGATCGCCAGGCAGTTTACACTATTGTCGTGCGCCAGGATGGTCTGCAAGTTTTCCCAGGTGGGTACCTCCCAAAGCTGAATCATTTTATCCATCCCGGCGGTGAAGAGGCCCTTCCCATCCGGCGCGAATACAACGCTGAACAGATAGCGCTCGTGCGCCTTGAATTCGATCGGCTTTTGCATCACTGGTAACTTCTCCCTCTGTTAAGCATCCATTGAAACCTGACGAACCTCCTCTAATTATAAATTGAAACCGGGAAGTAACCATGGTCTTCTCAGGAATGGGGGGATGGGATAAGAGCTGTACAGCCCTTATCCCATCCCCCTCTACTTGAAAGCCTGGCTTACGACTTTGAAAAAGCTGTAGGGATTTAACCAGGCAGGGTTGTCCGGAATGTTGTGCAGGCAAATGTTGTCAGTAGTACCTTGTCTGCGGACAGGTTGTGCCTGCACACCCCGGAACATATCGAATCCGGAGTATGGTTCAGTTGCGAGTATAATCAAAAATTG
>CAYMLG010000158.1:0-6465 GCA_964391195.1 uncultured Anaerolineaceae bacterium | reverse complement strand
CCAGGGGCAATTAGACAACTTTATTCTGGATTGCGATTCGCACCAGGTCGGTCACTTTATGGACGCCCATTTTTTTCATCATGTTCATGCGATGCCATTCAACCGTTTTCACACTGAGCTTGAGCCAGGCAGCAATTTCCTTGTTGGTACAGCCTGAAAGGATCCCCTGCAAAATCTCTCGCTCACGGGGCGTCAAATGGACAGGCTGGCTCGTTGAAGTCTTCGCCTGATGTTCCACTTTCTTATTACTCCCGGTCAGATAGAAGCGCTTTTCCAGTGGATATATCAATTGGTTACAAATGTAGCACGATTTGAATCTATCAAGTTTGAAGCCAGATTCCAACAGATAGTTCCCCCAATTCTTACCCAGGTATTCACCTGGTATCCGCGGCTAAGAGTCCCCCTTTACCAGGCCATGCTGCAGCGCATACCGCACCAGATCGGCGATGTTGTGAATATCCAACTTGTTCATCAAATTCGAGCGGTGCCACTCCACGGTTTTGACGCTCAAGCAAAGCGTGGCTGCAATCTGCGTATTGGTCTTCCCCATCACAATGTGTTTCAGAATCTCGGTTTCCCTGTTCGTCAGCGCGTCCGGGTCCGCCTGCTCCGGATGGCGAGAACCAAGCATCTCTTCCAACACAATCGAAGACACACTGGGATGAAGATAAGTCTCTCCCTGGTAGACCGCCTGGATCGCCCGGATGAGATCCGTGCTCAGCGCCCGCTTCATGATATAGCCCGCAGCGCCTGCTTGAAGCAGCGGCAGCACATACTGGCGGTCTTCGTGCTGCGATAAGACGAGCACTCGCGTACGAGGATAGCGCTCGGTGATCGCCCGCGTGGCATCGAGACCGTTCATCCCCTGCATGGCCACATCCATCACGACCACATCCGGTTGCAGGGCGGCTACCTGATCCAGCGCTTCTTGCCCATCCTGCGCTTCACCGACCACATTCATATCATCGACGTAGCTCAGCATGGCGCGCAGGCCCGCTCTCAGGATGGGATGATCGTCTACAAGCAGGATGCGGATCTCAGGCATGTTCGTTCACCTCAGCTGAAATGGGAACCTGGATTATAATTTCGGTGCCTTGCCCCGGCGCGGACCGGATTTCAAACTCGCCGTTCAACATCCGGACCCGCTCCTGCATCCCCTGCAAGCCAAATCCTTTCCCCTGTGAATCCTGACTCAGCTCCGCCAGGTCGAAGCCTTTCCCGTTATCGGCAATGTGCAGGTATAGTGTGTCTCCACAGAACTTCAATCCAACATCGACCCTTGTAGCGCAGGAGTGGCGGATAATGTTGGTGAACGCTTCCTGGACGATCCGGAAAAGTGGTGTTTCGAGGATAGAAGGCAGCCGCCCATCGATCCCTTCCGACTGGAGATACAAGGCCACCCCGGAAGGCTTTAGCCGTGTCTCCCCATATGATAGGATCGCAGGAGCCAATCCAAGGTCATCGAGCGAAGACGGGCGCAGGTCTGCAATCAGGCGGTGGATTTCCAGCAGCATCCCCTCCGCAATCGATTTGACGTTTTCCAAATGGGCTTTTGCCTTCGGGTCATTCTTGTCCAGGGCCATGCAAGCGGTGTTGGAGCCCACAATCAGCGCGGTCAGACTTTGACTGGTCTCGTCGTGCAGTTCCCGGGCGATCCGGTTCCGTTCGTCTTCGTGGGCGGTGATCACGTTATGCAGCAGCCGGGCGCGGTGCTGCTCCTCGCGGATCAAAGCTGTGTGCGCATCCATCCGCTCTTTCTCGCGCTTCTCGAGCATATCACCCATGCGATCGAACGCCTGCGCCAGGCTGCCGATCTCTCCATCATCGTTCCGCATCCCCGTGCGGGCGCTCAGATCTCCGGAGGCCATGCGGTTTGTCACCGCCAGCAAGGCCCGTATGCGGCGAATAAAAAAGACATCGCCACAAATCCACGCCACGATGAGGGCTAAGATCGCTACCAGTCCTAAGGTCCATAAGCTTTTCTGCAAGGTTTCATTGACCGCTGCAAAAGCAACTTCCTGAGGGATCCCCACCCGGATATACACGGCAGTATCCGGCGCATTGCGCAGCGGCGCATAAGCAAAGAGCTTACGTTCTCCATCCAGGCCAACGCCCTCCACGGTCCCTTCTTCTCTGCCGGAGGCGATCGCCTGGGCAATCGCCTCGACCGTCTCCGTTTTCCCGATCCACTGTTCGGCATCGGGATAGCGGGCCAGGATCGTGCCATTGCGATCCCACATGGTGAAAGTTGAACCCGGCGGCATCAGCACCTCGGTGATGAGGCTGTTGAGCGTCTCCAGCTCTAACCCGGCGATCAATAAAGCATCCACCTGCCCTTCCTCGTCGAGAATTGGGTACCCGAAACCAATGGTGGGCTTGTTTGTGGTCGGGCTCAGGATATAGTTCCCGATCGCAAAGGATCGAGTCTCTACGATCCGTTGTGGGAATCCATCAGCCGGGATTTTGCCGGAGAATTGAGATAAATTGGCATCACAGACAATGTTCCAGTCTAAATCCACCTTGACGATATTCGTATAGGACGCGCCAAAGTTGGCATTGACGGTGTGAAGGAAGGCGCTGCAGGTTTCGGGATCATGGCCGCGAACCTCCGGCATTTGAGCCAGGACGAAGAGCAATTGGCGGCTTGCCTCGATCGTCTCAATATGGTGCTCGGCGATCAGGCGCACGATTCGCATCGCGTCGGCCTCGGCCTGGACCCTGACCATCTGCCGCTGTTCCCTGGCGTGATAGATGGCCAGCCCAAAGGCCGGGCTGATCGCGAGCAAAATAATAACGATCAAACGAACGCGAAAGCTGGAAAAAATCTTGGACACGTAACCAGTATAGCAAGGGGATCGCTCGTCACATAGTTACTTATTTCCAGTTCAGAGGGGGACTTTCATCAACTTCCCGGTCGCCAGCAATGGATAACTCAGCGATGACAACCGCCTTAGTTAACAGGGAGCACTCAAACATTGTTAAAAAGTAGGTGTGGTAGGTCGAGGCTCTACCTACCACACCTACTTTTATAAACTCTTCGCGCGCTAGTTAACACACATTAATCGCATAAATCAAAACCTGTGCTACAATCGTAATGAATGTACGTTGTAGCGCGAACGACCTTCCCCTCTCCCCTGAGGTAGGCCCAATGTCGCCCATCATAGATGTCCGTCCATCGCCAATTGCCGGCCAATGGTACCCGGCAAATCCTGCGCGCCTGGCGCAAGAGGTGGACGGCTACCTGGACCGGGCAAAGCTGCCAGACATCCCGGGGGAGGCCGTGGGCGTGGTTGCACCGCACGCCGGGCACCGCTATTCCGGCCCGGTAGCGGGGTACGCCTTCGCCGCCATCCGTGACCTGAACCCGGAGATCGTGGCCGTCGTCTCGCCGCTGCACTACATGCACCCCGACCCGCTGCTCACCACCGCCCACGATGCCTACGCTACCCCCCTGGGCCCGGTGAGGGTGGATTGCGAGGCTGTGCGCAGTCTGCACCGCTATCTCAAGCGCAGCGCCGGTTTGGGCCTGAGCGCCATCGCCAACGACCCGGAGCACTCGCTGGAGATCGAGCTGCCTTTCCTGCAGCGAGCCCTTGGCGGACCGTTCGATCTGCTGCCGGTGATGCTGCGGGACCAGAGCCAGGCCACGGTGCGCTGGTTGGGCGAGGGGTTAGCCCACGTGCTGCGCGAGCGGCGGGCTCTGCTGGTGGCCAGCAGCGACCTTTCACATTTCTACCCCCAGCCGGTGGCGGCCCAGCTCGATAACGAGTTCCTGCGCCAGGTCGAAGCCTTCGACCCGGTGGGCGTGCTCCAGGTGGAAAAAGACGGCCGGGGGTTCGCCTGCGGCCGGGGGGCGGTGGCCAGCGTGCTGTGGGCGGCAAAGGGACTTGGCGCAAAGCGGGTTCAGCTCCTGCATTACGCCACCTCAGGCGATGTCACCGGCGATTACAACCGCGTGGTCGGGTACGCCGCAGCGGTAATTTACAAGTGAGGAAGATGGTTTCACATCGAACGGAGATCGACCTCCGCCGGATGCTATAACAAGTGTTTAGAGGGCAATAAACAAAACAATCATGGAGGATAGTTCGTTAATTTCAGACCTATTCAGGCTGGCTGCCATCGCCATCCTGATGCTGGTCAATGCCTTTTTCGTCGCTGCCGAGTTCTCGCTGGTAAGCGTGCGCAAATCCCGGATCGAAGAACTGGTAGCCCAGGGGGATATCTCAGCAGAAGCCGTCCAAAGAGCCATCCACAACCCAGATCAGGTCATCGCCGCCACCCAATTGGGGATCACCCTGGCCAGTCTCGGGCTGGGTTGGTTGGGCGAGCCGGCCCTGGCGCACCTGCTGGAGCCGGTCGTTTTGCTGTTCCCCGGCTCGGTACAGTCTGGGGTTTCCCATGCCCTGTCGGCGGTGATCGCCTTCGTCCTCATTGCTTTCCTGCACGTGGTGGTGGGCGAGTTGGCCCCCAAGTCGATCGCCCTGCAGAACCCCGAGGGCACTTCGCTGGCCGTCGCCCGGCCCACGCTGGCGCTGGAGCGCGTTTTCCGGCCGGCGATCTGGCTCATGAATAAGACCGGCAACGCCTTGCTGCGCCTGTTTGGGGTGGAGCCGGCCAGCGGGTACCTGGTCCGCTCCATCGAAGAACTGAAGATGATCGTTTCGGCCAGCGCCGAGGGCGGCGTGGTGCAGGCCGAAGAGAGCGAGATGCTGCACAAGGTCTTCGACTTCGGCAGCCTGGTGGTGCGGCAATTGATGATCCCCCGCACGGAGATGGTTGCGGTGGAAGCGAATACGCCCTTGCCGGAGATCATCCAACTGGTCACCCGGTCATCCTTCACCAAGCTCCCGGTGTACGAGGATAACCTGGACCAGATCCTGGGCATCGTCCACGTCCGGGACCTGCTGGCGGCGATGCAGCGCCCGGATTGCGAAAACTGCACCGCGCGGCAGTTTGTGCGCGAGACGCTGTACGTGCCGGAGACGCTTTCGGTGAGCGCCTTGCTCAAGGCTTTCCGCGATAACCGCCAGCACATCGCTATTGTGCTGGATGAGTTCGGCGGCAACGCGGGGCTGATCACGCTGGAGGACCTGCTGGAAGAGATCGTGGGCGAGGTGAACGATCCTTTCGATGTCGCCGATCCGGAGATCCAGGAGCGGCCGGATGGCACGGTGATCATCGATGGGTTGACGCTGATCGATGAAGTGAACGAGCAGCTCAACCTGCGCCTGGTGGACCCGTATTACGATACGATCGCCGGGTTTGTGCTGGGCCGTTTGGGGCGCATCCCGCTCCCGGCCGATGAGGTGCAGGTGGATGGGATTGTGCTGAAGGTGGAAGAGATGGACGGGATGCGCATCGCCCGGCTGTCGCTCAAGCGCCTGGAGAACGGCAGCGTGCCAGCGGGTTCGCCGGTGCCAGCGCCGGTGGAGGAGGGGCAGCAGGTAGGTGGCTGAGCAAGATTCCGACCTGCGGCTCGTGCTGAATGAGGGGGAAACCGTGCTCTGGCCAGGTGACCGGGAGCTGCAGGCGTATCTATCCGGCCTGCCCCCCGCCTGGAGAGCAGCGCTGGAAGCGGACGACCCCTCGCCTGACAACCTCGCCCAGATCTGGAGCCCGGTGGCCGAGCGTGCCCGAGGCTTCGTGGTCCGCCTGGCGATGCTCACCGTAGGGCTGGGCCTGGTGGTCTCCCCTGGGACGCAAAATCTCCCCCGACTGCTGTACGTTTGCCGTAAAGGCGAGGCGCTTTACGGGTGGCTGGGCGGCCCCCCGTCCGGGGAGGACGAGATCCGGGCGAGAGCAATGGCGCTGGGGTTGGATTTGCCCGCCTCGCTCCGGCGGGTGCTGCAGGCGCATAATGGTTTTCTTAGGAATGGGGTCGGGACGGAGGGGCTGCTCCCGCTCGACCGGTTGAGCCAGTTCATTGAGGGGGATGACGCCTCGGGCCCGGCAAGGCTGCTGCCGTTTTGGGAGTTCGGCCCCGGCGCGCGGCAGTGTTACGATTTGCGCCGCCCGGCCGGTCAGGGGGATTATTTGACCGTTTATCAGGGGCCTGGCGGCCCGCACAGCCCGGACTCGCAGTCCTTCTGGTCGTTTCTCAAAAAGCTCACCGTGCTGGATTTGCTCTAACCCAAGGGCGCGCGTAGGGGCACGGCGGAACCGTAAACCACCCGATACCGTAAACCCTCACGCCGTGCCCCGATGTAAGCCCACCCGGCTGCCGGCGCGTGGCCAACCCCCGCATCGGGTTGGGGTGGGCCATGTAACATTGCCAGCCATGATCATGTTGGCCCGATCGGAGGGGGCACGGCTGCATCGTGGATCAATCGAGACCGTATACCCGCCCGCCGTGCCCCTACGCCCCATCGGCTACCCTTGCAAAACACACGCCCTCATTCCGGTCCGCGCGTAGGGGCACGGCGGAACCGTAAACCACCCGATACCGTAAACCTTCACGCCGTGCCC
>CAYMLG010000157.1:0-6741 GCA_964391195.1 uncultured Anaerolineaceae bacterium | reverse complement strand
TTCCGGCTGCCGGCGGGGATTGCCTGACAGCGTCGCAGCAGAACCGCCCCGCCCGCCCGGGGTATGGACCGGGCAGGTATAATAAGCTCGACCTGCCGGTCAAAGGCAGGCACGGTTGCCAGGAACCAGGAGGAAATCCAATGGCAAACTCGCAACTCTTGGATCAGTTCCACGCCCGACCGCCTTCAGGAGACCCACATGCCCGGCAAACTGAACCGCAACGCTTTTGACCGCGCGGCCGGCTTCATCAAATCCGCAGCCCGCCCGCTCGAGCAAGCCCTTTTCGCCTGCCAGTTCGAAAACGGTCCGGGCGAGGCGGTGATCGCCGCCCTCGAAGCCCACCGCAACCCAGACGGAGGCTTCGGCCGCGGTCTGGAACCCGATCTGCGCAAACCGGCCTCCTCCGCCCTCGAGACCGGTTACGCCCTGGAGCATCTGGCCCAGGCCGGCATCCCCGAGGGGCACCCCATCGTCCACCAGGCCGTGGAGTACCTGCTCCGCACCTTCGACACCGCCACGAGGACCTGGCGCGTGGTCCCTACGGAAACCAACGATCACCCCCATGCCCCGTGGTGGCACGATCAAGACGGCAGCCTGAGCCGCACCTTCGCAGATTTTAAGATCATCCCCCGGGCCGAGCTGGTGGCCGTCCTGTTCCACTACCGCGGTGGAGATGAGGGGTGGCGCGCTGAATTGTTGGCCGCCGTCCTGGATGATATCCTGCAGATGTCGCCTGAGGTCGTCAGCGGAGACGATCTGGCGGCGGTGAACGTGCTGGTGAAGGAGGAGGCCGTGCCCGCCTCGGCCCGCCAGCGGCTGGCGCCCTGGATCCAGGAGATCGCAGACAAGATCGTGGTCCGCGACCCATCCCGGTGGTTCACCTATGTCACCCAGCCGCTCAAGACCGCCCCCTCGCCTGACTCGCCCGCCGCCGGCCTATTCCCCGAAGCGATCCAGGCCAACCTGGATTACCTGATCGAGACCCAGGCCCCCGATGGCAGCTGGGACCCAAACTGGAGCTGGGGCGACTTCTACCCGGAAGCCTGGCCCGCTGCCCGCAGCGAGTGGCGCGGGGTGTTGACCCTCAAAAACCTGCTCACCCTGCGCAGTTGGGGTCGCTTGTAGCCCTATGGAGCGCATGACCCCCGCAGAAGCGCGCCGTTTCCTTCTCGAAGCGCCGCGCATCGCCAAGATCGCCACCGTCCGGGCGGACGGGCGTCCCCACGTCGCCCCCATCTGGTTCGACCTGGACGGTGAGGATCTGATCTTCACCACCTGGCACACCAGCGTCAAAGCCGCGAACCTGGCCCGCGACTCAAGGCTGGCGCTCTGTGTGGACGACGAGCGGCCTCCCTATGCCTACGTGATCCTCGAAGGGCGGGCCAGGTTCTCCGACGACCCCGCCGAGCTGTTCTACTGGGCCACCCGCATCGCCGCCCGCTATATGGGCGGCGACCGGGCGCTGCAATATGGGATACGCAACGCGGTGCCCGGGGAGCGGGTCGTGCGTCTCACCGTGGAGCGCATCGTCGCTCAACGCGGCATCGCGGATTGAGCGGCGGGCCCGCCCGCCCTGTGAACTCAGGGACTACCTATAGAGGGGGATTTTCCACAGCCGGCCGCTGCAGCCGGCTGCAAGGAGCATTCGTCTTGATTGTCCCCGAAATCCATTTCAAACGCGTAGAACGCGAGCACATTCCCGGCATCATGCAGCTCTGCGCCGAGGAGGGCTGGCCCTCCTACGCCGAGCAGCCCGAGATCACCTGGCAAGCGCTGACCGCCCCGGGCGTCTGCAGCCTTGTCGCCCTGGAGGGCGAGGAGGTGATCGGCGTGGTGCAAATGCAGAGCGACGGCCACATCCAGGCCCACCTTTCCCTGCTGGCGGTCGCCGCCGGTTTCCGCCGCCTGGGCATCGGCCGGCGCCTGGTCGAGCAGGCCTTTGCCCTCAGCGGAGCCAAACGCATAGACCTGGTCGCCTCGCTGGATGCCGAAGACTTCTACCGCACTTTCCCCCACCAGGCCTATCCCGGCTTCCGTATTTACCCCAACCACCGGGGAGAGCGCTGAAGTGGATGTGCCCTGGACGTCGCCCGCCGTATCCACCCCAGTTGTGAGAATCGATTAATCCGATACCGAAGCACTTCCGTACCTATAGGATGCGTCACGATTCGGCATAGCCCAGTCAGGATTATCTGGCATTCTGAGCCCCCTCACGGTCGAAGGGAGGTGAGTCTATAGTGCACCGTGAGGCCCAATCGATTGGTATGTAACTGAACAGTTGGAGGTAATACGATGTCGAAGAAAGGTTTTCTGTACAAGCTGGTCGGCGCCCTATTCATCTTTGTAGCCATCGGCTCGTTCGTGCTTAGTGGTAATGTTGGCGCCCAGGATACGGGCCCGGCTTTGCTTGACCCGGCCCTTGGGGTCCGGACGGTAGTGGAAGGTATGACAACCCCCATCGGCCTGGCTTTCCTCAACGAAACCGAAATGTTCGTCATCGAAAAGAACACCGGGCAGGTCAAACACGTGGTCAACGGCCAGGTACAGGGCATCCCGCTCGACCTGGCTGTCAACTCCGCCTCCGAACGGGGGCTGCTCGGGATCACCCTCGACCCCGACTTCGCTAACAACGGCTTCGTGTACCTGTTCTGGTCGTGCGCCGCACCACCCCCTACTGGCACTCCCTTCTTCCCCTCAGAAATCGAATGTGCCGATGAGCCGCTCACCGGAGATGATAGCGACGATATCCTGGCGGTGCCCTTGATCGGCAACCGGGTAGATCGCTTCGTGTGGGACGGCACGAACCTGACCTGGGAACGCAACCTTGTGAAAATGCGCTCCTTCCAGAACGATGGAGCGCCCATCCCCCGCGGCCAGGACGATGAGGATCAGCCGCCCCGTGGCAACCATGACGGCGGCGTGATCACCTTCGGCCAGGACGGTATGTTGTACATCATCATCGGCGATGTAGGCCGCCGCAGCGCCATGCAGAACCTGCCCGCCGGGCCCATCACCTACACCACCGGTATGGAAGGCGGTCGCGGTGAGGGCGACGAAGGCCGGGCCGCCTCCGGCGGAGAATCCCAGGGCGGCCTGGGGGTCAGCCTGATCCCATTCGAGTCGGACGACCAGTTCGGCGGGCCGCAGCCTGACGACGCCCATCACACCGGCGTGATCCTGCGCCTTAACCCGGATGGGACCATCCCAACCGACAACCCCTTCTATGACTTCGGTTCCGCCGTCACAGGAGAGATCGGCGAGAACTTACAGATGACCTTCGCTTACGGTATCCGCAACAGCTTCGGCATGGATGTTGACCCCATGACCGGCAACCTGTGGATCTCGGAGAACGGCGAAGACGCCTACGATGAAATCAACCTGGTCCGCCCCGGATTCAACTCCGGCTGGATCCAGATCATGGGCCCCTCCGACGATGTGGCCAATTACCGGCAGATCGAAACCACCTCCCTGCAGAACGAGGACTTCCCCAACCTGCAACAATTCCGCTGGAGTCCGAACAATATCGCCACCACCCGCCAGGAGGCCCTCAGCCGCCTGACGCGCCTGCCCGGCTCCCAGTTCTCGGACCCCGAGTTCTCCTGGGAGTTCGCCGTCGCCCCGGCCGCAGTAGGCTTCATGGACGGAGCAGGGTTGGGCGATCCGTACAACGGCGACCTCTTCGCCGGCCTGTCGGTGCCTTTGCCTGTGGGCGGGCCGCTTCTGCGCTTCGACTTGCAGGAAAACCGCCGCCGGTTCGTCGGCCCGAATGAAGCCGAAAACCGGACCTTCAACAGCCTGATCGGCAGCGAAGACCTGGTGGTCGGCACCGGCTTCGGCATCATCACCGACCTCGAGACCGGCCCGAACGGCAACCTGTACGTGGTCTCCCTGTCCAACGGCGCGGTGTACGAGGTCTTCAAACAGACCCAGGCCGACTCGGTGCTGCTGCGCGCCAGCCTGAGCGGCGCCAATGAAATACCGCCGGCCGATCCCGATGGCACGGGCCGCTCCAACGTATTCATCAACCCGGAGAACAACACCGTCTGCTTCTCGATCGTGGTTGCCGATATCGTCTTGCCGGCCGCTGCTGCCCACATCCACGCCGGAGCGGCGGACGTGAACGGCCCTATCGTCGTACCCTTCCTCCCCCCAGATGAGACCGGCGTCTCCACCGGCTGCACCCCAGACGTCGACCCCGCCCTGGTTCAGGACATCATCGCCAACCCCATGAACTACTATGTCAATGTCCACAACTCCGAATTCCCCGGCGGCGTTGTCCGCGGCCAGCTCAGCCCTCCGAACCAGTAGCGCCCGCTCGCGAGACCAACAACACCCTGAAGGTCCCTGAGACCTTCAGGGTGTTTTGTTTTAGCGGGGTCCTCCTCGCCCGCCGGTGTGAAATCCGGTACAATTAGGTATGTCCATTCCCCAGGTGATCTTTCCCCAAAAACTCAAACCGGGCGACGAAGTGCGGGTGGTCTCCCCGGCCACCAGTCTGGCCGTCATCCCCCAAGGCCAGCGCAATCTCGCTCGCCGGGCTCTCGGAGGGCTGGGGTTACGCGTCACTTTCAGCCAGCATGCCGTCGAATCGGATGAGTTCGCCTCTTCCTCGATCCGCAGCCGGGTCGAAGACCTGCACGCCGCCTTCGCCAACCCCCAGGTGAAGGCCATCCTCACCACTCTCGGCGGCTACAACAGCAACCAGCTCCTGCGCTACCTGGATTACGACCTGATCCGGGACAACCCGAAGGTCTTCTGCGGCTATTCGGACATCACTGCCCTGCAGAACGCCATCTTCGCCCGGACCGGCCTGGTGACCTATTCCGGCCCGCATTTCACTACCTTCGCCATGCAGAAAGGCATCGAATACACGCTGGACCATTTCGTCTGGTGCCTGATGGAGCCCGGACCCTACGGTGTGCTCCCCGCACCCCATTGGAGCAACGATGCCTGGTATCAGGACCAGGAGAACCGGGTGTTCCATCCCAACACCGGGTACCAGGTCATACGGTCGGGGCGGGCCAGGGGGCGCTTGCTGGGCGGCAACCTCTCCACCATCGTCCTGCTCAACGGCACCGAATACATGCCCTCCCTGGAAGGGACCCTGCTCCTGCTCGAAGACGACGGCGAATCCACCCCGCCCGTCTTCGACCGCCAACTCCAATCCCTGATCCACCAGCCCGGATTCTCAGGCGTGCGCGGCCTGATCATCGGGCGGTTCGAGATCGCCTCCGGGATGACGCCCGAAAAACTCAGGTACATATTGGGGACCAAGAAGGAGTTGACCAACATCCCCATCGTGACCGACGCCAGCTTCGGCCATACCACGCCCCAGTTCACCTTCCCGGTGGGCGGCATAGGCGAACTGATCGCCGGGGACGGGCAGGTGCAGTTCTCCATCCTCCAGCATTGAACGGGGCAGTGCATCATGGATACCCCCAGCGAACGGCTCACCTTTTGGTTTCATTGGACCCTGGCCAGCGCCGTGGGCTGGCTGGTGGGGGGCCTCCTGGGCTTTATCACCCTGGGGGCTACCCTGGGCGTGGCCCAATGGCTGATCTTGCGCCGCCACCAGGAGCGCGCCGAGCTCTGGGTGTTGGTCAAGAGCCTGGGCGTGCTGCTTGGGATCATCCTGGCCGCCCCCATCCAGGAGTGGGACCTCTCCACCGGGTCCGGCATGGATCTCGATATACTCTTTTACGCCCCGACCTTTGGGGCCGTGGTAGGGGCCGTGGAATGGCTGCTGGTACGCTCCTGGTTCAACCGGGCCTACCTATGGGTGCTGATCAACGTCCTCGCCTGGGGGGTAGGGCTGTTCCTGGGCGATGCAGCCGCCATGCTGCTCGATACCGTACAACCGCTGATCGCCTGGGGGCTGGTGGCCGGGGGCTTTGCCGGGGCAATCAGCGGGTGGGGGCTGCTGATGCTGGCCGAAGACCCGAAGGAAGATCACGATCAGCGCTGACGGACAAATAAACCTTGCTTCACCCTGACCCGTTTCATCCCAGTAGATAGGAGAAGCTTCATGGGAGAACTCAAACCCAACCGAGAGTGGATCAAAGCCAACCTGTGGGCCCGTTGGGCAAACTTAGAGACCGGCCAAAAGCGCGGCTTACCCGCTCCCGAACTGCAGAAGCCCGCCCCGGATGGAGCGCCGTTGATCGACCTTGACGATCCCGCTTCGTTCACCCTCGGGCAGGCGCCACTGCTCGATCTGCTGCGCCGCCGTTCCAGCCTGCGCCAGTACAGCCCCGAACCTCTGAGCCTGGCGGAGCTGTCTTTTTTACTATGGGCCACCCAGGGTGTGCACCGGGTAGTGGGCGGCGGGCTGTCTACAAAGCGCACCGTGCCTTCAGGCGGCGCCCGCCATCCCTTTGAGACCTACCTGGCTGTGCTGCGCGTGTCCGGTCTTGAACCCGGGCTGTACCGCTACCTGGCCCTGGACCACCGCCTGTGCTTCCTCGGGCCGGTCGAGGATTTATCCACCCGCCTGGCGCAAAGCTGCGCCGATTTCGCCGCTCACAGCGCGGTGACCTTCGCCTGGACCGCCATCCCCTACCGCACCGAGTGGCGCTACGGCCCCCTGTCCCCCAAGCTCATCGCCCAGGACTCCGGCCACTTATGCCAGAACCTGTACCTGGCCTGTGAGGCCATCGGGGCCGGGACCTGTGCCGTGGGCGCGTTCAACCAGCAGGCGATGGATGCTCTGCTCGGCGTGGACGGCGAAGAAGAGTTCACATT
>CAYMLG010000156.1:0-6798 GCA_964391195.1 uncultured Anaerolineaceae bacterium | reverse complement strand
CTACGCCGCGCCGGACGGGTCTGATCGCAGGTGGGTGGGTTTCCGGTTACGCGAGGCGGGGGCTGGCTGCGGCGGTGAAAGACCATTCCCGATTACAAGATGATTTTATAAATTTACATTAACCGGCGCCTCACCTGACAAAAATGTCAGGCTGATACGATCTGTAACGCCTGAACAGCCCGACCGTTATTCTTGATACAGGGGTTTTTGGCCGGAGACATAGTCTTGGAGTCATCAATGCACAACTGGAAATGGGTGCGCGGCCTGGCTGTCAACGGGTTCCTACTTGCCGTGCTGGTGAGCTTCCTGGTACTTAACCAGTTCCTCACCAGGCAGCAGCCGCAAGGTTTGTTCACGCCCGCCCAGCGTGATTACCTGAACCTGCAAGAGAGCCGGAAGATCGTCCAGCCCGCTCCCAGTTGGCGCACTTTGCTGCCCGGCGGCCAGGCAGCCCCGGCAGAGATCTCCGAGTGGCACAACCGGGTGCGGGCCCGGTTGGTCGCCCGCTTCGACGAACAGGAAGGGGTGGGCGCCACCGTCTACGCCCTAAACTTCACCAGCGAGTACCAGCTCTCGTATTCCGGCCCAGAGCCGGACACCACCGTCGAACTGATCTTCCCTTTCCCGCAAAACCTGGTGAGCCTGCACGACGTCGTCTTCCTCGTCGATGGGGCCGAACCCGAGGGGGTGAGCTATTCGCCTGACCAGCTCGTTTGGCAAACCCGGCTCGCCGCCGGAGAACCCCACCGCCTGCTGATCAGCTACGAGGCGGATGGGGCCAACAGCTTCGTCTACGCCCTGAACCGCGACCAGCGCCTGGATGTAGATGTGACCATCGAAGTCATCGGCCCTCCGGGCAGCCGCACGGCTGAAAACTCGCTGGACGCCACGGAGGCAACACAGGGGGACATGGTCAAGACCTTTCGCTGGGAGTATTCCAACCTGATCCCGAACCGCGATATCCGCGTGGAACTGCCCGCCAGGCTGAGCTTCGTCCAGCGCGTGGCCCAGCTTCAGGATGAGTTCCAGAACCTGGCCCGGGTCTCCCCCTTCCTGGTCGTGCTGCTGCTGGTCTCCTTCGCCGCTCTCTTTTACCAGAGCGGGCTGATCCTGCGCCTGGAAGTGTACCTGCTGGCGGGGTGGGGGCTGGCCCTGTTCTTCCCCCTGTTGACTTTCCTGAGCGGGTTCGTTGCGCCGGTCCTGGCCGCCATGACCGCTTTTATAACCACAGCCGGCCTGGTCCTCACCTACATGGGCCTGGTGGGCGGCTGGCAGCAGACCTGGCGGAAAACTGCCTGGCTGCTCTTCCTGGTGTTGGGCATATTCTCGGTGGGCCAGCTCACCCCCTGGCGTGGGCTGCTGCTCAGCACCGGGAGCCTGCTCCTGGTGGGGACGATCATGTTCACCTACCTGGCTCCCGGCGTCCGGCAGGCCTCCGCCCACCCCATCGCCGCTTCCTTCCCCTCCACCCGGGGAGGCCGGCACTGCGTGACCTGCGGAGGGGTGCTCGCTCCCACAGACGCCTACTGCCCCGGATGCGGATCCGAGGCCCAGATTTGCCATACCTGCCCCGACTGCGGTTACGAGCAGCTTGTTCTGTCCGCAGACCGGCCGGTGCACTGCCTGCACTGCGGGGCAGAACTGGGTTGAGTCAGCGCACTACAGTGGAACGAGGCGGGCAATGGCGCAGAGCGCCGGGACCCAGATGACACTTATCTTGGGGAGGGGAGACCTGTCGTTAAAAACACGGCTCATCCCAAACTTACGGGATGAGCCGTGTTTTTTTGTGGGTTAAGCCGGCTTATGGCGTCCGGGTTTCGGTTGCCGCCGGGGTATCGCTCTCGGCCGGAGCATCTGTAGCTGCCGCGGTGGGCGGAACGGGGGTGACGGAGGGCGTACCCGGGCCGGGTGTTTCCGTCGGTGGGACCGGGGTGTTCGTGGGAACCGGGGTGACGATGTTCACGGGCACGATCAGGGTCTGGCCGACGAACACTTCATTCTCATTCTCGATATCGTTCTGCTCTTTGATCTCCTCCACGGTGCTGTTGAACTGCAAAGCGATCGACAGCAGCGTGTCGCCCACTTTCACCTGGTACTCCAAGCGTGTGCCGCGCGGCAGGTTTTCCGGAACCGGCGTCGAGGTCGGCAGTTCCGTGTCTGGGCCGGGGATGACCAGCGTCTGGCCCACCGTCAAGATGGGGTTCGCCGGGTCCAGGTTGTTGATGGTGAGCAGCAACAGCAGATCGACCTCGAACTGCTGGGCGATACTCCACAAGTTGTCGCCCTCTTGCACCTGGTACTCAAACGGACCTTCGGGGGTGGGGGTGGGGGTGACCGTCGCAGTTTCCGTGGGGGTCGCCGTGACCGTGGCGGTCGCGGTGTGGGTTGGCGTGTTGGTCGGAGTGTTGGTGACCGTCGGGGTGGGGGTATCGGTAGCGAACAGCCCACCGATAGAAAACGAGGGTTGGTCTGGCCCGAGGAGCCAGAAGATCAGTGCCGCAGCCCCGACGACCAGCAGCAGGGCCGCCGCGCCCAGGATGAGCGGAGCGCGCTGGGCCGCTTGCTGGCGTTTGCGATAGGCTTCGATTACGTCCTGTGCAGATTCTTTATCACTCATGGTTTCAAAGTCAGCTTTCTGAAGATTGGTTTTGGGTCGAACCCGCAGCCCAAGCTCACGGCGTTGCCGCCAACTTACACTGCTCTATGGAATAACATCGCTCCAGTCGAGATTTCGGTGATTTTACTCTATTTTTGTCAACTTGGCGAATCCGAACGCAGCCCGGTGTGGACGCATTATTTGTCAGTTTGTTTGTGGGGGGATGGGCGGCGGTCCCGCCGTCCATCCCCCCACAAAACTCCTCTTGAGATAGCCATGACACTGCAACCCATCCCTGATGCTGTTATCCGCAGATGACAGTATAATTATTAGACGTTCATGAGAAGTGCCAGGTTCCACGTGGAGGTGAAACGATGCGTATTGCGGTCTTTGGCACCGGAGGTGTGGGCGGGTATTTCGGAGCCCGCCTGGCGAAATCCGGAGAGGAAGTAATCTTCATCGCTCGCGGGGAGCACCTGCGGGCCATCCAGACCAGCGGGCTGCGGGTCGATTCGATCCAGGGCGATTTCGTCATCCGCCCGGCCCAGGCCAGCGCCGACCCGGCGCAGGTAGGCCCGGTGGACGCCGTCCTGGTGGGCGTCAAGGCCTGGCAGGTGCCGGAGGCGGCGGAGGCCATCCGCCCCATGGCCGGCCCGCAGACTTGTGTGCTGCCTCTCCAGAACGGAGTGGAGGCCCCGGAGCAGTTGGCCAAAGTGCTCGGGGCAGAGGCGGTGCTGGGCGGGCTGTGCCAGATCTCAGCCCATGTCGCCGGGCCGGGGCATATCCGCCACGTGGGCATCGACCCGCTGGTGGCCTTTGGCGAGCTGGACGGCCGGGTGACGGAACGGGTGAACTGCCTGCGACAGGCCTTCGAACGGGCCGGAGTCAACGTCCAGGTCCCGGCCGATATCAACGTCGCGATGTGGGTGAAGTTCCTGTTCATCGCCGCCGTCAGCGGGGTGGGCGCGGTGACACGCTTCCCCATCGGCGTCTTCCGCTCGATCCCCGAGACCCGCCGCCTGCTCGTGCAGACCCTGGAAGAGATCGCCCTCGTCGGCAGGAGTCGTGGCGTGGCTTTACCGGAGGATGCCGTCGCCCAGCGCCTGGCTTTCATCGACAGGATCGCGCCGGAGGTGACCGCCTCCATGGTGCGCGACATCCTCGCCGGCCGGCCCTCAGAGTTGGAGGCGCAGAACGGGGCAGTGGTGCGCATGGCCGCCGAGGCCGGGCTCGACGTCCCCGCTAACCGCTTTATCTACGCCAGCCTGCTCCCCCAGGAATTGAAGGCCCGAGGGCAAATCTAAGCCGATAAAAACGCCAGTCTGCTCCCCCATGAACCGAAGGCGCGGGGGCAGCTCTACGCCAATAAAAAATCCTGGCGCGGCCAGGATTTTTTTTATTGGCTTTACACCATTTTATCCATCAACTCCTTGACCTTGGCCCGCATATCCGGATCGACGATCTCCTTCAGATCGTAATAGGTCATCCCGTTGATAATAAAGCGGGTGGTACGGCCCGTGTTCTGCACGCTGATGGTGTGTTCCGGGCTGCGGGCCTCGATCGTCTTCTGGTCGCCGATCCACACCTGGCGCAAGGCCTCTTGCTGCTCCCAACCCAGGGCCTGGCCGCGCATCGTCTTCTCCTGCAGCCTGGCGGCCATCTTGCGCAGTTCGGGGTCGGGGATCTCCTCCAGCGCCCGGTAGGTCACCCCGTTGACCGTGTACCGCAGTTGGTCCTGGATCTTTTCGATGCGCAGGTTGTAGGCCGCGGTCTGCAGGGTGCTGGAAGCGCTGTTCTCGTCCGGCGGCCCCGGGTTGAGCTCTTCGAAGGTGGGCCCAAGCCGCGGCTCGCTCCCTTCAATTCGCGCGGGCCGGCTCGAAACCATTCCTCCGGTCTGCGGGATGGGCTCCTGGGTGTGGACCGAGCGCACCGAACGGATGCGCCAGATCAACAGGGCAATCAGAATGATCAGCAGCAGCCCACCGGCGGCGATGAACAGAATCATCTCCGTGGTCAGTTCCATCGTCCTTATCCTCCCTGGCGGGGCCGGAGCCCGCCTGTGCTAGGACAGCTCTTCGTTCAACACAATCACACAGCCGTAAGCCGCCGTTTCCACCGGGTCGGGCTCCCGGCCCTGGAGCAGCGCTTCCACCGCCTCCCCGGCGTAGAAGCGGGTGGGGGTGCGACGGCGAAAGGTGACATCGTCCACCGCCCCCCGGTAGCGCAGCCGCCCCTCGCCGTCGATAATGAACAGGTGCGGGGTGGTCTGCGCCTGGAAAGCGGTCACCGCCTGCTGCTCCCGGTCGAGCAGCACCCGCGGCAGGCCGCGCTGCGCCGCCGTCTCGGCGATCAGCTCTTGAGGCTCGTGGGCGTTGGCCGCCACCGGCAGGAACACCACCCCCTCGCCCCAACGCTCCAGCCCGCTCAGCAGCACCCGGTCGGCCCGCTCCACCCAGGGGCACTCGGCCGACCAGAATTCCACCACGACGATCTTACCGCGCCAGTCTTCCAGGCTGTGGAAGTCCCCCTCCAGGTCCGGCAGGCGAAAGTTCGGGGCCTGCTCTCCGATGGCGATCAGGGGATCCATTGTGGGGCATACCCTCCGGTCACAATCTTGCGCGCCTGAGTGCTCTCGAACTCCACCGCCCAGATCTCGGGCGGCTCGGTCAGTTCGGTCTGATTGAAACGCACGTAAGCGATCTCCTCTCCGCCGGGGCTCCAGGCGAAGGCGTAATGGTTGTAGAAGGGCGAGTTCGTGAGCGGATGGGCCTCCGAGCCATCGGGGCGCATAACCCACAACTGACGCCCGGGGGTCCAGCGCAGGATATCCAGGTCTTTGCGGGCGAAGGCGATCCAGGCGCCGTCGGGGGCGAAAGCCGGGGAGGTGTCCTCGAGCTGGTCGCTGCCGGTGAGGTCCACGGTCGAGCCATCACCCAGGTCGTAGCGGAGCAGGAAGCTGTTGCGGGGCGCCGTCAACCCACTCACGTCGGGCGTATCGGCCTCCAGCGGAGCGGCCTGAGGGTAGACGAACAGCCGCCCGCCGGGGTCCCAACTCCCGGTCTGGCCGGTGCGGCTCTCGGCCGTCCCCACCTGCCCGTCCGCCGGGTCCCAAAAGACAAAGCTGCCCAGGTTGGAATCATAATAGCTCAACCGGCCCTGGGCCGACCAATCGGGCTGCAGGGTCTGGTGGCTCTCGTCTGTGGCCAGGGTTGGCTCGCCGGCCGGCTCCCCGGTGCTCGGGGTGAGCTCCAACAACCACACCCGCTGGAAAGCCGGCTCCGCGCTGCCCGCGAAGGCCGCCCGCTCGTAAGCCAGCCATCCCCCGTCCGGCGAGACCTGCGGGAAGCGGCAGTGGGCCCGCCCGCAGTCCACCACCCGGGCCGGCTCGGGCAGCCTGCCGCCGGACCGCGCCTGCTCTTCGGCCCGCCTCACGTCCAGGCGGTAAATATCGCTGCCGCCCTCGGCATTCTGGGCGCTGTAGAACACCAGCGCGCCGGTCTGGCTCACATCGAACTCCAACACCCCGCCCACGCTGCGCGTCAGGGCCAGGCTCTCGCCCGTCTGCGGGTCGAACAGGTACAGGTTGGCGGCGGCCTCGGCCGGGTACAGGTAGGCCAGGCGCGGGTACCCCACGGTGAAGGTCCAGTTCGCCTCCTCGCGGATGGAAAGCGAGGGCCAGGCCCCCGCCTGCGCGCCGGCCTGCAGCCGCACCTGCACCGCTGCCCCGCTCGGCCAGGCTTTGTCTGGGGTGAAGACCAGCGTCTTCTCCTCCCAGGTGAATTCGCCGGGGACCTCGGGCCGGATGCTCAGGCGCTCGAGCACCGTCTCCGCCCGCATAGCATGGGAGAAGACCAGGCGCAGGGGAGCGCCCGCCGCCACCCGCACCGCGCCAGCCTCCGGCGACACCTCCACCAGGCGCGGCGAACCAAGCATGTAGCCGATCCCCCCGGCGGGGACCAGCACCAGAATCAGCATCAACACCGCCAGGCGACGTTTCATAAAATTATTATAACCCGATGCGGTTCCAGGGTTTTTCACTAAGCAACCAGGGACTTCCAAAGAATGAAGGTTTGGGAGATGAGTGGGGCTACTGCGTAACCCAACTCATCTCCTAAATACATTTACTTCGAAGCCTGGCTGGCGATTTTGAGAATATCTAGAGAGAGCACTCCCCCGATAAGTCATCCGGAGTGGCGACTACT
>CAYMLG010000155.1:0-6822 GCA_964391195.1 uncultured Anaerolineaceae bacterium | reverse complement strand
CCCGGCCGCCATCCCGCCCCCCCGGCGTCACCTGCCCGCCGCCCCCAACCCGCTGGTGGGGCGGGAAGTGGAGCTGGTCGAGATCGCCCGCCTGCTGCAGGACCCCCACTGCCGTCTGCTGACCTTGACAGGCGAAGGGGGGATCGGTAAGACGCGCTTGAGCCTGGAGATCGCCCACCAGGCGGCCGGGCTGGTCGCGCCCTGGCAGCAAGAGCAGCTATCCGGCGGGGTGTATTTCGTCTCCCTCAGCCCGGTCTCCGATCCGGCCGAGCTGCTCCCCACGCTGGCCGGCGCCCTGGGCTACACCTTCTCCGGCAGCGGCTCGCCTTTCAGCCAGTTGTCCGCCTACCTGAGCTCCCAGCGCCTGCTGCTCGTGCTCGACAACCTGGATCATCTTATCTCCGAGGCCCGGCTGCTGGCCGATATCATCGCCCAGGCGCCGGGGGTGCGCCTGCTGGTCACCTCCCGTGAGCGGCTGAAGCTGCAGGGCGAGTGGGTGTTCGAATTGTCAGGCCTGCCCTACCCGGACCCGGAGCAGGCGGCTACCGGGCACAGCGGCCCAGGGCGCCTGCCGGACCCCGAGCGGCTGCAGCGCTACAGCGCCGTGGCCTTGTTTTTGCAGTGCGCCCGGCGGCGGGATGTGCATTTTACCGTTACCCCGGAAAACGAACAGGCGATCCTCAAGATCTGCAGCCTGGTGGAAGGCATGCCACTGGGGATCGAATTGGCCGCAGCCTGGCTCCCGACCCTCAGCGTGGAAGAGATCTGCAGGGAGATCGAGCGCGATCTGAAGTTCTTGTCGGCCCCCACCCGCGATCTCCCCGAACGCCACCGCTCGATCCAGGCGGTGTTCGACCACTCCTGGGAGATGCTTTCGCCACAAGCACAGGAAGTGCTGCGGCGCTTGTCCGTCTTCCGGGGCGGGTTCCAGCGCCAGGCAGCCGAACAGGTGGCAGGCGCCGACCTGCTCACCCTGTCCGAGTTGGTAGATAAGTCCCTGCTGCGGCGGACGGGCGGCGGCAGGTTCGACCTGCACGAGCTGGTGCGCCAGTACTCCGCCCATCGCCTGCAGTCGGACCCGGACGCCGAGACAGAAACCCGCGACCGGCATGGGGAGTTCTACATGAATCTGCTGCGGGCCCGAGAAGTAGAACTTCGCAGCGGCCGCCAGAAGGAAGCCCTGCTGGAACTTAACCTGGAGATGGCCAACCTGCGCCTGGCCTGGGATTGGGCCATCCGCCGCCGGCAGATTCTCAACCTGCGCAAGGGCACCGTGCCGCTGAAGGTGTATCACGAGCTGCGCAACCTGTTCCAGGAGGGGGAGACGCTGTTCCGCAACGCCCTGGAGATGATGCAGAGCCGGCCCGGGCTCTTACCTGAGGACGAGCCCGAGCTTTTCGGATTCGAGGTGCTGTTGGGGGATATCCTGGCGCAGTATGCCTGGTTCAGCTTCCGCCTGGGCAAGATCGACCAGGCGCTGGAGATGCTCCGGCGCAGCATGGACTTGCTGGCGAAGTACAACGAGCGGATTGTGTACGCCGATGTGCTCTGGTATATGGCCCGCGCCTGTTGGGCCGCCGGCGATCTCGAACAGGCCGCGGCGGCCGCCGAGGAAAGCCTGGAATTGAACCAGGCCCTGGGCCGTGAGTGGCAGATCGCGATCCTGACCATCTGCCTGGGTGGGGTGGCTCACGACCGGGGCGATGACGCGCAGGCGGAAGATATGCTCCGCCTGGCCCTGGCTCGCGCCCGCCAGACGGGGGACCCGCGCCTGGTGACGATGGCGGCCAGTTATCTGTGCCGTACCCTGCTGAGCCGGGGCCAGGACCAGGGCGCAGAGGCCCTGCTGGCCGAGGGCATTACCCTGGCGGCTGAGACCGGGGACCGCTTCAGCCGCGGCCTGGCCCTGGAGGGGATAGCGCTCAGGGCCCGCGCGTCTGGGGATGTGTCCGGGGCATGTCGCCTGTTGGATGAGTGCATTGGGCTCTTCCGCGAGATCGGCGATTCATGGAGCCTGGCGCGCGCCCTGAACCACCTGGGAGACGCGGCGCTGCAAGATGGGGATGCAAACCGCGCCCGGGCTTGTTTCCACGAGGCACTGCTCGTTGCGGTCCGCTCCGGCGCTGTAGCCAACGCGCTCGATGCGCTGGCGGGGTTGGCCGCCTGGTTCCAGGACCAGGGCCAGGCCGTTACCGCATATGAAGCGGCGCTGCACATTCTGCGCCACCCGTCCGGCGGGATGAAGGCCCGCCACAAGGTCCTGGCGCTGCAAGCGGGGCTGGATAGGGCGCTCGAGGAGGAGCAGCGCCAGGCTGCAGCCGCCCGCCTCGAGGCGGTCTCTTTCGAGCGGTTTGTCCAGTCGCTCATCGCTCACTGGCCGGGTTTTACCTGGGGGTAGGGTGTTGACTGCAGGGGGAAAATGAGCTCTGCCTGACTCAGGCGAAGGCCTTCCCTGTTAAGGCCTGGTTATCCCCATCATCATCGTCTTATAGCTCAAGAATGGCCCTCGTTTTATAACCGCCGGATTGCCGGGGCAATAAAAAGCCGGTCTACAGGCCTGTATCCACAGGTGAGAACTCTATTCTGGGTTTTGCAGTTTGCTATTGGGGGGAGCGAAAATGGCCGTTCTTCCACGCTCATCGGGAACAGGCCTGCCAGCAGGCGGGACCGCGTCCCGATGAGCGTGGAAAAAGAATCATTGTTGTGTGAAGGTGTGGTCGGCTCGGCCGGTCGACTCAGTCGGGCACACCTTCACAAACACCTTTTACTACTTTCGGTGTCCGCCTCAGCGCTGCAGGAGGCGGGCGATGGCGGCGATAAACTCCGGGCTGCTGCCGCAGCAGGCGCCGACGATCCGTGCGTTGAGTTCTACGAACCCTGCTACCTGGGCGGCGAACTGCTCCGGCGCGATGTCGTACACCGTCTGCTCGCCTTCCAGGCGCGGCAGGCCGGCGTTGGGCTTGGCGATCAGCGAGGCGCCGGGCAGGGCCTGGCGGAACTGGTCCAGCACCCCGGGGATCATCTCCAACCCCTCGCCGCAGTTGGCCCCGATGGCCGCCAGGCCCAGGGGCCAGAGCGTTTCCGCGGCCTGCTTGGGGCTTACGCCCATCATCGTACGCCCTTTGCGCCCGAAGCTGAGCGAGCACAGCACCGGCAAATCCGCAGCCTGGCGGGCTCCGGTGACGGCTGCCCGGGCCTCTTCCAGGTCGGTCAGAGTCTCGATCCACAAGGCATCCACTCCGGCGGAGGCCAGGATGCCGGCCTGCTCGGCGTAGGCTTCGACCGCCTGATCGAACTGCAGCGGCCCGAAGGGGGCCATCAGCTCGCCGGTGGGCCCCATATCACCGGCGACGAAAGCCCGGCCCCGGGCCGCCTCGAGGGCGATCTCGGCTCCGGCCTGGTTGAGCTCTTTTACCTGCCCGTCCAGCCCGCTGCGGCCGAGCTTGACCCGGTTGGCGCCGAAGGTGTTGGTGAGGATGATCTGCGACCCGGCCTCCAGGTATGCGCGGTGCATGTCCCGGATTGCTGCGGGCCGGGCCAGGTTCCAGGTCTCGGGGGGTGTCCCTGCCGGCAGCCCGGCGGCCATCAGCAGGGTCCCGGCGGCGCCGTCGGCGATGAGCGTTTGGCCGCTCGCCAGTTTCTGGCTCAGGGGAGAGGAGTTATCTGCTGCCATTAGCGCTCCTTGACTTGCAGCTTGAGTTCTTCGGCCGCGGCAAAACCGGCTGCCAGCGCGGCCATATTCACCTCTTCCGTCCCTTTGGGGGCGCGGGCGGCGACTGCTTTCTCAATCGCTTCACGGGAGACGACCCCGGTCATCCCCACCAGCACGCCCAGGGCGACAACGTTGGCCGTGATGGGCCTGCCGGTAGCTTCTACCGCCAGCCGGGTGATGGGCGCCTTCACCGCGCTGGTCACCGGCACGCGCCCCACCTTCTCCTCGTCCACGATCAGCAGCCCGTTTGGCTTCAGGTTCGAGGCGTATTTATCGCAGGCTTCCTGGCTCATCGCCACCAGCGCATCGGCGGCCAGGACTTCGGGGAAATCGATCTCGCCACCGGCGATGATCACTTCGGCCTTACTGGCCCCGCCCCGGGCCTCCGGGCCATAGCTCTGGCTTTGCACGGCGTTCTTGTTGTCGTATATCGCCGCCGCCTCGGCCAGGATGATCCCGGCCAGGATCATCCCTTGCCCGCCTTCGCCTGCCAGGCGGATTTCGGTGCGATCGATCTGGGCTTTAGCCGGCATGTGTCACCTCCGCCTGCTGCGCCCGGCGGATGATCTCATCGTACAGCTCGCCGTACTCCGGCTTTTCGATGTCACAGAAGACGCCGCGCACGATCTTGCCCGCCCGCTCTTCTGGGGGGAGCTTCTCGGCGGCGGCTTTCGTCAGGCTGTTCTCTTTCAACTTGCGCATCATCTCCACCGCCCCTCCGAGCTTGTTGATCCGGCCGAAGGTGGTGTGGCAGTAGCTGACCGCCTCCACCAGGCTGAACCCTTTCTTTTGGATGGCCTGTTCGATCAGGCGGTCGAGTTCCACAGCATGGTACACCGTGCTGCGGGCTACGAAGGAAGCCCCGGCCGCCACCGCCAGCTCGCACACGGGCAGGGGCGGCTCGATATTGCCGTAGGGGGCGGTGGTGGCCTTGCTGTCCAACGGGGTGGTGGGGCTGTATTGGCCGCCGGTCATGCCGTAGATGGAGTTGTTGACCACGATAGCGGTCAGGTCGATGTTGCGGCGGGCGGCGTGGATGAAGTGGTTGCCGCCGATGGCCAGGGCATCGCCGTCGCCCATCACCACGATCACATGCAGGCGGGGTTGGGCCAGCTTCAGCCCGGTGGCAAAGGCCAGCGCCCGGCCGTGGGTGGTGTGCATGGTGTTGAAATCCAGATACACCGGCATCCGCCCGGTACAGCCAATGCCGGAAACGACGGCCACGTTGTCTTTGTCCAGTTCCATCCGGCCCACGGCGCGGATCAGCGCCCCCATGACGATGCCGATGCCGCAGCCGCTGCACCAAACGTTGGGGAATTTCTTGGTCTGACGCAAGTATGCGTAGGCAGAGTGTTGTTCATGAGACATAAGCGCGTCCCTCGATGGCTCTGAGGATCATCTGCGGGGTGACCATCTCCCCGTTGGCGCGGTTTACACGGATCACCTTGCTGCGCCCGGCGACCCGCTCCACTTCCAGCGCGATCTGGCCCAGGTTCATCTCCGGCACGATGATGCGCCGGGCTGCGTGAGCCAGGCGGCAGAGGGCCGCTTCGGCGAAAGGCCACAGGGTATACAGGGTGAGCAGCCCCACTTTATGCCGGTTCTGGCGGGCTAGCTTGACCGCGTGGCGGGCGCTGCGGGCGGTGGCCCCATAGGCGACGACCACGGTGGTGGCCGTTTCCACCCCGTCGGCGTCGTAGAGTACCAGGTCGGGCAGGTTGCGGTCGATCTTGCGGTGCACGCGGTCGATCCAGGGGTCGATCTCGTCCAGGCGCTGGGTGGGGTAGCCGTTTGGATCGTGGAACAGGCCGGTGATGTGGTAGCGGTAGCCGGACCCGAAGGCGGGCATAGGCGGCACATCGGAGATCGAGTCGCCGTAAGGCTTGTACCACTCGGGCGGCACACTCGTCCCGGTGCGGTCGACCCGGGTCACGCGGTTGAAATCGGGCAGTTCCACCCGCTCGCGCATATGACCGATCACCTCGTCCAGGAGCAGGATGACCGGGGTGCGGTACTTCTCGGAGAAGTTGAAAGCGGTGACGGTGAGATCGAACGCCTGGCGCACCGAAGTGGGGGAGAGGGCGATGATGGGGTGATCGCCGTGGGTGCCCCAGCGGGCTTGCATCACATCGCCCTGTGAGCCGCTGGTCGGCTGGCCGGTGCTCGGACCCAGGCGCTGCACGTCGACCACCACGCAGGGGATCTCGGTCATGGCTGCATAGCCGATGTGCTCTTGCATCAGGGAGAAACCCGGCCCGCTGGTGGCGGTCATCGATTTGAGCCCGCCGGCCGAGGCGCCGAGGCAGGCGGCCAGGCTGGCGATCTCGTCTTCCATCTGGATAAATTTGCCGCCCACCTTGGGCAGCTCGCGGGAGAGCACTTCGGCAATTTCGGTGGAGGGAGTGATCGGATAGCCGGCGTAGAACCGGCATCCGGCTGCCAGGGCCCCCAGGGCAACGGCTTCATTCCCTTGCATCAATTTGACTGTCAATCTGGCCTCCTCTTCAGTGTGCATGCACAACTTGTCAGCAGACAGCCGGCAATGCCGGTCGAAGGTAGTGGTGGTTGGGTTTAGGGGCTGTTGCGCCGCCCCTAAACCCAACCACCAGTCGCGACTGACAGGTTGCCTGCACAATCCTCATCAAAATCAGGCCTCGAGCCGCTCGACCACGATGGCGAGGTCCGGGCAATGGGTATCGCACCAGTGGCAGGCGGTGCAGCTCTCCGGTTTCACCACCACGGGGCGGTCGTCCTGGAATTCCAGCACCCCGGTGGGGCAGAACTCCACACACAGCCGGCATCCCTTGCACCACATGCCAAAAATAATCACCCGCCCGCGTGGCCCACGTTTCTTGGGGGCCGGCGCCTGGGCGGGAGCGGTTAATGGTTCTGCTGCCGCAGTTTCGCTCATATCATCCCTCTATGGAATATGTACAGATAGGCTCGCAGAGACACTTTCCCACCTCTTCCGGTCAGTCGCGCACCCAATACTTACGGATATGACGCATGGTGTCCATATGTCTATAGGATAGATCATGCAGCGCTTTTCCGGAAGTGAACATTGATCCCGATTTCGATAGGACATTCATCAGGACCTTTGACAGAGAGCG
>CAYMLG010000154.1:2208-6943 GCA_964391195.1 uncultured Anaerolineaceae bacterium | reverse complement strand
CCGATCACGCTCCCGTTGGGCAGGGAGAGGAAGCGGGCGCTGAGCCGGTTGGTCACCGGGAGCCGCTCCCCGGCTTTTGGGTACAGGGTGCGGTAGGGTTCCATCCGGTGGCAGCCGGGGTGGAAGTAGCGCCGGGCGTACACATTCTCGGCGATCAGGATGGCCGCCAGGTGGTCGCGGCTGATCCGCGCTGCGGCGGGATCCACTTCCATCACAATGTACTGGTAATTGAATTTCTCCTCGTCGTTGTAGGCGATCAAGGAAATGCCCGGGATTCCGGCCAGTTCCTCCTTATACAGGTGGTAGTTGCGCCGGTTCACGGTCACGAATTCGTTGAAGCACTCCAACGAAGTCAGGCCCATCGCCGCCGACATCTCGTTCATTTTGCCGTTCATGCCGATGTAGATGACGTTGTCGTAGCCGGCGAAGCCGAAGTTGCGCATCAGGCGGAGCTTGTTGGCCAAGTCGTCATCGTTGGTGGTAATCGCCCCGCCTTCCAACGAGTTGAACACCTTGGTGGCGTGGAAGCTGAACACTTCCGCATCGCCGAAGCCGCCGATCATGACCCCATCCTTGGAACAGCCGATGGCGTGTGCGGCGTCGTACAGCAGCTTCAGGTTGTGCCGCCGGGCGATATCGGCCAGCGCCTCCACATCGCAGGGGCGGCCGAACAGGTGCACGCCGATGATACCGGTGGTGCGCGGCGTGATCAGGGCTTCCACCTGCGCCGGATCGATATTGTAGGTGCACGGATCGATATCGGCGAACACCGGGGTGATCTCCTGCCACTGCAGCGCGTGAGCCGTGGCGACGAACGTCATCGACGGGATGATGACCTCACCCGACATCCCCAGGGCTTTGATGGCGATCTCCAGCCCCACCGTCGCGTTGCACACGGCGATGCAGTGTTTTACGCCGTGCATCTCGGCAATCCGCTGCTCCAACTCTTGCACGAACGGGCCGTTGTTGGTCAGCCAGCGCCGGTCGAGCATGTCATTGATCCGGGCAAACAAACTCTCCCGACTGCCGATATTTGGGCTCCCAACGTGCAGTTTCTCCCGGAAAGCCGGTTCACTGCCGAAGATCGCCAGGTCTTCGATCGCTGCTTTTATCTTCATTGTCCCCACCATTCTCCTTCGATATTGGCGACTGCCGATAAAGGTTGATTACCGCTGGACCGTTGGAAAGGAATGCCGGCTGCCCTTACACCAGGGGGAGCTCGTCGCTGGAGATGGGCAGCAGTTCCGCCGGGCGGGCCATGTAGACCTGCTTCTCTTTGGTGTCTTGCAGGATGACAGACCCGGCGCCGATATAGCACTGCCTGGCGATCTTGATCCGGTTGCGCAGGGTAGCGTTCAGCCCCACAAAGCAGTAGGGCTCGATGGTCACGGTGCCCCCGACGACCACATAATCCGAGATAAAGCAGTGATCCCCTACCACCGTATCGTGACCCAAATAACTGCCGACGCCGATCCGCACATTATCCCCGATCGTCACGAAGCCCGAGATGATGCTGTTGGCGGCGACGACCGAATTCTCCCCAATGGTCACCTCCGGAGCGACCAGGGCCTGCGAACTGACATAGCTGATCAGCTGGTAGCCCATGTCCTTCACCTGGTAGTATTTCTCAGCCCGGGTCTGGTTGCCCCTCACGTAACCGACCGCAACCATCATCCGGTATTCCTCCGGGGGATAGAGGTCCAGCACCTCTTCGAAGGGGACGACCGGCAGGTCCAACAGAGTGGGCTGGTCGATGAAGGCGCGATCGACGGTGAAGGCGGCTACTTCATACGGGGAATCGTGTTTCAGGGCTAACCAGGTCATCCTGGCGACCGAGCCATTCCCATAGAGGATCACTTTTTCCATGTCAGTTGAACTCCATTGTGAGTGGGCTGTGTTGCGGCTGCCGGCTCCCTCTGCGGATGACAGCCTGTTCGAGCACTGTGCGGAGGCGTTCGAGCGGAGAATGGCTGGTGATCAGCGCATAGGCTCTTTCGGCGATCTCTCGCCGTTCCTCTTCGTGGTCAAGATAGTAAAGGATGGTGTCGGCCAACTTGTCGAGTGAGGCGACGACCAGGTGCTCGCCGGGTTTGAACGCGGTGTGGGGCAGGGTGGGCTCGGTGATGATCAAAGCCCTTTTCTGCGCGGCCAGGATATAACGCAGGGAGTTGTCATCCCACCAGGCGCGCAGCAGGTTCAGGACGATTTTGGTGCGGCTCAGCAGGAGGTTGCGCTCCTCGCCGAACACGTATGGGTGCTCGACCCCGTCGATCACCATCATCTCGACGCCGCGTTCCCTGAGTTGGGCGCGGAGCTGGGTGAGCAGCCGCCCGCGGCGGGAGGAACCGATCTTGCCCAACCACAGCACGGGGACATCCCGTTCCACTTCCGGGCCGCTTTGCGGGTCGGGCACGGTGCTGATGGGCAGCACGAGGGGATCGAAGCCGCGGGCCCGCAAGAAGTCGCCGGTCCAGTACGAAGACAGGGTGAGCACGGTCAGGATCCCCTGGCGGCGCAGCCAGAGTAAATCGCCGAAATACCGGTAGCGGTGGGCGAATTTCAGCAGCGAGCTCAGCCCGGGGAGCGGCTCCCAGTTCCCTGAAGCCTGCTGCCGGTAAACGACCCGGTCCACCAGCGAGCGCAGCACTCCTGACGGATAGAGGGCCCAATCCGGTATCTTCGGGTTGGGGAACTGCTCGGTCATGTTGAGCACGAACGCCGGGCGGTTTTCCTCCGGCAAGGCCATGATCTGCCTGGCCACCGGGACAAGGCTGCCGAACGGCCCGATGGCGATGACGACATCCAGGCCGGCGGGCAAAGGCCCGATATGTTGGAAGGGGACCGCCCGGCAGCCCAGGCGCTCCACCGCCTGGCCCAATTGTTTCAGTGTCGGGTCGCGTGGCTTGAAGTAGACAATACCGACCTGCACACCCTGAAGGTCTACCTGTGATGAAGGATCTGTCTGTGTCATAGTCTTACCTCAGCCCAGGAGCATGCGTAGTTTTTCCTCGAGGGTGGTCTGGTCAGGTGGCTCCTGCCCGCTCTGGTGCTCGTCGATGCACTGGGCAAGCTCGTAAATCGTGGGGGCATCGAAGATACTGCGCAGCGGAAGCCGCACCTGGAAGACTTCCTCGATTCTGGAGATGACCTGGACCGCCAGCAGGGAATGCCCGCCCAGGTTGAAGAAATTGGTGTGGATATCCCCATTCTTTGCGGGCAGCACCTCTTGCCAGATGGCCGCCAGCTTGATCTCGGTCGGCGTGCGCGGCCCGACACCCGCCTCCTGCCCATCCGCCGGAGCCCGTTCCGGGGCGGGCAGGCTCTTGCGGTCGATCTTCTTGTTGGGCGTCAGCGGGTAGGCGTCCAGGAAGACGAAGGCGGTGGGGATCATGTAGGCTGGTAGCTGCTGGCGGAGGAAGCCCTGCAGGTCGAGGGCAGTGGGCTGCTCCGCACCCTGGTCCAGGATGGGGTAAGCCACCAACTGTTTATCGCCGGGGGTATCCTCGCGCACGATGACAACCGCCTCGCGGATCGCAGGATGCTGGACGAGCAGGCTCTCGATCTCCCCCAGCTCGATGCGGTAGCCGCGCAGCTTGACCTGGTGGTCCATCCGCCCGAGGAATTCAAGCGTGCCATCCGGGCGGCTGCGGACCAGGTCTCCGGTCTTGTACAGGCGCTGTGGGGGAGCGCCGTCCAGGGCGGCGGTGATGAACCGCTGCTCGGTGAGGTCGGGGCGGTTGCGGTAGCCGCGCGCCAGGCCATCCCCGCCGATGTGAAGTTCGCCCGGCACCCCGGTGGGGGTTAGCTGCCCGTACTCGTCCAGGACGTAGAAACTGGTGTTGGCGATCGGCGGCCCGACCGGCACCGGACCCTCTCCGGCCTCGATCCGCAGCGCGGCGGACCACACCGTGGTCTCGGTGGGGCCGTACATATTCCAGAGCTGCGCGCAGCGTTGGACGAGCTGGTTAGCCAGCTCGCGGGGCATGGCTTCACCGCCGCAGAGGATGCGCAGGTTCTCCTTCCCCGGCCAGCCGAGATCGACGAGCATGCGCCAGGTGGTCGGGGTAGCCTGCATCACGGTGACATCCGGGCGTTCCAGGAGCTGGAGCAGGCGGTCGGTGTTGGCCGCGCTCGCCTGGCCGGCCAGCAGCAGCCGCGCCCCGTTGATCAGCGGCAAGAAGATCTCGAGCACCGAGATGTCGAACGAGAGCGAGGTGACCGACAGCAGCGTGTCCTCGGCGCTCAGACCAGGCTCCCTGCCCATCGAGGTCAGGAAATTGACCACGCTGCGATGGGTGATCTCGACCCCCTTCGGCTTGCCCGTCGAGCCCGAGGTGTACAGCAGATAGGCCAGGTTTTCCGGTGAGATGGGGCTATCCGGGTCCTCCAGGCCCTCCGGCGGTTCCGGCCCGCTCTCATCCAGGCAGATGACGCGCAGGTCCCTGGCGAGGAGTTCATCCTCGATCAGGCTCTGCTGGGTGAGCACGATCCCGGTCTGCGAGTCGTCCAGCATGAAAGCCAGCCGCTCGCGGGGGAAGGCGGGGTCGAGCGGCAGGTACGCGCCGCCCGCCTTGAGCACACCCAGCAGTCCCACCACCATCTCGATCGAGCGATCGGTGAACACGCCCACCAGGCTCTCGGGCCCCACGCCGAGCTGCTGCAGATGGGCGGCCAGGCGGTTGGCGCGGGCGTTCAACTGCGTGTAGGTGAGGGTGCGCTCCCCTTCCTCCACGGC
>CAYMLG010000154.1:0-2108 GCA_964391195.1 uncultured Anaerolineaceae bacterium | reverse complement strand
TCCGGATGATCGGTGAGCTGGAGCCACAGGTCGAACTTGGCGGTATGGGTGTGGATGTCCTCCAGGGGAGTCGCGCTCAGGCCGGGCAGCTCCACCGGGGGCAGGGGCGCGTTCTGCAGGACGAACATCACCTGGAACAGGGGCGAGTGGCTCAGCGAGCGCTCCGGCTGCAGCTCTTCCACCAGGCGTTCGAAAGGCAAATCCTGGTGCTCGTAAGCGTGCAGGGCGGCCTGCTTCACCTGGCTCAGCAAGGCCCGGAAGCTGTCGTTAGCATCCAGGCGAGTCCGCAGGACCAGGGTGTTGACGAAGAAGCCGATCAGCGGGGTGACCTCGGCCCGGCTGCGCCCGGAGATGGGGACCCCCACCGCCAGGTCGGTCTGCCCGCTGTAACGGTAGAGCAGCAGGTCGAAGGCCGCCAGCAGGGTCATGAACAGGGTCGCGCCTTCCCGCTGGCTGAGGGCTTTGAGCGCCTGGGTCAGTTCGGGGGAGAGCTGGAAGGGGAGGCGGTCGCCGTTGTGAGTCTGGACCGCGGGCCGGGGGCGGTCGGTGGGCAGTTCCAGGACGGGCGGGAAGGGCAGCAGCTGCTCTTTCCAGTAATCCAGGTGGGGTTGGAGCACCTCCCCGGTCAGCCAGCGGCGCTGCCAGCGGGCGTAATCGGCGTACTGCACCGGCAGGGCGGGCAGGGGGGACGGATCCCCGGCCAGGTGCGCCCGGTAGAGGGCGCTCAGCTCGTTGACCAGCACCCCCACCGACCAGCCGTCTGAGGCGATGTGGTGCATGGTGAGGGCCAGGACGTGCTCCTCGGGGGCGAGGGGGAACAGGGCTGCGCGCAGCATGAGGTCCTGGCTCAGGTCGAAGGGGCGGCGGACCTCGTCCAGCACCTGCTGGCGGACCAGGGCATCGCGCTCGGCCGGGTCGCCCGGCAGGTCCAGGGAGAGGGTGCGCAGCTCCATGCGCGGGTCGGGGAGGATGTCCTGCCGCCACTCGCCATCGTGGAATATGAAGCGGGTGCGCAGGGCTTCGTGGCGCCGGAGGATGTCGTTCAGGCTGCGCTCCAGGGCAGGGATGTCCAGGCGGCCGCGCAGGCGCAGGGCGATGGGGATGTTGTAGGTGGGCGCGCCGGGGTCGAACTGCTCGATGAACAGCAGCCGCTGCTGAGCGTAGGACAGGCGCAGGTCCTCTTCCCCGCGTGGCCCGGCTTCGATTGGCGGCAGGCCTTTGGTTTTTACGCCGTTTTGTACCTTTTGGACCGGGGCCGGGCGCAGCGGCCAGGGGGTTTCGTACCCCAGTTCTCTGGCCAGACGCCGGGCGACCCCGCCCAGGCGGTGCGGGATCTCGGCCTGACGCCAGGCCTCGGCCAGCTCCGGCTGGATGGCCCGGCGCTTGAGGAAGTTGGGATCGCCGATGGAGCGCGACTCAGAGCGCACGCCATCGGTCATCCGCTGCCCTTCATAGGGGTTGAGCAGGGCCGGATCGAAGTCGACGCCCAGGAAGTCGCAGATCTGCCGGGCGGCCGGCTCCGGGTCCCGCACCAGGTCCTCGTAGCGCACCAGCATGTGCCGCTCGGGATCGACCGCTTCGAGGAAGTCCAGGGTGTTGCCGGTGACCCTGGCCCACACGTGCTCGGCCAGTTGGGCGGGGTCCATGCCCGCGCTGGGGAAGATCTTCTCCATGCGGTTGCGCACAAAGGATTCGATCACGGCGTAGGGGTGGCGCACCAGGTGGATGTATTTGGCGTTTTCGAACAGCGCTTCGGCCCGCTCCAGCACCTGGATATCCAGGCCGTAGGAGGGGGATTTGTCGACCAGGATGCACGGCTCGGCCAGCTCCTGCAGGATGGCGTACACATCCTGCACCGGCAGGTCCGCCGCCTCCCATTCCTCAACCAAGGCCTTCGACGCCTCGAAATCCAGGCCCTTCAATTCCATCAGGGCGCGCTGCAAGCCTTCGTCCAGGTAGCTGCCGGCGAGCGTTTCTTTGCGGGCCTGCATGCCCGAGAAGGGCAGCAGGTGCAGCTCGGGCGGGCTGAAGATCCCCGGATGCCCGGCGAGCATCACCCGCAGGAGGGTCGATCCGGCGCGCGGGGTTGACAGCAGGAAGGTGATCCC
>CAYMLG010000153.1:0-6969 GCA_964391195.1 uncultured Anaerolineaceae bacterium | reverse complement strand
CATGTCATGCCACGCCATCCACCCCTCCCGGCCACAGGCCAACCCCTCATGCCTGTCATCCTGTGCGTCGGGCGTCGCTGGAGCGTCGCGGGGGTCGCCAGGGGAAGGATCCCATCCCCATGCTGGGTGATTCCCACAGCCTAAGGCGCGTCCGCACTCCAACCCCGCCTTACCATTCCCGGTGCGGGCGTGTACCAGCCCTCCGTTTTCGTGTATTCGTGCTCGCGCAGCCATTCGTGGACGGCTTCTCCCCGGCGCATGGGCACGGCCATACCATAAACCACACAAAATCGTGGACCCTCCCGCCGTGCCCTGTTTGGGGCGCGGCGGGGGCAAGGGCGACCAAAATACGGTCGCATGGCAACATGCCCTTCGTCTCGGCCGCTGCGGGCGTAGCGCATGATGCCAATCTTGCGGCTCTCGACCAGAGCGCATCACGGGGCAAGGACGACCAAAATACGGTCGCATGGCAACATGCCCTACGATCCCTGGCGGGCGTCGTGGGCCGATGGAAGGGGCACGGCGGGAAGATTTACGGTTCTGGGTCGTTTATGGTGTAGCCGTGCCCCTACAAGCACGTGGGGAGTTAGGATTGTGGCGGGATGGTTGGCCGATTGCGCGAGGTGAGCCGGGCTGGCCGCGCAGCGACCAGCCCGGCTCACCCGCACTCAAACCCTCATTTTTGAGAATGTGATGACCCGCAGCCCTTTGCATCTTGCCAGGAAGGAGGTGGCGGTGTATGATCAAATGATCATGGGCCAGGCAGAATTGGATTGGGATCGGAATGAGGGGGTGGAGTGCGCATGGCAGACAGCCGCACCGCAGCGATCAATATTCGGAAGGATCACGAACGATGAGCACATTGGTACCTCTAATCGAGACGCAAAATTTGACCAAGCGTTTCGGCGAGAAGGTCGCGGTAGATGACGTGACCTTCGACGTATTCTCAGGTGAGATTTTCGGTTTTCTGGGGCCGAACGGGGCGGGAAAAACCACCACGATAAAAATGATCGTCGGGCTTTTACAACCGACCTCGGGGACGGCGCGCATCGCCGGTTACGATGTGACCGAGCAGGCGCTGCGCGCCAAAGCTGTGAGCGGATATGTGCCCGACGAGCCGAACCTGTACGCCAAGCTCAGCGGGCGCGAGCTGCTGCGCTTCGTGGCCGACCTGTACGGCCTGGACCGGGGGCGCGCCGAACGCCGCGCCGAAGAACTGCTCCGCCTGTTCGACCTCACCGGGGCAGCCGACGACCCGATCGACACCTACAGCCACGGTATGCAGCAGAAGACCGCCCTGGCGGCCGGCCTGCTGCACGATCCGCGGGTGCTGGTCCTGGACGAGCCGACGGTTGGGCTCGACCCCAAGTCGGCCCGCTTAATCAAGGATATCCTGCGCCAATTCGCCAACCGGGGCGCGGCCGTCTTTCTCTCCACCCATATTCTGGAAATCGCCGAGCGCATGTGCGACCGCATCGGGATTATCAACCAGGGCCGTTTGATCGCCATCGGCACCATGGATGAGCTGCGCGCCATGGGCACCGGCGCAGCCGGCGGCAGCCTGGAAGATATCTTCCTCGAGCTGACCGGGGGCGCTGAGTACGCCGCCATCGCTGAGGTCCTGGAATAATGGCCGGGCTGTTCGCCGAAAATACCTTTTCGGGGGCGCCGGTAGTTGAGCCGGGTTTGTGGCCTTCGGTTGGCAAGCTCCTGCGCCTGCAGGTGGTGATCTTCATCAGCCGATTTCGCCGGGCGAGCGCCTGGGGCAAGATCGGGTGGGTCCTTCTGGGGCTGCTGATGCTTGGTGCGCTGGGGGTCGGTTTCTTCATTAGCTGGCTGCTGCTGCGCTTCGTCAATTCGCCGGAGCTGGCGGAGTATGTGGGGGATCTGCGACCTTTCCTGGACCTGGTGCCGGTGGGAATCCTGGGCGTGGCCTTCGCCGGGGTCCTGCTCACCAGCTTTGGCCTGCTGCTGCAGGCCCTCTACCTGGCCGGCGATATGGATTTCCTGCTCACCGCTCCGCTGCCGCTGCGGGCCGTCTTCCTGGCCAAGCTGCTCCAGGCCATCCTGCCCAACTTCAGCCTGATCTGCCTGTTTTCGCTGCCGGTGCTCTGGGGCCTGGGCGCCGCCCGGGGCTTCAACCTGCTCTACTATCCCCTGGTGCTCGCCCTGCTGGCGGCTGTCGCCCTGGCTGCCGCCGGCCTCTCCAGCCTGCTGGTCATGCTGGTCGTGCGGATCGTCCCCGCCCGCCGCGTGGCCGAGGTGCTCGGTTTTCTCGGCGCCATTTTCTCTTTCCTCTGCTCCCAAACCGGGAACCTGGCGCGGTTCGGCGATTATTCCGGGCAGGACGCAGTCCAGGCGTTGGGCTTCCTGCAGCGGTTCAACCAACCCTGGTCGCCGCTGGCCTGGGCCGGGCGCGGGCTGGTGGGGATTGGAGAAGGCCGCTGGCTCACCGGCCTGGGCTTCACCCTGCTGACCCTGCTGCTCTCCGCGGTCCTGTTCTGGGCTGCGCTGTCTACCGCCGAACGCCTGTATTACACCGGCTGGGCGAACATCCAGGGCGGGAAACGGCGCAAGAAGCCCCGCCGGGCGAACGGACCTGGCATCCGGCTGTGGGGCGCTTCCGCTGAACGCCGCCCGGCGGCCCTCGCTTGGGTGGGGAGGGCCTTCAGCCGCTTCGAGTGGCTGCTGCCGCGCGAGGTGCGCGCCCTGATCGGCAAAGATTTCCGTATGCTGCAGCGAGATTTGCGCAATATGTCCCACCTGGTCACTCCGCTGATCTTCGGTGTGGTGTATGCCTTTCTCTTTCTGCGCGGCGGCGACGAAATGCCATCGGGCGGTGATGCGCCGGAATGGCTCAGGCTGGCTTTTGAGAATATGTCCTTGTATGCCAACGTGGGCCTCTCCCTGTTCGTCTCCTGGATGATCGTCGCGCGCCTGGCGGGCGCCGGTTTCTCACAGGAGGGGAAGAGTTACTGGCTGTTGAAAGCCGCGCCGGTCAGTCCCTCCCGCTTGCTGTGGGCAAAATTCCTGGTGGCATTCTTGCCCTCGGTGGCCCTGGGTTGGCTTTTCCTGCTGGTGATCTCGTTTATTCAGGGCGCTGCGCTTGGGGCAGTGATCTACAGCCTGCTGGTTGGGGCCCTGGTCATCAGCGGATTGACCGGGGTGAATCTCGTATTCGGCGTTTTGGGAGCCCGCTTCGATTGGGAGGACCCCCGGCATATGACCCAGGGGTCGATGGGCTGCCTCTCCGGGCTGATCAGTTTCATCCACCTGCCGCTCACCCTGCTGCTGTTCTTCGGCCCGCCGGTGGCCGCCTCCTTGCTCCGGCAGCCGGAGATCTACGGCCAGTTGGCCGGCCTGATCCTGGGCGGGCTGTTCAGCATCGCCAGCGCTCTGGCGCCGCTGTGGTTCCTCGGCCAGAGGGTGAGCAGGCTGATGGAGAGCTAACGCCCGGACGCTTTCGAACCGCCAGGAACCTGTGACCTTCACTCCAGGGAAAATATAATTTCGATAGATTTTCGTGATTATCGGAGGGTCGCCCTGGTAAAATATCTCCAGGGATCTGGCCGGTTGCGCGCTCCGGCCTGGCCGTGCTTTTCGACCCAGGTCCCGGCTTTTTCCAGGGGGAAGATGAAAAGGAGCAGATCAGATGGAGCCGGGGAAGGCGCTCTATATATGTCCAACTTGCTTCAGAGTATGTGAGACCGGGCGAGACTGCCACGAGCACGAGACTCTGGAGTGTTATCCGGGAGAGCCCGGCGACAATCGCCGTAAACCGGTGAGCGACCGTTTTGGGGTTTTGGTCTCGCGCGCCCCGCTCTGGTACCTGGAGGCACGGGGGACGATCCCGGCTTACACCCGCCTCGAGTTGTGACCGATCGCAGAGAACGAGATCATCCACGGGTTGCCGCGCGCAAGGTTTGCATCCGCAATCTCTCCGCGGAGGGACGATAAAGAAAAAAGCCAGGACAGACGCCCTGGCTTTTTTCTTATCGAACCACAGACGGAGGGTTACTGGTAACCGCCGGTCATCTGCACCGGCTGGCCCTTGTGCTTCAGCGCGGCGTGAGCCGCAGCCAGGCGGGCGACCGGCACCCGGAAGGGGGAGCAGCTCACATAGTTCTGGCCGATCATGTGGCAGAACTCGATCGACGCCGGATCGCCGCCGTGTTCGCCGCAGATGCCCACTTCCAGGTCGGTGCGGGTCTTACGGCCCTCGGTGACGGCCACCTTCATCAGGCGACCGACGCCGTCCCGGTCGAGAGTCTGGAAGGGGTTCTGGGGCAAAATCCCTTCTTCCACATAGGTCACCAGGAAGTTGCGCTCGGCGTCATCCCGGCTGTAACCGAAGGTCATCTGAGTGAGGTCATTCGTGCCGAAGGAGAAGAACTCGGCCACGCGGGCGATCTCACCGGCGGTGACGGCCGCCCGCGGGATTTCCAACATCGTGCCGAACTTATACTCGAAGTCGACGTTCTTCTCTTTCATCACCTGTTTGGCGATGCGCTCCAGCCGCGGCTGGATCCACTCCAGTTCTTTCACCGTGCCGGTCAGCGGGATCATCACCTCGGGCTTGACGGTGATGCCCTTGAGGGCCATGTTGGCTGCCGCCTCGAAGATCGCCCGGACCTGCATCTCCACGATTTCGGGCATCTCGATCGACAGGCGCACGCCTCGCAAGCCCATCATCGGGTTCGACTCGTGCAACGCCTGGACGTGGCGCAGCAGCTCCTGCCGCTCCTCCAGCCCATCGGTCTCGCCCTTGACGCGCTTGGTGATCACTTCTTCCAGCAGGTCGTGCTCGGCAGGGAGGAACTCGTGCAGCGGCGGGTCGATCAGGCGGATGATGACCGGCAGACCGTCCATCGCTTCGAACAGGCCTTCGAAGTCCGCCCGCTGGTAAGGCAGCAGTTCGTTGAGCGCCGCGGTGCGCTCCTCGGAGGTATCGGCCAGGATCATGCGCTGGACGATCGGCAGCCGCTCGGGCTCGAAGAACATGTGCTCGGTGCGGCACAGGCCGATGCCCTTCGCCCCGTAAGCGCGCGCCCGGCGGGCGTCGGCCGGATAATCGGCGTTCGCCCACACCTGCAGCCCACGGGTGGGCCAGCCTTCAGGAGCCGCCCGCATGCCCTCTGTGGCGGCGATCTCGTCCGCCCACTCCAGCAGCGTCAGCAGCTCTTTCTGTTCCTCCAGGCTGGGAGCGCTGGTCGGGATCTGGCCCACGTACACTTCGCCGGTGGTGCCATCGACCGAGATCCACTCGCCTTCCTTGACTACCGTCCCGTTGGCTACCATCTCCCGCTTCTGCAGATTGATGCGCACCTCGGAGGCCCCGACTACGCAGGGCACCCCGAACTGGCGGGCGACCACTGCGGCGTGCGAGGTGGCCCCGCCTTCGCTGGTCAGAATACCCTTGGCGGCCAGCATCCCGTGCACGTCGTCCGGCTTGGTGAAGGGCCGAACCATGATCACATCCTGGTTCTGCTCCTTGGCCATGCGTTCGGCTGTGTCGGCGTCGAAATAGATCTGCCCCACGGCTGCGCCCGGTGAGGCGTTCACGCCCTTGGCGTACAGCCGGTTTTCAGTTTGCGCCTGCTGCTTAGCTTTGAGATCGAACTGGGGGTGCAGCAGGGTGTCCACCTGCTCGGGGGTCACCCGGCGCACGGCCTGTTCTTTGGTGATCAACCCCTCGGTGGCCATGTCCACCGCGATCTTGACCTCGGCCTTCGCCGTGCGCTTGCCGTTGCGCGTCTGGAGCATCCACAAGCGGCCGCGCTCGACGGTGAACTCCACGTCCTGCATATCGCGGTAGTGCTGCTCCAGGTTTTGGGTGATTTCGAGGAACTGCCGGTATGCTTCGGGCAGGTCTTTTTCGAGATTTTGGATCTTTTCGGTGTTGCGGATGCCGGCGACGACATCTTCGCCCTGGGCGTTGAGCAGGTAATCGCCGTAGAGCCGCCTTTCGCCGGTGGCCGGATCGCGGGTGAAGGCGACGCCCGTGCCGGAATCCCAGCCCATATTGCCGAAGACCATGGTCACAATGTTGACCGCAGTCCCCAGGTCATCGGCGATATTGGTGGCCCGGCGGTAGTCGATGGCGCGTTTGCCGTTCCACGAGCGGAAGACCGCCTCGGTCGCCAGCCGCAGCTGCTCTTTGGGGTCTTGGGGGAAATCGCGCCCGGTCTCCTGGCGTACGATCGCTTTGAACTGCTCGGTGATGGTCTTCCAATCCTCAGCAGTCATTTCTGTATCGGCTTTGATCCCTTTCTGCTCTTTGTAGGCTTCCAGAGGATCTTCGAAGGCTTCATCGCTGATGCCCAGCACCACCGATCCGAACATCTGCACCAGGCGGCGGTAAGAGTCGAAGACGAACCGCTCGTCACCGGTCAAGGCCACCATCCCTCGCGCGGTCTCGTCATTCAACCCGATATTTAGCACCGTATCCATCATGCCCGGCATGGAGAACTTGGCACCCGAGCGGCAGGAGACCAGGAGGGGGTTGGAAGGATCGCCGAATTTCTTACCTGTTTGGCGTTCCACCTCGGCCATCGCGGCCAGCTCCTGCTCCCACATGTTCTCCGGGAACTGGTTGTTGTTCGCCAGGTAAGCGTTGCAGGCTTCGGTCGTAACGGTAAATCCGGGAGGGACGGGGACGCCGATGCGGGTCATCTCGGCCAGATTGGCCCCTTTCCCACCCAAAAGCGCTCGTACATTATCCCACTCACCACCTACGTACTTCTCGGCCTGGTCTACCTCGTTGAACAGGTATACCCACTTCTTGTCTGTCATTGCATTTGCCTCCTAAAAATGTGAACTAAGGGATATGATAGCTGCCCAAATTCATAGTTTACCACAGTGTACATGATACACATCCGCCGATCTTCCGGCTAAGTATGGCTTTCTCTAGAATAGGGGGGCTGTCCGAAAAGTCCCCGGGCAGCCCTTGAATTTTTTAACAAAGGGTGA
>CAYMLG010000152.1:0-7012 GCA_964391195.1 uncultured Anaerolineaceae bacterium | reverse complement strand
AGGAGACGACGGAGAAGGGGACCGGCTGCTTCTGGTGGCGGCGGACGATATCCGCTACCCAGTCGCCGGTGCCGACGGGCACGGTGGATTTGTTGATGATGATCAGCGGCGCGGTCATGTTCTCGGCGATGGAGATGGCCACCGCTTCGACGTACTGCAAATCGGCTTCACCGTCCACTCCCGAGGGGGTGCCCACCCCGATGAACACGAACTCGCATCCATCCAGGGCTTCCTGGTAAGAGGTCGTAAAAGAAATCCGCCCGGCGCGCATGTTGCGGGTGATGATCTCCTCCAGCCCGGGCTCGTAGATCGGCATGATCCCTTGCTTCAGGTTCTCGATCTTTTCCTCGTTCACGTCCAGGCCGATGACTTTGTTCCCCAGGTCGGCGAAGACGGCCGCGGTCACAATGCCGACATAACCGGTACCAATTACAGTGATGTTCTTCATAGCTTTCCTCGTTCTGCAACAGAATTTTGTATCGACCCAACGCTTCCTATGCGCCGTTGGATCGCATGAACCATGTTGGTAACCCTGCCCGGCGCAACGGATGATCTACCGGCCGGAATCAAGAAACCCAGGGTGGTGGTTTTTCAATCATGCCTGGCGATCTGGCTCGCTGTTCCACCACCTGGGTTCAATTGTTGCATCCCCCTGCAAAAGTACCCGGCAATCGCCTCTTTGGAGGGTTACTTCTTGCGCCGGATATGGCCGGGATTGATCTCCAGAGGCACTTTCCGCTGGTTGCCGAGTAGTTCGAGCAGCACTCGCACCCGCTCGCTGCCCGGCAGCCGGGAATCGAAAATGGCCTCATACCCGCGGAATGGTCCATCGCTGATCTGGACGATATCGCCCGGCTTCAGGCCATCCATCACCTCGCCACCGGCAGCCGCAATCTCGTCCACCCGCTTGCGGATGGCGTGGATCAAGTTCTCAGGAACGACCGCGGCTTCTCCGCCGAATGACACCAGCCCCATGGCGTGGGGCATCCATTGAAAGACGGAAAGGCCCACTTCATCCAAATCGGCGTTGACGAACATATATCCTGGGAAGTATGCCCGCCACTTTTTCGCTCGGGGGTTCACCGGATTGACCCGCAGGCGCGGGTAAAACACTTCGAACCCCTGGGTGTGAACCTGCCGCCAGACTACATCTTCTTTTCTCGGCTTACTCCGCAGTGCATACCAATACTTCGCCATAACCGTATCTACCTCCTAAACAGGCCGGCCCAGGCGTGCCCATGTGTTGCAACTGCAACTGTTTCGATACAATCGCACCGCATTGTACCATAGCCTCCCCGGCTCTGCTTTTCAAACTCAACAGGTTCGCAAAAATCTAATCTACCGGGCGGTCAGCGGACCACCCTCAGCCCGGTGAGGCGCGAGATCAATTGCCTGAGCCCCCAGGCCGGCACGAGCAGCAAACCGTGGAGGAACAGGCTGATGCCGAACACAATCAGCAATGCCTGCAGCAGCCGGATGAGCGGCTGCATCAGGTTCACCGCCAGCCAGGGTCCGGCCCCGGCGAAGATCCCCACTGCGAGGAGGATGCCGAAAACCATGCTGAGGGGCAGCCAGGCCCGCCGGTCGGAGGACGAGGGCATCATGGTGCTGCTGACGGCGAAGGTGAGATAGAACCACAGCCAGAAATCGGGGCGGCGGTACAGGCCGGGCAGCACATCGAGCGCCGCCTCGACCCCCAAAACCCGGATGGCTTCCCACAGCTCGTACAGGCCCAAGTGCTGAAGCCCGGCGTAGGCGACGAACGCGCCGCCTGCCAGCAGCGGAGCGGCGCCAATCAGCGAATCGCGGACCCAATCGGCCGGAGCGGTCTCCACATATCCGAGCTGCAAACGCCCATCGGCCAACGGGCGGGGGAAGATCGACAGCCGTCCGGTCCGCACTCCCAGCAGGCGGGCCATCACATAGTGGCTGATTTCGTGCAGAAAAACGCCCGGGAAGAACAGCAGCGAGAACAGCATGATCGAAATCTCGCTGCGGCGGGTGATTAATAAAAAGATGGCCTGCGCCTCACGGTGCAGGCTGCGTTGCAGGATCAGAAAGGGAGCGAAGATGACGATCAGCCAGAGCAGGGCTTCGAACAATACCATTTCAGGGATTGGAGAGATGGGTATTGGGCCGCCAGGCGGCCCAATACCCATCCCGCGCCTCGGGCTGTCCTTATCCGGCTGCAGCCTGGGCGATCTGGATAAATTCCTGGGCTTTGAGCGAGGCGCCGCCCACCAGGGCGCCGTCGATATCCGGCTGGCCGAAGAACTCGGCCGCGTTGGCCGCCTTCACCGACCCACCGTACAGCACACGGGTCGCCTGAGCGACCTGCTCGCCAAACAGCTTCGCTAACGCCGGGCGGATGACCCCGGCGATGACCGCGTTGGCGCCTTCGGCGGTTGCCGCGCGCCCGGTGCCGATCGCCCACACCGGTTCGTAGGCGATGACCAGCTCTTGCCCGGCGGACAGCTGCACGCCGTCCAACCCGGCCAGCATCTGCCGGGAGACCACCTCGTCCGTCCGCCCGGCTTCATTTTCGTCCAGGGTCTCCCCCACGCATACGATGGGAGTCAGGTTGTGGGCCAGCGCGGCTTTCACCTTGCGGTTCACGCTTTCGTCCGTCTCGCCAAAGTAAGCCCGGCGCTCGGAGTGCCCCAGGATCACATATTGGCACAACTCGGCGACCATCACCGGGGAAATTTCTCCGGTGAAGGCCCCCTCCGCCTCCCAATGCATGTTCTGGGCCCCGAGTTTGATCCCCGTCCCTTCCAGGAGGGCGGCCACGGCCAGCAGATCGGTGAACGGCGGGCACAGCACCCGCTGCACGCTGGTCACCCCTTCCAAACCGGCGGCCATTTCCGAGACCAGGTGGCGCGCTTCGGCCACGGTCTTATACATTTTCCAGTTTCCGGCTACAAATGGTGTGCGCATTCGGACTCCATGCTCACGTAGTCTGTTATTTATCTTCCAATGCGGCGAGGCCGGGCAGGGTCAGGCCCTCCAGCATTTCCAGAGATGCGCCGCCGCCCGTGGAGATGTGGGTGATGCGGTCGCTCAACCCGGCCTGGTTGATGGCCGCGACCGAATCGCCGCCGCCCACGATAGAGGTAGCCCCGCTCTCGGCGACAGCCCGGGCAACCCCGTTTGTGCCGGTCGCAAAGCGCGGGAATTCGAACACCCCCATCGGGCCGTTCCACACCACCGTCTCCGCCTCTTGCAGCAGCTTGCCAAAGTTAGCGATGGTTTGCGGGCCGATGTCCATGATGCGCCAGCCATCGGGCACAGGACCCATGGCGATCACTTTGCTCTCGGCGTTGGCGTCGAAAGCGTTGGCGATCACCACATCTACCGGCAGCCGCAGCCGGGTGTTCCCCTCTTTCAGCAGTTCTCTTGCCAGGTCCAGGGCCTCATCCTCCACCAGCGAGTCGCCGATGGGGTATCCCTGGGCCTTGAAGAAGGTGTTGGCCATACCGCCGCCGATCAGCACCTGGTCGGCCTTTTTCAACAGGTTGCGGATCACGCCGATCTTATCGCTGATCTTGGCCCCGCCCAGGATGGCGATGAAGGGCCGCTGTGGGTTTTCAATCGCCTGGCCCAGGTACTGGATTTCCTTCTTCATCAAGAAACCGGCGACCGCCGGCAGGTATTGAGCGATCCCCTCCGTGGAAGCGTGGGCCCGGTGCGCCGAACCGAAGGCGTCATTCACATACAGGTCCGCCATCGAGGCCAGCTTCCTGGCCATCTCGGGATCGTTCTTCGTCTCACCCGCCTCGAAGCGGGTGTTCTCCAAGAGCAGCACTTCCCCCGGCTTCAGGGCGCTGGCCGCCTGCTGGGCTTGCTCCCCAACCGTATCGGGGACGAATTGGACGGGCTTGCCCAACAGCTCGCTCAAACGGTCTGCGACCGGTTTGAGAGAGAACTTCGGCTCGGGCCCACTCTTCGGCCGGCCGAAATGCGACATCAAGATCACCGCTGCGCCGTGATCGAGCAGATAGCGGATCGTGGGCAGCGCCGCTTCGATGCGCGTATCGTCCGTGACCTGGCCATCCTTTACCGGGACGTTGAAGTCTACCCGGGCGATGACGCGCTTTCCTTTTACATCGACATCCTCGATCGTCTTCTTATTGAACATCTTGCCTCCAACCATGTTGCTGGACATCCCCCAGCCAGAGCGAACGCTACTCAACAAAAAGCTGGCGTGTGCGGGTAAACCCCGGCACACGCCAGCTTCGTGTTGAATTAGAGGTGCTTGGCCATCAGGGCTGCCAGGTCGGCCGTGCGGACCGAGTAGCCCCACTCGTTGTCATACCAGGCAACGATCTTGACCAGCGAGCTGGCTTCTTTCCCCAGCACCTGGGTGAAAGGCAGATCCACCGATGAGCTGTGGGGGTCGCCCTTGTAATCGATGCTGACCAGCGGCTCTTCCACAGCCTGGAGGATGCCCTTCATCGGGCCGGCAGCCGCTTCACGATAAAAATCGCGCAACTGCTCGGTGGTGGTGGGCTCTTCCAGTTCGGCGGTCAGGTCGATCACGGAGACCGTCGAGGTGGGGACCCGCAGCGCGTACCCGTCGATCTTGCCGGCCAGATCGGGGATGACCAGCTTGAGGGCGCGGGCCGCGCCGGTAGACGTGGGGATGATGCTCATCGCCGCTGCCCGGGCCCGGCGCAGGTCGCTGTGCGGCAGGTCCAGGATCTTCTGGTCGTTGGTGTAGGCGTGCACGGTGGTCATGAAACCGCGCTTGATGCGGCACTTGTCGTGGATCACCTTCACCGCCGGGGCCAGGCCGTTGGTGGTGCAGGAGGCGTTGGAGATCACATGGTGCTTGTCCGGGTCATACAGGTTGTCATTGACACCCAGCACGATGGTGAGGTCTTCGCCTTCGGCAGGGGCGGAAATGATCACTTTCTTCGCCCCACCCTTTTCAATGTGGTTCGCCGCGCCTTTGACGGCTTTCCCCTTTTTGTTGACCCCATCGTTTTTGATAGTGAAGATCCCGGTGCTCTCGACCACAATCTCCACCCCGTAGTCACCCCAGGGGATATTCGCCGGGTCGGTTTCCTTAAAGAATTTGACCGCTTTGCCGTCGACCAGCAGTTGGTCGCCATCGACCTGCACCGCACCATCAAAGCGGCCGTAGTTCGAATCGTACTTCAAAAGATGGGCCATCGTTTTGAGATCGCCAATATCGTTGACTGCGACGACTTCGAGCTCATCGGGATGGTAATCTCGAATCGCTTTTAGCACCTGCCGCCCAATGCGGCCAAATCCGTTGATGCCAACTTTTACTGCCATTGGAAATTCCTCCGTACAAGATTGAACTGGTTCGTGTACAATCCGCTTCCAAGGGCTGAGGCCGCCTCGTGGAACGCCCCCGAACGTCCGTTACAGTTCAGCGTATTCTCAATTCCCTTTGCGGATGAACGATCGTTAGGAAGTCTGGTGCAAAAGGTTTTAACCAAACCAATATATGTTATCACAGTTTTGAGCGGGCGAAATCCCGCCAGGGCCCGGAAATTGCGCGAAATTTATGCCGGTTGAGCGGTCGAACCGGCTGTGAGCCGGGCATTTCTCTGTCTTCTTCTCACCCCATATCTTGCAGCGGTCCGGTCCGTTCCTCGAAGAGATCGATCACCACCTGGGCCAGCTTTTGAGAGTCGTGCCGCCACGCATGAAGGGAGTCGGTCAGGTCTGCCTGATAAATGAAGTAATCCTCATCCAGGTCGGGCTCGGCCAGCACCCAGTTCACCCCCTCCGGGAGGGTGCCCTCGGTGCGGTCATTGCTCACGATCAGGTCGAACAGCCCCGGCCCCACGTGCTCCTCGATCACCCGCACGTGATCCCCGCAGGTGAAGCCCTGGGTCTCCCCGGGCTGCGTGGCCACGTTGCAGATGTACATCTTCACCGCCCGGCTGGCGCGGATCGCTTCCACCAGGTCGGGCACGAGCAAATTGGGGAGGATGCTGGTGTACAGGCTGCCCGGCCCGACCACGATCAGATCTGCGGAGAGGATGGCCTGAATGGCGGCCGGGAAGGCGGGCGGGTTGTTCGGTTCCAACCACAGCCGCCGGATGCGCCCCGCGCTCCGGGGGATCTGGCTTTCGCCCTCGATCCGCACTTCGTTGACCGCATGAGGCAGCATCACATCGGCCGACAGGCGCACGTTGTGCAGGGTGGAGGGCAGCACCCGCCCGTGGACCGCCAGCACCCGCCCGGATTCGGCCACCGCCTCTTCGAAGCTGCCGGTGACCTCGGCCAGGGCGCTGATGAACAGATTGCCAAAGGAATGCCCGTCCAGCCCGGCGCCGGCCGGGAAGCGATACTGGAACAACTGGCCGAGCAGCGCCTCGTCATCGGACAGGGCCGCCAGGCAGTTGCGGATGTCCCCCGGCGGCAGGATGCCCAGGTCTCGCCGCAGGCGGCCCGAGGAACCGCCATCGTCGGCGACGGTCACGACCGCGGTGATGTTATGGGAGTAGTGCTTGATCCCCCGCAGCAGGGTGGACATCCCATGCCCGCCTCCGATGGTGACGATCCGCGGGCCGCGCTCCCGCTGCCGGTGGCGGCGCAGGGTATCGACCACCCGGTCGCCGGGGCGTAAGAAGGGGCTCATCAATGAGCGATACAGCTCCCAGATGCCAAACCCCAGCAGGCCCAACCCCAGCAGGCCGAAAATCAACACCCGCAGCGGCCGGTCCAGGAAGCTCAAAGAGGCCGCCGACAGCAGCGGCAGCCACCAGGTGTCCGGGGCAGAGCGGTACACATCCAGGACAAGCGCGGCCAACACTACCCCGATCAGGATCGTGCCCAGCAGTATGAAGAAAAACCAGCGCTTCACCCCCAAACCGGGGACTAACCACCGGGCAGAACCTGCGATCAGGTTGCTCAACCGCTTTCGCCAGGGCAGGTTTTGTTCATTCATCTGATTTTGATCATAGCAGTGAACCGGCCGGACGTCAACACCCACCAAAGCGGCGTGTGCACGGCTGTCCCAGAAAAATATGTG
>CAYMLG010000151.1:0-7121 GCA_964391195.1 uncultured Anaerolineaceae bacterium | reverse complement strand
GCAAGGCATGCGCGGCATGCTCAGCGGTTGCTCAGGGAGCGGATTGAACGGATTGAGTTACACGAGGTTGCACACCTTTTGCCGCGGCAAGCGCCCCACGCATGTCATCCTGAGTACTCTGCCAACTTAGTTTTGTCTTCAATGACTGAGCTTTCGTACCTCCCCCATGTCATCCTGAGGGAGCGAAGCGACCGAAGGATCTCATTTTTCGGACTTGGGTGGTGGTGTTCAGAAAACCCCGGTCTGAGGGTCGGGCAGGTTTGCCGCTTTCCGCTTTTCGATTTTCACTTTTTCCGGGTAGGATTAATACATGATGGCCGTGAAGACAGAGGTCCCCAGAGAGGATTTCGCCGCTATCCTGTCCGGCTACCGGCTGGGCGAGTATCTCGATTCCCGGCCGCTGACCGAGGGCGCGGTGCAGACCAATTATTGGCTGGGGACCACGGCCGGGCAGTTTGTCTTCCGGCTGTATGAAAACCGGTCGCTCGGGTCGGTGGGGTTCGAAACTCACCTGATCCGGTACTTAACTGAGCGCCAGTACCCCTGCCCGGCCATCTGCAATAACCGGCAGGGCGAGGCGATCGGCATCTACCGTCAGAAGCCCTATGTGATCTTCGAATTCATCCACGGCCATACCATGGAGAACCCCTCCCGAGAGCAGAAAAGGCAGTTGATCGAGAAGGCAGCCCTGCTGCAAGAGCTGACCCGGGACTACACCCCGGTGGGGCTGGAGCATCGCTGGAATTACAGCCCTGAGCTGTGCCGGGAACTGGCCGGGCAGGCGGCCATGCGCATAGCCAATGACAACGCGCTTGCCAAGCTGAGCTGGTTCGAAGCCGAGCTGCAGGAGCTGCAATTACCTGGGGCGTTGCCTAAGGGGATCTGCCACTGCGATTTCCACTTCTCCAACGTGCTGTTCGCCGGTGGAGAGTTCCGGGCTCTGCTCGATTTCGACGATGCCAATTACACCTACCTGACCTTCGATCTGGCCACCCTGATCGACCCCTTCCGGCCGGAGTTCAACTGGGAGACCTGGGCCGAGTTCGAGCCGGGGGCGCAGGTGTTCGATTTCGAAGAAGCCCGGTGGACGGCGGGGGTCTATCACGGCTACCGGCGGCTGAGCCAGGTCGAGCAGGCGCACCTGTTCGATGTCTACAAGCTGAGCATCCTGTTCGATGCGATCTGGTATTTCCAGCGGGGCGAGGCGTCCGATTTCTACGAGAGGCGCAAGATCGAGGCGTTGAACGCCCTCGGCCGGGAGGGGTTCGCCGCCATGCTGTTCCCCGGGGGCTAACCCAAACGGGATGGCCGGGGCTAGACGAAACGGAGAGGGGGAAACAAGGCGGCCACGGCTGCCGTACACGGGGATGATGGGATCCGCAAGCCATCGTCCCAACCAAAGGAGCACCCAATGCCGGAAGGAAAGGGATGAAACTCGGGCTGGCGACGGCGACGCCGGAGGTCACGGCGGACCTTCCGTTGGCGCTGCTGAGCGGGACGTTCGACGCCCGACTGGAGAAGGCCGCCCGCCTGGGCTACGACGGGGTCGAGCTGCTGGTCGCCCGCCCGGGGGAGTTGGACCCGAGAGAGGTGCGCGGCCGGCTGCAGGCGCACGGCCTGGAGCCCCTGGCGGTGGCCAGCGGGGCGGTGTATATGGTCGACCGGCTGACCCTGCTGGCCGCTGAGGCGGAGCCCATGCGCCGCGCCGCACTCCGCCTGGGCGAACTGGTGGACTTCGCCGCCGGCATTGAAGCGCCGCTGGTGACGGTCGGCGGGTTCCGCGGCCGGGCGGCCTGGGCGGGGGCGGACGGCGAAACGGCCCTGCTGCGCCTCCTGGAGCAGGCCGCCCGGCAGGCACGGCGGGCGGGCATCCGCCTGGCCCTGGAACCGCTCAACCGCTACGAGACCGACCTGATCCACACCGCGGCCCAGGCGCTGGATTTTGTCTCGCGGGTCGGGGCGGATAACCTGGGCCTGCTGCTGGACACCTTTCACATGAACATCGAGGAGCGCTCGCCGGAGGGGGCCATCCGCCAGGCGGGAGCGGCCGGGCGCTTATTCCACGTCCACCTGGGCGACAGCAACCGCCTGCCGCCCGGGCAGGGGCACATCGATTTCGCGGGCGTGGTGCGGGCGCTGCGGGAGGTGGATTACGGAGGCGCCCTGTGCGCCGAGCTGCTGCCGCTCCCCGACCCGGATACCGCCGCCCGGCAGACGGCCGCTCACATGCTGCCCCTGCTGCGGGCGAGTTGAACCCGGTTGGATCTCAGAGGAGGTCGTATGGCGAAAAAACTGGTTCTGGTCCACACCGTGGCGCCCCTGGTTGATACGTTCAACCGCCTGGGGGCCGAGATCCTGCCGGGGGTGCAGCTCGTCCACATTGTGGACGAACCCCTGCTGCAGCTTATCCGGCGGCGGGGGCTGCGCCTCCAGGCTGACACCGCCCGGCTGCGCTCGCACCTGCAGGAGGCCCTCGACCTGGGTGCGGACGGGGTGCTCGTGACCTGTTCGACGGTCTCTCCTTACGTGGACCGGTTGCGGGTGGAGACGGACATCCCGGTGGGGAAGATCGACGAGGCGATGGTGGCGGAGGCTGTGCGCCGGGGAGGGCGCATTGGGGTGGTGGCCACCAACGAAGCCACCCTGGAGCCCACCGCCCGGCTGCTGAGCCAGCAGGCAGAGCTGGCGGGGAGGCCGGTGCAGACCGAGTTGGTGCTGGTGGAAGGCGCTTACGACGCCTTATTAGGGGGCGACGCAGCCCGGCACGACCGGCTGGTGCAGGAGGCGATCGATCAACTGGCGGAGCGGGCCGAGGTCGTGGTGCTGGCCCAGGCGAGCATGGCGCGGGTCCTGGAGGGGGCGGCGCAGGGCGAGCGGGGAACACCGGTTCTGGCCAGCCCGCCGCTGGCGCTGCAGCAGATGAGGGAGTGGCTTGGAGTGGAGCAGGCGTGAAAGCGAGGGGGAGGCGGGGGCGGGAGCAGAGCCTGCAAGCCCTGCCGGACGAGTGGCCGCACAGCCTGTTGGAGGAGATCCGCGGCCTGGTGCGAGCCTCGGGGGAGGTCCTGGCGGTGCTGGATGACGACCCGACCGGCACCCAGACCGTGGCCGACGTCACTGTGCTGACCACCTTGGAAGGGCCGGCGCTGCGGGATGAACTGGGGCGGGGAGAGCCGCTGTTTTACCTGCTGACCAACTCGCGCAGCCTGCCGCCTCAGGAGGCCGGACGGTTGAACTACGAGATCGGAGCCAACTTGGCGCAGGCTGCGAGGCAGGCGGGCCGGGGCCTGAGGGTGATCAGCCGCAGCGATTCGACCCTGCGCGGCCACTTCCCCGGCGAGGTGGAAGCCCTGGGGCGTGGGCTGGGGGTGGAGTTCGACGCCTGGCTGATCGTCCCCTTCTTCCTGGAGGGCGGGCGCTATACCCTCGAAGACGTCCACTACGTGGCTCAGGATGACTGGCTGGTGCCGGCGGGGGAGACCGAGTTCGCCCGTGACCGGGCCTTCGGCTACCGGGCGTCGGACCTGAAGGATTGGGTGGAGGAGAAGACCGGCGGCCAGGTCCGGGCGGGACAGGTGGCCTCGCTCTCTATCGATGAGATCCGCCTCCAGGGGCCGGAGCAAATACTGCGCCGCCTGATGGCGCTGCAGGGTGGGCAGATGTGTGTGGTCAACGCCGCCAGCTACCGCGACCTGGAAGTGGTAGCCCTGGCCGCTCTGCGGGCCGAGGCGTTGGGGAAACGCTTCGTGTACCGCACGGCGGCTTCGTTCGTGCGGGTGCGGGCCGGGCTGGAACCGCGCGGGCTGCTGCAGGCGCAGGACTTCGATCTGCCCCCGGCGGGCGGCGGGCTGGTGATCGCCGGGTCTTACGTGCCCAGGAGCACCGGACAGATCCAGGCGCTGCTGGAGGATGGTGGGGTGATCCCGGTGGAAGTGCAGGCCGCCGCCCTGCTGGATCAAACCGGGCGAGGGGCGGAAATCGCCCGGGCGGCGCAGCGGGCGGAGCAGGGGCTGCGCGAGGAGCGGGTGGTGCTGGCCTACACCAGCCGCGACCTGTTGGCTGGCGATGACTCGCGGGCCAGCCTGGAGATCGGGCAGCAGGTGTCCGCCGGGTTGGTGGAGATCTTAAAGCGCATTAACGTGCGGCCGCGCTACCTGGTGGCTAAAGGGGGGATCACCTCCAGCGATCTGGCCACCCGTGGGCTAGGGGTAAAGCGCGCCCGGGTGATGGGGCAGATCCTCCCCGGCGTGCCGGCCTGGCGCCTGGGTGAGGAGAGCCGTTTCCCGGGGCTGGTGTACGTGGTCTTCCCAGGGAACGTGGGCGAGCGCGACGCCCTGGCCGAGGTCGTCAGGATTTTTGGGTCTCCTGTCAGGTAATACACTACAGTGATATGGTAGGGAATCCCCTGATTGCCTGGTAGGGAGAGTACTAATTGATTAGACAACCTTTCTGGGGCTAATATATAGTTGCTTATTGCATCGGTATCTCTGGTTCAAGGGTATTCAAAGAGGGAGGGAACAATGTACCAGATCCTTGTGATCAGCGGCGTAGCAGCCCTTTGTGTCATTCTTAGCATTATCACGTTCTTGGGGGCAAAGGAAAGTTAGTCCCAACCAAATCAGGGGAGAAGCACAAGCCGCCGGTAGGAATACCGGCGGCTTGTGTTTTGGTTTGAGGGCAGACGGACTAAGAGCGGCCGATGAAGGGGGCGATGCGGTTGCGGATGGCCGGCTCGGGGATGGCGCCCATCCAGCGGTCCATGATGGTGCCGTCCTTGACGATCATCATCGTTGGGATGCTCCGCACCCCGTAGCGCTGGCTCAAGTTGGGGTTCTCGTCAACGTTCACTTTGGCGATCTTCAACTGGCCTGACAGTTCCCGCGCCAGCTTCTCTAAAATGGGCTCGGTGATGCGGCAGGGAGCGCACCAGGGCGCCCAGAAATCGACCAGCACCGGCCGCTTGGAGCGGATGACTTCCTGGTTGAAGGTCTCGTCGCTCACCGGGACCGGGCGCCCGGCCCCGGAAACGCCTGCCGCCGGCCCGGTCTCCGCCGGGCGGGGACCCTTTCCCAGCAGGTATTCCACGTGGGCCGCCAGGTCCCGGGCCGAGATCGCCCCGGCCCTGGAGACTTCCTGCCCTTTGCGGAGGGTGACCAGCGCCGGGGTCCCCCCGATCTGGAACCGCCGCGTGGTGGCGGGGCTGTCTTTCACCTGGATCTTGGCGATCAGCAGTTGGCCGGCGTACTGCCGGGCCAGCCGGTCCATGGCCTGCGCCAGGTCGGGGGACGGCCTCCCGTCCAGGAAGACCAGCGCGACGGGCAGACCGGCGGCCAGCAGCCGGTCCACGCTCTGATCGGTGGTATTCAAAGGAGTGTCGAACACGGCATCAAATAACCTCAATCCGGAATTTTGTTCCGGTCGATGATGAGCACATCTTTGCCCAGGGTGTGAACCGCCTGGACCGGGATGTGTTTTGTCTCGCGCAGTGGGCCATCTATGTAGACCTGCGAGAGTTTGAAGCCTGCCAGGCGGCCCTGCGAGTCGATCTCGACGTCTTCCACCTGGCCGATGCGGCTGCCATCCATGCTGACGATGAAGCGCCCTTTGAGCTGGTCGGACAGTTTGACCAGTCCTTCTTCATTGATGGTCTCCCCCCGGGCGGCGGCGGACCCGCGGTCGACCAGGATGACATCCCTGCCCCACACGGTGACTTCGCTGGCGGGGATTACGGTGCGCTCGCGGTTGAAAAGCGTGCCCTGTACGGTGGTCAGGGCCTTGACGCGCATCTCTTGCGGGTCGAAGAGCAGGTCCGAGGCCTCACCGATTTTGGTGCCCTTATTGATGTCAACGATGGGTTTTCCGGTGATATGCTGGGCCAACTGTGCCCGGCCCGGCTCACTCACCCCGGATGAGGGGGCGGACATCTCGGCCTCGGTCGAGGTTTCCACCCAGTCTTCCGTCCCGGCCTGTTCCGGGGCCGTGGTTTCCGCCTCGAACACGCCGGGCCGCAGGTCGCCGGTCTGGCGCGCCTGGCGGATTTCGTCCGTCTCTCGCTCGGTTTCCGAATCTTTAAACACCATTGCCATAGCTACCTCCAGAGTAAATGCACCCCCCTGAAAATCGCCGGTCCATGCGCTGCCGGCGCCAGGTGGAATAACGTTAATAACGATAAAGCCCCTGCAGCGGATGTCCAGGGGCCGGCTATGTGTTAATGTTGAAGCCATGCAGACAGGTGATTAGGAGCGGTGACGACCCCCGGCGGCCCCCATGGATATCGAGGCGACGACAGCGCAGTATCCGGTAATATTGTAACCGAAATTTTGGATGGGGGATCGGTATTCAAAGGACTGTAAAAAGACTGCGCGAGAATTCGAATTTGCGGATTTCGAAATTCGAATTGGGGAGACGCGCATCACCAACCGGCAACCCAGACCGGCCCTACCGGCGCATGGGGGAATCCATCCACGAACGGTATGCGCGGCAATCGCTCTGAGCATGCTCGGTCACGAATAGGGCATCCACGAAAGAGAGCCATCCACGAATGTTCCTCGAATACACGAATATTGGATGCTTTGTCCCCCGCCCACACCCACACGCGCCTCGCATCGCATGCCCGGCATCACATGCCCGGCATCGATTCAAATCGACGCCTGGGAGATCCAAACCCGCTGGAAGCGGGTTTGGGGGGTTGGTAGGCGGTGGATGGTAGGGGGGTGCGGTGAGGGTGTATTCATGCGCGCGGTGGGGGGGTGCTCACGCGCGCGGTGGGGGGCTACGGCGACTGAAGTCACGGCTACGAAATGCACGAAGTCCACCTGCGTGGACTCCAACAGCTGGCCCCACCCGTTACCTCAGACCCGCCCCACCCGCATGCCGGTAGAACACCCGATCGCCAGGAAAACCCATCCCTGCATCACGTTGGGGCGGGTCATTGAGTCAGGCGCAAGATCTCAACCCGATAAGCCCGATTGCCAGGCCACCTCCACCGCCCACAAACCAGACCCGCCCCCGATCGTTTATGAATGCCCGCCCAGCCACAGACCAACCCCGCTCTGCATGGTGGCAAGGGCACGGCGTGAGGGTTTACGGTTCTGCGTGATTTACAGTACCCGCCGTGCCCCTAC
>CAYMLG010000150.1:0-7191 GCA_964391195.1 uncultured Anaerolineaceae bacterium | reverse complement strand
TTTCCGAACCATCCAACGATTTCCGTTGTCGTCACATCCCGCAGCACACATGTAGGGGCACGACGGGACCGGAAATCACGCGAAATAATAAATCCTCCAGTCGTGCCCCCCTCCCGATTGGCAACTGTCACGTCTGTAGCCGGGTACGACGGCGGGGTGTTAATTTGGGGGGTTGGTAATTTCCGCCTGGGCACGGCTGCGCCATGAATTACAGGAAACCGTAGACCCTCCCGCAGTGCCCCTACAAAATGTTGGGTGAGGTTTTGATGGCGATTGGGTGGGGGGAGGCCGTCCACGAATGGCCTAAGCATGCCGCGCATGCTCCGGTCACGAATGCACGAAAAGATGCCTGTCCCCCGCCCACGCCCCGCCCGCCCGCGCAACCGGCAACCCGCCTACCCACATCCAGACCCGCCCCGCGCCAGGCAGCGAACCGTATCCCGCACCCAGGGGAATCGCGCATGGTGGTAAGGGCACGGCGCGAGGGTTTGCGGTTTTGGGTGATTTACGGTTCCGCCGTGCCCCTACGCGCCCGCGGCGGGGAACCCGTCTCGCATTGCAGGCCCGGCATCGATTCAAATCGACGCCTCCGGTAATCCAAACCCGCTGGAAGCGGGTTGAGGGGAGGCTGCGGGGCATGCACCCGATGGATCAGATTGGGGGTTGGTGGACGGTGGTAGGGGGCACGGCGTGAGGGTTTCCGGTTTCGGGTGATTTACGGTTCCGCCGTGCCCCTACGCCCGCGGCGGACGACGTACCTCGCCCCCGTGCCGTCATTCGTGTATTCGTGGAACATTCGTGGACGGCCCTCCCCTCCGCCCTCCCTCCAGCGCCCCGCGCAGCACAGCTTTCGTCGAGGCGAAATCCCGGCGCAGCAGGGTCATCAGGACGGTACGCAGCACCACGTTGACCAGGAACAGGGGGTAGGCGGTCAGCAGTTGGACGGGCCGGGCGTAGCGGCGCAGCACCACCAGCAGGTTGCGCGCCGACTGGTAATAGCGATAGGGCTTGCCCAGCTCTTTCTCGGCGGTAAAGCCCTCCCGGTGCCACACCTTCCCCCCGGGCACGTACAGCAGCCGGTAGCCAGCCCGCCGGATGCGCAGGCAGAGATCCAGGTCTTCGATGTAATTGAACAGGGATTCGTCCAGCAAGCCCACCTCGCGCAGCACACGACCGCGGACGAAGTAGGCGCAGCCGGTGAGGAAAGTCACCGCTTCCTGGCGGTCGAACTGCCCGCGGTCCAATTGTTTATGACCGCGGTGGCGGGTGAAGCCGGTCCACAGGCTGTAGCTCCCACCGGCATACCAGATGCGGTCGGCGGGCTGGTGGTACAGGATCTTGGGGTTGGCCGCCCCTGCGGTGGGGTCGGCTTCCAGGACCTGCACCAGGCGGCTGATACAGCCGGGGTCGATCAGGGTGTCATTGTTCAGCAGGAAGATGTAGGGGCTGGAGCGGTCGAGCGCCAGGCGGATGCCGAGGTTGTTCCCCCCGGCGTAACCCAGGTTCTCCGGGCTGCACACGATCTCCAGGTCGGGGAATTCGGCCTGCAGGGCGGGCACCGAACCATCGCTGGAGCCATTGTCCACCAGGATCACCTCCAGGGCCGGGTAATCGCTCTCCAGCAGCGAGCGCAGGCAGGCGGCGCTCAGCTCCTTGCCGTTCCAATTGAGGACGATGGCGGTGACCCGCGGCGAGGCGTTCATGACCTTCCGGCGGAAGAACCCCGGCGGGGATGACCCACCTGCTCCAACACGCAGTCGATCACCCGCTCTTGATCGGCGGCGCTCAAGCCGACGGAACTGGGCAGGCTGAGGGCCGTGCGCTGCAGCCGCTCGGCGACCGGGCAGGGAAGGGCGTGGGCCCCGGCCTGAGATGGGCTGAGGTGCGCCGGCTGCCACAGCGGGCGGGTTTGGATGCCCGCCGCCTGCAGCGCCGCCAGCAGATCCCGGCTGCTGATCCCACAGACCGCCTCATCCACCAGCAGGGTGTACAGCCAATGGACGGGGGTGGCCCAGGGGGCGAGGCGCATTGGCTGTAGGCCGGGCGCATGCTGGAAGGCGGCGGTGTAGCGCCGGGCGATCTCCCGCTTGAGGCGGATGTACTCGTCCAGCAGTTCCAACTGGGCGCAGCCCATCGCCGCCTGGATATTGGTCAGGCGGTAGTTATAGCCCACTTCGTTGTGCACGAACTCGACCGGGTTATCCTTGGCCTGGGTGGAGAGATACCGGGCGCGCTGCGCCAGGCGCGAGTCGTCCGTGACCACCATCCCGCCCCCGCCGGTGGTGATCAGCTTGTTGCCGTTGAAGCTGAAACAGCCCATGGCGCCCAGGGTGCCGGTGCTGCGCCCCTTGTACCCGGCGCCCAGGCTCTCGGTGGCGTCCTCGATCACGATCAGGCCATGCTCGGCGGCCAACTCCAGGATCGGGTCCATATCCACCGGGTGGCCGAGGATGTGAACGGGGATGATCGCCCGCACCGTCCGCCCCGTCCTGCGGTTCACCAGCAGGTCTCCGCGGCGCTCACAGCCCATTTCCAGGAACGCCCGCACCTGCGCCGGGTCCATCTGCCAGTGGTCCGGCTCGGCATCGACCAGGACGGGCCAGGCCCCGGTGTAGCGCACCGCGTTGACCGGGGCGATGAACGTCAGGCTGGAGACGATGACCTCATCCCCCGGGCCGATGCCGGCGGCCAGCAGAGCGATGTGCAGCGCGGCGGTCCCGCTGCTGGTGGCGATCCCATAGCCGGCGCCTACCCGGGCCGCCAGCGCCTCCTCGAAGCGGTTGACGAACGACCCGACCGAGGAGACGTAATTGGTGTCGAGACATTCTTTGATGTAGGCCCACTCGTTGCCGCGGATCTCCGGCACACAGAGGGGGATAAAGCCGGGCGGGGGCGGGGCTCCGGGCTCGAAGGATGGAAGGGAGGGTGCGGTTTTGCCGGTCACGCGGTTCACTCTTTCGGGTTCAAGTTCTTCAAATCGTCCTGGGCTTTCAAATAATCTGCGTGCTGCCCGATATCCAGCCAGTATTCGTGGACCGGGAAGCTGGCCACCGTCAGCCCGGCTTGCAGCAGCCACTCGATCAGGTCGGGCATATTGAAGGGCCGCCCGTGGGGGATGTGCGGGTAGACGGTGGGCTCCAGGAGATAGATGCCGGCGTTGACGAAGAAGTTCAGTTGGGGTTTCTCGCTGATCCCGGTCACCCGCGGCCCGTCGCACTCGATCACGCCGTATGGAACCTGGAGCTCGTAGCGGCGCACGGCGATGGTCAGGTCGGCCTGCTGCTCCTGATGGAAGGCCAGCATGGTGCGGAAATCCACCTGGGTGAGGATATCGCCGTTGATCACCAGCAGGGGCTGGTCGCTGGGCGGCAGCAGGCTGAGCGCCCCGCCCGTGCCCAGGGGGGTGTCTTCGTTAATGTAGTTCATCTCGATGCCGAAGCGCTCGCCGCGGCCGAAATACTCCCGGATGACCTCCGGCTTGTAATGCGTGGTGACGTTGACGTGGCGGATACCGGCGCTGCGCAGTTGGGCGACGATCAGTTCCAGGAGCGGTTTCTCGCCCACCGGCAGCATGGGCTTGGGGACCTCATCCGTCAGGGGCCGCAGGCGCGTGCCCAGACCGCCCGCCATGATCACAGCATCCAGCGGCAGGCCGCCGGGCGGGATGAGCTCGTCCATCGTCACCACCTCGACCACGCGGCCTTCCCGGTCCAGGATGGGGATCTGGCGGATGCTGCGTTCCCGCATCAGCTTGAGCAGCATCTCCGGCGTGGCCCCCTCCCTGGCCGTGACCGGCTGCGGATAGGGGGAGTGGACCCGCCGCTCGAGCAGTTTGACCACCGGAGTGTCCAGGCTGTCTCCGGCGAGCATGGCGCGGCGGATGTCACCGTCGGTGATCGTCCCAATCAGCTTGCGCTCAGGATCGACGATCAGGGCGATGCCGAGCACGTTCTTGTCGATGCAGCGAATGGCATCCCAGATGGTCTGCTCCGGGGAGATGCACACCCGGTCGATATCTACCATAACTTCATCCTGAATATGTCTTTATAGAGTGTATAGCCCCAGGCGGTAAGCCTGACTGTGGGCCCGCACCCAATCGATCGTGCGGCTCAGCCCTTCTTCGAGCGAAACCTGCGGCGTCCAGCCCAGCAGCTCCCGGGCCTTGCTCGCCTCGGCCAGCAGACGGTCGACCTCGCTTTTCTCGGGGCGCAGGCGCTGTGATTCGCTCTCGATGACGATCCGGCGCTCCATCAGGCGGGCGATCAGGCGCGCCAGGTCGCCGATGCTGATCTCGCGGCCCGAGCCCAGGTTGATGGTCTGCCCGATGGCGGCCTCGGGCCCGGCGGCGGCCATGAATCCGGCCACGGTGTTCTCTACATAGTTCAGATCGCGGGTGGGGTGCAGGTTGCCCAGGCGCACCGTGTCCGACTCCAGGAGCTGGCTGATGATGGTGGGGATGACCGCCCGGGCGGACTGGCGCGGGCCGAAAGTGTTGAACGGCCGGACGGTGACCACCGGCAGCCCGTAGGACAGGTGGAAGGCCTCGGCCATCTTATCCGCCCCGATCTTGCTGGCGGCATAGGGCGACTGTCCCTGTAAGGGGTGGGCCTCGTCGATGGGCGTATAGCGGGCGGTGCCGTACACCTCGCTGGTGGAGGTGTGGATGATGCGCCCGGTCCCCAGCTCGCGCCCGGCCTGGAGCACGTTGAGCGTGCCTTCGATGTTGGTGCGCAGATAGGAGAGCGGGGCGCGGTAAGAATAGGGGATGGCGATCAGCGCCGCCAGGTGGAACACGATCTCGCGGCCCTCCATCGCCTGGCGGACGCTGTCGCGGTCGCGGATGTCGCCGCTGACGACCTCGATTTCATTGCGTATAGGTGAATCGTCCAGCCAGCCCCAGCTCCCCAGGGCGTTGTAGTGCACCAGCGCGCGCACTTCAGCCCCGGCCCTGACCAACGCCTCGGCCAGGTGGCTGCCGATGAACCCCCCCGCGCCGGTTACCAGGATGCGTCTGCCGGTCCAATCCATGTTCCTTTGTCTCCTATGTGAGGTTATCCCAAACGCCTGGATCCAATCCACCGGGGAGCTCATCCCGGCGAGAAAAATCCCGTTTCAGGTTAATCCCAGGCGCAGTTCAAAATTGTACCGCGTTTCGCCGTTCATCAACCATCTTTGTAGGCTGAGGAGAGGCACAACCTTCGCAGCGTTGCCGGATGGGAGCGCTCATCGCAAGCGCTTATTGCGCTATGAGCAATGCTTGGCTGGTATTTTGCATGTCACATTCCTTGCTTGAAATCTGTTAAATCGAGCAACTGGCGAATCTCCAAATTTCATTCCCTTCGGGTTGTTATTTCGCCTGCTGCTCTCCCATCCGGAATCGATCCATTGGATCTCCGGTCACACCGAAACCGGCTTTTTACTTGTAAAAACCGTGAATCCAGGCATAATTACACGAACTGAATGACATTCCTTTGAAAGTAATTTATGATATAAACCCCTTGCAGTCATTCACCTGTGGAGGCGGTCGGTTCCATCCGTCAGCGAGTATTTAGGAATTTTTCTTTGGCTACTTTCGTCGAATTACTCCAGGAAATCACAATCGCAATTGTATTAATATTAGCTGGCGAAGGTTGGGGCCTTGCAGCTTTCGGCCTGGTGAGCAGTGTATGGGGAGCGAGATGGCGCAGCTCCTTTGGCCTGTCCATCTGGTATCTGGCTTTGCCTCTCGGGCTTGGCGTATTGGCTTTGCTCACCCTGGCCGGAGGGGTATTGGGTCTGTTCTACCCGGTCTTCACCTGGGTATTGATCTTGCCCGGCATTGCGGCACTGCTGGTATATCTTTATACCTCCGGTGGCTTCGGGTGGCATCTCGGCGGCCATTTGTTCGCCAACAAGGCTGTTTTCTACGTTGTCCTGGCCAATCTGTTGATATCGGCAGGCGCGCTGCTGTTCATCTTCTTGACCAATACCCTGATGCCGCCAATCGAGTGGGATGAAATCGCCTACCATCTGGCCGTCCCCAAGATCTACGTCACAAATCACCGGATTGACTATATCCCCTTTATGTTCCAGGCGAATTGGCCCTTGCTCGCAGAAATGCTGTTCGTTCACGGCATTCTGTCAGGGATGGAGATCGTCGCTCACCTGCTCACTTTCACCATGCTGATCTGGGGGTGGATCGGGACGGTGCATGTCGGCAACCGCACGATCGGGCAGCCATACGGCTGGATTGCCGGATCCATCCTATTGACGATGCCGCTTGTCCGCCGCCTTTCGGGTACGGGGATGAATGAGCCGACTCTGATTTTCTGGGGCCTGCCCGCCATCTACTGTTTTTTGCTCTACTTACGGGATCACGCGACGCCCTGGCTGGTCCTGGCCGGTGTTTTTAGCGGGTTCGCCGCCTCCGCCAAACTAACCGGGGGCGGCATTCTGGTGCTGCTCGGTATTTGTGTATTCGTCTTCACCCTGCGTAACCGTGAGGGCTTGACGCGTGCGCTCAAGAACGCACTCTGGTTCGGCCTGTCCGGGTTGATTGTATTCGCCCCCTGGCTACTGCGAGGTTATGCCTATACGGGCAACCCGATCTTCCCTTTTCTGTATTCGATCTTCGGGGGGAAACATTGGGATGCTTTAGGCACAGAATACAGCCAACTGATGTGGGAGCCGGATTCGGCTGTCCTATCGAAGAATCTTCTCGGGTTGGTGAAATCAGTTTACCTGATGGTTTTCAACCCCGAAGCGCTGGGGGGATATTCGGGAGGATTTGGTACAGCCATCCCACCCCTTATCCTGGTCAGTTTTCTTGTGGTGATCCTTTCCAAACGGAACCGGCATCCGCTGCTCATCTCCGCATTTTTTGGTGTCGCCAGTTATATCCTATTGTGGTTCTTTTTCGCCAATCATGTGCTCAGGTACCTGTCCCCCATCTTTTCGCTTCTCTCCTGGTTGGCGGCTTTCGCGGTAGCTTCCCTTTGGCGATGGAACAGGAACGGTGTTTACAGGTCCCTGGTCGCCATCTTGTTCATCTTGTTGTTGGCCAGGGATTATCCCTGGTTTTCCAGGCCGGACCGGGAAATGCTGGCCTCCCGGTTGCCAGTAGTGTATTCGGATGGCTATCGCCGGGCGTTCTTAGAAGCGCACATCGACGTTCTCCCTGTTTTTGAATATATAAACAAGAACCTGCCCCTA
>CAYMLG010000149.1:0-7230 GCA_964391195.1 uncultured Anaerolineaceae bacterium | reverse complement strand
CCCGTGTATGCAGCTTGGAAGGCTGCCGTTCTACCTCTGAACTACGCCCGCATATGTAAAGGTAAATCTCAGAAAACGGAACAAATGGGTATTTGCCCCGCCGAACGCAGGTAATTATATATGAATTCGCGTGAACGTCAATGTATGGGCAGCGATGGTTTTCTTTCTTCTATAAATAGAATGGCATACCTTTACAGACTTTCAACAAGGTTCTCGAACGGGACGCCTTGCTTGGGCTTCCGATCCAGATCCCTGGCTGCGCCGAGTTCGAAAGCCTGAAGCAACATCTGTTTCAAGGCATCAACGGTCACTTCCGATGACAGGTAATACTCGGGTTCTCTACAGCCCACTTTGAATTCCACAGGCCGGCAGTCATCATCCAGGCACAGTTCTACAGTAAGCCAGCTCCTGACCATAAAAGCTGAACGAGACGCTTCCCAATACAGTGAAAGTCCCTCACCCTCTCCTGAATAGATTACTTTCGATTCGATTTTCCATTTTTCCCGGCCTTCAATCACCCGCTCACACCATACCCCTTCGCACACGCGGTGCAGAAGTGAATAGACGGTAGGATGCCACTCAGCGATCAATCTTTTCACCTGAGCTTCGCGGGTTTTCAACAACTCTTTTGCTTTACTGAGCGCCAAAATCTCTGGTAACTTCTCTTCCAATTCCTCCGTAAAGAGATCGGCTTTTAATTCCCGCAGCTCGCGCTGGTTTTCTTCTTCCTTTTTCCTTATGGCTTTGTCCAATTCCGGCCATTCGATCTCATCCATGGTTCACCTTCATGATCTCTATAGTGTGTTCGTGATGTCCTTACATGTAGCAACATCAAGAGACTAGATTTTGCCAACGTTAAGAAGCTTTCAGATGATCAGCTTTACTGGCCACCAGGACTACCGGAGTCTCCAAATGAAATATATCACAAAACAGATGGTCACCCAGCGCCTGAAGTTACCCGCAGTTCGATGGAGCATCGTAGGCGGATTTCAGACAGCAAAAGCCCGGGGTGCCTGGCGCAGTTATGGTGGCATACTTTGGGCTGGCGGCGAAAAGCGCCTACGGCTGCACCAGCGGCTACGACCTGCGTATCGCCGAAGCCGGCAAAAATCAGCGATTCCTGCCGTTCTTAGCCCGCTAGGGCTCACATCAGCGGCAAACAGGGAGGCGTTGGAGCGAATGGGCATCCAGCGCCCTCCTACAATACCGGTCAAGAGGCCGGTCTTGGGGCACGGGGCTTTCAATTTAACCATAGAGATCACAGAGAGTGGGATTTTCATTATGTCTAACTGACCGTTTCATTTCGGAATATTAATTTACTCCGATTGTGAAATATGGCATAATAGATTCACAGCTTCATGCTCATCCTGCTTCATCCCCAACCAGCTTGATCCATAATTGAATAAGGCATCCGCAATAGAATAAAGGAGGACATATGGACCGCGCCTTCAGACGATGCCTGACTATCTTGCTGGTATTTTCCATCCTGCTCATCCAGCTCCCATCGTCCAGCGGGCGGGCCATAGCCGCTCCATCATCCACTGCGCTGGCCACCGCCGGTCATGCTTACGCTGCTCCGGCCGCCGCCTACCAGGCGACCGGGCTCACCGAGCGTGTGTCGGTCTCCACCATCGGCGAGCAAGGGATTTACGACAGCCGGAACCCATCCACATCCGCGGATGGGCGCTTTGTAGCGTTTCATTCTTGGGCATACAACCTGGTCACCGGGGATACGAATGGCGCAATCGATGTCTTCGTCCACGACCACCTGACCGGCGTCACCGAGCGTGTGTCGGTCTCCTCCAGCGAAATAGAGGCGAATGCGGTAAGCTGGTTTCCCTCCATTTCAGCTGATGGTCGCTACGTGGCGTTTCAATCCTACGCGGACAACCTGGTCGGCGGGGATACTAATGGGGCATGGGACATCTTCGTCCGCGACCGGCAACTGGGGATAACCGAGCGCGTATCTGTCGCCTCCGGCGGCGCACAGGCGAATGAAGACAGTTACATGCCTTCCATCTCGGACGATGGGCGCTTTGTGGCGTTTGCATCCGTTGCATCCAACCTGGTCGCCGAGGATACGAATTCGATGCAAGATGTCTTTATCCATGACCGCCAGACAGGTTCCACCCAGCGCGTGTCGGTCTCCTCCATCGGTACACAGGGGAATAATTCTTCCACCGAACCATCCATCTCGCACGATGGTCGCTACGTGGCGTTTCAATCCTATGCAACCAACCTGGTCAGCGGGGATACGAATGGGGTATATGACATCTTCGTGCGCGACCGGCAGCTGGGGATAACTGAGCGCGTATCTGTCGCCTCCGGCGGCGCACAGGCGAATGGGGAAAGCCGCGTTCCCTCGATCTCGGACGATGGTCGCTTTGTGGCGTTTGCGTCCTTTGCAACGAACCTGGTCAGCGGAGATACCAATGGGGTGATGGATATCTTCGTTTACGATCGGCAAACAGGCGCGAATGAGCGCATAACAATCTCCTCTGGCGGAGAACAGGGGGATGGAACAAGTTGGGCTTCAACTATCTCGGCCGATGGGCGCTTTGTCGCGTTCGAGTCCGAGGCATCCAACCTGGTCAGCGGGGATACCAATGATCAGTCGGACATCTTCGTCCGCGAACGGCAAACGGGCGTCACTGAGCGCGTATCGGTCTCCTCCGGCAGCACGCAAGGGAATGGGGGTAGCTACAATCCCTCCATCTCGGCTGATGGACGTTTTGTGGCGTTTCAGTCCCTGGCAACCAACCTGGTCAGCGGGGGTACGAATGGGGCAGATCAAATCTTCGCCCACGACCGCCAAACAGGGGAGAACGAGCTTGTGTCGATCTCCTCCAGCGGCATACAGGGGAATGGGCCGAGCTTCATGACACCCTCCATCTCGGCCAATGGGCGGTTTGTAGCGTTTGCGTCCGAGGCAACCAACCTGATCAGCGAGGATACCAATGGAGTGGGGGATATCTTCGTCCGCGACCGGGAGATAGGGATCACCGAGCGCGTGTCGGTCTCCTCCGGCGGCATAGAGGGGAATGACTGGAGCATGAATCCATCCATCTCGGCCGATGGACGCTTTGTGGCGTTTGAGTCCTGGGCTACTAACCTGGTCGGCACGGATACAAATGGATATTTAGACATCTTCGTCCACGACCGGGAAACAGGGATCACCGAGCGCGTGTCGGTCTCATCCGGCGACATACAAGGGAATGGGATGAGCGAATGGCCCTCTATCTCGGCCGATGGGCGCTTTGTGGCGTTTGTGTCCGGCGCAACCAACCTGGTCGGCGGGGACACGAATGGTATACACGACCTCTTCGTCCACGACCGCCAGACAGGGATCACCGAGCGCGTATCGGTCTCCTCCGGGGGCATACAGGCGAATAACGCCAGTTGGGCTTCATCCATCTCGGCTGATGGGCGCTTTGTGGCGTTTATGTCCGAGGCATCCAACCTGGTCGGCGGGGACACCAATGGGTGGCCCGACATCTTCGTCCGCGACCGCGAGCTGGGGACTACCGAGCGCGTGTCGGTCTCCTCCTCTGGCGAGCAGGGCAATGCAATGAGTAATGTTCCATCTATTTCGGCCGATGGGCGTTTTGTTGCGTTTGAGTCCGAGGCATCCAACCTGGTCAGCGGGGATACGAATGGGGTGAAAGACATCTTCATCCATGACCGGCAGACCGGGAGAAACGAGCGCTCCTCGATCTCCTCCGGCGGCGAGCAGGGGAATCAACGGAGTGATTACCCGGCTATCTCAGCCGATGGGCGCTTTGTGGCGTTCTATTCCGATGCAACCAACCTGGTCAGCGAGGATACGAATGGACAAACGGACATCTTCGCCCACGACCGCCAGAGCGGTGTAACCGAGTTGGTGTCGGTCTCCTCCAGCGGCGAGCAGGGCAATACCCTGAGCAATAATCCATCCATCTCGGCCAACGGACGCTTTGTAGCGTTTCGGTCCAATGCATCCAACCTGGTCAACGCAGATATGAATGGCTACTCAGATATATTTGTCCGCGACCGCTGCCCGGATGGATTGTGTGAAGAAGCTTATCTCATATCCGGCCGGGTTGTCGATCCCGCCGGCGCGGGCCTGGCGGACGTGAGCCTTACCGTTCTCCGCCTGGATGGTTCCGTGGCGACGAGCGGCCAGACCCGCAGCGATGGGGAATACCGGATCAGCGGGCTGCCCGCAGGCGTGTACCGCCTGATCCCAAATAAGATCAGCTACACATTCATGCCGGATACCCTTACGGTGCAGCTCGAGCGGGTCAGGACCGGTCAGAACTTCGTTGGCTCATTTAACTACTGCGGGGTGGCAGGCCGATACTCAGCCTGTCCGCTCCCCTTTGTTAACCCCTTCCTCGATCTACCCGTTGATTATGCGGACTTTACAGACGCCGCAATGGGCTATCAAGACCCCGCCCCCGGCGGCCGGGTGATGAGCTGGTTCGACCATGACCGCGCGGATAACACCCTTACCCGGATTTGGAATGGCCAGGCCAGCCCGGCAATGGATGCCGCCGCCTGCGAACCCCGCTCGGCTTGCTATGAAGGGCATGAGGGCATCGATTTCAACCGGCTCACCCTCCCGGTGAAGGCGGCCGCCGGGGGAAGGGTGATACAAACCGTCTCTGGCTGCCCGACCGGTTCCCCGGGCGACTCCTGTGGCGACTACCTGGGCAACCAGGTTTGGATCGACCACGGGAATGGGTATGCCAGCCTCTACGGGCATCTAGCCCCCGGTTCGGTGCAGGCCAGGGAAGGAGATCTGGTTTCCCAGGGCCAGGTGATTGGCACGATAGGGCAAACCGGCAGTTCCCCCGGGGAACACCTGCACTTCATGCTGCTGTTCGATGCCAATGGCGATGGGACCTGGGATCGATACCAGGAGATGGTCGATCCCTACGGATGGGACCCGCTGGATGACGATGGTGATCGTTGGAGCGTCCCCAGCGTGTATCTGTGGGAGCATCCGCTGTACGCCTTTACCTATATCGATGCAGAGGGCGGGATCTGTTTCGGCCCGAATGAAGGCAAGAGCGCCAGCCTGCCGCCCGGTGCGACGGGCAGCAATCTGCTGTGCGGGCTGGGGGAAACCCCTGTCCCCGCCCAGCCAGGCGACAGCCCGCTGCGGATCGTCAGCTCCTTCTATCTGCGTTCCTGGATGCCCCTATTCCCGTCTGCGAGCGGGGACCTGGCGATGGAAGCCGCGGCGCAGGCCGGTCCCTATACGCTGAACATTGCCTATGCTCCGGAAGCTGTAAGCCACCTGGATACGAGCAGCCTGCGGATCTACTATTGGGATCGAGGCGGCGAAATCTGGACCTCCCTGCCCACCAGCCTGCATTCGGGGCCACGCGCCAGAGCGGATACGGAACTGAGCGGGGACTTCACCCTGCAAGCCCCGCTGGTCTGCCCGGCCGACACTGCCGAACCCTACAACGATGCGCCTGCGCTGGCGCTCGCTTATCCACAGACCACCCTCCCCCAAGTCGCTCACCACCTGTTCGACATCGCCGGTGATGAAGACTGGACGGCGTTCACCGCCAAAGCCGGCCGTACCTACAGCATCAGGACCCAAGCCCTGGCGAGCGGAGTGGACACCGTCCTGCAGGTGTATGCGGCCGATGGGGTCACGGAGCTGGGCAAGGATGATAACGGCGGCGGGGGCAAAGCCTCGCATTTGATCTGGACCGCACCGGAGAGCGGCGTCTATCATGTGCGAGTATCCCAGGCGGCGGGCAGCGCCTACGGCTGCAACAGCGGCTACGACCTGCGCATCGCCGAACCCGGCGGCGAGCAGCTATTCCTGCCGCTCTTAGCCCGGTAGGTCTCATCTCAAGGCAGGCAGGGCTTCGAAGGGCTGAGCACTATGCCCCTCTCGAAAAGAGCCCGCAAGGACAGGATGCTCACCGGACTGGTGAGCATCCTGTCCTTGCGGGCTCTGGCGCTCTACAAGTCCACCGCCAGAATAGAAAATACCAGCAAAAAAGCAGCCGCTACTCTTCTGTATATTGGACCGGCACGACAGCCGGGGCCGTGGCCTCGCGGGTGGGGGGCACTTTTAAAACTGCATAGATGAATGTGCCCAGCATGATCACCGCCGCGCTCAGGTAGGGCATATTGATGTTGTAGTCCAGGGCGATCCCCGCGTACAGCGGGCCTACCACCCGGCCAAGGCTCTGGAACGAGTTGTTCAACCCCAGCGCGACACCCTGACCATCCGTCGTGAGCTTCGAAGTGAGCGACATGATCGAGGGACGGAGCATGGCGTTGGCGAAGACGAAGAACCCAACCGAAAGCAGCACCAGCGAGTCCAGCCGGACCACCGCCATTAGCAGGAAGCCCAAGGCGCTGCCCGCCAGGGAAAGCCGGATCACGTTCGCCTCCCCCAGGCGGCGCGTCGCCGGCCCGGTCAGGAAGAGCTGCACAATCGTTGAGACGATCCCGGTAACCATCATGACCGTGCCAACCTGTTCCGGCCCGTAATCGTATCGCAGGTCAGCGTACAGGCCGAAAATCCCTTCGAAATTGGCCAGGGCGAAGTTCACCAGGAAAGACAGGAACATGAGGAAGCCCAACGGACCGACGAGCGCCTGCCACAACACGCCCAACTGTGGGCCGCGCATGGCCCGCTGATCTTTGATCCGTTTTTCTTCCGGCAAGGACTCGGGGAGGATGATCCAGATCATCAGCAGGGACAAGAGCGACAGGGCTGAGGCCACGAAGAACGGCGTCGAGAGGCTCTCTCCAGATAACCAACCGCCGATGCCCGGCCCCAATATCATCCCCAACCCCATCGCCGCGCCGATCAATCCCATCCCGCCGCCGCGGTCATTCTCTTCCGTGCTGTCGCCGATATAGGCCATGATGGTGGGCAATGTTGCAGATGACAGGATGCCACCAACCGCCCGCGCAGCCAACAACAACCAAAAACTGTTCGCCAAGCCCATGACCAGCAAGGAGAGGGCATTGCCCAAGACGCCGACCATCATGATGCGCCTGCGCCCATACCGGTCGGACAGGCTGCCCCAGAACGGCGCGCAGATGAACTGCATCAGGCTGAAGACGGCAAACATCAACCCCATCTCCGTACCGCCTGCCCCAAACTGCTCGATGTAGAAGGGCATGATCGGGATGATGATGCCAAATGCCACCATGACCGCGATCATGGTAAAGAACAAAGTAAGAAGTTTTGCATTCCTAAAGATGTTCACC
>CAYMLG010000148.1:0-7616 GCA_964391195.1 uncultured Anaerolineaceae bacterium | reverse complement strand
CTGAGCATGCCGCGCATGCCTTGCCATCCGTTTTCAGCAATCCGTGAAATCCGTGACAAAAATCCGTTGTCCAATCCGTTCAATCCGCTCCCCGAGCAACCGCTGAGCATGCCGCGCATGCCTTGCCATCCGTTTTCAGCAATCCGTGAAATCCGTGTTAAAAATCCGTTGTCCAATCCGCTCCCCTCAATTCGAAATAAACCTCTCCGTGATCTCTGTGGTGATGGATTACCGGTTGCGGTTGCCAGTGGGGAAATGTATAATGATCATTACAAGGGGACTCTACTAAACAAACTCCAACCCTCCAATCCGCCAGCGTCGACCACAGGGGGCCGGTAATACTCCGATAAATCATAAGGAGGTGAAAACGGATATTGCCTGGGATCTATCCACCGAATTGGCATAACCAAACCAACCTGTCTATAAAAAAGGAGAGAAGAGGATGTTTCAAAATCGTAAGCGATGGACCATCACCGCATTGCTGCTCATCATTTCGATCCTTCTTGCCGCCTGCGGCGGCGGAGCCCAACCCACCCAGGCCCCCGGTGTAGAGGAGCAGCCACAGGGGGAAGAGCCCATGCCCGAAGCTCCCCAGCCTGAGGCCGGCGGGGATGACATGAACCAGGTGGAAGTGTTCTCCTGGTGGACCGGCGGCGGCGAAGCGGCCGGGCTGGAAGCCATGGTGGAAGTCTTCGCCCAACAGTATCCCGACATTGAGTTTATCAACGCAGCCGTGGCCGGCGGGGCGGGCACCAACGCCCGGGCCGTACTCGCCACCCGCCTGCAGGCCGGCGACGCCCCCGACAGCTTCCAGGGCCACGCCGGTCAGGAGCTGATCGGCACCTACGTGGCCGCCAACCAGCTCGAGCCCCTCAATTTCCTCTACGAAGAGAACGGTTGGCTGGACGTTATGCCGCCCACCCTGATCCCGCTCATCTCGCAAGACGACAATATCTACTCCGTGCCGGTCAACATCCACCGGGCCAACGTGCTGTGGTACAACCCCGGCCTCCTCGAAGCCAACGGGGTGACCGTGCCCACCACGATGGACGAGTGGATCGCGGCGATGGAGACGCTGCAGGCAGCCGGGGTGACCCCGCTGTCGATGGGCGAGCAGTGGACGGCCATGCACCTGTTCGAGACCGTGATGCTCTCCTCGCTCGGGGCCGAGGGCTACAATGGGCTGTGGGACTGCTCCACCGACTGGAGCAGCCCGGAAGTCACCGCCGGGCTGGAGAACTTCTCCACCGTGTTGAACTTCACCAACTCCGACGCCGCCTCACTCACCTGGCAGGACGCCTCGCAGTTGGTGGTCAACGGTGACGCGGCCTTCAATGTGATGGGCGACTGGGCCGAAGGGTACTTCCGCGAGTTGGGGATGACCCCGAACAACGAGTACGGCTGGGCCCCGGTGCCCGGCTCGGACGGCGTCTTCCAGTTCCTCTCCGACAGCTTCGTGCTGCCCACCGGGGCGCCTCATCGCGAGGCGGCCATCGCCTGGCTTACCGTCTCCGGTTCGCGGGAGGGGCAGGATGCCTTCAACCCGGTCAAGGGTTCCATTCCCGCCCGCAACGACGCCGACCGCAGCCTGTACGGCGAATATCTGCTGTCCGCCATGGACGATTGGGCCAGCGACACCATCGTCGGCAGCCTGACCCACGGGGTGGTGGCCAAGGACACCTGGAAGTCTGAGATCGACACTGCCCTGGGCCTGTTCCTGGCCGACCGCAACGTCGAGAACTTCCAATCCGCCCTGTCTCAGGCGGTACAGAATGCTGGCATTTGCCAGTAGACCTTTCTCCGCCAGACAATCTGACGCGGCGAGCATCTCCGGACAGCCAGCCGGGGATGCTCGCCCCACTTCCCATTTGGAGTCCCCCCATCCCATCCGCCTGGAGTCCACGGGCTGTGTCCGGCCGGGCCGGGCACAGCCCGCGCATCCATGAACGTGAGGTCAACCGATGTTCAAAAACAAGGACAGAGTCCTTTCCATCCTGCTGGTATCCCCCTCGATCCTGGCGGTCGCCATCTTCGTCTACGGTTTCATCCTGTGGTCGGTGCGGGTGTCGCTCAGCCGGTGGCAAGGGCTGCTTCCCGACTACACCTGGAACGGGCTGAGGAATTACATCGGCCTGTTCAACGACAGCCGCTTCCACATCGACATCCGCAATACGCTGATCTTCACCGTGCTGTTCGTGGCCGGATCGATCCTGCTCGGCCTGACCCTGGCCGTGCTGCTCGACCAGGGCCTGCGGGGGGAGGCCTTCTTCCGCAGCCTGTTCCTTTTCCCCATGGCGATCTCCTTCATCGTCACCGGGGTGGTGTGGCGCTGGCTGATGAACCCGGCGATGGGTTCCCGCCTGAGCGGGCTCAACCTGCTGTTCGACCAACTCGGCCTGGATTTCCTGATCAACCGCTGGTACACCACGCCCAACTACGGCATCGCCTCCATCGCCCTGGCCGCCATCTGGCAGATGTCGGGCTTCACCATGGCCCTGTACCTGGGCGGGCTGCGCGGCATCGACGATGAGATCCGTGAGGCGGCCCGAGTGGATGGGGCCTCTGAGCTGCAGATCTACCGCCACATCATCCTCCCCCTGCTCGCGCCCGTCACCCTGAGCGCCATGATCATCCTGGGGCACATCTCGCTCAAAGTCTTCGACCTGATCCTGGCCGTGGCCGGCAAGCAGCTCCCCCTGGACGTGCCCGCCATCTATATGTGGCAGACCACCTTCGACGGCACGTTCTACGGGCGGGGCGCGGCGATCGGCATCTTGCTGCTGATCAGCGTGGCGGTGCTGATCATCCCCTACCTGGCCTACACCCTGCGCACGGAGGCGGAGCTATGACCACGCTTTCCACCTCCGATCTGGCGGGGACTAAGGCCGCCTCCTACCGCCGGCGGCGCGTGCGCCCCAAGCACCTGCTCTACCTCCCGCTGCTCTTCATGACCATGTTCTACCTGATCCCGATGTATGTGATGATCATCACCGGGCTCAAGTCGTTCGAAGAAGTCAGCCTGCAGACGATGTGGGACCTGCCCAGCGGGTTCTACTTCGACAACTTCGTGGTCGCCTTCGAGACCCTGATCCCGTACTTCTGGAACAGCTTCAACATGGTCATCCCGGCGGCGATCATCTCCTCATTCGTTGGATCGATCAACGGCTTCGTGCTGTCGAAATGGAAGTTCCCAGGGGCCGATATCATCTTCCCGCTGATCCTGTTCGGGATGTTCATCCCCTACCAGAGCATCCTGATCCCCCTGGTGGAGTTCATGCGGGCCAGCAACCTGTACGGCGGGCTGCCGGGACTGGTGCTGGCGCACGTGATCTACGGCATCCCCATCACCACCCTGACCTTCCGCAACTATTACGCCGGGCTGCCCAAGGAGTTGGTGGAAGCGGCGCGCATCGACGGGGCCGGGCTGTTGGGCGTGTACCGGCACGTGCTGCTGCCGAACTCGCTCCCGGCTTTCGTCGTGGTGCTGATCTGGCAGTTCACCTCGGCCTGGAATGATTTCCTGTTCGCCGTGGTGCTCACCAACCCCAGCAACTGGCCGATCACCGTGGCGCTGAACAACATGGCCGGAAGCCAGATCATCGCCTGGAACATCCAGATGGCGGGCTCGTTCCTGGCCGCCCTGCCCACCCTGCTGGTGTACGTCTTCCTCGGCCGCTATTTCCTGCGCGGGATGATGGCCGGAGCGCTCAAAGGATAACCCTCACTCGACAAATAGGTTATCTCACAACCTTGATATTGATTGCCGCCGTGCCCAGGGCTCCCATCATGCGCAGCCAGAGGGGCAGGTACATCTCCACCCCGCGGGCGGTGCTGATATCGCCCAGGTCGAGGATATCCTCCCAACCAAAGCTGCGCAGCAGTTCGCGCACCTGCGCCTTGGCCTGCGGGTCATTTCCGCTCAGGAACACCGTGTGCTGCCCATCCGCAAGCCGGCATGGATCGGCCATCACTGCGGCGTTAATCGTGTTGAGCGTTTTGACCACCCGGGCCTGGGGGAAAGTGCGCTGGATCTGCTCGGCGAGCGAATCGGTGTTGCTGACGAACAGAGTCGGCGGGAAGCCCTGCGAGCCGTCCAGGGGGTTGGCGAGGTCGATCAGCACTTTGCCGCGCAGGTTGGCCTTCCCCGCGGCCTGCAGGGCGGCGATGGAACCGGCCCCGCTGGTGGCGTTGATCACGATCTCACCGTGGGCGGCGGCCTCGGCGAAAGTCCCAAACCGCACCGCCGGGTTCTGCGCCAGCCACTCGCCCAGCGGGATATTTCCACGCGAGCCGGTCTCTGTCCTGGCCAGGCTGGCCTCCGGGGAGCGGGTGCCGAGCGCCACCTCGTGCCCCAGTTCAACCAGGCGCGCCGCCAGTGTGCGGCCCACCATCCCCGTGCCTAAAATGCCGATATTCATATATTTTCCTCCCATCGGATCAAAAGCAGTTGAAGGTGCTTACGGGCGAGGCGGAACAGGGCGCAAGGTAAGAGGCCGGTTGAATCGATGCCGGGCATGGGCATGCGAAGCCGGCCGGGCCCCCAACGGGTAAATCCTTCGGCTCCCATAACCCAAACCCGCTAAAGCAGGTTCCAAACCACCTCGCGCCCCCCGCCCATCGATGCACCCACCGCCCGCCACCCTCCACCCGGTCGGTCGGGTTCACGCCCCACAGCCCTCCCCCAACCCGCTTCCAGCGGGTTTGGATTACGCAGGCGTCGATTTGAATCGATGCCGGTTGAATCGGTGCCGGGCATCCTCAGCCAGGCATCCGCGAAAGACGCCTAAACACGATCAAGTATGTCCAATTATAACGACGGATTTATGGGAAAGAGTTCTCTACCCGAAACCGAAGATTAAGATATAATGAGAACCATTCATCCACAAACCTGTAACCAAACAGTCCTGCAGAGAGTCGCTGCAGGCGCAATATTGACAACCGTCCCTTCTCATGCCTGAACAGGAGCACCCACGATGAAGAACTCTGTAACCATCCTTCGCACCCTGGTCCTCTGTCTCATCCTGCTGGCGCCGGTGCTGGCGGCCTTCGCCCCCCAACCCGCCCTGGCGGCCGGCTGCGTGGAGACCTATATCGTCCGCAAAGGGGACACCACCATGTCCATCGCCCAGAGCTACGGGATCAAATGGGGCGTCATCGCCGCAGAAAACCGCATGAAGCCAGACTACAAACTCGAAGCCGGCATGGAGCTGTGCATCCCCGAGAAGCGGACAGCCGCCAGCCGTGCGGCAGCCTCCCGGGGAAAGATCGTGGTCACCGTGATCCACAACCGGGTTTACGTTAAGGCCTCGGACTTCAGAAACGACGGCATCTACTACGTCCGCGTCCGGGATGGCGAGGTAAAATCGGGCGGATGGGAGAGGATCGGGCGGATGAAAATCGAAGCCCGCCAACTGGAATTTGGCTACTTCCCCCTGCCCGTGAAGTTGAAAAACGCCGAGACCATCACCCTCTGCCTGAAGAACGCCACCACCGACGCGGTGATATGCCAGACGGTGGAGCATCTCACCTAGTTAACCAGCCCGCATGCGCCTCTCGTATGAGGGGAACCGGAAAAGATAACCCCATTCGCTCCCTCTTTCGTCGAGGGAGCGAATGGGGTTTTGATGGCTTGTGACGATCTGGGGGAAGCCGATCAAGGCGGCGCTGCGACAGCCCGGCGGCCAACGATCGCCCTCAACCCAGCGGAAGCTGGTCGCTGGTGAGCGGCAGGCGGTCGGCAGGGCGGGCCAGGTACACCCCGCGCGGCACGGTGTCCTCCAGGATGTTGGCCCCCGCGCCGACCACGGTGCTCTCGGCCACCTTAACCCGGTCGCGGATTGTGGCGTTGGAGCCGAGGAAAGCGTAATCCTCGATCACTACGCTGCCCGACACCACCACCCCGGCGGACAGGAAGCAATGATCGCCGATCTTGGTGTGGTGCCCTACCACGCAGCCGGCGGCGATGACCACGTCACTGCCGATCTCTGTGTAGGGTGAAATCACGGCATTGGCCCCGATGCTCACATTATCCCCCAGGCACAGGTCCGGATAGATGGCTGCCCGCGAGCTGATCATATTGACCAGCCGGTAGCCGCGGGCTTTGGCCTGGGCGTACTTCTCGGCCCGCAGCCGGTTCACCTGCCTGAAGCTGATCGACACGTACATCCCGTAGCGGTCCGGGGGGTAGAGGTCTTGCACTTCTTCGAAGGGCACCACCGGCAGACCGAACAAGGTGTCTTCCTGCAGAAATTCACGGTCAACGGTGAACGCCGCCACCTGATAGGACGAGTCGTGGGTGAAGTTGTAGTAGGCGTGGCTGGCCACTTGCCCGTTGCCGAATAAGACGATTTTTTCCATCGGGTATTCCTCTCTCCAGGCGTGATGCGATCCCATTCGAGCGCGGAGATCCTTAGTTGAACTCTCCCTGGCGGTAAGCCGGGAAATAATTGTCCTCGGGGGGAACGCCGTTGGCGATTGAAATCTCGCCATAACGGCGGTGATCGAAGATCCGCCCGCAGAAATAGGCGGTTTTGCAGCCGGTGGCCCAACCGCGTTTAAAGCGGTCGAGCCCGCTCTCCCCCACAGCGCCTGACAGCCCGGCGCCGCCGCCCAGGTTCAGCCAGCGCAGCCCCAGGTCGCTGAAGTATTCCATCGCCTGCCAGAACAGGGCGAAAGAGGCCCCGCAGCGGTACCCGGTCTCGTTGAATGCGCCCAGGTGATAATAGGCGACTTCCCCGGTGGTGTACCACAGCAGCATGCCGGCGGGCTCGCCGCCCACCGTGGCCCGCATCAACCTCAGCCCCGGCACCTCGAATTGGCGGGAGAACGAGCGGCGGGAGAAGCAGCGCAGCCCGCGGATGTTGTGCCTCCGGCACAACCCTTGATAGAGAGCCACCCATTCATCGAGGTGCGGCCCCGCCTCGTAGCAGACTTCCACTTTCACCTGCTTCTGCGCTTTGCGGATGTTGCGCCGGTGGTGGGCGCTGACCGAGCGCCGGGGGGAGCAGGTGAGGTCGACCACATAGTGCCGTTTGAATGGGACCACCCGATCGGGGAAGAGCTGGCGCAGGCAGCGCTCATCCGCCTCGGAGAACGGGTCCACCACCAGCGACAGGCTCACGCAGCGGCGGCCCAGTTCTTCCAGGTCGGCTTCGAGCTGCGACCAGTCCTGGCACAGGAACAGGGGGTAAGCGCCCATGGCGTCGGTGGCGGCCTGACCGGGGATCTCCCTTTCGAGCACCCACCCCCCGCTGCGGGACAGGCAGTAGGGCGCGCCGAACTCGTCCAGGGAGTGGATGTAATCGGGATGAAGATAACCAGTCATGTTTCCGGATCCCCGGTCTCCTTTGATCGATTTGTAAGAGCGCCGCATCCCGCAATGACGCGGCATACCCGTCATGGCACGGCGGCCCCGTAATGTCACAGCGCCTCGGGGCGCGGCGGGTGGTTTTTCGGTTTCGAATGGTTCACGGCGCCGCCGCACCTCCCACCGCCTACCCACATTCCAGAATTGGCACAGTAAGTCCGTAATGCCACGGCAAGTAGGGGCACGGCGAGCCCATCAAGGTTCCCAAACAACCAACCCCCACGCCGTGCCCCCCACCGCCTACCCACAT
>CAYMLG010000147.1:0-7683 GCA_964391195.1 uncultured Anaerolineaceae bacterium | reverse complement strand
AATCCGTTGTCAGCAATCCGTGACAAAATCCGTTGTCAAATCCGTTCAATCCGCTCCCCGAATCCGTTGACAGCGGTCAGCAATCCGTTGAAAAACGCCTCCATCACCCGGCTCATGGGCTCGGCGAAGCTCCAATTGATGGCATGTCCCGCACCCGGGATCACAGCCAGCCTGCCCTGCGGCAGCAGCCGCACCGCTTCCTCCGCCCATCGCTGCGAGATAATCGGGTCTCGCTCGCCGCGCACCACCAGCGCCGGGACATTCACCCGCGGCAGCTTCTCCTCGATCGGGTCATGCAAGATATCATGGGAAGAAATCAGCGTTCGCCGCAGCCCGGCCGAGAGATAATCCCAAACGCCCACCGGGTAGAACGACAGAGGCTCCCGCAGCAGGGCGAGGGCCAGGCGCGCCACGTTCGGGAGAAAGGCACGCCGCCGGGGGTCCGGCGTCAGCCCGCTGAGCACGAGAGCGCTCGCCCGCCCGGGATGCCTCAGGGCGTGGGCGACGATGATCTGGCAGCCCAGAGAGTTCCCCACCAGCACCACCTCGCCCAACCCGATGGCCTCCATCCAGGCTTCGAGAAAATCGGCCAGTTCGGAGATGGTGAACACATGCCAGGGTTTTTGGCTGCGCCCGAAACCCGGCAGGTCGGGCGCGCAGACGTAGTGCTTCTCCGCCAGGCAAACGGCGAGCGGCGCCAGGTAGCGGCTCGACATCGACAGGCCGTGCACCAGGACGATGGGGCGGTCTTCAGGAGAGTAGATCCCACCATATACGCGAGCGAAGATCTCCAGCCCACCAACCTTATCTCGTCGCTCGCGCAAACCGTCTCGCAGCATAATAGTCAAAACACTCAACGTAGTTCACTGCCTCAGCCCGGGCGCACAAGAACTGCGCCACCGCCCGGTTGAACTGCTCCGGCCGGTCCCACATCGGGTTGTGCCCGGCGCCGGTGATGATATCCAGGACCGCTCCAGGCAGAGCCCGGAACAGATCCACGCCAAGCTGGAGGGGCAGGACGCGGTCCTTCTCTCCCCACACGATCAGCGCCGGCGCCAGCACCCTCTCCAGGTCCTGGGTGAGGTCGGCGTTCAGGACCTCGCGGATTGCCCTTACCAATGTATACGGACCGGCGCGCAGCGAGTCGCGGAACAGGACCGGGAGAAAATCGAACGGCATATAGCGCAGCGCCTGCGCCAGGGCCAACGACTGCCGCCACAACGACCGCCCGATGGGCAAGGCCAGCGCATCCACCAGCACCAGGTGATCCACCAGCGACGGGTGGCGGGCTGCCAGCTCCAGGGTGATGTAACCGCCCATCGAATGGCCCATCACGTGCGCCGGGGGGATACGCAGGGCGGCGATCCACTCGGCGATCAGGTCCGCCGCCTCCTTCAGGAGGAATCGCTGCCCGCGGCCCCGGCCAAACCCCACCATATCCACCAGGTGCACCTGGTAACTCTGCGCCAGGAACTCAACGTTCTTCGCCCACCAGCGGGTCGAACCGGACAGGCCATGCAGCAGGATCATCGGCTCACCCGCCCCGGCCACCTCATAATATATTGTTTTGCTTCCGATCGTAGCTTTATATTCTTTGACCTGCATTATACCAACCGAAAATGCCCCCAATATTCTCCGGCCCGGAATAAGACCCGGACAAACTGCAATCCTGATCGCTCTGACCTGCTCCTATCCCTGGCCCGGAATCCGCTGGACTCTCCCCCTGAGATTCCGCATGTCTGGCTTAGTATACCCCACGACAGGGGACATACAATAAGGGTTCTCCCTAACCAAACAGGGGAGTACCCGACCGGGTGAGGGTCCTGTCCAGGAGATTCCCCCCATTCAGCCCGATCGTCCCCTGAATCCGGTATAATCATCCCATGCTTACCAACGCCGAGTGGATCAGGATTCTCTCTACCCCCGGAGCCGAACAGGCCACGGCGTTGGAGGAATTACGCCAGATTTTACTGCGGGCAGCGCTGTTCACCTTCGACCGCAATGCTTCCGACCTGCGGCGCCTTAGCTACGACGAAGTGGTCCGGCTGGCGGAGGACTGCGCCCAGGAGGCCTTGCTCGCCATCCTCAACCACCTGGATGAGTTCCGCGGCGACAGCAAATTCACCACCTGGGCCTACAAGTTCGCCGTCAACCAGGCGCTGACCACCGCCCGGCGCGCCCATTGGCGCGATATTTCTCTGGAGACGGTGTTACCGGACGGCGATGGGTACGAATGGCTCGATGCCGGTTCTGGTTCCGAGCACGATCCACACCAGCAGATCGAGCAGAGTGAGATCATTCTGGTCATCAAAGATATCATCCGCAACGGGCTCACGCCCAGGCAGCAGATTGTGCTGAAATTGATGGTGTTTGACGAGGTGCCGATGGATGTTATCGTCGAGCGCTTAGAAACCAACCGCAATGCAGTGTACAAACTGCTGCACGATGCCCGCAAAAAGGTCAAACAGCAGTTGGAAGCCCGGGGGTTTGGCGTGGAAGATTCGTTCTCCCTGTTCAGCGACGATCGGTAAGAAATGGCCCGCTCAGGCTTCTTATATAGTGAGAGGTTGACCAATGGCAGTAAACAAACTACAGCAATGGCTGGAACAAATTCGAAAAACCCTGCCAGAAGAAATATCGTGTTCTGAGTGTTTCGACTGGATATCAACATATGTGGATCTGGAGCAGGGCGGTGAACCTGCCGGATTACATATGCCGCAGTTAAAAAGTCACCTGGAGCAGTGCGTCGTCTGCCACCAGGAGTACGATCTCCTGCGCGAGCTGGCCCTGGCCGATAACCAGGGTTCCCCGCCCTGCCTGGAAGAACTGCAAGACAGCCTGCGGAAGAAGCTGAGCGACTCAACCTCCCGCCGCTAGCCCAGCGCCTCCAGCGTCTCGGGCAAGATCTGCCCGCCATCCACCACCAACGTCTGCCCGGTGATAAACTTCGCCTCATCCGAAGCCAGGAAGAGCATGGCATAAGCGATGTCCTCTGGCTCGCCCAGCTTCCCCAACGGGATCGACTTCCGCATCGTCTCCAGGTATTCCTCCCCAAGCCCTTCCAGCCCCTCCGTAAGAATATTGCCCGGCATCACGGCGTTGATGGTGATATTGTCGCGCCCGACCTCCAGGGCCGCCGAGCGCATAAAGCCCAGCATCCCGGCCTTGCTGGCCCCGTAATGCGCCCAGCCGGGGTAGCCGGTGACCGGCCCGGTGATTGATGAGGTGATCACGATGCGCCCCCTCGATTGGCGGCGCATCCCCGGTAAAACCGCCTTCACAGAGAAGAACAACCCCTTCAGATTGATCCCCAGCACCAGATCCCAATCCGCTTCGCTCATGTCTTCGATGCGGGCGGAGGGGAAAATCCCCGCGTTCGAGATCAGCACATCGATCCACCCCCAATGCTCGATCACGGTTTGCGCCATGCGCTCCACCTGGTCCCAGCGCCGCAGGTCTGTCTCCACGAACAATGCTTCCCCGCCGCTTTGCTCGATCTCCGCAGCCGTCGCCCGCCCGGCCTCCGGGTCGATATCGACAATGGCCACTTTCCCGCCCTCGGCGGCGAACACCCGGGCGATACCGCGCCCGATGCCTTTTCCCGCCCCGGTGACGATCACCACCTGGTTCTCCATGCGCTTCATGTTCACCTTCCTCCCGTGTATTCCCCCACGCGAATAAAACCCCCAATACTGGTAGAGATTATAAAGCAACTTCTGTAGGTCCAACCAGACCCGCCGTTCCATCGCCTTCCAACCCTTCCAGCCACCGACCGGCCCGCCATGCATGCCATCCTGAGGCGAACACCACAGAGTTCACAGAGAACACAGAGCGCGCCGATCTTGCCTTCCCAAAGTACGAGACAAGTCCATCTCGGGCGTGTCCGTACAAAATTAATAAAAATCCCCAGATTCTGGTAGGGGCGGGTCTTTGAGTCGAGCGGGGGGTTTTAAACTGTCTGGAACGATCACCAGGCCAACCCTGCTCAACCGGCAACCCAGACCCGCCCACCTCGCGCAACCTGCCAACCACCCCTGCTACAATCCTATTCCCCATGCGCTGGTAGGGGCACGGCGGGAGGGTCAACGGTTTCGGATGGTTTATGGTGTAGCCGTGCCCATTAGCCGGGGAGAAGCCGTCCACGAATGGCAGAGCCGTATGCTTAGCGCATGCTCGTGCATACGCTAAGCATACCGCACGATCACAAATCCACGAAAACGGAGGGCGGGTCCATCCCTGCACCGGGAAGGGTCGGGCGGTGTTGGGGTGTGGACGCGCCTCGTAGGCTGTGCGAATCACCCAGCCTGGGGAGAGATCCTTCGCCTGGCGTCGGGCTACGCGAAGCGACGCTCCGGATGACAGGCGTGAGGGGTGGATGGCGTGGCATGACATGCGCGGCATGTTTAGCGCATGCTTGGGGGTGGGTCTGGTTGGACGACCGGGGCGGGCTGGCTCTACAGGCGCCGTTTACGGTTGGGCTCCCAATGCCAGAATCAAAGACCTGCCCCTAACAGAATCGGGGGAGGTCATATCCATATCGAATTCGTTGGAACAGATGGTCATTGAACGTGGACGGTTTATCACGAGCCATCCAGGTGTGTGGGGCAAATATGAAGGGGTTGGCAATTTCGGCCGGGGGGCACGGCGGCAGGGTTGGTTGTTTAGAGGGGTTGGTAAGTTTCGCCGTGCCCCTACGCCCGTTTGTTGGGCGATGTGACATCGTTAATATTGGTTGGCCAGGGTAGGAAGGCCGTTCATCGCATGCACGGCGTATAGGCGCGTCGTGGGCGGGGCAGGAGTGCCGGCCTACCATTTCGAAATTCGAAATCCGAAATTCGCCCTTCGCCTTTCGCTTTTCGCCTTCGGGTAAGAAAACCTCACCACGAGCATCTAATAGTTAAACAGGGGTGAGAAACTTCCTTCACTTCGGAAGACCCACGAAATCACATCGACAGGAGGGAAATATTGAAAACGACAACGTACCTGATTGTTGGGGGCGGAATGACTGCCGCAGCTGCCGTTGAGGGCATCCGCATGCGCGATCCGGTCCGGCCGGTCACCGTCATCAGCCTCGAAAACCACCCGCCCTACAACCGCCCCCCTCTCTCGAAAGGCCTGTGGAAGGGCAAACCGGTAGATAAGATCTGGCGCAAGCTCCCCACCGCGAACACGGAAGTCATCCTTGGCCGCCGGGTGGTGGCCATCGAGCCGGCCAGGCGGGTAGCTCACGATGAGGCGGGCGAAGCCTACACCTACCAGAAACTGCTGCTGGCCACCGGTGGAACCCCCCGCCGGCTGCCGTTCGGCGGCGACTCGGTCACCTATTACCGCACCTTCGACGATTACCGCCGCCTGCGCCGCCTGGCAACCACCCACACCCGCTTTGGCGTCATCGGCGGGGGGTTCATCGGTTCGGAGATCGCCGCCGCCCTGCGCCAGAACGATCGCCAGGTGGTGATGATCTTCCCCGAAGCAGGCATCGGCGCCAACGTCTTCCCCCCGGGCCTGTCGGCCTACGTCACCCGCACCTACCGGGAGCACGGCGTGGAGGTGCTGGCCGGGCACCATGTGGTGGATATTCGCCAGGAGGACGGCGGGGCGATTATCCAGACCGACCGCGGCGAGAACGTGCAGGTCGATCACGTCATCGCCGGGATCGGCATCCGGCCCAACACCGATCTGGCCGAAGCTGCCGGGCTGGGGGTGGAGAACGGCATCCTGGTCGATGCCAATCTGCAAACCACCCAACCGGGCATCTACGCCGCCGGAGATGTGGCCAACTTCCACGCCCCAGGCCTCGGGCGGCGCATGCGTGTGGAGCACGAGGACAACGCCTTGCAAATGGGCAGGATGGCCGGGCAGAACATGGCCGGCGCCTCCCTTGCCTACACGCACTTGCCCCTGTTCTATTCCGACCTCTTCGACCTGGGTTATGAAGCGGTCGGAGTGCTCAACCCAGCCGCCGGAACCATCATCGAAGACTGGTTCACCCCCTACCGTCAGGGGATCCTGTATTACCTGCAAGACGGTTGCGTCTGCGGGGTGTTGTTGTGGAATGTTTGGGGTCAGGCTGATTTCGCTCGCCGCATGATCGGCCAGGATGCCGCGGCGATCAAGGAACGCAGCCTGGAGTTACGCACAGGAGGTGATTGAAAGAATGGACAGTTTTTTCCGCACCCCCGCCCGGCGGGCCCTTTTGGTCTTCGCCGGGATCCTGCTTTTTTTCGGCGCCGGTTTCACCGCAGTGGCCAAATTAGCGCCCTTCGATAAGCAGATCGAACAACACGGTGCTGATCTCTTCGACCAGGGGCGAGAGATCTTCCGCTACGACACCTTCGGGGACGAAGCCTTTTGGGGCGACGCCCTGCAGCTTCACCAGGCCATCCAGGGCGAGGCCTTCGGCGGCGTTGGCCCCGGGGTCAGCCCGGCGACCGCCCTGGCCGTGGGCCTGAAGGTCGATGTCGACGCCTTGCCCCAACCCCTGCTCAACCGGCTGCGGAGGGGGCAGGTGGACCTCAATGACCCGGCCGTGACTCTCGCCCTGCTCAAGCTGAACTCCGTGGTCGGAGTGACGGGCTTCTTCAATGAGGATGGCAGCCTGAAGTCTGTGGGCATCCAATGCGCGCTGTGCCATTCCACCGTGGACGACTCCTTCGCCCCCGGCATTGGCCACCGCCTCGATGGTTGGGCCAACCGCGACCTGAACGTCGGTGCGATTATCGCCCTCTCTCCGGACCTGACGCCCTTCACCACACTGCTGGGCGTGGACGATGAGACCGTGCGTTTCGTGCTGAACAGTTGGGGGCCGGGCAAGTTCGATGCCGAACTGATCCTGGATGGAAAAGCCTTCCGCCCAGACGGCGAGTCCGCCGCCACTCTGCTCCCGCCCGCCTTCGGCCTGGCCGGTGTGAACCTGCATACCTGGACGGGCTGGGGCTCGGTCACTCATTGGAACGCGTTCGTTGCCAATCTGGAGATGCAGGGCCAGGGGACTTTCTACGACCCACGGTTGAACGACCCCGATAAGTTCCCCATCGCGGCCGCCAACGGCTTTGGCGACGTGCGCAGCTCGCCCGACCTGATCACCCCCAAGCTGGCGGCGCTGCACTTCTACCAGCTCTCCATCCCCGCCCCCGAACCGCCGAAGGGGAGCTTCGATCCCGAGGCTGCGGCCCGCGGCGAGGAGCTGTTCAACGGCAAAGCGGACTGCGCCCGCTGCCACGTGCCGCCGCTGTATACCGAACCAGGCTGGAACATGCACACGGCCGAGGAGATCGGCATCGATGATTTCCAGGCCATGCGCTCGCCCGACGAACGTTACCGCACGGCGCCGCTCAAGGGGTTGTGGACTCACACCGAGCCGGGGTTCTACCACGATGGGCGCTTTGCCACCCTGCATGAGGTGATCGATCACTACAACGGGTTCTTCGGCCTCGGCCTGGAAGAACAGGAGATCCTCGACCTGATCGAGTTCCTCAAATCGCTGTAGACGATGTGAAACGATAGGATCTGGGTTTCGGGGCTGGAGAGTACCTGCTAACGGGTAGGGGTGGTCTTGGGGATGGCTTTTGCCTGAGCCGGAGATACACCCCTACCCTAAGGGTTGTTCCGGGATCATTTTCTTTCTCTCAGCAGATCCATCATGCGCTGCCTGAGCTGCGCGTCCGGCTCGACCTCGATCGC
>CAYMLG010000146.1:6519-7780 GCA_964391195.1 uncultured Anaerolineaceae bacterium | reverse complement strand
ACCTGGAGCCGGACGGCCCCCTGGCCCACTGGACAGCGTACGAGCGGGGGAAAGCGCCCTGGGGAGCGGAGGATTTAAAGCTGGTGTGGGAGCCGGCCCGCTTCGGCTGGGCGTTCACCCTGGCGCGGGCGTACACCCTGACCGGTGAGGAGGGCTGGGCCGAGGTCTTCTGGCGGCATACAGAGACGTTCCTGAGGGCAAACCCGCCGTACCGGGGCCCGAATTGGGCTTCGGCGCAAGAGGCCGCCCTGCGCCTGATCGCGCTGGCCTTCGCCCGGCAAGCATTCGCCCCGGCGCGGTGTTCGACCCCGGAACGCCTGCAGCGCCTGGATCAGGCGTTGGCGGCCCACGCGCAGCGCATCCCTCCCACGCTGGTCTACGCCCGTTCGCAGCACAACAACCACTTACTGACCGAGGCCGCCGGGCTGTACACCGCAGCCGCCTGCCTGCCCGGGCACCCGCAGTCCGGGCGCTGGCGGGCGCTGGGCTGGAAGTGGCTGAACCTCGGGCTGCAGCAGCAAATTTCGCCGGAGGGGGCCTATTCGCAGCACAGCACGAACTACCAGCGCCTGATGCTGCAGACGGCGCTGTGGGCCGGGAAGCTGGCCGCGGCGGCGGGACAGGCCTGGCCGCAGGAGACGCTGGAGAGGCTGAGGGCGGCGACGCGGTGGCTGCTGAGACTGGTGGATCCGGTCAGCGGGCGCACCCCCAACCTGGGGCCGAACGACGGGGCGTATATCCTGCCGCTCACGGTGTGCCCCTTCCACGACTACCGCCCGGCGCTGCAGGCTGCGTCGCAGTCCTTTTTGGGGCAGCCGGCCTTCGAGCCCGGACCGTGGGACGAGATGAGCCTCTGGCTGGGGGTGAGGGGGGCGGATGCAGAGCGAAAGCCGCGGAAGCCGGCCGGGAGTGAGGGCGGTTTCGATGCGGGTGAATCGCCACTCAGGCTGGAAGGGCGAGACTCGTGGGCCTACCTGCGGGTGGCGCGTTTCACTTCCCGCCCGGGGCACGCCGACCAACTGCACCTGGATCTGTGGTGGCGCGGGCTGAACGTGGCCCAGGATGCGGGCACGTATTACTACAACGCCCCGGCCCCGTGGGACAACGCCTTGATGGGCGCCGCGGCGCATAACACGGTCATGGTAGCCGGAAGGGAACAGATGACCCGCGCCGGACGGTTCCTGTTCCTGGACTGGGCCCAGGGACGGGTGATCGAGCACACGCGGGCGGAGGACGGCTCCTTCGAGCGGGTGACGGCCGA
>CAYMLG010000146.1:0-6419 GCA_964391195.1 uncultured Anaerolineaceae bacterium | reverse complement strand
GCTGGTGCGGGCCGGGGAGCTGAGGGCGGGGACAGGGCCGGCGGCGCCCGTCGAAGGCTGGGCCTCCCCCACCTATGCCCACAAGATACCGGCCCTATCGCTGAGGCTCACCGCCCGCGGGCGGCTGCCGCTCCGTTTTGTGAGCACCTTTTCGTTTCCATAGATCACATGCACATCCTTCTCATTCACCAATCTTTCGCCGCCCTGGACGAACCGGGCGGGACCCGGCATCACGAGCTTGCCCGCCATCTGGTGGAGAGCGGGCACCAGGTAACGGTGATCGCCAGCCCGGTGAGCTACCTGACCGGGTCAGCCAGCGCCGCCCGAGAGGAGCGGGAGCCGGGGCTGACCATCCGGCGGGCATACACCTACCGGGCGTTCCACAAGAGCTTCGCCCACCGGGTGCTCAGCTTCCTGAGCTTCATGCTGTCCTCCTTCCTGAACGCGATGCTGGTGAAAGATGTGGACCTGGTGTGGGGGAGCTCACCGCCGATCTTTCAGGGGGTGACGGCCTGGGCAGTGGCGCGGTTGAAGGGAGTCCCGTTCCTGTTCGAGGTGCGCGACCTGTGGCCGGCGTTCGCCGTAGGGGTGGGGGTGCTGCGCCAGCCGGGGCTGATCCGCGCTTCAGAGCGGCTGGAACGGTTCCTGTACACGCACGCCGACCGGGTGATGGTCAATTCGCCGGGGTTCATCGAGCACGTGCGAGGGCGCGGGGCAAAGCGGGTGGACCTGGTGCCGAACGGGGCGGACCCCCAAATGTTCGACCCGGAAGATACCGGGGAAGCTTTCCGGCAGGCGCACGGCCTGGAGGGGAAGTTCATCGCCCTATACGCCGGGGCGCACGGATTGTCGAACGACCTGGGCCTGCTGCTGGAGGCCGCCGGGCAGCTGCAAGACCGGGAGGAGATCGCGGTGGTGCTGCTGGGAGACGGGAAAGAGAAACCGGCGCTGATGGCCCAGGCGGCCGAACGCGGGCTGAAGAACGTGTATTTCCTGCCGCCGGTGGCGAAGACGGAGATGCGCCAGGCGCTGGCCGCGGCGGATGCCTGCATCGCGATTTTAAAGCCCATCCCCCTGTACGCAACCGTGTATCCGAATAAGGTGTTCGATTACCTGGCGGCCGGGCGTCCGGTGATATTGGCGATCGATGGGGTGATCCGGGAAGTGGTGGAGGCCGCGCAGGCGGGAATCTTCGTGCGGCCGGGGGATGCGGAGCTGCTGGCGAACGCCATCCGCACGCTGGACGCCTCGCCAGACCTGCGCCAATCGATGGGGGAGAACGGGCGGCGATACGTCGAAGAGCATTTCGACCGGGCGGAACTGGCGCAGAAGCTGGAGAAAATCCTGGCGACGATGGCGCAGCGCTGAGAGCGGGCTAGGGGAATCCCCACCTGGGGAGGGGGAATTCCTAATTGTTGGCTTGAAAATCGCCTCCTATAATTTATATGGGAGGTGAAGGATGTCTCAAGAGCGCTGGAGAAAGGATACCGGCGACCAACACGAAGAAGTGGTGGTCGAGCAAGGGCCAGGTTACGAACGCCGGGAAGAAGTTGTCCATGATTATGCGGCGGAACGGAATAACGCGCTATATTTCTTGACGAATTTCGTATGGTTAACCTTTGGCGTTGTAGAAGGACTAATTCTGCTGCGGATCGTATTGAGAATGATCGGGGCAAACCCGGCAACGCCGTTCGCGGCCTTCGTCTACTCGATAACGGACCTGTTCCTGTGGCCGTTCTTCGGGCTGGTGGCCGAGCCCCAGGTCAACAATTTCGTGCTGGAGATCTCTTCGATCATTGCCATGATTGTGTACGCGCTGATCGCCTGGGTGATCGTGCGGCTGCTGTGGATGCTGTTAGGCGGATCGCCCACCCGGAGGGTGAGCACCTACGAAAGAGACAGAGACAATTTTTAGCGGCAAACCTATTGATAAGGAAAAGACCACAGGACCCTGGCTTAGTGGGTCCTGTGGTCTTTTACGATACCGGCGCGGATTACAGGTCGGATAAGGGCCAGTTCGGGAGAACGTCCATGTTCAGGGGGTCGCGCTGGCCAGAAATAAAGCGGAAGTAGCCCGCGGCAGCGATCATGGCCGCGTTGTCTGTGCACAGGGGCAAGGGTGGGATGTGCACCGGGCGTTGAGCGCGTTCCAGGAAGGCCTCGCGCAGGCGGCGGTTCGCCGAGACACCGCCGGCCACCAGCAGTTCGACGGCGCCAAACTGCTCTGCGGCGCGCAGGGTCTTGCCCACCAGCACATCCACCACCGCCTCCTGGAAGCTGGCCGCCAGGTCGGCGACCGGCAGGTTCAACCCCTGCTCCTGGATGTGGCGGACCTCACGCAGAACGGCGGTCTTCAACCCGCTGAAGGAAAAATTCCAGGTGTCCTCCAGCCAGGCGCGAGGCAGGTTGAAGGCCAGCGGGTTCCCTTCCTGGGCGGCCTGCTGGATGGAGGGACCGCCGGGGTAAGGCAGGCCGAGGAGGCGGGCGACCTTGTCGAAAGCTTCACCGGCTGCGTCGTCCAGGGTAGCGCCCAGGCGCTGGTATTGCAGGTGGCTGCGCATGAGCACCAGTTCGGTGTGCCCGCCGGATACGATGAGGGCGAGCAGCGGGAACCGGGGCTCCGGCCGGTCAGCAGATGAGGCGGGTCCGCCCTGGTTGGCAGGCGGCCACAACAGCCAGGAGGAATAGATGTGCGCCTCCAGGTGGTTGATCCCGATCAGGGGGAGATCACTGCCGAGGGAAATGCCCTTGGCGGCGTTCAGCCCGACCACCAGCGAACCGGGCAAACCGGGGCCGCGGGTGACGGCGATGGCGTCCACTTCGTCGAAGTGCAGGTGCGCCTCCTTCAGCGTGCGATCGATGATGGGATAGATGGAGCGGATGTGCTGGCGGGAGGCGACTTCGGGGAAGACCCCGCCGAACTGGGCGTGCAGATCGATCTGGGAGGCAACCTGGCTGGAAAGGACCAGGCGGCCGCTCTCGACCACCGCGGCCGCGGTTTCGTCGCAGGAAGATTCGATGCCCAGGATACGGGCGGGTGGGAAGTTTCGGGGGTTATCTTTCATCAGCTTACGATCCAAAGAATTGTTAGCACGCCCGGTTCAACCCCTGCCCCGCGAACAGGGTTACTGCTTCACGGGTAGAACCAGGTCGTAGGTGTATTCGGCCAGAATTTCGAAGCGGCCATCGGGGCGCAGGTAGACGGTGTCTTCGAGGCGGACGCCCAGGCCGCGATCGGGATAGTACAGGCCGGGCTCGACGGTGAACACCGAGCCGGGCAGAAGCAGGTCTTCCTGGCGGGCTTGCAGGCTGAAGGTGGGGCGCTCGTGGATGTGCAGGCCCACCCCATGCCCCAGGCCGTGTACATACCCCTGCTGGGTGGTGGGGTCAGATTTGATGGTGGGATGGCCGCGCTGTTCGAAGAGGTCGCAGCACAGCTCCTGGTAAGATTTACACTTTTCCCCGGGGCGCAGCTCGGATATAAGACGGTGGTACACGGCGGACACGTCCTCGTAAACGGCGAGCACTTCATCCGGGGCATAGCCCAGGCACCAGGTGCGGGTGAAGTCGTAGAAGTAACCGCCGCCGGCCTGGCGAGGGAAGAAATCGAAGACGATGGTTCGGCCCAGACGGAGGGGATCATCCGCAGTGCCGGAGGAGTGAGGCACGCCGGCATCGCGCCCGATCGCGAAGATGGTCCCTTCCGGGTTTTCCGCCCCGCGCTCGGCAAGCCACAGGTCGATGCGAGATTTCACCTCGCCGATGGTCAGTGGGCTGCCATCGGATTTGACCAGCACTTCGTCGCGCACCGCATGAGAAGTGAGGAAATTGGCGACCTCGGCAACGATATCGACGGTGATCCGGCCCATGCGGCGGATCTGTTCCACTTCGCTCTCGTCCTTGGTCGCCATCGCGTTGAGCAGCAGAGGGTCTTCGAATTCGCCCACGAGCTCGAGGCCGGGGAGCAGGCGCTGAACCTCGGTAAAGAGCGCATAAGTCGCGCCGGCATCGCCCTGCCCGTAAAGCGCTATCCGCCCGGTCTCCAGCCCAAAACCGGAGAGGAGCTGGCGATAGAGGATGGCGCTCGCCTTGAGGGCATCACCCCCGGTCTCTTTTAGCAGCTGGTCGAGGCGAAAATCGGACAGGCTGCGGGTCTCAAGCCCGGTGCGGGCGGCTTCGTCGCGCTCCATGGGATGAGAGAAGAGCACAGGGGGCTGGCCGCATTTCTTCACCAGGATACCCTGGGTGACGTGGGCCACACCGGTGAAGTAGACCATGCTCGGGTTGTGGAGGGCTGCGCCGGTGACCAGCAGCGCGTCCACCCCGCGGGATTGCATCAATGCATCGACATCGGATTTCATGGCTTTTTTCCCAATTCTGTTTGAAGGATATCCAGGAACAGGTCATCCTGTTCGGGTAAAACGGTGCGCGGGTCGAAGATGACCCGATCCTCTTGCAGGCGGGCGATAACCGGGGGCCGGGCGCGGCGCAGGCGGGCCAGGAAGCGGTCGGGGGCGGGCAAATCCAGGGCCAGAAGCCAGGTGGGTTGTGTCTCGCCGGGCAGGCTGCCGCCGCCGATCGTAGACTCGCCGGGGATCACTTCTCCTTGCCCCAGGCGCTGGCACCAGTCCCCCGCACGGCGGCGCAATTCATCGGTGGCGGCGGAGATCATGCGCCAGATGGGCACCTCTCTCTCCACCTCGTCCTGCAAATAGTGGAGCAGGGTGGCGGAGAGGGCGGCAAGGGTCAGTTTATCGAGGCGGATGGCGCGGGCCAGGGGGTGCTTCTTGCATTTCTCGACCAGGTCGCGGCGGCCGAGGATGATCCCCGCCTGCGGGCCGCCGAGGAGCTTGTCGCCTGAAAAGCAGACCAGGTCCACCCCCGCAGCCAGGGATTCATGGACCGAGGGCTCGTGTTCCAGGCCATACCTGGCGGTGTCGACCAGGACGCCCGAACCGAGGTCATCGACCACAGGGACCCCGGCGGAGTGCGCCAGACGGACGATGGCGGGCAGGTCGGGCTCACCGGTGAAGCCGAGAATGCGGAAGTTGGAACGGTGAGCGCGCATGACCAGGGCGGGTTTCTCCTCCAGCGCCTGCTCATAATCGGAGAGGTGAACGCGGTTGGTTGTGCCCACCTCGAGCAGCCGAGCCCCGGACTGCTTCATGACATCGGGGACGCGAAACCCGCCGCCGATCTCGACCAACTGAGAGCGGGCGATGACCACCTTCCGGCGGCGAGCCAGGGCCGAAAGCACCAGGAGCACCGCAGCGGCATTGTTGTTGACCACCAAAGCGCTTTCAGCGCCGGTCAGGCGGGTGAGGAGGGCTTCGGCGTGCGACAGCCGTGAGCCGCGCCGGCCCTTGTCCAAATCGTATTCCAGGTTGGAATAACCGGCGGCGACTTCCTGAACCGCCTGGAGGGCGGCCCGGCTGAGGGGGGCGCGGCCGAGGTTGGTGTGCAGCACCACGCCGGTGGCGTTGATCACGGGCACCAGGGTCGAGGCGGTCCAGGCCTGGAGGCGGAGGCCGATGCGGGCCAGCAGCTCCCCCTCCGGAGGGAGAGAGCTTCCCGGGCGATGGTCCGCGCGCGCCTCGTCCAGGATGGAGCGGATGGCCTGGAGCGTGAGCGGGCGCCCGTAACGATCGATCCAGCTCTGGGTCTCAGGGGTTTGGAGCAGACGGTCGACGGAAGGCAGGGAACGCAGGGAGTCCATAACGCTCCGCTAGGGCCGCCATTGGGCTCGCTCCCGCATCCGCAGCAGCCACTCGATCAAGACCAGGCCAAAGGCAATGAGGAAAGCGAGGGCCGGGGTCAGCACCCGTCCTAACTGGAGCCAGGCCAGAGAGGGCAGATAGATCCCAAACCAGAGCGCCTGGCGAACGATGACTGCGGTGGTGGGCGGGGGGACGGAGGGGAAGCGGCGATTGAGGAAGGCTACCACGGGCATAACAGAACCGGTGAGGGCCAGCACCATGGTGAAGAAGAGCGCCCAGCGAGTGCCGCCGTTAGGTGAGGCATAGATCAGGACCGCGATCAGGCCGCCCCAACCCAGGAGCATGAGCAGCACGCTGGCAGGGAGGAAAGCGCGAACAGGGGGCGAAGCATGGGTTTCCATGCACTGAAGTTTACCAGACAACAATAAAAAACGAATAGGAATCACGAAGGGTGGGGACCTCCCCACCCTTCATGGAAACTCACCTTGGATCAGGCTTCGCGGAACTCGCCTTCAACCACGTCGCCTTCGCCTTCACCGCCCTGCTGCCCGGAGCCGCCGGCCTGGCCGTTACCGGCCTGTGGGCCGCCAGCCTGCTGGGCGTACATTTGCTGGCTGATGGCGTGGAAGGCGTTCTGCACTTCTTCAGTCAGGCGCTTGATCTGAGCGGTGTCATCGCCCTTGATCGCTTCCTTCAACTGAT
>CAYMLG010000145.1:0-7873 GCA_964391195.1 uncultured Anaerolineaceae bacterium | reverse complement strand
CATTCGTGGATGGCTTTCCCCGGGCAATTACAGGCGGGTTTGGTCTGTGGATGGGCGGGTTTGCGGTCGCACGGGGGCGGGCCTGGTTTCTGGGTTGAGGGGTTTCCCTGGCAGTCGGGCTTTCCGGTTTGGGATCACGCGACTGACTCAATGACCCACCCCTACGTGGGTGGTGCGGAGATCCTTCGACAGCAGAGTGCGCTTCCTTATAGGGAGTCACTCCCCTTCACCCGCTCGTCTCAACCGCTCCACGAAACGGATCCCTGCCAAAATCTGCTCCATCCGCTGAGGCGAGAGCGACCCGATGTACTCCCCCAGCCGGGCTTTGTCCACCGTCGAGAGCTTCCCTGCTTCCACCACGCTCGGTCGTGGAAGGTTGGCCTCGCCGGCTTCCAGCAGCACATTTCCGGGCAGGCTGGCCCGCTTCCGGTTGCTGGTCAGGCTGCAGACAAGCACACCGCCATCGCCGCCCTGCGCCTGCACGACCACGTGCGGGTGGGCCACGCCGGGCGCTTCATCCGGCGCGATCCAGTAGATATCCCCTTGACGGACCTCCATTCGCCCTCCATATCCTCTGCCGGGCAGGCGTAAATCCGAAATTCGAACCCCGCCCCTCCCTTTTCCCCTTTCGCCTTTTCGCTTTCCGCTTTCCGCTTTTCCCCTTTCCCCTTTTCGCTTTCCGCTTTTCGCCTTTCGCTTTTCCCTCCCCGCCCCTGCACCTGATTTTAAGTTATAATCCTCGGCTGAGCTTCAATTATGGATCTTTCGAATCTTTCGCTGGATATTCACACCGCCGTAATCACGGCGCTGGTTATTTCTGTCCTGGCCGCGCTGCTCAGCCTGTGGCGCGGGATCGCCAATATCCGCAACGGGCGGCGCCTGCCGTTCTTCCGCATGCGCCGCGACCGGGTCATGCACGGCTGGCGGCTGGTCACCTGGGCGGTGGTCTTCTCCGGGCTGGCTTTTTTCCTCAACTCGGGCGCGGAACCCTTCATTTACAGCTTCTTCCCCCCCACCGCGACCGCCACGATGACCCCCACCATCACCCTCACCCCGACCATCACCCTGACTCCCACCATCACCCTCACTCCCTCGATCTCCCCCACTCCCGCGGTGAGCGACACGCCGACCATCACCCCCACCCCGCACCTGCCCCTGGCGATCGAAATGCAGTTCGAAACCACGGTGACCCCCAACCCGAACGCCGCATTTAGCCCGCTGACCTTCACCGATGGCCTGGATTCTCTCTACCGCCCGATGAACCCCGGCGAACTGTTCCAGAACCCGGTGAGCCATATGTACGCCATGTTCAGCTACGATCAGATGATCCCCGGCTCGCAGTGGACGGCGCTGTGGTATCGTGAGGGTGAGCTGATCCACTACGAGAGCATCCCCTGGGACGGGGAGACCGGCGGCCTGGGCTACTCCGAGTGGGAGCCGGGCCCGGGCGAATCGCTGCCGGGCACCTATGAAGTGCAGATCTTTGTAGGGACCGAATTCAAAGTATCGGGAACGTTCGTGATCGAAGGCGAAGTGCCCACCCCGGCCCCCACCAATACGCCCACCGTCACGGCTTCGCCCACTGCCACGGCTACGCCCACGCGCACCCCGCTGCCCACCAATACGCCCATCCCCACCCGTACGCCGCGGCCCACCGTCACGCCCAGCAACACGCCGACCATCACACCTACACGCACCCCGTACATCTCGCCGACGCCGACCCTGACGCGTACGCCCTGGCCCACGCTGACCCGCACCCAGGTGACCCCCAGCATCACCCCTCAGCCGACGCTGACGCGCACGCCGACCATCACCCCCTACCCCACCCAAACCCGCACCCCCACGCGCACCCAGCAGCCCTGAAACCAGCCGAATACACATACACCCGAAAGGTCACGCGACCTTTCGGGTGTATCTTTGGCGTCAAATTTTCTCCCTTAAGCCGAAAGCAGCCCCTCGCGTCGTGAGAACTCACGGGAGATGGCCGCCGCCACCCGGGCGTTGTTGCGCAGCAGGCCCAGGTTTGCCTGCAGGCTGGCGCCGCCGGTCAGGGCCACCATTCGCTCCAATAAGAAGGGCGTCACCTGCTGGCCGCGGATCTGCTGCTGCCCGGCCTCCGCCAGGGCCTGCTCCACCGCCGCTTCCACCTGGTCCCGGGGCAGGGCCAGCTCCTCTGGCGGGGGCGCCACCACCAGCACCGCGCTCCTGAAGCCCAGCCGCCAGTGCGCCAGGGCGATTTCCACCACCTCCGCCGGGCCATCCGCCCGCACAGAGACTCCCAGCCCGCTGGAGCGGGAGTAAAACGCGGGGAAATCGTCCGTCTGGTAGCCCACCACCGGCACGGCCCAGGTCTCCAGGTATTCCAGGGTGGCCGGCAGATCGAGGATCGCCTTGGCCCCGGCGCACACCACCACCACCGGGGTCCTGGCCAACTGCGGCAGGTCGGCCGAGATATCGCTCGCCAGCACGGAGGCTTCTTTCACCTCCCCATTTATGACTCTATGTACGCCGCCGATCCCGCCCGTGGCAAAGACCCGGACCCCCGCGGCATGGGCGGCGACCATCGTGGCCGCCACCGTCGTGCCGCCCGTCCAGCCCTTGGCCACGGCCGGGGCGAAGTCGCGCGAGCTGATTTTGTGCGTCCCCCGGGCCTGGGCCAGGGCTGCCAGGTCCTCGGCCGCCAACCCTACCCGGATCTTGCCCTCCACCACGGCGATGGTGGCCGGGGTGGCCCCACTTCCACGGACCTCGGCTTCCATATCTTGAGCCAGTTGACGGTTTTCGGGGTAGGGCAGCCCATGGGTGATCACGGTGGACTCCAGAGCGACCACCGGCAGGCGCGCCGCCAGGGCTTTGGAAACATCAGGGGAGATCTGGTAATGTTCTTTCATATCGGCATTTCGTCGTACAGGCGTTGTAGGGTGAGGTTGGGGACGACGGCCCCCAGGTTGCGCAGGGTGAGGGTCGCGGCGGATACTCCCAGGCGGACGGCGTCGTCCAGGTGGATATCGTTCAGCAGGGCGAACATGACCGCCGCGGTGAGGGCATCTCCGGCGCCGGTCGGGTCGACGATTGGGGTGCGGATGGCCGGGATCTGCCCGCTGGTCTCCGACGTGGCGTAGCACACGCCCTGCTCGGCCAGGGTAATAATGGCGATCTTCACCCCCTGGCTCACCAGGCATTTGGCCGCCTGGACCGGGTCATGACGGATGGGTGTCTCTAGCGATTGGCTGCACATGACCTCGGCCTCCGCCAGGTTGGGGGTGGTCAGCGCCAAACGGGAGAGGTAAGGGACCAGGCGCAATGCCAGGCCTTGGGCGGTGGGGTCGGCGACGATGGGGATGCGCGCCCGCCGGGCAAGGGACATGGCGGTACGCAGGGTATCTTTGGGCAGGTTGGTGTCCACGAACAGGGCGGAAGACTCGGCGAAGAGCGCCGCATGCTCCTTGATGTACTCCGGGGTGAGCTCACGGATGGCGCGCATATCATCCAGGGCGAGCTGCAGGCTGCCGCGTTGGTTGAGCACGCCCAGGTAAGCGCCCGTAGGCCGGTCGGCCGTGCGCAGCACGCGATCGATGTTCACGCCCGCGGCCACCAGCGCTTCCAGCAGGCGGTCACCGGGGTAATCCTTACCGACGGCGGTGAGGAAGGTCACCGGTTGGCCCAGGCGAGCGAGGTTCTCGGCCACGTTGCGGGCCACCCCGCCGAACGCGGTGCGGATATGAGCCTGGTTGGAAGTACCGGGCAGGAGGTCCTTCCGCAGCTTACCGAGGATATCGAAGGCCGCGGCGCCAATGACGAGGACAGGTTTTTCGGGGTAGGGGGAGAAGTCGTCCATGGAGAGGATTATAACGGAAAGCACCCACCTTTGATATGTTTGGAAAAGCGAAAGGCGGAAAGCGAAAAGCGAAAAGGGAAATTCTTTGTCAATTCTCTGTGTTCTCTGTGAACTCTGTGGTGGAGGAAACCCCTCATGGCACAGCGGCAATTACATCTCTGAAAAGTTGAAAGTTGGACTGGAACTCTCCAAATCTCGGGAGAAGAAGGTACAATTGGAGGTTGTACCGACCGGCAGCAACTTGTTTTCTGCCCGGCATATTTTCGGCCCCCCGGGAATGTGGCGGATAGGAAGTGAAGTTCTACAACGTAAACATCATGTGGAGGTTGATTCATGGCGAACTACCCCGGTAAAGGTAAGGTTGCCGTTCTAAAAACGACGCCTGAGACGGTGTTGGATGACTACGAGCGACTCATGAAGCTGGCCGACTTCGAACTGGCCCTGCCCAAGGGCATCCGCACCGGCTTAAAGATCAATATTTCCTGGCAGACCTGGTACCCGGCCTGCTCGTCCACCCCCTGGCAGATCGATGGCGTGGCCCGCGCCCTGAAGCGCGCCGGCTACACAGACCTGGTCGGCGTCCACAACGACACGGTGGTGGTGAACACCGCCGACGGCGAGCGCAACAACAAACACCGCTTCGTCACCGACAAACACCAGATCCCCTGCCTGTACCTGTACAATGAAGACTTCGAGTGGTTCGAATACAAACCCAGGCAGCCCTTCCTGGTGCTGGACAAAGTCTTCCCCGATGGGGTGATGATCCCCAAAGCCCTGGTGGGCATGAACATGATCCAACTGCCCACGGTGAAAACCCACGTCTTCACCACCATTACCGGCGCGATGAAGAACGCCTTCGGCGGGCTGCTGCACCGCAACCGGCACTGGACCCACGCCGTGATCCACGACACCCTGGTGGACCTGCTGATGATCCAGCAGGAGATCCACCCCGGGCTGTTCGCGGTGATGGACGGCACCTTCGCCGGCGACGGCCCCGGGCCGCGGGCCATGCGCTGGCACGAGAAAGACATCCTCCTGGCCTCATCCGACCAGGTGGCCATCGATGCCGTGTCCGCCAAACTGCAGGGCTTCGACCCGATGAGCATCCGCTTCATCCGCAAGGCGCACGAGCTGGACCTGGGCGTGGGCGACCCGCGCCAGATCGAAATCGTCGGCTACGATATCGAATGCGAAGAGCCGTGGAACTTCGTCCAGGAAGACACCTTCGCCAGCCGCGGGCAGAAGATGATCTACCACGGGCCGCTCAAACCGCTGGAGAAATTCCTCCTGCAAAGCCCGCTGGTGCCCTGGTCGTATTTCGCCAGCAACTTCTACCACAACGTGTACTGGTACCCATTCGTGGGCCGCAAACGGGTGGAACAGGCACTGGACACCAAGTGGGGCCGGCTGTTCAAGTCCTATGGCGACGGGCAGGTGGTAATGCCCGGCATGGAGCCCAAGACGGTGATTCAGGCCGGCGTCGGGTTGGCCGCGATGGCCGCCGTCACCGCCGGGGCTGCCTACCTGTTGGGCCGCAAGAAGAAAAGTTAAACCGGAGGGCGGGAAGGTCTGCGGCCGCTGTGCAGACCTTCCCGCCCTGATGAAACCTGGGTGGACAATCGATCGGTAGCGGACGGTATGTGATGACGAGAGCAAAACCTGCAGCGGTCTCCCCGGCGCTCACCCGCAAACTGGTGATCGGCCTGGCCTTCGGCTTCGTGGTGGTACTGCTGCTGCTCCTGGCCGGCGACCTGCGCCAGGTGAGCGCCAGCCTGCGGGATTTCAACTGGATCTACGCCCCGGTAGCTCTGGGCCTCACCCTGGTCAATTACGTCCTGCGCTTCTTCAAGTGGCACTATTACCTGCGCCAGGTGGGGGCCGGGAACGTATCCCTCAGGGAGAGCGCCCGCCTGTTCGTGGCCGGTTTCCCCCTGGCGGTCACCCCCGGCAAAGTGGGCGAAGCCCTCAAAGCCGTGTGGCTGCACCAGGTCAGCGGCGTCCCCGTGGCGCGGGGGGTGGCGGTGGTGGTCGCCGAGCGCATCAGCGATGGCCTGGGCGTCCTGGCCCTCTCCACCTTGGGGGTGATCGCCTATCCCCAGTACTGGCCGGTGTTCGCCTTTGTGCTGGCTGCGCTGGGCGGCGTGGTGCTCGTCTCCCAGATCCGTCCCCTGGCCCTGGCGCTGTTGACCTTCGGCGAACGCCTGCCCGTAGTGAAGGGATTCGTCCACTCGCTGCGGGAGTTCTATGAGGGCAGCTTCGCCGTCTTCCGCCCCCAGGCCACCCTGCTGGCGGTGGGCATCGGCACCGTCTCCTGGCTGGCGGAAGGGATCGGCTTTTACTTTATCCTCACCGGCCTGGGCGTGCCCGGCGGCGCGCAGACGCTTTCCATCGCGGTGTTCATCATGGCCTTCTCCACCGTGGTGGGGGCCATCTCCGCCCTGCCCGGGGGCCTGGGCGCGGCGGAGACTTCCATCGCCGGGATGCTGATCCTGCTCCTGCGCCTGGACCCCGGCACCGCCTCGGCTGCCACCCTGCTCATCCGGTTCGCCACCCTGTGGTTTGGGGTGGGCCTCGGCCTGGCGGCCTGGGCTGCGTCTCGCAGCATGATCTTTGGGGGCGCCCCCGCCGTCGAAGAAGGTTGAGATGCTAGCCAACCGGTCGCATGCCTGCCGTAAATAAAAGAAAATGATCTACAAAGTTGAATTTCACTGCCACACCCGCTACTCCAAAGACAGCCTCACCTCGCCCGAAGAACTGCTGAAGGCCAGGGAGCGCAAAGGCCTGGACCGGGTCGTGATTACCGATCACAACACCATCCGCGGCGCCCTGCACGCCCGGGAGTTGGACCCCGAGCACGTGATCGTGGGCGAAGAGATTATGACCCAACAGGGGGAGATCCTGGCGGCTTTCGTACAGGAGGAGATCCCTGCCTGCCTGCCGGCGAAGCTCGTGATCGCCGCCCTGCGGGAGCAAGGGGCGTTCATCAGCGTCTCGCATCCCTTCGACCGGATGCGCTCCGGCTCCTGGGCCCTCCCGGACCTGATCGAGATCGCCCCCCTGGTGGACGCGATCGAGGTGTTCAACGCCCGCTGCATGCTGCCCGCCGCCAACCGCAAGGCGCTGGAGTTCGCCCAACAGCACGGCCTGCCCGGCACAGCGGGCTCGGACGCCCATCACACCTACGAGCTGGGCCGCGCCTGGCTGGCCGTGCCGGCCTTCTCGTCCGCCGAGGAACTGCGCCAGGCGATCGCCTCGGGCCGGGTGGAGGGCAAAGCGTCCGCCCCGTGGGTCCACCTCTTCTCCCGCTACGCAACCTGGCGCAAGCAGCGGGAGGCGGTGTCATCCCGGTAGTGTTAAGCGGCGCAGAGAGCCAAGGACCACCTCGCGGAGGGCATAGCTGATGAGCCGGCAAACCCGAATAATCCTGGCTGTGGTGGGCGGAGCCCTGATTTTATGCCTGGCCGTCGTCATCGTGGGGGCGCTCGTCCTGCGGCGGGCGACCCAGGCCCTGGAGCAGGCGGTGGTCACCGACCCGACCCAGGTGGCTGCGGTGGCGGAGAAGGTGGCCGCTTTCACCCCGCCCCCCGGGTACGAGGTGGGGGCCATGGAGCTGTTCGGGTTCGAGATGATCTTCGTCCAACCGGCGGAAGGCGAGCAGGGTGTTGTGTTCGCCCTCATGCAGTTCCCGGAAACAGGCCAGGACCGCGCCCGCATCGAAGAGCAGATGCAGCGTGGGCTGGAGCGACAGCTCAACCAGGGGACCCTGAACCTGGAAGAGGTGGGACAGCGCCAGGCGGTGATCGCCGGACAAGAGGTGAGCCTGACCGTGCGCGAGGGCACAGACGCCGAGGGCAGGGCCATCCGCCAGCTCAGCGGCGCCTTACAGGGCAAGGCCGGGCCGGTGCTGTTCACCGCCACCGGCCCCCAGGCGAGGTGGGACGAGGCCCTGGTGGAGGACTTCCTCGGGTCGATCGAGACACGATAGGTTAAGCCCACCCCCTGTAGGGGAAAAGGAAGGCCCCTCGCCCCCGTGTG
>CAYMLG010000144.1:0-7930 GCA_964391195.1 uncultured Anaerolineaceae bacterium | reverse complement strand
AAGCCCTATTGTGCCAGATGAATTCTCAGCGAATACAGGATTGTTTTCCAAACTAGTATATGGAAATGAGTATGCATGGTGCGAAAACACATGTCGAATCGCACCGGGGCGGCGTTTATCTCCGCCCTTATATCCACAGAGTAAGGAGTTGAATTCCAGCGAAGTTGAAACTAGAATGCTCAGCCAGAGTCGGTGTTTTTCTTCAATTTTATCGATAAGCTCCTTTGCAGTGGATAAATAAATGAGTTGGCGAATTGAAAAAACATCGCTAAATGATCGGATGCCATGTTTTATCAGGTCGCGCGACTTGGGGCCATCTTGTACTTGAAGATGGTCAAGCGGTAACACGATATTTTCAGTCAAATAATGATTAGCTTCACTGATCTTCTCGATATCATTTGTATCCGGTTTCTTGAAGAATTTTCCGTGCAGCTTACATGAACCATGAACTATAACTGGGATGTATCGGTCTTTAAAAGGTCGAGAGCGGTCTTCTCGAAATATCTCTCCGCACACTGGGCAAACTTTTACTTGCTTCTCATAAACATATGGTTGTTTAATTTCTGGTTCCGTGTATGAGAGTGGAACTTTGGTGGGTAAACCATCCACTGGAGAGATAAGGATGCAAGTACCGTCTGAATTTTCCCGTATCCTATACCTGTCTACAAAAAGGTATTCTCCGCAAGCGCAATATTTTCTTAAGCCATGCAACATAAATTGGCTTTCGCAGGTTTCAAAACATTCTGGACAGGTGGTTTCGAAGTACGGGGCTAAGCGTTCTTGAAGTGATCGATAGAAGGAGTTAAAAACAGCTTTTTTTTCATGCAAAGGTATGTGGGTTAGACTGGCTTGGGCTTGAAGCACAGGTATTGGATCAATATCGAAACCTATAACAGATGCTCCGAGACGAATGGCTTCGTGAATAATTGTGCCACCGCCAATCATTGGGTCCAGGATAACTTTTCCTTCTAAGCCACCCACTTCATAATAGTAACGCTTATCATCCTGTTCAACCAATTGCTTCAGTATGTAACGGAATGTTGTGCCTGATCTTCTCGCCCACCATTTATGTAAATAGGTATTTGGTCGATAAAGATGTTTATTGAAATTCTCCCAAGTAGCTAATATGTTTGCTTCGATAGTGGGGAATTCATAATCAAGTGGCACAATAGAAGTATCCCTTTCATCTGAACGCGTCTTCCATTCGTTATACTGAAGATTGAGTTTTAGTTGGCGAGGTGGAAGTTCAGAATGATTCTTCATATCTCAAACTCATCCTTTATGATACAGGACATTTGAATTCTATCATGCTTTGTACCAGGGGCCGCCTTGACCCGCTACTCAGGCGTGGGTACAATTGTTCTACTGATGTTGAACGTTGATATTGGGAGGCGCCTGTTTCGAGCGGCGTCCGCCGTTCGAAACAGGCGTTTACTATTGACTGGTGGCGAATCAGGGGGATTCCCAAAATGCCTGGGAGTATCTGACCTATATGAAAAGTCTATCGCGCGCTTTATCTTATCTTCGACATTATTGGAAGACCGCTCTAGGGGCTTTGCTCAGCCTGCTGCTGGTCAACCTGGCAAACCTGCTCACCCCGCAGCTTCTGCGGGTGCTGATCGACGACGGCATCCGCCTGATGGACATGCGCCGGGTGACCTGGGTCGCCCTGGCCCTGGTGGGGGTAGCCCTCGTCCGGGGCGTCTTCAACTTCCTCCAGGGTTACTGGTCCGAAGTCACCTCGCAGGGGGTGGCATACGATTTGCGCAACGGGATCTTCGAGAAGCTGCAGAAGCTGAGCTTTTCTTACCACGACCGCTCTCAGACCGGCAAGCTGATGACCCGCATGACCTCGGACGTGGAGCTGGTGCGCATGTTCGTGGGCAACGGCCTGATCCAACTGCTCTCCGGGTTGGTGCTGCTGATCGGCGCTATCGCCATGATGTTCTGGATGAACTGGCTGCTGGCAGTGATCATCTTCGCCGTTGTGCCGGGGATCCTGTTCGTCATGTTCCTGTTCGTCCGCCAGGTCATGCCCCTCTCCCGGATCGTGCAGCAAAAGTTGGGGGCGTTGAACACCACGCTGCAGGAGAACCTGGCAGGGTTACGGGTCGTCAAAGCCTTCGCCCGCGAGACGCACGAACAGGGGCGCTTCGACCGGCAAAACCGGGAGCTGCTGGATGAGAATGTGAAAATGCTCACCGCTTTTGGCACCTACTTTCCCCTGGTGTTCTTCATCGCCAACCTGGGGATCGTCGCCGTGGTGTGGATCGGCGGTTTGCAGGTGATCGGCGGCGGGCTCAGCCTGGGCGAGTTGGTGGCCTTCACCGGCTATCTGGGCTTCTTGCTGATGCCCATCTTCATGCTGGGGATGATCGGCGCCATGTTCTCGCGGGCGGCGGCCTCGGCGCAGCGCCTGTTCGAAGTCATTGACGCCGAATCCGAGGTGCAAGACAGCCCGGGCGCCATCCCCTTACCGCCGGTGCAGGGGCGGGTGGTCTTCGAGAACGTGTCCTTCCGCTACGCCGGTGGGGAGCAGATGGTGCTGTGCGAGGTTTCCTTCGTCGCCGAGCCGGGGCAGACGGTCGCCATCCTGGGCCAGACCGGCTCGGGCAAGTCGTCGATCATCAACCTGATCCCGCGCTTCTACGATGCGACCGAGGGCCGGGTGACCATTGACGGGTACGACGTGCGCCAGGTGCAGATCGATTCGCTGCGCAGCCAGATCGGGATCGTGCTGCAGGAGACGACCCTGTTCTCAGGCACCATCCGGGAGAACATCGCCTACGGGCGCCCGGAAGCAACGCTGGAGGAGGTGCGGGCGGCGGCCGAGGCGGCACAGGCAGCGCAGTTCATCGAGGCCTTGCCGGAGGGGTATGACACCCCGGTGGGCGAGCGCGGGGTGGGCCTGTCGGGCGGGCAGAAGCAGCGTATCGCCATCGCCCGCGCCCTGCTGGTCGACCCGCGCATCCTGATCCTGGATGACAGCACTTCAGCCGTCGATTCCGAGACCGAATACCTGATCCAGCAGGCGCTGCAGCGGCTGATGCAGGGCCGCACGAGCTTTGTGATCGCCCAACGCATCAGCACCGTTCGCTCCGCCGACCTGATCTTGATCCTGGATGATGGGCGGCTGGTGGCCCAGGGGAAGCACGAAGAACTGCTGCGCTCCAGCGAGCTGTACGCCGAGATCCTCGAGACACAGTTCGGCGACCGGGCCGAACTGGTGGAAGCGGCGGATATTGTGGACGAGACTCTGACCCAGGAGGTGCGACCATGATGGGACCTCACCGCATGTTTGCCCAGGCCGACGAGCGAGCGCGTGACCGCTCGCAGGTGATGCAGCGCCTGATCCGCCATCTGCGCCCATACTGGAAGATGGTGGCGGGCGCGTTCGTGATGGTGGTGCTCGGCGCCGGGGCTCAGGCCGCCGGGCCGTTCCTCATCGGGTTGGCGATCGACCGCTTTATCTCCGGGAGCGACTCGCAGGGCCTGGCCTACGCCATGATCGCCCTGCTGTTCGTATACGCCGTCAATCTGATCTCCATGCGCTTCCAGATCTACTGGACGGCGCTGGCGGGGCAGAACGTGCTGGCCGATATGCGCCAGGAGGTGATGGCGCATATCCACAACCTGTCGCTGCAGAACGTCGAAGGGGATGAAGCCGGGGACCTGATGAGCCGCCTGGTGAACGATATCGAGTCGATCAACTCCTTCTTCAGCCAGGGTGTACCCCAGATCACCGGCGCCCTGTTCGCCCTCACCGGCATCCTGATCGCCATGTTCGCCCTGAACTGGCAGCTTGCCCTGGCCGCCATGGCGATTGTGCCGTTCATGCTGCTGGCGACCGGGCAGTTCTCTCGCTGGGCCCGGCGCGCCTTCCGGCGCACCCGCGAGACCATCGGCGACGTGTCCGCCGAACTGCAGGAAGAGCTGGGCGGGGTGAAAGTGGCCCAGGCGTTCAACCGCAGCGATTACAACATCCGCCGCTTCGCAGAGCGCAACGCCGCCAACCGGGACGCCAATGTGAGCGCCAACGCTGTCACCTCGGCCTTCGCTCCGGCGATGGACGTGCTCAGCACGCTGGACACTGCCCTGGTCGCCGGGTTCGGCGGTTACCTGGCGGTGACGGGGGCCATCACTGTGGGCGTGGTGGTGGCATTTCTGCAGTACGTGCAGAACTTCTTCCGCCCGATCCAGACCGTGGCCCAGATATGGACCATCGCACAGTCCGCTTTCGCCGCCGCCGAGCGCGTCTTCGAGCTGCTCGACACCCGGGCGATTGTGGAAGATGCGCCGGATGCCACGCCTATGCCGCCGGTGCAGGGCCGGGTAGTCTTCGAGGGGCCGGTCACCTTTGGCTACGAGTCGGGGCGGCCCGTGCTGCGAGATGTGGAGTTGGTGGCCGAGCCGGGCGAAACGGTGGCCCTGGTCGGCCCGACCGGGGCGGGGAAGACCAGCCTGGTGGGCCTGATCCTGCGTTTCTACGACGTGGACCAGGGGCGGGTCACCATCGATGGGCACGACGTCCGCCAGGTGACGCAGCACAGCCTGCGCTCACAGATGGGCGTGGTGACCCAGGACCCGTTCCTGTTTTCAGGCTCGGTGTTGGAGAATATACGCTATGGGAAGCTGGACGCTACCGAAGAGGAAGTGCAGGCTGCAGCCCGGGCGGCGAACGCTCACGACTTCATCCAGCGCCTGCCCCAGGGTTACGAGACCCAGGTGGGCGAACGCGGCGGGCTGCTCAGCCTGGGGCAGCGCCAGCTCATCGCCATCGCCCGCGCCTTGCTGGCCGACCCGCGCATCCTGATTCTGGATGAGGCCACGGCTTCGGTCGATACGCGCACCGAGGTGCTGATCCAGCGCGCCCTGAACCGCCTGCTCAAAGGGCGGACCAGTTTCGTGATCGCTCACCGCCTGTCCACAGTGCGCAACGCCGATCAGGTGCTGGTGATCGATGACGGCCGCATCGTCGAGCGGGGCCGGCACGATGAGCTGCTCGCCCGCGGCGGCCTGTATGCCGAGCTGTATCGCCGCCAGTTCTACCAGCCGGAGGCCGGGGAGGAGACCGCTGCGCCCGACGCCGAGGCGGCGATGAACGTGCGGCCTACGGCCGCATAGGGCCTACGGCCGCATAGGGCCTTCGGCCGCATAAGGCCTTCAGCCGTATAGGGCAGACGGCCGCCTGGTACTTTACGAACCAAATGCTGTCGCTGCGCCAAGCGTCGCGAAGCACGCTACTCCGGATGACATGGGGTGATGGTTCTCGCTGCGAGTCCGGTCCGGCCGCGTAGCGCAAGATGCCAATCTTGCGGCCGCCCATCTAACCGTCATCCGGAGCGGCGACAAAGAGCTTCCTTAGCGAAGAATCTCATTCACCATGTAGCAGGAGATCCTTCGGTCGCTGCGCCAAGCGTCGCGAAGCACGCCACTCCGGATGACAGGTAGGAGAGGGCCATCCGGAGCGGCGACGGGCGCCAGGCAACGCGAAGCGTTGCTCGAGTGTCGCAGAACGTCGCATGGCGAAGGACCTCGGCGGCGGGCGGCGGGCAACGTGAAGCGTTGCTCGAGCATCGCCAGGGCGCAGCCGCGCGACAAGCAGCGCGGTTTTTCGTAGACTGATTAACGGTAGGGTTTTGTAGCGATAGGAGGGTAACGGTATGTCGAAGGATATCGCTTTAGCTTTGGGTGGAGGCGGCGCCAAGGGACATGCCCATATCGGGGTGCTCAGGGTGTTGGAGCGAGAGGGCTACAACGTGCGGGTCATCGCCGGCACCAGCGCCGGAGGCGTTTGGGGCTCATTCTACGCCGCCGGGTACACCCCCGAACAGATCCTGGAACAGGTCGAACGCCTGAATTGGCCCGGTATGTTCCAGCGCTCCCCCAACGACGGGCCGGCGATGATGGGCTTGTCGGGGGTGGAGCGCCTGCTGCGCTCCGGGCTTGACGACTGCGCCTTCGAGGATCTGCAGATCCCGTTCGCGGTGACCGCAGTGGACCTGGACCGGGCGGAGCTGGTGGTGCTGAACAGCGGCAAGCTGGTGGACGCCATCCTGGCGACGATCGCCATTCCCGGTCTGTTCCCCACGCAGCAGGTGAACGGGCGCAACCTGATCGATGGTGGGATCCTCGATCCGGTGCCTGCGGGGTTGGCGCGGGCTATGGCTCCCGATCTGCCGGTGGTGGCGGTGGTCTTATCTCCGCCGATGGACGCCTGGGTCTCGCCCACGCCGCCGAGACTGTTGAATTCGCTGCCGTTCTTAACGAACTATCTTTCCCGGCTGCGCATCGCCCAGGCGTTCAACACCTTCCTGCATTCGATCGATATCGCCGGAGCGATGCTCACCGAACTGCGCCTGGCGGTAGACCAGCCGGAAGTGATCATCCGCCCGCCGGTGCCGCACATCGGCCTGATGGACCCGGTGGATATCCGTGAAGTGGCCCGCCTGGGTGAGATCGCCGCCGAGCAGGCCCTGCCCGAGATCGAGCGGGCGTTGAGCTGGCGCGCCCGGCTGTGGCGCAAGATCTCCCGGCCCAAGGTCCGCCCGGTGAAGATCCCCACTTCGACGGATTTGCGCCTACCGGCGGAAGTGATGATGTAGGGAAAACTGGCTGGCGTCCTGGGGGAATTTCCGGGGGAGACATATACTGAAAGAAGGGATGAACATGGACAATGTCGCGGAAAGGATCCAGATAGGCGATTGGGTGCTGCGGGTGCGCCAGCCGGAAGGACCGGGGCCGCACCCGCTGATTGTGATGATCCACGGTTGGACGGGCGACGAGAATGTAATGTGGATCTTCGCCCCGCGCCTGCCGCAGGATGCCTTGATCGTGGCGCCGCGGGGTATGCACCCTACGTCAGAAGGCGGTTATGGCTGGGAGACCAGCGCGGAGCGCGAGCAGCACCGCTTCGGGCATGTGGATTCCTTTCGCCCGGCGGTCCACGCGCTGCGGGCGTTGATCACCCCCGAGAATTTCCCCCAGGCCGATTTTGACCGCCTGAGCCTGGTGGGCTTCAGCCAGGGGGCGGCGGTGACCTACACGATGGGGCTGCTTCACCCCCACTGGATACAGAAGCTGGCCGGGCTGGCGGGGTTCCTACCCGACGGCGCCGAGGGACTGGTGGCAGCCAGGCCGCTGCAGGGCAAGCAGGTTTTCCACGCCCATGGCGTGCGGGACGAGCGGGTGCCGGTGGAGCGAGCCCGCCAGGCCGTGGGCCTGCTGGAACAGGCCGGGGCCCGGGTGATTTATTGTGAGGATGATGTCGGCCACAAGCTCAGTCTAAATTGCTTCAAGGCGCTGCAGGCGTTTTTTGCCGGGGGGTTGTAGCCTGGCGGGCGGGGGGCCGGCGCAAAATGAGATCCTTCACCTCAGACCCACTCGCCCTACGTAACCGCTATCCCGCCCAGCCAACAACCATCCTGCCTCGCGCACCGCATGTACAATCATCATCTCAGGATGGCGGAACGGGCCTAGATTGGCCGGGGGGTGGTGCGGCGACTGAAGTCGCGGCTACGAAAGGCGCAAAATCCACCTTAGTGGATTCCCTGGTCCGTTGCTGGCGATGGACTGCACCCGCTTCTCGGTAACCGAAGACTACCGACGCTAAATCGGCAACTACCCCGCTCATTCACAGACCCAGACCTGCCCCCGGACGCCGATTGTGTCGAACGGGAGGGCACGGCGTGGGGGTTTACGGTTCTGCGTAATTTACGACTCCGCCGTGCCCCTACGCACCGTCGTCGGGCCCCCCATTGCCCTCCAGCCCTCCGACCTTCGGCCGGCGCGTCCCGCCATCCCACGGTGAGGGTGGCACCGGTTGAGCACGAGGCAGCCTGTCCCTGGTTGGGCTGGTTATGGGTCGCGCGTGCCGGGCGGGTCTGGTTTGCGGGTGGGCGGGGTCGGCCTGAGAACGGTACATCTTGGA
>CAYMLG010000143.1:6188-8004 GCA_964391195.1 uncultured Anaerolineaceae bacterium | reverse complement strand
GTACCCTGCAGGCGGGTAGGAGTACCCTGCAGGCGGGTAGGAGTACCCTGCAGGCGGGTAGGAGTACCCTGCAGGCTGGCGGGAGTGAACAGTTGGGGGATGAATACCGGCTGCCCGATCCGGGTCTGGTGGGTGACGCTGGCTTCCAGCGGCGGATCACCCCTGGCAGTGGCGATCAGCGTGGTGGTCTCCACCGCGCCGGGTTCGGCTTGCGAGGGGATTTGAACGGAGATGGTCAATTCGAGGGATCCCCCCGGCTCGAGGGTCGCTGTGGTGGGGGAGAGCAGGCTGGCCCATCCCTGGCTGCTCTCCAGGCGCAGGTCCACCACCTCAGGGGTGGGGCTGACATTGGTGAGGATATGCGTATAGGTGAATACTTCTCCAGGCCGCCTGAGCTGCTCCCCCGCCGGTGAGAACAACAGCGCTCGCCGGGGCTGTATCTGTATGGTGAGCGGTTCGGCGTTCACCAGCCGTACCTCTGCACTGTGCGCAAAGACGGTGTTGGTCACCACCCCGGTGATGGTGTACGGCATCTGCGCCGTGACCTGTACCGTGCGCCTCTCGCCGGGGGCCAGGGTCCCCAACTCCCACTCCACCTGCTCGCCGTCTGCCAGCGCCGGGCTCGGGTCGGCCGAGATAAACCGGGCCCCCTGCGGCAGCTTATCGGTCAGCCTGACCTGGGTGGCCGGGATCGACAGGGCCGAATGGGAAATGGTGAGGGTGAAGGTGACCGTTTCCCCGGCGCCCACCTCCTGGGATGATGCGCTCTGCGCCACTTCCAGATGGTAATCCTGGTAGGCATTCCAGGCGTCCACCCGCCCCCAGCCGTACACGTTGTTGGGCGACTGCCCGGCGGTCCCGCCGCAGGTCTCCTCGGTCGTCAGGTGCACCGCGGTGCGTTCGATCAGGCTCTCCACCGCCTCAACCTGGCCCTTCAACTCAGGGCGAGCGGAGAGGATCAGGGCGGCCACCCCGGCCACATGGGGCCCTGCCATGCTCGTCCCGCTCAGGGATCTGTAGGCGCCCTGGGGATAGGTCGAATAGATCGATGTCCCCGGGGCGGCCACATCCGGTTTGAACCGGCCGCTGCCGTCCACCAGCACCGGCCCTCGGCTGCTGCTGGGGCTGATACTATCGTTCGGGCCGGTGTTGCCGACAGTGAACACCTCGGCGTAGATGGCGGAGGGGGTGTTGATGCTGCCGCAGCCCGGACCGGCGTTCCCAGCGGATTGGACGTTGATGATGCCCGCCAGGCGGATATTTTCCGCTGCTTGAAGCAGAATAGTGGGCGTCGTGCAACCCTCGTCGGGAGGGCAGGACCAGGAGTTGTTGATGATATCGGGGGCCAGGTCGGGGCGGGGGTTCTCGTTCTGCAGGTCAGTGGGGGCCAGGAACCATTGATAGCACTCCAGGTAGGAGCTGGGCTGGCCCCAGCCCTGCTCCATATTACGGCAGCCGATCCACCGGGCGCCCGGGGCGACCCCGAACAGGCGCTCGCCTGCCGGGTCCTGCCCAACCATAATCCCCATGGTATGGGTGCCGTGCCCATGGTCATCGCATGGCTCCTGGGCGCTAAAGCCGCAGGAATTGCCGGGGGTGGTATTGGGGAGGTCGGTGTGGATGGCGTCGTGCCAGTGATAATTGTGGTTGGCGGAGGTCCCATCCCAGCCGCGGTAGCTCTCTTTGAGGGCCGGGTGATCCCAATCGTAGCCGGTATCCTGACCGCCGATGACCACCCCCTGCCCGGTAACCCCCTCCGCCCACACTTTGTCCGCCTGTATCTGGGCGATATTCCACTCGAGGATGGCCTGCGCGG
>CAYMLG010000143.1:3481-6088 GCA_964391195.1 uncultured Anaerolineaceae bacterium | reverse complement strand
TGCCTCAGGTTCGATAGATGCCTGAGGCTCGATAGATTCCTCGCTCTGCGGCCCAGCGCCATTAAGGCGCGCGCGCGGGTTCGCCAGCACCCGGCTCACCTCGGGGCGGCCTGCCAGGGCTTGCAGCAGGGTCTGGTCGCCGCGCACCCACACCGCGTTCACAATCCAGAACGAACGGTATTCCGCCCCTTGCGCCTCCAGCCATTCCAGGAGCGGACGCTGGCTGCGTCCCGCCAGGGCGGTCAGTCGCTCGAAGACAAACCGCCCTTTGGCCTGTTTTCCGGGTAGATTTTCGGCTGCGCCCAGGTCGGCCTGCTCCTCCAGCAGGACGAGGAATTCGGCCGGTCCCGCGGCGACGGCCCGCAGCACCTGCGGCTCCACCCTGGCTTGCCAGGCTGCTGCAGGGGCGGCCTGCATATGTCCAGTGGTTCCGATCAGAACCACAGCCAGCAGAAGCAGCCTCGCACCAATCCGGGCTTTCATCGCCATCGACCTACAGCCGGACCAGCATCTTCACCTCCGGCCAGATGAACGGCAGGACGCCCAGCCCGCCGATCACCAGCGCCCCCAACGCCAGGGGTAGAGCCGGCAGCGACATTTGCAGGATGAGCAACACGACAGCCGCGCCCGCGACGGCCGCCAGGCCGACCCGCACCACGGTCCCCCCCATGCGCATCAGGCCGGGCAACTGCCGGTTCAGCAGGAACAACAGCAGCAGGGCCTCGCTGGTGAAGGCCAGGGTGTTCGCCAGGGCGATACCAGGCGCTCCCAGGCGGGGGGATAGGAACACGGCCATGGCAATATAAGCCACCGCGTTTAGGGCGGCCGCGAACAGCGGCGTGCGCGCGTCCTGTTGTGCGTAAAACGAACGAGCGGCGATCTCCAACAGGGAATGGCCCATCAGCCCGAGCAGGTAGGCCCGGGTCACCCATACCACCAGGTTGGTCTCCTCCGGGGTAAACCCGAAAACGACCTCCACCAGCGGCGGCAGGCCGATGGCCAGCAGAGCGGCCACCGGCAGGGTGAGCGCCAGAATCGTGCGCACAGCCCGGTTGATGGTCTCGGCGTACTCGCGGCGCTCGCCGCGGGCGATGTGCGAGGCCAGGGTGGGCAGTAGGGCGATGGCCAGCGCGGTGCCGATCAGCGTCTCGGGCACCTGCATAATGAACCAGCCGTAATTCAGGGCGGTGACCGCGCCTTCGCCCAGGCGCGAGGCCAGGTTGTCCCGGGCGATGAAGAACACCTGCAGGAAGAACATCGTCAGCACCCGCGGCCCGAGCAGCCTCAGCACCTGGCGCACACCAGGCGTGTTCAGCCCGATAGCCGGAACCCAGCGGAAGCCGTAGCGCAGCAGACCGGGTATCTGGATCGCCAGGTGCAGCAGGGCGCCGGTGATCACCCCGTATACCAGCCCGTGAACCCCCAGCCCAAGCGCCGGGAGCGTGACCGGCCCCAGGCTCAGCCCTTCCTCCGGGACCAGGACCAGCAGCCCGAAGATTTGCCCCAGGTTGTACAGCCCGGGGGCCATCGCCGGGAGCAGGAAATGCTGGTTTGCCTGCAGTCCGGCCATCACCAGGCCGCTGATGGAGAAGATCAGGATGGCGATCAGGTCCAGGCGCATCAATGAGACGGTGAGCGCTTGCTGAGGGGCGGGGAAACCGGGAGCGATGACGTACTGCACCAGTGGCTGGGCGAAAATGGCGATCAGCACGGCCAGGGCGGCGGTCGCCACGAAAGCCAGATTGGCGATGCGGGCGAACAGGTTCCAGGCATCGCCCCGCCCTCGCTGCTCCAGGTATTCTGAGAGCACCGGGATCAGCGCTACCCCCAGGGCGCCCCCCGAGATCAGCGCTGAGAGCAGGTCGGGAATGTTGTTGGCCGCGTTGAAGACGTCGATCTCGTAGCTGAGCGCAAATCGCCGGGCGATCAGAATCTGGCGGCCAAAGGCGAAGACTTTGTCGATGCCGAAGAAAACTGCGATGATCAGAGAAGAACGAGCAATGTGAGTCATGACAACAATTTGGTTTCCAGGTTCAGTTCTCCAGGGAAGGTCGAGATTCCTGGCGGGATTAGGATATTGGCGGTAGTATAGCAGGGTTTTTATTTTATGGGGACCCAACGACAAAAACGGGGGAGCACTCCAATGTAGCGAAAAAGCGTGGGTGGTGGGTAGTGTTCGTCCTACCCACCACCCACGCTTTAACAGACTTTTCGCGTACCCCAAAACGGTTTATCTGTTGCACCTGCCTGATAACTGTGGTAGAATTGCGGCGCTCGGGAGGGATTCACCTGAGATTGGAGGGATGGCCGAGCGGTCTAAGGCGGCTGTCTTGAAAACAGCTGTGGGCGATGAGTCCACCGGGGGTTCGAATCCCTCTCCCTCCGCTAAGAAATTGGGGATGCTCGTTTCCTGCCAGAGTGATCTGAAACCGGCGTTCAGCAATTTCGGATTGACAATCGAATTGGGGAGGTGCCAGAGAGGCCGATTGGGCTCGCCTGCTAAGTGAGTGCTGGGGTTAAAACTCAGCCGTGGGTTCGAATCCCACCCTCCCCGCTGGGCAGAGCTTGCGATCTTTGATGCAAGCTTTTTGCTTTTCCTCCCTTCCC
>CAYMLG010000143.1:0-3381 GCA_964391195.1 uncultured Anaerolineaceae bacterium | reverse complement strand
GTAGGGGGCAATTAATACTGATAAACTTACAATTTCGTCAAAGTGTGAACGCAAGAATCGATTACAATATCTTTGCAAAAACATTAGAATATCATCCCCATCATTGCCAGTACAACGATTGAAAAGAGCATGAACGATCGCTGGAATTTAGGCACTCGGAGCCTGAGTGCAGATGTACCCTTCGAACGGTTGAGGGCCGAACGCGAATTTCTCTCCAGGCTGTTGGACAGTATGGATGTCCTCCTGGTCGTCCTCGACCGCACGGGCCAGATTGTGCGTTTCAACCGCTCCTGCGAACGCCTTTTCGGCTACACATACCACGAGATCAAGCACAAAATGGCCTCCGGCGAGCTCCCCCTCCCCGAGGAGGTCAAAGCGATCAAGCGGCTGCTCGCCCGCCTGACCAACGGCAGGAACCAGGAGCTGTATGAAAGCCAATGGCGGACCAGCGACGGCGAGTGGCGCACCATCCAGTGGTCCATCTCCGTGCTTTTCGATCAGCAGGGTGGCCCGGAGTATGTGGTCGCTACCGGGACCGACGTCACCAGCCGCCATACCGCCGAACGGTTGTTGGAGCGCGAGCGCGCCCTGCTCCAGGCCCTGATCAATTCCATCCCCGATCTGATCTTTTACAAAGACAACCAGAGCCATTATCTGGGCTGCAATAAGGCGTTCGAGAAGTTCCGCCGCCTGGGCTTGAAAGAGATCGTCGGGCGCACCGATGTCGATTTCTATCCCCCCGACCTGGCGAACAAGTTCCTGGCGAGCGATCAGGAAGTGATCGAGAAACGAGAATCGGTGCTGTACGAAGACTGGACCACAGCCCCGAACGGTAAGCCGGTATTGTTTGAAACCCGCAAGACCCCCTACTACACTCCAGACGGGGAGGTGTTGGGGGTGATCGGCATCGGGCGGGATATCACCCGCCACCGCATTACAGAAAACGCGCTGCGCCTGGCGAAGGTGGAAATCGAGCAGCTCATCGCCTCGCTGTCATCCATTCTGATCGTCATCCGCCCTAACCTGCAGATCCTGCGCTGGAATCCGACCGCGGTGGAAGTGTTCGGGAAAACGCCGGAGGAGGTGATCGGCCGGCCGCTCAATGAGATCGGGCTGCAGTGGGATTGGGAGAAGGTAGCTCAGGCGCTGGTTGTTTGTCGCCGGGATCTGGTTCCGGTCAACCCGGAGCCGGTAAAGTTCCGCCGCCTGGATGGCTCGGAGGGTCTCCTCGGTCTGAACGTCAGCCTGCTGCGCCCGGACAGGGACAGCGTTACCGGCTTTATCCTGCTCTCCGCTGACATCACCGAACGGAAGATCCTCGAAAACCGCCTGGCCCAGTCCCAAAAGCTGGAATCGATCGGCCAGCTCGCTGCCGGTATCGCTCACGAGATCAATACCCCCATTCAGTACGTCGGCGATAACACTCAATTCCTTCTCAACAGTTTCGATACGCTGGTCTCGGTAATGGGCCAGTTCAAGGAGCTGCTGGCCTCCGCTAAAACCGGACATATCGATCCGCAGCAGGTGGAAGCTTTGAACCTCGCCATCGAAGCATCCGATCTGGACTTTTTGTGCCAGGAGATCCCCCTGGCCATCCAGCAGTCGATGGAGGGCATTAACCGGGTCACAGATATCGTGCGGGCGATGAAAGAATTCTCCCACCCGGTGGTGCGCGAAAAACAGTTGGTTGATATCAACCGGGCGCTGACCAGCACGCTGGCTGTCACTCGTAATGAGTGGAAGTACCGCACCGATGTTGAAACTGATCTGGCAGCCGACTTACCGAAAGTCCTTTGCCTCCCCGGTGAGATCAACCAGGCATTTCTAAACGTGCTGATCAATGCCGCCCAGGCTATCCAGATGGCGCTCGAAGCCGGAACCCGCTCGCGCGGCCTCATCCGCATCAAGACCATCCAGGAGGGCGACTGGGTGGAAATCCGCATTTCCGACAACGGCGATGGCATCCCTGAGGAGATCCAGCCCCACGTTTTCGAGCCTTTCTTCACCACCAAGGAGGTCGGCAAAGGGACGGGGCAGGGCCTGGCGATCGCTTACGATATCGTGGCGTGCAAACACGGTGGAACGCTGACCTTCGAGACCACTACCGGGGTAGGTACGACGTTCATTATTCGCCTGCCCATCCAATAACCTCCCCCTGGTTTTTCCCTGGAGCTGAACGATGGAAGAAGAGAAAATCTTATTTGTAGACGATGAGGAGAATATCCTTGCCGCTTTTCGCCGCCACTTCAGGAAGAAGTGGCTGATCGAAACGGCGAACAACGGGCAGGCCGGTTTGGAGAAGTTGGCTTTCGATGGACCGTTTGCGGTGGTCGTGGCCGACCTTCGCATGCCAGGTATGGAGGGGATCCAGTTTCTCACCCGGGTGAAAGAGCTTTCCCCCGATACCGTCCGCATCATGCTCACCGGGCATGCAGATTTACAGACCGCCATCGACGCGGTGAATGCCGGTAATATCTTCCGCTTTCTGACCAAACCCTGTCCGGTGGAGATGGTTGCCTCGGCTGTGGAGAGCGGGCTGAACCAGCACCGCCTGGTGACCGCCGAGCGCGAGCTACTGGAGCGCACGCTGAACCGCAGCGTCAGGCTGCTGACCGAGATGCTCAGCCTGGCCAACCCACCGGCGTTCAGCCGCACCTTAAGGCTGCGGAAGATCGTGCGCCAGATCGTCAGCGAATTGAAACTGGAAGATGCCTGGGAATATGACATGGCCGCCATGCTGTCTCAGACCGGCTGTGTCGCTCTGCCGGCTAAGCTCCTTGAAAAAGTGGCCGCAGGCGCCCCCCTGACCGGTCCCGAGGAGAGTATGTTCGCCTCTCACCCCATGATCGGCTACCGGCTGCTGAACGGAATCCCCCGCCTGGAACGAGTGGCGGGCATGGTGCGCGACCAGTTGAAGGATGGTCAGGAGCAGTCTGTCCCCCTCACCCGGGATGAACGCCAGGTGTGGTTGGGCGCCCGTATCTTGCGCGTGGCCCTGGACTACGATCAATTGACCCAGAACGGCGCCAACCACGCCGAGGCGGTGGCGGCTCTCATGCAGCGCGGCGCCAGTTATGAAGGGTTGGTGGTCAAAGCCCTGGGTCAGGTCGAAATTCCCATCGATGACCTGTCTTTGCTCCTGGCCGGAGCCGGCACCGTGCGGGTGGGGATGATCCTGGATGAGGATATTTTCAGCAAAGACGGAGAACTGCTGGGGACCAGGCACCAGGAAGTAAACGCGGCTCTGCTCGAAAAATTGAAGCTGGTCTCAAAGGCTGCCGGCGTGGTGGAACCGTTCCGGGTCCTCGTTCCGGCCTATGTGCTCCAACAGATGCAAGAAGAAGAAAAAATGCAGCTGCGGCGAGACTGTTAACGCGACAG
>CAYMLG010000142.1:0-8012 GCA_964391195.1 uncultured Anaerolineaceae bacterium | reverse complement strand
CCCAATCCTCGTCTCGTCACAAGGTTAATGTTCTTCTCGTTATATGCCTGGGTAGTTACCTAATTTGATAATATTAGTATAATAAAACCGTGAACACGGCAATTCGTCCGGTGGCCACCCTTTTCTATAAGGAAGTCCTCGACGCGATCGCGCGTAACCCGCAGGGGGTCGGCGACCTGATCGTGCTGCGGGACCTGTGCGTGGCGGTCGACGCTGCCAGGAAGCCCCTGGCGTCGCGGCTGACGCGAGACTTGGTTAAGCTGGAAGGCACAGAGGACCCGCTGCACGATATCTCCTATGAGCTGTTCCACGCCTTGCTGGTGCGCATCCTTTTGCTGGGCTGGTTCGAGGAGTTCGATCTCCTGATGCGCTGGGAACAGAGCTGGTTCGGCTCAAAAGATGAACAGATGGCCGGCAAATGGGAGGGCATGGTCAAGATTGTGACGGAGGAACCGCAATCCGTGGGGCTTTTGACGCGCGCTAACCAGGAGGCAGAGTGGAATCGCGCGTTGAACGGGCTGGAAGGCGCAATCCGCCATTTCGCCAAGGTCCGGCTGCCCTCGCCTCCGCTGATGGGCGCGCCTCCCGAACCCCCACCGTTTCACGAGACCGTGCTTCCGATGCGGCTTCGGGAAGCGATCGAGGCGTTTTTCCGCGTCTTGCAGATGCTCTTTCAACAGATCCTCGAACTGTCGCTGGCGCAGTTGGAGCGGGATGCGAACGCCGCGCAGGGCCTACGCAAACTGCAAAACCTGCAAATTGCGCTCTGGAAGGTGCTGACGGCGAAAGACAAGCCGCAGGACCGGCTCGACCGGGTGATGAACAGCACGGTTCGCATCACCGAGTTCCGGTATGGGCGCGGGCGCGCGAAGCTGCACCGCTTCCTCGACGCCTTTCCCCCGCATGACGCCCGCAGCGTCATCTTCAACTCGCTGGACCGGGAAGATCGGGACGAGCCGTATATCCGCGGGGAAAAGCTGGGCAGCATCCAGGTCTCGCGCGACCGGCAGCTGGCATTCTATCTCGCCACATACGGTCACCCCTGGGATTCGCCCGGGCCTTCCAGCGCGTGGCACAAGCGCCGGCGAGCGCTCATTCAGAGCAAGCACCGCGGGCAGCTCAGGCTCAGAGACGACGATGATTTCGCGGCGTTTCTGGTCAGCTGCTTTGAGGACCGGGTCGCCGAGCTCGCCGCGCCGGGAGCGACCATTTCCGCCGCCCAGGCCAGCTCGGATGCCTGGCATGATACCGTCGACCTGTGGAGCGGCTTTTTAAGCCACCTGTGCTCCCACTCGCGGCTCAACCTGACCGAAGGCCCGCCCAACTACCTGACGCACGCCTTTCCCCGCAACCTCGTCGGCCGCCTGCTGCACGACTGCGGCGTCTACGCGGTGCGCAGCGCATACACGCTGCTGACGGTCCTCGACCGGATCAACCGCTTGCATGACGGCGCGGCCGGCACGGTCAGCGCACGCTGGGTGCGTTTTCCACTCCACGTGGGCCTGATGATTGAAAGCAGCAGCTTTGGGCTGGTGGTGCAGCACAACGAATATGCTTATGCCATCAATAACCACCACCTGAAGGGATACGAGCAGCTCTGGCTCGCCAACCTGCCAGACTACGACAGCGATCCTTCCGACCCCGCCGCGGCTGCGCTCAAGTTTCACGAGGACCTTTCGGCCAACGGCTTCAGCAGCGACCTGGATCTGCCGGTGAGCTCCACGCCCGTGCTCGGCGCAGGCGAAGCCGTGACGGCGCAGACCATCTGGAATTCCTACCAGAAGAAGGTTGTGCCGTCACAAATGTTCACCCGGCTCGTCGGCGCGCCCAACATGCCGCAGTACCAGTTCGATGTCCGCTACCTGGAGCTTTCGGAGCAGGAGCGGGAATGGTACAACCAGTACGTGCTGCGGTTCTGGAATAAGGACTGCAACGACATCTGGAACCGCTGGAAGAAGGTTCTCACCGACCCGAAGGTCAACGACAAACCGGCCGAGCTGGAGAAACACAGGCAGGCCTACGTCCGCGCGCTGAACCAGGCCATGGACGTGATGGAAGACAGCTATCTGAAGCAGATCCTGCCCAAGAAGAAACGCTTGAGCGCCGACCTGCGCGCCGATAAACAACTCCTGCTGCCGGGCATTCGAATCGTGGCGTCTGAGCGCCTGGAAGCCGACCTGCCGGTCATCGAGAAAACCGTCGAGCACATCAACGAGATAACTCAGCCGAAGTTCAAGTTCCCTGCCGACTTCGTCCCGCCGTTCGCCCGGCCAGAAGAAGCCCTTTTAGAGGTCCCCTAACTGGCTGAGCGGGTCCGCGCTACGGCTTCGGCTGCCAGCGCCATTCGTCCGGCGAGACCCGCTCCCACTCGGGCAGCGTGTGGCCCTGGCGCACCAGCACGGCCGCCGTGGGCATACGCGTCTCCCACGGGTCGCCGACCGGCACCTCGCCGAGATCGGCCCCCGTGCGCTCCTTGATTTCGTCGACGATGGGTTTATACAGCGGGTGGTCGATATCAGGCTCGCCTTCGCCGTTCCACACCAACCCGGTCGCCATAAAAAAGGAAACAGCGGCTTCGAAGCCGGCGCGCACCGGCACGACGGCGCGCGCATAGCCCGCTTTGAGAAATTCTTCCAGCTCCGGGTCCATATTGCGCGCGTGAAAGCGGTCTGCCCAGCCGCCGGGGCGGGACCAGAAATAGGGATAGAAGACATACTGGATCTGGTCCCACTCGAAGGCGTGTTCAAAGAAGCGGACCACGGCGCCGTCGGTCTTCGCGTCCGCGATATCGAAGAGCGGCGGGTATAACGTTCCGCCGGCGGTGTGTTCGGTGTTCAACAGGCCCGCGTGTTCGTTGCGCAGGAAGGCGAGGCAGTGCTTTTTCAACTCGGTCCGGATCATGCGCGCGTTGACCGAGGGCGGGTTGCCAAATTCAAAGGACAGTCCCTCTTCCGCCTCTTTCTGCTGCTTGAGGGTTTCAACTTCCTGTTGATAGCGCAGCAGCACATTTGAATAGGCGTCGGCAATCGTGTCGTAGGTAGCCGTGCTCCACTCGCGCAGCGCTTCGCTCTTGCGCTGGAAGGTGATTTTGGCATGCACGCTGTAGTTGGCGGTCTCGTTGGCGAAAATGTGAATGTAGAGCTTGTCGTCGTCGGCGTACAGGCCGCCGTCGCTGGGGAAAATCGTCACCAGGTTGGCGTTTGGCCGGTAGATGCGCAGGTCGCCCGAAGAAACGTCGATGCGCTCGTCGGACGCCGGGATCCAAACGCTGTGCTCGCCGCCGACGCTGAAGGAAAACAGGGGGAACTCATCCGTCGTGCCCATCACGGTGATGAGCGACCAGACGGGCCGGTAGCCGCGCGGGATCTCCACCTCGATCTGGTTTCGGCTGCGAGGCTGGTCTTCCTCGGAATCGCTGCCCGTGCCCTGCGTGACGCTGGCGCTCTTGACCAGGAAGATCGGCGGCGGCGCTTTCAGGCCCTTTGCGCCGTACCGCGCGCCCAGGCGCAGATAGTTGCCTTCGTGAATGTGGTCGGCGTCCGGCGCTTCGATCTCCAGGCGAATCGGCGGGATAGGCAGCTCGGGGTCGGGCTGGGGCATCTTCTCGAGGTGCCAGAGGTAGGAGGCCGGCTCGGGGATCATAAAGTCGAACATCTGGCGCAGGCCGTAGTTAAACACCTGCGACTCATAGATTTTGTCGACAAATTGATAGATCCCGGCAAAATGCGCGCCGGTTTCGTTGGAGAGGCGGTGCTCGTTGACCTCCTCCATCTCGCGCAGAATGGTGATGCGCCGTTCCTCGCGCACGCGTTCGACGATGCGCTCTTTAGAGCGTTCGACGACATCTTTCGCGTACGTCACGGCGTTCTTGAGGGCGTTTTCTTCCGTGGTCTGGGTGCTCGTGTCCAGCCGGCTGTCGAACTCGACCGTGGGACCGTACTTTCCGGAGAGCGTAAGCCCAAACCCCACCTTCTGGTCGATTTTCTGCGTCCGGTCAGTCTCGCGGTTCAGCTCGAAGCGTTCGGTTGTTTGAAGCTCGGTTTCCTTCTCGCGCTCCTGCTCGTTGATGGTGCTGATGATCTCCTCGGTGCGGTTGAGCTGCCGGTGCGTGCGGACCTTACCTTCACCGGCCAGCACGTTCTCGATGTGGGCAATCTCGCCGGCCTCATAGCGCTTGATCTGCTGCTTGACCACGAGGAGGTCGGCCACGCCCACCGCGCGCAGCTCGGGCGGGCCTGGGCTGGGGGTGGGCGCCTGCCCGGGGTCGTCCTCGGGCAGGGGCGGAGTCAGGGCCGTATCGATCGCGGCCACAAGCTCGCCGATATGCGCGCCGGTGGGCGACACCCCCAGCTTCTTCAGCGTCGCCTTGGTCCTGTCCGAGAGGCGCTCGAGGGCACTGTCTTTCAGCGTCAGCAGACCGCCCGAACCCTGCTCGCGCGAGGGTTTCAGGTTGAGGTCTCGGAGCGGGTCCAGCCTCTCCAGCTCGCGCTTGGCGCTGACCAGGTCGCGCGATTGGCGTTCGATGGAATAGACCGCCACGCCGAGCGTCGAGACCGGGTCCGCGCCAGACAGGCCGGGCGCGGGCGCCCGCGGGGCCGCCGGTGTTCTCGCTGCCGGGCTTCTCGGCGCCGGCCCCGGCTCTCTGCCTCGAAACCGAGATTTCGCGGCGCGCAGATGCGTAAAGCGAAAGAGATTATTGTCATCGCTGTCGACCATAGCACAGACATTCCTTTCTGCCCCAAGCTGCAGATAAATCAAGACTATATTTATAGTTTATATCATAAAGCAGGACAGGATCAAATAAGGAAATGGGGCAGCGGGAGGTTAGTTTAACAAAATAAACCGGTAACTTATCATGAAGGTAGGACCGGATGACGGTCAACTGAAACTGTATACCCACCGCTGTTTTGTACACGCCCCATACGGCCAGAAATCTCCGGTTTCAGGTAGGGGCGGGTCTTTCATTGGGTACAGGTGGCTTACCATAAACGGCGCCTGGCAGGCCAGCCCGCATCGCCATCCACCCCGCCCGGCCACCGGCCAGCCCCTCATGCCTGTCATCCGGAGCGTCGCCCGGCGCCAGGCGATGGATCTCATTCCGCAGGCTGGGTAATTCCCACAGCCTGCGGGGCACGTCCGCACGCCAACGCCGCCCGACCCTTTCCGGTGCGGGTGGGGACCCGCCCTCCGTTTTCTGGATGCGGAGTCGCGCGGCATGCTTGGCGCATGCGCCAAGCATGCCGCTCAGGCCGTTCGTGGACAGTTTCTCCCGGCGCATGGGCACGGCTACATCGTAAACTACCCAAAACCATTAACCCGCCCGCCGTGCCCCTACGTTCCCGTGGGGGATCGGATGGGGACCGGGGTGGTTGGCCAGTTGCGCGAGGTGGGCGGGTCTGGTTTGCGGGTCAGCGGGGTTGGGCTGAGGATGGTGTGTCTTGGACTGGGGGCTCTCGCCTGAATCAGTGACCCGCCCCTACGAGAGGTGGGGGAACGGGGCTGGCTGTAGCGGCGAAAAAACACATTCCCGATTACTGGATTATTTTATAAATTTACATAACCGGGCCGGAGGCTCTTTCAGCCAGCCCCGGCGTTTTGCGCAACTCCTTGAAACTGGTGAAGAGCCAAGCTTAATTCGAGTTGGGAATAAGGGCCTGCTGAACCAGGTTGTATTCATCTTCGCCAGAGATGACGAGCAGCCGATCTCCAGAAAGAATCTGGGTCGCACCGCTGGGGACGACATAGTCCCCGTCCCGGTCGATCAGGATCACCAGGAACTCTTCAGGGAGGCCGAGGTCGAGGATGCGCTTGCCGATGAAACTCGATTCAGGCGGGACGATGAGGTCGCGCAGTTGGCGGGGGAAATCGCCGGCCGGGCTGGGTTCGATAGGATCGCCGCGCCTGAGCCGGATCGGGGCATCCAACCCCAACCAGCGGGCAACAATCGGGATGGAGGGACCCTGGATCAGGACCGAAGTTAGGACGATGAAGAACACCAGGTGGAAGAACACATCGGCGTGGGAGACGTTATAGAGGAAGGGGAATGTGGCCAAAACGATGGGGGCGGCGCCGCGCAGCCCAACCCAGGAGAGGAAAACTTTCTCCCGGATATTCATCCTGGACGGCAGCAAGGTGAGGAAGACGCCCAACGGCCTGGCGACAAATATGAGGACGGCGGAGATGAGCAGCCCCGGCACGACAATCTCCGACATGCGCGAGGGAAACACCAGCAGCCCCAAAGTGAGGAATAAGACGATCTGCATCAGCCAAGCCATCCCGTCGAAAAAGCGCAGGATACTGCGCCGGTGGATGAACTCCTCGCGGGTCATGATCAGCCCGGCCACATATACGGCCAGGAAGCCGCTGCCGCGCATAACACCGGCTGTCCCATAGGTCAGCAGGGCAATGCCGAGCACCAGCACCGGGTAAAGACCATCGTATCCCAGATTGATGCGGTTGATCAGGCGAACGGAAAGCCTGGCCATGATAATCCCAACCAGAGCGCCGATCCCCATCTGGATAAAGAAATTGGGGATGACCTGCCAGGGGGTTAAACCCGGGGTGGTCAGCAACTGGAGCACGCTGATGGTCAGGAAAACGGCCATAGGGTCATTGCTGCCCGACTCGAGTTCCAACAAAGGCTTGAGCAGCCCCTTCAAGCTGACCCCCCGCGAGCGCAGGATGGAGAAGACGGCTGCGGCATCTGTGGACGACACGATCGACCCCAATAGCAGCCCCTCCATCAACGTCAGTCCCAACAGGTAATGAGCGGCAAGCCCCAACACCAGGCCGGTGGCCAGCGTACCGAGCAAAGCCAGGGCGACCCCTTCACGCAGCACTGGGCGGACATCATCCCAATCCGTGTCCAGGCCACCCGAGAAGAGGATCAGGGCCAGAGCGAATACACCCACCCCCTGAGCAAGGATGGGGTTATCGAATTCGATCCCTCCTAAACCCTCAGAACCGGCTAACATCCCGATGGCAAGGAAAAGCAGGAGAGCCGGCACACCGTACCGGTCAGACACTTTACTGGCCAGGATGCTGACGAGCAGCAAGACGGCCAGGATGAGAAGCAATAATTCAGTCGTAATCATCTAGGTTTCAAGAATGACAATGGAAAACAAGCAACATAGTTCAATACTTTCCTTGTGAGCAGTTTATAGAACGTTCCCCATTATACAGGAAAGAATCTTGTCACAAGGCGGCAATCCCTTTGGTTAAATTCTATTAATAAGCGAACGGATATTTTTTATCATACTCTTATCTTTCGCATACTTATTTCTAACAAAAGGGGGGTAGTAATTTTAAGCGCCATCGAAGGACAGGGCTTTCATCCCTGCCACGAATAAGATGAATGGAGGTGTTGCTTATACTTACTCGTTGGAATCCTTTCCACGAAAACAGCCTTTTCAGTAAGACCTTCTACCGGTTTTTCGAAAGCAAGGGGAACGGCCTACAAGAGGCGGGCCGTTCATACCGGTTGACATTGCCGGGATAAACGAAGGGGGATGTTTCATCACTTATTGAGGAGGGAAGCAACATGAATCGCTCGAAATTCCTTTCTTTATTTGGATTGTTCCTGGTTTTTGCCCTGGTGCTTGTTGCGCCGGGGGCGGCCCTGGCACAGGAAAACGATCCAGAGGCCGGGACGGAAGCTAACCCGGTCACCACGGCTGTCGAAGAAGTGCAGCCGCTAATCCTTTACACCCAATACCCCAGCCGGTTGATCGGTTTCGGGGAAGTCGTAACCATCCCGCTTAAGCTGCGCTCCAGCACCGCTCAGACGGTAGCGCTGGAAGTGGACAGCCTTCCGGAAGGCTGGAATACCTCCTTCCGCGGCGGGTCACAAATTGTTGACGCGGTGTACGTCGACGGAGAGAATGAAGCCAGCGTGGATTTGCGCGTGGAGCCGGCAGAAAATGCTGAAGCCGGCCGGTACGAACTGCGAGTTAAAGCCAGCGGAGAAGGGGAGGAAGCCGAACTTCCCATCAGCCTGACGATCGAAGAGAAGC
>CAYMLG010000141.1:0-8107 GCA_964391195.1 uncultured Anaerolineaceae bacterium | reverse complement strand
GAGCCGGATGAACTGCGGGCTGCGTTGACTCGAGAAACGAGCCGACTGGCGCGCCTTTACGGCCTCACCCCAGAGACTCACAACGACAGGCAGTTTTACGCTCATTCCAGAGAGGACCGCTCCGAAACGGAATGGCAGTTGCTGCGCGATCACCTCACCGCGACCGGCGACCTGGCCTACACCCTGGGGAGCGCAGCGGGCATCTCGGAGCTGGCGCGCCTCGCCGGTCTGCTGCACGACATCGGTAAATATTCTCAGGCCTTCCAGAACCGGCTGCGGGGTTCCACGAGGAAGGTCGATCACGCCACCGCCGGCGCACGCGAGATCGTCCGGCTTTTCCCCGGCAATCCCTTCGCCGAAATCCTGTCCTACTGCATCCTCGGGCATCACAGCGGGCTCCCCGATCACGGCGACCCAACCGATCTGCCCGGCCAACCCACACTTCTCGCCCGCCGGGAGAAGAAGCAGTTGGAGGACTACAGCGCTTACAAATCCGAATTGGACCCCGCCACTTTGACCCTGCCGCCGGTGAATATCACCCCCCTGCCGGGCCATCCGGGTTTTACGGTTTCTTTCCTGACCCGCATGATCTTCTCCATCCTGGTGGACGCCGATTGGCTCGAAACCGAGACCTACATGGAGGGCAGGCCAAAACCGCGCGGCGGCCACGACCGGCTGGAAGCCTTGCTGCAGCGCTTCAACGCCTTCATCCAACCCTTCAAGGACAGGCCGGGGGCGGTGAACGCCAAGCGCAATGAGACCCTGCAAGCCTGTGTGAGCCAGGCCGCGCTCAGCCCGGGCCTGTTCTCGCTGACCATGCCCACCGGCGCCGGGAAAACCCTGGCTTCTCTGGCGTTCGCCCTCAACCATGCCGTGCAGCATGGCCTGCAGCGCATTATCTACGTGATCCCCTTCACTACGATCATCGAACAGAATGCCGCCATCTTCAAACAGGCCCTGGGCGAAGAGAATGTCCTCGAGCACCATTCGAACTTCGATTGGGAGCAGCGCAAAGGCCAGCCTGATCCCGGCGCCGAGGACGATGAAACCATCCGAGCGCACGAGAAATTGAAACTGGCCAGCGAGAACTGGGATATCCCGGTGGTGGTCACCACCAACGTGCAGTTTTTCGAGTCGCTGTTCACCCACAAAAAATCGCGGGCGCGCAAGGTGCACAACATCGCCAGGAGTGTGATCATCTTCGACGAAGCCCAGATGCTCCCCCGCGAGTACATGAAACCCTGCATGCTGGCAGTGGGCGAACTGGTGCAGAATTACGGCGCCAGCGCCGTGTTCTGCACCGCCACCCAGCCCCACTTACAACCTTATTTTCCCCAGGCTCAGATCCGCGAGCTGGCGCCGGATCCGCCCGAACTGTTCGATTTCTACCGCCGGGTGCAAATCCGTACTTGCGGGAGCCTCACCGACGACGAACTGGCCGGGCGCATCAACGCCCAGCCCCAGGTGGTCTGTGTGGTCAACACCCGCCGCCATGCACGGGGTTTGTTCGCTCTGCTGGAGGAGGAAGGCCGTTTCCACCTGTCCACACTGATGTGTCCCGTCCACCGCCAACAGGTGATGGGCGAGATCCGCCGCCGCTTGCGGGATGGGGAAGTGTGCCGGGTGGTCTCCACGCAAGTCCTCGAAGCCGGCGTGGATCTGGATTTCCCCGCCGGTTACCGGGCGCTGGCCGGGTTGGATTCGATTATCCAGGCCGCGGGGCGGGTCAACCGGGAGCGAAAACAACCCAGCGGAGATCTGCACGTTTTCGAGCCCGACACCGATCTGATCAAACGCACCCCTACCTTTATTGCACAGACCGCTCGCGCCGGCGCCAGCGTCCTGCGCGATTTTTCCGCCGATCCCACCTCGCCGCAGGCCATCCAAGCATATTTCCAGCTGCTGGACACGCTTCAGGATTCCCAGCGCTCGGCGGATGTCAAGAATATTCTGGCCTATCTGGACAAAGAGAAGTTCGAATTTACGAAGGCGGGCGAGAAATTCCGCCTGATCGAGTCCCCAACGGTTCCGGTCATCATCCCCTTCGATGAAGAGGCCGAGCGTTTACTTGAAGAACTGCTTTACAGCTATAACCCCACCAGGTTTGCCCGGCAGCTTCAGCGCTACACGGTCAACATCTACGAATGGGAATTTCAGGCTTTGCAGGCGAAAGGAGCGATCGACACCTACCGTGATCTTTACTCCGTTCTGAACGATATGGATTTCTACGATGAGCACACTGGCCTGGCGCTGCTGGCCGATAAAGGCGGCGACGCCATCTTTTTCGATTGAGAACCACAATAAGGAGGTCAATGTCCTATGGGATACGGCATCACGATCCGAGCCCGCGGACCGTACGCATTGTTCACCCGGCCGGAGATGAAGGTGGAGCGCGTCAGCTACGATGTCATCACCCCTTCAGCCGCCCGCGGCCTGATCGAGGCTATCTACTGGAAGCCGGCGATCCGCTGGGTGATCGACAAAATTATCGTGCTGCGGGAGATCGAGTTCACCAACATCCGTCGCAACGAGGTGAGCGACAAAACTTCCACAGAAAAGGCCCAACGGCTGATGCGCGGCTCTTCAGAACCTTTTTACATCGCCGCCACCGAGAAACGCCAGCAGCGCGCCTCAATGGTGCTGAAGGACGTCGATTACCTGATCCAGGCCCATTTTGATATCGTGAAAGAGAAAGCGGGCCCCGAGGAAACCGAAGAAAAGCATTACAACATCATCCTGCGCCGCCTGCGCAAAGGGCAATACCACCACGCCCCTTGCCTCGGCACGCGCGAATTCGCGGCGCAGGTGGAATTGGTCGAAGACGAGCCCCTCCCCCGCAGCCCACTCCAGGGCGTGCGCGAGTTGGGCTGGATGCTCTACGATCTGGACTTCTCGAACCCGCGGGATATCAAACCGACCTTTTTCAAAGCCACCCTGGTTGACGGCGTCCTGGATCTCACGGGCGTGCAGATTGTGAGGTGAGCCATGATTCTTCAGTCACTGGCCCGCTACTATGACATTCTGCTTCAGGACCCGGATACAGAAATTTCTCCGCCCGGGTACAGCGCCGTCGGGGTGAGCTTTGCGCTCAACATTTCCGCCCAGGGCGAGCTGCTGGATGTATTCCCCTTGTTCGACCAGGTGATCCGCGGCAAGAAATCGGTCGAAATCCCCAAGCGCATGATTGTGCCCGAACAGGTCAAACGCACGGTGGGTATTTCCGCTAACTTTCTGTGCGATAACAACGTCTATGTGCTCGGCATTACGGATAAAGAGGGCAAAGATCCCGACTATGCGCGCAAGCGGTTCGAGGCATTTTGCCAGTTCAACCGGGAGCTGCTCCAGCAGGCAGACAGCCCGGCGGCAAAGGCGATGATCGCCTTCCTCGAGCGCCACGATCCGGCTCAGGTCCGCGAGCATCCCGCCATCGCCGGGCGCCTGGAGGATATGATCAAAGGCGGCAACCTGGTTTTCATGTTCCAGGGCGCTTACGTCCACGACGATCCTGCCGTGCGCCGGGTTTGGGAAGCGTACAAAATGGGCCAGGCCGCCGATGTCGGCCAATGCCTGGTGAGCGGCGAGATCGAGCCCATCGCCCGCCTGCATCCAAGTCTCAAACGCGTGCGCGGCGCACAGCCCACCGGCGCGGCGCTGGTCAGCTTCAACGATCGCGCTTACGAATCCTTCAACCGCACCAAAGCCCAGGGATTGAACGCCCCGGTGAGCGAGAAAGCCGTCTTCGCCTACACCACTGCACTGAACTACCTGCTCTCCGCCGGTGACCCCACTCCGCCCATTTTGCTGGGGGATACCACGGTCGTCTATTGGGCGGAGAGCGATAAAAAGGAGTACTCAGCTTTTTTTGCCGGGGTCTTCGGCGCCGGTTACACTGAGTCGAGCCAGCCAGAACAGGAAGAACGCCGGAAAGCGGAAGCCCGCCTGGCGACGACAGCCGGCAAAGTGAAGCGCTTCCTCCCGCTTGATCTGGCGGCTCTACTGGAAGGGCTGGATCCCAACGTGCGCTTCTACGTGCTCGGCCTGGCCCCCAACGCAGCCCGTCTTTCTGTCCGCTTCTTCATTACCGAGCCGTTCGGGAAGTTCGTCGAACGCATCATGCAGCACTACGCAGACTTAACCATCGTCAAGGAATTCGACGGCCAGCCCACCTACATCCCTCTCCGCTCCATTTTGAATGAAACTGTCTCTCAGAAGGGAAAGAATCCTGAACCGGCCCCCTTGCTGGCCGGGGCGGTTATGCGCGCCATCCTCACCGGCGCCCCCTACCCGGCGGCCCTCTTCGCCGCCATGATCAACCGCGTCCGCGCAGATATGGACGATCCCGAGAACCGTATCTATAAGATCAACTACACCCGCGCGGCGGTGATCAAAGCTTTCCTGCTCCGCAAATACCGTAATCAGCCCCAACATCCAATCCAGGAGGTCCTCGTTATGTCGCTCAACGAAAAATCCACCATTCCGGCCTACGTGCTGGGCCGCCTGTTCGCCGTGCTGGAAAAAGTCCAGCAGGAGGCCATCGGCAAGATGGATGCCAGCATCAAAGACCGCTACTTCACCTCGGCCTGCGCCACCCCTGCCAGCGTCTTCCCAGTACTGCTGCGCCTCTCTCAACACCACATCGCCAAGGCAGAATATGGCTATGCCAGCGATCACCGGATCCAAGACCTGCTCAACCTGCTTGAGATCGAAAACAACCCCTTCCCCGCCCATCTCACCCTGGACGAGCAGGGGATCTTCATCCTCGGCTATTACCACCAGCGGGCGGATTTCTACACCAAAAAAGAAAGCCCGGCGACCGAACTCACTTCAACCGATAATCAATAACCCCTATCGAAGGAGACAGGATCATGAACACCCCGATCAAAAACCGCTACGAATTTGTCTTGCTCTACGATGTGGAGAACGGCAACCCCAACGGCGATCCGGACGCCGGCAACATGCCCCGCATCGATCCGGAAACCGGCCACGGCATCGTCACCGATGTCTGCCTGAAGCGCAAGATCCGCAATTACGTGGAACTGTGCATGGAAGACGCCCCCGGCTACCGTATTCACATCAAGGAGGGGATACCGCTTAACCAGAATCACGAAGAGGCCTATAAGAGCGTCGGTCTGGAGCCGGGGAAGAAGGCCGACCTGGTTGGTGTGAACGAGGCCCGAAAGTGGATGTGCGCCAATTTCTTCGATGTACGCACCTTTGGGGCGGTGATGACCACCGGAGACAACTGCGGCCAGGTGCGCGGCCCGGTGCAGATCAATTTTTCCCGCAGCATCGACCCCATCGTCCAGCAGGAAGTGACCATCACCCGCCAGACCGTAACCCGGATCGATGATATCGAAAAAGAGCGCACCATGGGCCGCAAACACATCGTCCCCTATGGCCTCTATCGGGTGGAAGGCTATATCTCGGCCCGGCTGGCCAACGACCCGGCTAAGGGCACCGGCTTCTCCGAAGAAGACCTGCGCCTGTTCTGGGAGGCGCTGATCAATATGTTCGAGCACGACCGCTCCGCCGCCCGCGGGAAGATGGCCACCCGGAAACTGATCGTCTTCAAGCACGACAGCGACCTGGGCAACGCCCCGGCCCACCTGCTCTTCGATCGCGTCTGCGTAGCCCGCAAGGAAGACGTGGCTGTGCCGCGCGCTTTCAGCGATTACCGGATTACCATCGACGGGGAGAATCTGCCGGATGGGGTGGAAATGATCGAAATGATATGACCTCCGAATACCCGCCGGATGCCTGGCTGCCCCTCTCGGGCATTCAGCACTTCGTCTTCTGCCGCAGGCAGTGGGCCCTGATTCAGATCGAGCGCCAGTGGCAGGAGAACGTCCTCACCGCCGAAGGCCGGCTGCTGCACAACCGGGTGGACGATCCTTACTTTACCGAAAAACGGAAAGGAGTGATCGTCGCCCGGTCCGTGCCGGTTTCTTCGCACACCCTCGGCCTGCAAGGCGTGTGCGACGTGGTCGAGTTCACTGAGGTTGAGCCCGGCCCGCAGGCTGAGGGTGTGCAGCTCCCCGGACGGCGGGGGCGCTACCTGCCTGCCCCGGTGGAATACAAGCGCGGCCGGGAAAAGAGGGACCCCTGCGATGAAGCCCAGCTCTGTGCCCAGGCCATGTGCCTGGAAGAGATGCTGGCCGTCTCCATCCCGCTCGGCTACCTTTATTACGGTCAGACCCGTCACCGGGTGAGCGTGGATCTATCGGTCGAACTGCGCGATCTCGTTCGCAAGGCTGCGCGAGAAATGCACGCCTACTTCGACCGCAGCTACACCCCGCGCGTCAAACCCTCCAAGGCCTGCCGGTCCTGTTCGCTGGCGGATATCTGCCTGCCCGGGCTTCAGGACAAGATTCCACCGGCGTCGAAATACATCCGCCAGCAGATCGAAGATGCCTAGGCTATGAAGAAACTGGGAAATGTTCTCTATGTGACCACACCCGAAGCCTATCTTTCTCTGGATGGCGAAAACGTGGTTATCAAGAAAGACGAAAAGACCTCTATGCGCCTCCCGCTTCACAATCTGGAGAACATCGTCTGCTTTAATTATCCAGGCGTCAGCCCGGCCCTCATGGGCGCCTGCGCCGAACGTAACATCGGGTTGGCATTCCTCCAGCCCAGCGGTCGCTTCCTGGCCCGCGTCACCGGGCGGGTCAAAGGCAACCTGTTGCTGCGAAAAAAGCAGTACGAACTTTCCCAGAGCGAACCGGCTTGTGTAACCATCGCAGCCAGCATCCTGTTGGGGAAGATCGCCAACAGCCGCAAGGTGATCGAACGCGCTGTGCGCGATCATGCCATGCTGGTGGATGTTCCTGCGTTGAAGGCTGTGTCCAACTTTCTCAAAGAGGCCTTGAAGGCGGTCCAGTCCTGCGAAAACCTGGAGGGCCTGCGCGGGTTGGAAGGCAGCGCCGCCAAGCAGTATTTTGGCGTCTTCGGGCATTTGGTCCTGCATCAGAAGCAGAATTTCCAATTCGAGGATCGAAACCGCCGCCCGCCGCGCGACAACATGAACGCACTGCTCTCCTTCCTGTACACGCTCCTGACCTACGAAGTGGCCTCGGCCCTGGAAACCGTGGGGCTGGATCCCTATGCCGGCTATCTACACGCAGACCGCCCTGGCCGGCCCTCCTTAGCCCTGGACATGATGGAAGAGCTGCGCCCGGTCTTCGCCGACCGCCTGGCGCTCTCCCTGGTCAACCGTAAGCAGATTAGCGGTAAAGGTTTCACTCGCAAGGAGAGCGGCGGCGTGCTGATGGATGATGAGACCCGCAAAGCGGTGCTGTCGGCCTGGCAGACCCGCAAGCAGGAAGAGATCGTGCACCCCTACCTGAAAGAACGCATCCCTTTTGGATTGATCCCGCACGTGCAGGCCCTGCTCCTGGCCCGCTACCTGCGCGGCGATCTAGACGCTTACCCGCCGTACTTTTGGAATTAGGAGGGAACCCGCCTTTGATGCTGCTGATCACTTACGATGTCAACACAGAAACTGCGTCCGGCAGGAAGCGCCTGCGAAAGGTAGCGAAAAAGTGCCAGGACTACGGCCAGCGTGTGCAGAATTCGGTCTTCGAGTGTCTGGTCGATGCCGCCCAGGCGAAAACGTTGAAACACCGGTTGGTTGAGCTGATCGACCCGGAGAAGGACAGCCTGCGCTTCTACTACCTGGGGAATGAATGGCGCAACCGGGTGGAACACGTGGGAGCGAAACCCAGCCTGGATCTGGAAGGGCCATTGATCGCTTGAGGGAAAACTGCGAACCTGAAGCGAACATGGAATTGGGGGCAGGTTCGCAGGGATTTGGAACCTTAACAAGCGAATATATTGAGTGAAAAGGCATAAATGTGGGATAAGATGGGCTCACGAACGCCATATGTGGCCAGAAGGGTAAGCAAGGCCCAATATCTTGCGGTCGCTCCCCACCCGGGGAGCGTGGATTGAAACCCGCGGGATGGCTCGGTAGTGGGCGCCAATGCGCGTCGCTCCCCACCCGGGGAGCGTGGATTGAAACCATCATGGAACGCGTGGACCTCTGCGGTCCTGGGGGGCCCCCCCACCGGGGAACGGTGATTTAAACGCCACTCTCCCCACGACGTGG
>CAYMLG010000140.1:0-8153 GCA_964391195.1 uncultured Anaerolineaceae bacterium | reverse complement strand
CACGGCGTGAGGGTTTACGGTTCTGCGTGATTTACAGTACCCGCCGTGCCCCTACGCCTGCCGGCGGTGGCGGGCGCAAGATCGGCATCATGCGCAACGACCATGGCGGAGGAGCGTACGGTTTCGGGTGATTTCCGGTCCCGCCGCGCTCGGTATTTTCGCTTTTCGACTTTCGCTCTTCCATTTTTCGCATTTCGCTTTCCAAATTATGTCCCCCTAGCTGTATCGCTTTTTGTCCTGCTCGAACGTACCTTAGCTCGCCAGGTTCAGGGTTTAATGGGGCCAATCACGCTCAATATGGTGAGAATTGTTCGTTATCGATTAGTTTGCGCAGGTAAGTTTGATGGTGGAAGAATGGACGAGAAAGCGTTGATTGCGGCAGCTCGGCAGGGGGATCTTGAAGCCTTCAACCAGTTGGTGCTGGCTTACCAGGACCTGGTGTATCACCAGGCGTACCGCATGATGGGCGACTCAGATTCGGCGGAAGATATGACTCAGGAGGCGTTTATCCGCGCCTTCCAGAAGCTGCCCTCCTACCGGGGCGACGGCTTCCGGGCCTGGCTGATGCGCCTCGCCGCGAACCTGTGCTACGATGAACTCCGCCGCCGCAAACGGGCGACCCTGCTCTCATTGGAGCCGGTGGACCAGGATGGGGATGAGCTGGATGCCAACTGGACCCGGGATGACGACCTGCTCCCGGAGGCGGCTGCCGAGCAGAAAGAGCTGCGCTCGTTCCTCGACCGCTACTTGAACGAACTCTCGCCCCGCGCCCGAGAAGTGCTGGTGCTAGTGGACGCCATCGGTATGGATTACAGCGAAGCGGCTCAGACCATGGGCGTCCCGGTGGGGACGGTGAAAAGCCGCCTGGCCCGCGCCCGGCTGGAGCTGCGCGGCCGCCTGATGTTGAACACCCAACAGCTCGCCGCTCATTACACTCCTGCAACCGCCGCTTGTGTGTGATGCGCCGGGCGTCGTGTGCTGCTCGCGCTCCACGCTCAGTACTCGCGCTGCTCGCGGGGGATGGTGAGCTTGGCGTCGATGAACTGCTTGTGGATCAGCTTCAGCACGTTGGCGATGGTGCGGATCTCCTCCATCTCCTGGTGCGAAACGCGACCGTCGGCGGCGGCCACCTGGAAAAGTGCGGCGACGAAGTTCAGCCGCTCTTCTTCGGTGGTGTGCTCGAAGAACTCGCGCGACAGGCGGTAATAGTCCATGTCTTTGCTCACCGTAGAGACGGCCACCTCGGCCACCAGACCGGCCGCGTCCCGGTCCAGGCCGTAGTGGGTCTGGATCCTCTTTACCAGGCTGGCGAACTCTGCATCAGTCACCTGGCGGTCCACATAGGCCACGCGCGCCATCAACCCCCCGGCCAGGCTCAACTTGCGCAGCTCGTATTCCGGCAGGTTCAAGTCCGCCCGTTCGACCTGGAGATGCCGGCTCAGATTGTAGTAAATGCGGTTGCGGATGAAGTCTTCCAGGTACCTTTCCCGGTTGGGGGCGGCCGCCACCGCACTCGAGCGGCGCTCCACCGGGGCGCGCAGGGCGCGTCCCAACTGGCCGAAGATGCTGACATCCACTGCTTCTAAAGCGGAGCGGATTCCGGCGAGGACCTGCTGCTCGGCCGGTGAGATCTCGCCGTCGGCCTGGATGATATCTTCCAAAGCGCGGACCGCCAACTCACGGTCTGCGCTCGAGGCGAGGGCGTCCTGCAGCTCGGCCAGCAGGCGTTCGCGCTCTTCCGCCGGCACCGGGTGCTCCAGGTAGATGTCGAGTTCAGCCCAATCGCGGGCGGTCATCTCCGGCATATGGAAGAGCAGGTCTTTGAGGCTGTTGATCTCTTCGTGGCTGATTTGCCCATCGGTCCAGGCGGCGGCTGCCATGACCTTGGCCAGGGCCATCACCATTTTGGGTCGCGGCATGGTATGTCCTCCCTGAATTGCTACCATCTATTGGGGGAAGTATACTCCAACGCTCGCCTGGCCTGTTCTTTCTGCGGCGACCGGTTCACATGGCTTCTCAAGAATATTTTCAATGCCTGGCTTATGGCTTTGAGAAGCTATGGGTGCAGGCTCAGCCCTGGGCGGGGATGGCGCTCCAGGCTACATCAACCCGGCGGCGCGGGCGCGGGCGACGGCCTGGGTGCGGCTGCGGACGTTCAGTTTGCGGAAAATGTTTTTGGTGTGGGTGCGCACCGTGTTGAGGCTGATGTACAGCTCGCGGGCGATCTCATCGTTGGTCATGCCGGCGGCGATCAGGATGAGGACACTGCTCTCCCGATCGCTGAGTGGGGAGGAAGGAGGCGCGGGTCGCGGGTCGGCGTGTACGCCAGTGAGCTGCGCATAGCCAGTTTTATGGGGGAGGCCAGTCTGGGGGATGACGGGGTCGGTGTTACCTGACCGGGCAAAACCAGATTGAGGGGCGCCGGGTTGGGTATTGCCCGACTGGGCCAGGCCTGACTGGACAAACCTGGTTTGGGCGAAGCCTGCCTGGCTAAAGCCTGCCTGGCTGAAGCCAGAGAGCAACTGGCGCACGAACGCCCGCAGCGCCGGGGAGAGACGGAGCAGAGGCAGGCAGCCCAACAGGTTAGCCATGGGCGGGCCTTCGTTCAGGTACAGGCGGATGAACTTCCCCGGTTCAGCCAGGGAGAGCGAGCGCTCCAGGGCCTGCAGCGCTTCCACCCGCCTTCCGCCGCTCTCGAGGGCCAGGGCTTGCAGCGCCAGGCATTCGATCAGATCGCGGGTGCGTCCGCCGGCCTCGGCCCGCTTTACCTCGGCAGAGAGGATCCTCAGCGCCTGCCTGTGTTTGCCGCGGGCCAGGTGCAGGCGGGCTTGCAGGCGCAGGGCGATGGCGCGGAGCAGGCCCACCTTCCCCGCCCTTGGGCAGTGGCGCAGGGCTTGCTCGGCGGCCTCCAGGTTGCCGTCCTGCAGGAAGAAGCGCGCCTGCCACAGGGCAAGCTGGGCGTGGACGGTGGGGTGCATGGTCTGCTGGGCGGCCTGCCAGGCGGATTGCAGCCACTGCCGGGCGAGGCGGTGATCCCCCCTCGCCTGAGACAGCCGGGCCAGCCTGCAGCCGGCGACCACTTTCAACTGCGGTGGGTGGGAGCGGTCGAGGAGCTGGAACGCCTGCACCAGGTCTTCCCGGGCGGCCTCGAGCTGGTTGCGTTCCCAGGCGATCCGCCCGCGCTGGATGAGCAGCGCCGGTAACAGCGCGTCCATCGCATAGCGCCGGGCCAGGTCGAGGGCGCGCTCGCAGAAGGCCAGCGCCTCGCCGGGCCGGGCCTGGAGCATCCTCAACCGGGCCAGGGCCTCCAGGTTGGCGACGTGGATATTGGGGTGTCGCTCAGGGCTGCTGTAGGCCTGGGCCGCCAACAGCAGCGGCTCGGCCTCGTCCAGCCGCCCATCCGAGAGGCGCGAATTCCCCAATTGGGTGGTCGCCAGGCTGCGCAGGAAGCCGGTGCTCTCGGGCAGCAGCCGCAGCGCTTCCTGGCAAAGCTGGCCGGCGCGCCGGTGGTCGTTCTCCGAGAGGGCCACTGCGGCGCGGATGGCGGCTACCTGCCCCAGGATGGAACGCTGCCAGGCGGGTAGGTCGTCCTCGGGGGCCAGCCCATCCCGGCGCCCGTTCACCCGGCCCTGTACGGCCGCGAGCAGCGCTTCCACGCGGCGCAGGTACTTTTCGATCGGGCCGTGCTCATAGGTGAGCTTCAACGCCCAGGCGAACCACAGGCACAGGTCGGGCTGGCGCATCACTAACGATTCGGGCAGGGCCTCCAGCCATTTGCGGATCTGGGTTACCTGCGCCCGGCGGATCAGTTCTTCCGCCGCGGGGCCGATCAGCCGGGCGGCGCGCTCGTAATCGGCGGCGGCCAGGGCATGGCGGATGGCCTCCGGCAGGCGGCCCTGTTTTTCGTGCCACTCGCTGGCCCGGCGGTGAAGGGCGGCCGGGCGTTCGGGCTCGGACCGCTCGAGCTGCTGGCGCAGCACGGCGGCGAACAGGTGGTGATAGCGGTACCAGCGGCGTTCCTGGTCCAGGGGGATCAGAAAGAGATTGGCTTTTTCCAGGTAATCGAGGACCGCCTGGGCGGGCCCGGACTCCCCGGGCGGGGGTTCCAGGTCGAGGGACCCCATGCAGCGCTCGAGCAGGGGCGGGTCGAGCACCGCCGCGCACAGCCCGGCCGAGAGCCGGTCGAGGACGGCGGTGTGCAGCAGGAAACGGCGCACATCCGGCGGCTGGACGTCGAGCACTTCGCTCACCAGGTAATCGGCGATGAAGGGGAGGATACCGGCGGGGTTGGCCTGGTCTTGAGAGGAAACGCCGGCCTGGGGAGTAATGTTGGATTGAGCGGGGATGGGGGAAGTGGGGGGCTGTGCGGGCCGTACTGTCCCCGCCGCCCGGCTTCGCATAGCCAGACTGATGAGCTGCAGGCCCGTCACCCAGCCCTCGGCCCGCTCGGCCAGAGGCTTGAGTTCTTCAGGCATCCGCCCGGCAGGGCTGTAGCGACTCAAGAACTCCAGCGCTTCCTCGGCGGTGAAGCGCAGGTCTTCCATGCGAATCTCCGCCGCCCAACCTTTCGCCCGCCAGCGGGCGAGCGGCAGGGGAGGGTCCCAGCGGCCGATCAGGCACACCCGGATCTGGGGCGGTAGGTGCTGGATGAATTCTTCCAGGGCGGTGTGCACGGAGGGCGACTGGATGAGATGGTAATCGTCGAGCACGAGGAGCAGCGCGCGGTCCAGCCCGGAGAACCGGTTGGCCAGGCCGGTGAGCAGGTGGCGCAGGGCTTCCGGGGAGGAGGGGGGGACATCGGAATCGGAGACGGGGTACGCCTCTTGCAGGGCGTGGGTGATGCACTGCGCCAGCCGGGCCGGGTCATCATCCTCCCGGTCGAGTGAGATCCAGACGACCCCGGAGGGCGCTTCCCCTTCGCACCCTTCGAGTTGGGCCGGACGGCGGGAGCGGACCCACTCGGCGACCAGGCTGGTCTTCCCAAACCCGGCCGGGGCGATGACCAGGTTCAAGGGGGCGCTTGCCCCGGAGTTGAGTTGTTCCAGCAAGCGCGGCCGGGAGACGAAACCCGTTCGCAAGGGGGGAATATGAAATTTGGTGCGGAACAGTTCAACCATCCTCTGACCCTGACGTTGCCCCCTTTGTTGACGACCCAATCCACCGGCTTACCTACATTTTCTGTATTACTGATCTACTTCTGGTTCGGTTCAATCCGCCTCCTGCAGGCCAGCCCGGGGGCCGGTGAATCCGTGCCGGGCTACCCGGTCATTGATCCGGCAGCGGGAGGATTCAAATATAGAAAAAATGTGGGTGTGGTGGGCAGAGCTTTGCTCTACCCACCACACCCATAACATACTTTCTCATTACATATCTGCTGGCGTAAGCCGCCGAAACCCTGCCGGCCGGCACGGCTTATGCCGTTTGAATGGGCACCGGCGCGGGGTCCTTATCCTTCAGGATACAGGAAGACCTCGATCAGGTGATACTGCCCGTCGGAGCTGGCCGGCGTTTCGGAGAGCAGCTTGTTGACCACGAAATATCCCCAACCCGGAGGCTGTTCGTTGGCGGGTTGGACCTCCTGGGGGGTGTGCGAGCGCACTGAGACCCGCACGCAAATGGGGATCTTCGTCCCTGCCAGTTCGCTCTGGTTGTAATCCAGGGCCTCTTGGGCGGCCTGGAGGATGGCGCTTTGGATCCGCTGGAGTTGATCGGGAGCGATGAAAGCGAAGAGATCGTTGTTTTGAGCGGCCAGCAGGAATTGTTCCTGGATCTGCTGTTCCTGGATTGGTTCTCCAGGTAAAAAGAACTCTTGGATCATCTCGACCCCTCTTGAGCGTTTCGGTTGGATCCGTTAAAGTGCTAGGGAGAGTTGCTGCGCCTGAAACAGGCGCAGCAACTCATTTGGCAACGCTCTTCGTCGCCCGTTTGTCCTCATCTCGGGGGTTACGGAAGGCTCAGGATGAAGTAGTCGAACTCGGCGATGATGGGGGTCACATTGAAGGAGGACAGGGACAGGCCGGTGAGACCGGTTTTGAAGGTGTTGTCGGTCACGGTGCGGGTCTCGATGCCGTTAATCCCCAGGGTCAGCCGGTTGCCTTCACAGATGGCGGTGTACTCGTTGACGTCCTGCCCGGTTTTGATGTCGCGCGACCCACCGGTGAACAGGGCGCTGTAGGCGTTGGTGCGGGTATCGAAGCGCAGGATGGTGTACTCACCGTTGTTGGCGATATTGAACTCGTACCAGCCGTTGTCGTTGTAGCGGCAGATCAGGCTGACGTTGTTGTTGTTGCGGCCCAGGTTCTCCACTCGGGTGTCGATGCGCACGTCGGCCATTTCAATCTGGTCGTTGATCAGGTAGATCCAGGTGTTGGTATCGTGGATATCGAAATGGAGCATGCTGTTCTGGACGGTGGCGTCGAAGCCGTCATCGTCGCCGTTGGTGAGGAAGTAGAACCAGTCGGACAGGTCGCCGTTGAAGTCGGTGACGAAGGCCACATCGCCGGAAGCGGAGACGTCGAAGTTGTAGACGTCATCGCCTTCAGCGGTTTCGGTGCCCGGGTCGGTGCTGGTCGTATCGGTGCCGAAGACGCCACTGACCGCGAGCTCGCGGCCGTTCAGTTGGCCGTCGAGGATCTCGCCCGTGGCCCAGCGGATGACCGAGACGCCCAGAGTGTCGCTGGCGCGGTGGCTGCGCAGGATATCGCAGTAGTCGGACATGCTGCCATCGGTGGCGAGGACCAGGTTTTCCATCATGTACAGGATATCGCCGCCCCGGATGCCGGCTTTATCGGCCGGGGAGCCGGAGGCGACCGAGGAGACCCAGATGCCGGTCAGGCTGCGGTCTTCGGTGGCGACCGCCTGCCCGTTGATGCCGATCCAGTCCACGTTTACCCCGTCCTTGAGCTGGTTGATCACGCTGCGGGCGACGTCACGCGAGATGCCGAACGCCTGGCGGGCGGAGGAGTAGCTGGCGTAGTGCACGCCCAGGACTTTGCCATCGGGGGTGATCACGGGGCCGCCGGAGTTTCCGGGGTTTGTGGTGGCGTCATATTCGATCACCGAGTCGACCGAAGCCCATTGGGTTTCGCCGCCGGCTTTTGATTTGGAGATGATGCCCCGGTTCAGGGTATATTCCGGATCGCCCAGAGGGAACCCGGCCACGTACATATCCATGCCGACGTCGATCGTGCCATCGAACCACTCCAGGTAGGGGAAGCCGTCGCCGTCGATGTCGATCACGGCCAGGTCAGAGCACTCGGAGACGCCCAGGATTTTGGCGTTGCGCCACTCGTCTTCATCTGCCAGGCGGACTTTGATCAGGGCCGCGCCGGTGACGACGTGATTGTTGGTCACCGCCAGACCGGAGGGATCGATGATGAAGCCCGAGCCGCGACCGGCGGCGTTGACCATCAGGCCCACCTGCGGGTCGATGAACGTGCCCTGGGCTTCGATCTGGATGATGGCTTTCTTGGCGTCGCTCACCGAGGCGATCGCCCCTGAAGCAGGCGGCTCTACGACCGGTTCTTCCACCGGGGCTGCGGTGGGCTCTTCTTCGACCACGGGTTCTTCCACCGGCGCTTTGGTGGGCTGGGAGACCGTGGTTACCTCGGTGGGTTCAGGGGTGCCACCCCCAATGGAAAAGTTACATGCCATAGCGACCACGGCCACGAACACAAAAAACATCAGAAAAGATTTACGAATCATTTTGCTTCCTCCTTGGATTGGCTGTGGTTGATCCTTCCAGCTAACCCGGGCTGCACCTGTATTTCCCACTCCTCTGCCACAGCCGGCTTCGGCGGAACGACCAAATTCGTTTGTTCTGCCCGGAAACCCAGGATTCCGAGCAGTCATTACCATCTATCCCTGATTCAACCGTGAAAGTGGACCTGGATGGTGATGTTAAGCCGGACAAATAGTAGGACAAAAAGTAGTACAATATTTGCGTCTCTAATTCCTAAGGGAGTGTCTCAGTTGGTGAGAAGTGAAGGGGGTACGCAAACCCGGCTTTTCCCCGGACTGTGCCTCAAAAAATGCGAAGAACTTCGGGTGGGAGAGTGTATGGAGTCTTTTGTTTCGTTTGGATCGTGGCTCAAGCGCAGGCGCAAAGCCCTCGATCTAACCCAGAAAGACCTGGCTGACCGGGTGGGCTGCTC
>CAYMLG010000139.1:0-8394 GCA_964391195.1 uncultured Anaerolineaceae bacterium | reverse complement strand
CAGCAATCCGTGAAATCCGTGACAAAATCCGTTGTCAGCAATCCGTTGTCAGCACTCACCCCCCGGGGAATCCCGTAGATTCGCTACGGGATTCCCCGCATTTTCCTGCGGCACATTCCCCATTGTTCCGCTTTTCGATTCATCCTATAGTAATTTCAAACCGGGTTGGAGTATGCCTCACCGCCCTCTCCGGCTATCGTAGGGGGACAAACGGCCTTCACATTCGGAAGGCCATCATTCGCGGGGGAATCAACCAGAAAAAAAAAGGAGCTAATCGCATGGCGAAAAGAGACCGATACCAGGATGACGATTGGGCCGAAGAAGTCCCGCGGACCTGGCGCAAAGGCCCCTACCGGGATTACGGCTGGGAGGCGGGGACCTCTTCTATCCCCGAGATGCGCGATCCAACCGTCCACCTCACGCCCGAGGAGTGGGAAGAAGTGATGGAGTGGCGCCGCCAGAACCGCCGCCGCTCCGGACGCGGCCCGGGCTCCAGGCCGGAACCCCGCCGGCGGGGTGAAATGCGCGGGGCGCCTTACGGATCGAAAGGCCCCGGCTATTACCCGGAGACAGGAGAAGACCAATACTCTCCCATGGGCTACTACACCGAAGCCTTCGGACGGGGCTTCGACAACCAGGGCAACTTCAACGTCTCCTGGTCCCAGGAAGAGCTGATCCCCGGGCCGTACACCGGCTACGGGCCGCGGAACTACCAGCGCTCCGACGACCGCATCCTGGATGAAGTGTGCGACCGCATGACGCAGAACGGCATGCTCGACGCCCGCAATATCAGCGTGCAGGTGGAACGGGGTGAGGTCATCCTACAGGGCACCGTGGACAGCCGCCGCAGCAAACGCCTGGCCGAAGACCTGGCCGATTCGGTGCATGGGGTGCAAGACGTGCACAACCGCCTCACGATCCAGAGGCCGGAGAACCGCCGGGATGAGGTAGACCAGAGCGTTGGCGTCTTCCCCATGTCGGGGCCGCTGCCCGGGTCCAACCCTGAAGTCGAAGAAATGGGCGACCTGGGGCGGGCGCAGGAGCGAGACGAGGAGTAACCGTTGCCAGAAAAATACCGCGGCGAGATGGATCGCCGCAGGTGGAAGACCCTCGAGACCTACCCGGTCGGGCTGTGATGAGACGGCATATCCTCGATATCGGATTGAGCATGATCCTGCTGGCCTTCGCCCTGTCGCAGGTCTTGCTGCGCGGCCAGTCGCAGGCCAGCGCGGACGACTACCTCACCCGGCAGGCATCCGCCCTGCGGCCGGGCTACGAAGCCGCCCTGGAAGCGCTGCGCGATGCGCCGCGCTACACCCTGCTGGCCACGCTTCAGCCCGAAGCCAACCGGGTGCAGGGGCAGATGAGCGTCACCTACACCAACCGCAGCAGCAACGACCTGGCCGAGATCGTGTTCCGCCTGCTGCCCAACGCCGGCAGCATCTACGGCGGCGGGGCGCTCACCGTGGAAGCGGCCAGCTACAAAGCGAACCCCCTGCAATTCCGGATCTCGCAAGACGGCACCGTGCTGACCGTCCTGCTCCCCGAGGCTCTGCAGCCCACAGAAGAAATCACCCTGGACCTGGACTTCACCACGCAGATCCCCTCCGGTTGGGGGCAGGGCTACGGCATCTTGAACCAGCGGCAGGGGGCGGTGTACCTGGCCGGGTGGTACCCGCTCCTGGCCGTGTACCGGGACGGCTGGCTCACCTCGGATATACCGGCGGTGGGCGATGCGCTGCTGGCCGAGATGAGTTTTTACGAGGTGAGCCTGATCGTGCCCGATGGCTACCAGGTCATCGCCACCGGGGTGGAGCTGGCTCGAGACCGGGTGGATGGCGGCTTCGTGCACCACCTGGTGAGCGGCCCGGTGCGGGATTTCGCCGTGGCGGCGGGCGCAGATTTTGAGACCGTACAGGTTGTTTCGGGAGAGGTGGTGCTGCGCCTGCACACCCGGTCCGGCGCAGAGGCGGCCAATACAGCCACAGCCGGGCTGCAGATCGTGAGAGAGGCCCACGCCGCCTACACGGAGCTGTACGGTAACTACCCCTACACAGAACTGGACGTGGTCGAAGGCCAGATCAGCATCGGCGGCTACGAGTTTTCCGGCATGGTGGCGATCGACGAAGCCTACCGCCTGAGCCGCTCGCCCGCCGATTACCAATACTTACTGGCCCACGAGGTGGCGCACCAATGGTGGTACGGCCTGGTGGGGAACGACAGCATCAACGAACCCTGGCTGGACGAGAGCATGGCGACCTACAGCGCAGCTCTGTACCTGGAAAATGTGGGCGAGGCGCGGCAGGCGGAAGCGCTGGTCGCCTCTTGGGAGCGCCAGGTGGGCTCGCCCTCTGCAGCCCAGGCTTCGGTGAACAGCGCAGCCCTCCAATTTACGAACTGGGGCCCGTACCGGGATGCGGTCTATCTGCGCGGAGCGCTGTTCCTCGATACGCTGCGGGCGGAGATGGGCGATGAGGCTTTTTTCGCTTTCCTGCGGAATTTTCAGGATACCAACCGTTATTCCCTGGTATCCTCACAGGACTTCCTGAGACAGGCGGAGCGGGCGGCAGGCAGGCCGCTGAACCGGCTGATCGGAACCTGGTTCAACCTGCAGCCGTCCGAGTAAACCCCAATCAAAGGAGGAGATAATGTCGAGAAAAGGAAAAACCTGGGCGTTCACCCTGCTGATGATCTTTACCCTGGCTCTGGCAGCCTGCGCGCCGGCCGGTGTGCCCCTACCAGATGCGGGCGGAAATGCAAACGCGAACCGGCCGGCGGAGGCTGAAGACTCCGCCCCGGCCGGGCAGGCCGGTACCGAGACCGGCCCCGAGACGCAGACGGGCGAAGATGATGAAGCCGGGGAAGCTTCTCAGACCGAGCAGACGCCCGGTTCGGGCCAGGGGACCGAGCATCCCCCGGCCCCGGGTGAGACCGAGGACCCCGAGCCAACGATCGCCGGACTGGGCGAAGACCCCGAAACCGGTGCTCCCGGGCCTGGCGATGCCGCCCCGGCGGCCACTCCCCAGCCGGACTTACACGACACCGGCCAGGGAGAGCGGAGCGCGGCCGAATTACCTCCGGCGCGGCTGACCGCTTTATCTGACTTATCCCTCTGGTCAACGGAGGGTTTCCGGCTTGGCGCTGTGAGCGACCAAATCCTTGATCTCGGCACGGCGCGGGTGTCTTACCTGTTCGTCAGCCCCGACCCGGCGCTGGGCCTGGCCGAGGGCAGCCGGCTTGCAATCCCTTGGGAAGCGGTGAACATCAGCGCCTCCGCGGAGGCGACCCAGGAGACCACCCTGGTCGTGGAGATCGACCCAGCCCAGGCGAGACAGGCGCCGGCCCTGACCACCCAGGAGATCGACCAGATCCGCAGCCTGAGCCTGGAAGGCAGGGACTGGGATGCAGACCTGCGCCGCTTCTGGGAAGATGAGATGGGCGTGACCTTCACCCCCCGGGAACAGCGGGCCATGATCGACCTGCAGTTGCCGGCCAGCGAAGCCCTCGCCCTGCAGATCAACGACCCCCAGGGGAACCTGATCGGCCGGGTGAGCGACTTCATCTTCGACCCGAACACCGGCCAGGTGGACTACGTTGTGCTGCGGGGCGGTGAGGGGTTGGGGAATCGTACCATCCCCATCCCGCTCTCCGTGCTGGCGATGGACGGCCAGGGTGCCAACCTGGCCTTCCCCCTCGACCCGAGCGCTCTGAACCTGGCCCCTGGCATCGATCTGAACCGGCTTGGAGAGTCCCTGCTCTCCACCGCCGCCGATTTGGGTTGGGAAGATGAGATCCTGGAATTCTGGTTGAACTTCAACCTGCAGCAGAACCAATGAGACGTTCTCGAAGCGCGGTCTGGTGGCTGTTGAGCCTTTTTCTATCCGCTGCTGCGGCGCTGGCGGCGGTCTCTCCCGCCTCGGCGAATGAGGCCTGCGGGGATACCTACCGTGTAAAACGAGGCGACACGCTGGGGAAGATCGCCAACCGCTGCGAGGTGAGCCTGGATCTGATCATGCTCACGAACCCGGAGATCCGCAACCCCAACCTGATCTTCGTCGGGCAGCGCATCCAGATCCCCACCCCGCAGCAAATCAAAGCGGCGGAGACTTATTCCAAAGAAGCCCTGATGGCCGCGAGCCGCCAGCAAATCCGGTCCGACCCGCTAAGCGAAGCCGACTGGGAGAACGTGGGCATCCCGGAGGGGAGCGACGAGCGCTGGATCGATGTGGATCTCTCCACGCAGACGGTCACTGCCTATCAGGGCCGGGAGCGGGTCAAGACCTTCCTGGTCTCCACCGGGCGCTGGCGCACGCCCACGGTGACCGGCAGATACAAAATCTATCTCAAATTCGAGAAGGACGATATGCGCGGGCCGGGCTACAACTTAAAAGACGTGCCTTACACCATGTACTTCCACAAAGGGTTCGGCCTGCACGGCACCTACTGGCACAACAACTTTGGTGCGCCGATGAGCCACGGCTGCGTGAACCTCAAGACGGAGGACGCGGCCTGGCTGTACGAGTTCGCCGAAATCGGCACGGTGGTCTACGTGCGGCCCTGATCGCCCCGGCATGGCCCATCCCGCAGATCAGGACGGGTCATGCCGGGGGTGCGCTACTCCCAATAAGGTTCGTAACCGTAATAGGTGTACACCTCGGTGATGTACGTGGAATCCTCGGTCATCGGCCAGTGATCCTTATCGAATCCGGGCGCGTTCTCCAGCTTGCTCTTGGGCACGTTCAGGATGAAGGCTTTGCGGTCCGTGTCGAGCCGGAACGCGTCCCAGGGGATGGCGAAGAGTTTATCGCCGAAACCCATTACTCCCCCGAAGGATAGGACGGCGTAAGCCACGCGCCCCTCATCCAGGTCGATCATCAACTCCTTGACTTTGCCGATATCCTCCCCCTGTAGGTTGACCACGTCATCACCGATCAGGCTGGTGGCCGAGAGCACCTGCGGGCCACCGGGGCGGACTGTTTTCATCGGAATACCTCCTACAAATAGAAAAGCGGACACCAGACCGGGAGATCTCCCCCTTGCCTGGAGATTGACATTAGAGCCGCTCAGCCCGGGGCGGGGCGATCCTGGCCGTGGGAGAGATGGCGTTTGAACCATTCGGCCGCCAGGCGGGCGGCGTACTCCAGCGTGCCCGGCTCCTCGAACAGGTGAGTCGCCCCCGGTACGATCGCCATGCGCGCCTCGATCTCCGGGTTCATGCGGTCCAGGGCATATTCATTCATACCGATCACCGGCGTATCGAGCCCGCCGACGATCAGCAGGGTGGGGGCCTGCACCTGGCCCAAGGAACTCTCGGCCAGGTCGGGGCGGCCGCCTCGGGAGACCACCGCAGAGGTGAGCGCGGGCCGTTCGGCGGCGGCGATCAGCGCCGCAGCCGCGCCGGTGCTCGACCCGAACAGGCCCAGCTTCATACCCCGGGCGAAGGCTTGCCCGGCGAGCCAGTCCGCAGCCTCCAGCGTACGCCGCGCAAGCAGGCCGATATCGAAACGCAATTGCCGGTTGCGCAGGTCGATCTGTTCTTCGTCGGGGGTCAGCAGGTCGAACAGCAGTGTAGACAGCCCGCCCTCATGCAGTTCCTGGGCCACAAACTGGTTGCGCGGGCTGTGCCGGCTGCTCCCGGAGCCATGGACGAAGGCCACCAGGCCGGTCGCCCCCGGGACCAGGGTCAGATTCCCTTCCAAAGTGACCCCATCCGCCGGGATCTGCACGGATCGCTGCTCCCGGCCGGTGTCCGTTTCCCCCGTTGCCTGGTCTGCCATATCAACGCTCCTCACATCCGAACCGGTCCCCGGAAAGGAGGCGTATCGCAGGGCAGTTTACCGGCAGCTCTAATCTCGCCATCCTATCCGGCTCTGGTGATTATTCATGCCTTGGTTCCCCGCTCACGACGATATCCAGGTCGCCATCCACGTGGATGACATGCATTCCGGCATGGCCGTCTGGCATACGGAAAAACTTCAGGTCGGCGCTGGCATCGCCAACGCGCAGGCCCCGCACTTCCAGCCAATCGACGAAGTCGGGGAGGATGGGGCGGACCACCCGCAGCCTCCGGTCGCAGGCCTCGGGCGCCAGCCCCAGGAAGACCTGGACCAGGTAAGGTATGCTGCCGGCCGCCCAGGCCTGGGGATGGTTCGCCACCGGGTAGTGGACCGGCACGTTGTATTTATCGCGGCGGAAACCGGCGAACAGTTCGGGCAGGCGGAAAATATCGAAATGGATGGCCGACTGGACGAGGCCGTCGAACACCTGCAGGGCGGCCTGATCCAGGCCATAGCGGCGGAAACCGGCAGCGATGATGGCGTTATCGTGAGGCCATACGGTGCCCAGGTGATAGCCGATGGGGTTGTACAGGATCTCCCGGTTGGAGAGGGTGCGGATGCCCCAGCCGTTGAACATATCGGGCTGCATCAGGCGCTCCGCCGTCTTTTGGGCTTTGTCCGCGCTGGCGATCCTGGACCACAGGGCATGCCCGGGATTGGACGAGATCACTCGCAGGGGTTCTTTCGATTTCGTATGCAGACCCAGGGTGTAGATCCCCAGATCTTCCATCCAAAAATCACGGTTGAACCGCCGGCGGAGCTCGGCCGCTTCCCGGCGCAGCGCCTCAGCTCGCTCCCGTTCGCCGGCATGTTCGAAGAGCACAGCAATCCGCCGCTTCGCGTCGTACACGTAGCCCTGCACTTCCACCAGCGCGACCGGCGGAGTAGCCAGATGTCCGTCGCCTGTTACGATCGCATCGCCCGAGTCCTTCCACCCCTGGTTGACGAGCCCGCGTCCCTGCAGGCTTTCGTACTCGACATATCCATCCCCGTCGATATCTCCGTAATCGTCGATCCACTTCAGCGCCCGGTCGACATGGGGCCTCAGTTCATTAAATAAGGAAAGATCGCCGCTCCAGGCGTAGTGCCGGGCGATCAGGTCGATGAACAGAGGGGTGGCATCGATGGTGCCATAGTAAGGTGTGTGCGGGATCTCATTCAAGCGGGCGAGCTCCCCAACGCGCAGCTCATGCAAGATCTTGCCGGGCTGTTCATCCCGGTAATCGTCCACCTTCTCGCCCTGGAAGCCGGCCAGCAGGCGCAGCGTCTCGGCGGCGATTTCGGGATCGTAGGCCAACATCTGCATAGCGGTGAGGATCGCATCTCGCCCGAATAGAGTCACGAACCAGGGTACCCCGGCGGCGAAAAAGCCCTGGTCGTTGATCGTTGTGCGCAACATCTGCATATCGCGCAGCGAGCGGTTCATAATCTGGTTGAGCAGCAGGCTGTTGCTGCGGATCTCAGTCCAGCCCCCATCCCACTCGTCCTGAGTAGAAGTGAACAGCTTCCTGGCCGTATCCAGGCCGAGCGAGGTCTGGCGTCCCGGCGCTGCAGCCTCCTCAGGCGCTTCCTGGACTTGTATCTGCACCAGCAGATCGAGGCTTTCGCGCGGCCCGAGGTCGATTGTCAGTTGACCGGTTGTCCGGTCTAATTGATCCGGCGGCAGAGAGAAGTGAATCCAGGTGCTGCGATACAGGCCATCTTTCCCTTCATAGAGAAAGTACAGGCCATCCTCCCGCCATTCGGGTGGGTGCAGCTTTCCGAGTTGGGTGGGCAGCAGGCCACGGATGGCGAACACGTCTTCGAAGTCGGCGCGGAAGCGGAAGGTCACCGGCAGAGTCACCGCTTCCATGGAATAGTTTGTAAAAGTATACAGGTCGTAGACGGTGAGATTTTCGTCCGAGAGTTTGCGCTGCAGAGTCATGCCAAGCGTATCATGGGGGATGTGCTCGCCTTCGCTGACGACAATTTCAGGGTTGGTGAGTTCATACACGGCGGTATGTCCCTGCACGGCGGACGAAACCAGCAAGCTTGGTTCGGCGTCCGCCATCCGCAGCTCGTATCCATTCAAAAAGCGGCAGTCGTGGTAGTAAAGGCCGTATCCATGTCCGGTGGTGCAGGGGACGTTCCCGTCCGGTTTCGACAGGTAGAACAGGTTGCCCATCTTCATCACCACAGCATCGGCAATGCTGCGGGTGACAGAGGGCGTCCCCTGGGTGAGCACTCGCTCTTTGCGTTTGTTCTCTTCCTTAATGGAGATATTTTCCGTCTGATCGTGAACGGCATAGAAATTGATCGCGCGATCGCTGCGCTTCTGGCTCACAAAACCTCGCTTTCTGCTATCCCCCTACATTTGGGCATAGATCGCTGCGCAGGCAGCGGTCGAAGCTCGCTGAAGTCCTCTGGGCGAGATGGCGTATCCCCCTCAAGTTGGCCACCTGTCCCACGTCATATTCAACCTGCAACCGCGTTAAAGCAAAACAGGCCGGCCTCGTCTCCGCCCAATACAACTATAGGACAGGCAAGGCGCCGCCTCAATGGGGGATATCCCTAGAGC
>CAYMLG010000138.1:0-8545 GCA_964391195.1 uncultured Anaerolineaceae bacterium | reverse complement strand
GCCATGAGCGCTGAATTCCCGCCCGAGGAGTTCGATTCTTGGGCCGACACTTACGATCAGGATGTGGATGAATCCGGCTTCCCTTTTGAAGGGTATACGCAGGTGCTCAACAGGATCCTGGAACAATCCGCGGCCCGGGAGGGGATGACTGTGCTCGACCTGGGCGCCGGCACCGGTAACCTGGCGAGGCTCTTTCACCGGCGAGGATGCCGCCTGTGGTGCCTGGATTTCTCCGGTCCCATGCTTGAGCGCCTGCGCCTTAAACTACCGGAGGCCGTGGTCGCCCGGGCGGATATCCAGGGCGAATGGCCGCCTGAGTTCCAGAGGCGCTACGACCGCATCGTCTCGGCCTACACCTTCCATCATTTCCCGCTGGAAGCGAAGGTGGACTTGGTGCGCCGTTTGCTGGGCGAGCGCCTGAACACCGGAGGCAGGCTCGTGATTGGCGATCTGGCTTTCGAGAATGAGGCGGAAAAAGAGGCCGTCCGGAAGAAGTTGAAGGATGAGTGGGACGACGAGTATTACTGGCTGGCAGATGAAACCCTGGAAGCGTTTGCGAGGATTGGGGTGAAAGCCAGGTTTACCCGGGTGCCGCCGTTCGCCGGGGTTTTTCTCTTTGGTGAATAACGAAGGCAGATAAAGAAAACAGCGCCCTCAGGCGCTGTCTTAATCAGGTGGAGATGTCGGGAATCGAACCCGAGTCCGAAAGATTCGTCCCGCGAACGTCTACGAGCGTAGCCGGTCATTTGATCTCGCCTTTGGCTCCCAGACCGGCCGGGGAGGTCCTCGGGCAAGCTGCTGGGACCCGAAAGCCCCTCTTTCGCACGGTTAGCAGCCTCGCGTGCGGCACTCTAACTTTGTGACGCCCGACCCTGCGACCGGTCAGAGTACGGTTCAGGCGGACGTGGCCCTCAAAAGGGCCAACTGCTCAGCATCTCGCTTACGCAGCGAGCGGCATTGCAGCGTAGGAAGTGCGGTTGGCACTTGTTTTTTTGCACTGATTTATCGAGGTCGGTGCCTCTCGGCTCGCAGTCCGGGGCCAGCCTCTCCCGTCGAAGCCAGTCATCCCCGTATTGCGCCTATATTATACCTGATCGAGCCCGGAATGGAGGGGCGCCGTGGGGGGATAACTTATATGAATATTATTAAAAATATACTCGCCGGAGGTACACCTGTCGCTTACAGGAGAATGTTTCTTCGCTATATGAGAAAGCGAACGAGTTCTCTAGGTCCAGAAACGACGCTCATGTTATACTCGGGAGAAACTTTTTCGAACCCGCGGGGTTTTCACATATGGACGTGATGACCCTGCAACGATAGGTGAACACGTGCTGGATATCACGGACGAGGTTGTGCTCGCCCGCGCCGCTCAGGGTGACAAAGATGCTTTCGGTATGCTCTATGAGCGCTACGTAGGGCGAATTTATAATTACGTTTACTACCGCACGGGGAACTCCCTGGATGCCGAGGACCTGACGGAGCGGGTCTTCATCCGGGCCCTACGCCACATCCACAACTACTCCGACCGGGGGCTCCCCTTCTCCGCCTGGCTGTATCGCATCGCTCACAACCTGGTCGCCAACTGGCACCGTGACAACAGCCGGCGCAAGGAGATCCCCCTGGACGACGGGGCGCAGCTCCACCATCCGGGAGACCTGCCAGAACACGAGCTCATGCGGGTTGAGGAGCAGGAACGGCTGCTGCATGTGATCCGCAGACTGCCGGCCGAGCGGCAGCAGCTCCTGATCCTGAAATTTGTCGAACACCTATCGAACGCCGAGATCGGCCAGATCATGGGCCGGACGGAAGGCGCAGTAAAAAGCCTATATCATCGCACCCTGCTCTCCCTGCGTGAAGAGCTGATCAACCTGAACATCGCTTTCGAAGAGCCGGAAGCGGTGGAAGGGAAGCGCTCCAACGGCAATGGGAGGCGCAACTAAGGAGAACTTCCATGCTGCGGTTAGTCATCGACGGAGCCGGGGATTTGCCCACCGGATGGGCAGAACAATACGACATCCACAAGATCCCCATCAACATCCACTTTGGCGATCAGGTTTTCCTTCAAGGGATCGACCTGAGCGACGCAGATTTTTACCGCATCGTAGAAGAGAGCGGCCGGATCCCCCAGACCTCGCAGCCCTCTCCGCAGCAGTTTATCGAGTTTTACCAGCGGGTAGCCAAACCCGGAGAGACGATCCTTTCCATCCACGTCACCAGCAAACTCTCGGGGACGTTCGCCTCGGCGGAGATGGCCGCCAGGGAGTTGAAAGACCGATACAACGTCATTCCCTTCGACTCTGCATCCGGATCGGCTTCCATGGCGTATATGTGTCAAGAAGTGCGCCAGATGGAGGAGAAAGGCGCCTCCCTGCAGGCCATTCTGGACCGCCTGGATTTTATCCGCCGCAACGTGTCCATCGTGCTGACCTTGAACACGCTGGAGTACGCCCGCCGCAGCGGGCGGGTGAAGGCTTTACAGGCTGCACTGGCGTCGATCTTGAACGTGAAGCCGATCATTGCCCTCAAAGACGGCATGCTCGACATGTCGGATCGGGTCCGCACGCGCAGCCGGGCGATGGACGCCGTGGTGGATGCGATCTGCCAGAAGGTTGGCCGGCGTAAGGTGAACCTGGCCGTGGTCCATTCCGAAGACCCGGCCAGCGGCGAAATGCTGAAGGCGAAAGCCCAGGCGGTGCTCAACTGCCACCAGGTGATCACCACCACGCTCTCCATTGCGGTTGCGGCGAACCTGGGCCCGGGCACGATCGGACTGGTTGCTTATCCGGTTGAAATATGACCCCTGAACAGGGTGAAGGCGTATGTGTGCCGGCCGTATGAATGATATCGGTTGTCAATAATTGTCTGGGAAGAGGAACAGGTGGTACTATGAACCACGATGCTGACCATTCATCTGCTGTACACAAGAAGGGCGCCTGGACGGACTCAGACCTGGAGGCGCTGCTCGAGGCTTCGCTCGTCCCGGTGGAGCCGCGCGAGGAGTTCGTCTCCGGGCTGCGGAGCCGCCTGGTAGACCCCGATACAGAGGTGCGCCCGGCCCCCGATCTCTTCCGCTTTCTGGTGTACAGCGGGGCGGGGCTGATCAGCCTGATCTTGATCGTCACCGGTTTGCGCTCAGCCCCACGCTTACGTGAGATGCTCCAGAATCTCAAGCGCCCGGCGGCGGTCGAAACCGCTTCTCCTGCGACTCAGGTCGTCTGACTCGCCTGCGCCGGACGCCGTCAGGTATCTGGCTTCTCAAAGTCGTAACCCAGGCTTTAAAGGAGATGGGAGAAGGGCGGGCTGTGCAGCCCGCCCTTCTCCCATCTCCACTATTCTAGAGAAAGTCATGCCGTCAGGCCCCGGGTGGCTTGACACGCGGCCAGGCGTGGAGCACGAAGGCGATCCCTGCCAGCACTTCGGCCAGGCGCCCGCCGAGCACCAGCGGTCCGGTGGGCGCCAGCAGCGGGCCCAACCCCACCAGCCACACTCCCAGGTTCAGTAAACCAAAAGACAACCAGGCCAGCCGTTCATTGCCTCGTTTTGGGGGCTTGCGAAAGCGCGGCAAGATCCAGAACGCCACCCCGATGGCCAACTGCACCGTCCAGCCGACCAGCAGGGCTTCGATGTGCAGCGGCAGCACAGCCCACAGGGCCCCGCTGATGGGAATCCCCTTGTGGAACAGGAGCAGCGCGCCCAGGGTAAAGCCCAGCGCCAGGTACAGCAGGGCAGCCCGCACGGCCCACACGCTGTAGCGCGGCATGCTCATTTCTCTTTCACCCTCCCCCAGGTGTTGATGACAAAGCCCAGCCCGGCCAGCCACTGCATCACCGCCGAGGCGGCCAGCAGCCAGCCATAGCCGGCGGCCGGTTGCATGGCGTTCAAGGGTTCGAACACCGCCCGCAGGGCCAGCCCCAGATTGAGCAGGACGAACACGACCCAGCCCAGCGGTTCGTTGCCGCGCGGCTTCTCCATGCTGTACTTGGGGAACATCCAGAACACCACGCCGAAGATGAGCTGGGTGATCCAGCCGACCAGGAACAGGTGGAAGTAGACCGGGCCGAGAGCGCCGGTCACCGGGGGCAAGGGCAGCACCGGCCGGGCGGCAATTGCCAGCCCCACCAGCAGGGCGGCCACTAAGAACACTAACGAAGATTTGATGAACCAGCGAGTGAGTGGAGGCATGCTGTCAGCGAATTATGATTCAGTCAGGGTTGCCGGCGCTTCGGCAGTTGTAGATCCGTCAGCGCTTTGCTTATTGCTCTGCCTATTGTCCTCCAACCTGCGTTCAGCGCTTTTTGCCCGGAGAACGGTCACCAGGGTGAACCCCAGATAGAGCAGGATGGCGGTGGCGTTGAGCAGCCCGCCCCAACGGCGGAGATCCACCCACCCGAAAAAGTCTCCCAGGATGCGGGCGGCTAACGAGGCGTGGAGCAGCGCCAGCGGCAGGTAGGCCCGGGGGTGGAAGGTTACCGGCAGGGCCAGGACAGACGGAATGATGATCGGCGCGTGGCCGAAGATCATCGAAAAGACAAAGCCGACGAACACGGCGTGCAGCTCGGCGTCGTAGCTGAACCCGGCCACCGTGCCGCCGCCGTACAAGGCCAGGACCCCACCCAGTCCCAGCCAGGCGTAGCCGCCAAGCAGAGCTGCGGCCGCGAACCGCGGCAAACCGGGCTTGTGGATGGTGCGCCGGGCGATATCATAGCGCAGCAGCCAGGCGGCCAGGGCCAGCATCCCAACTCCGGCGAGGCGGGTGCCGGGGCCGAACGCCGGCATGCGTACCACCAGTCCCAGCATATAGACCGCCATAGCCGCCAGGAACAGGTTTTCGACCCGCCGGGGCAGGCGCATCAGGCGACCGAGTTCCAGCCGCTCACCGGCGATGGTCAGCACCAGGAAGCCCGACCACCACGAGACGATGTGGTAGACCGGCCAGCCGAAGAACCAGAACAGGTTGCCCACCGCCCAGCACGCCGCGCCGATGGCCATGGTGCGAGTGTATAGTGCCGGGTGGCTGCGGACGATGTGTACGAACACGCCAAACAGCCCCAGGCTGCCCAGGGTGATGAGCGCCGCCGCGGCCTGCACCTGGACCCCGAGCATAAGCAGTACGCCGCCCAGTCCGGTGATCGCCGGCGGCAGGTAGGCCCAGCGCTTCCCCAGGGCCACCGCCCGCTCCAGGGCGATCAACGTCCCCAGGAAGCCCGAGACCATCAAAGGGCCGTGCGCCAGCGGTAAGGCCGGTTGGACGACCGGCCACGACCACCCGATGCGGACCAATCCAGCCCACAGGGCTCCAATCAGTCCGGCGATCGAGATTACCATCAATGGGATACGCCAACCGATGTATCGCATATCCGCGTCACTCTTCGGATGCGCTGGTCTTGATGCTCTGGTTCAGGTCGGCCAGGAAAGCATCCAGCGAAAGGCTGTAGTTTTGGGCGGCATCGGCAATCGTGTCGAACATTGACATGCTGCAGCCCACACAAGAGATGTGATACCTGATGAACACCGGTGCGGTTTGCGGCCAGCGATCCAACACCTCGGACACGAGATCATCGGCTCGAATTACATTAGTCTCCATGCTACCAGCTTACCTCAGCCGTCGGAATCCGTCTTTGCGCTGGAGCAAACAAACCGGGTGATCTGTTATTCGTCTTTGGTTGGCAGATCTTCGGCGATAGTAACCAGGCCGTGGGGGTAGCGGATCAGCACCTGCTCTCGACCACTCTTGACCAGGCCCTGCTCTTCCCACTGGCGCAAGGTGCGGCTGACGGTGAACAGGGTGGTGCCGGTCATCTCCGCCAGGTCCTGCCGGGAGAGGGGGATGTCGATCAGCACCCCTTCCGGGGTCTTCTTGCCGGTCTGGCGGGCCAGGCGCAGCAGAGCGCGGGCGATACGCCGCTCGACCCGTTCGGTGGCCAGCTCTCGCATCCGGTCCTGGAACTCGCGCACCCGTTTGGCCATGATGGCAATGGCGTTGATGGCGACGGTTGGGTAGCGCTGCATCAGCCGGTTGATGCTCTCCTTATCCCAGAAGATGACCTGGCTGGCCTGCACCGACTGGGCCGTGACCGGGTAGCTGGCATCGCTCAGCACGGCGATTACGGCGAACGCTTCACCGGGGACGGCGTAGCGCAGGATCACTTGCTGCCCATCCGGGGTGTACTGGGAGAGTTTGACCTCACCGGAGGTGAGCAGGTAGAGGTGTTCGGCGGGGTCCCCCTGGTGAAAGATAAAGGCTTCGGCGGCGTAGCTGCGGTGAGAGGCGGTGCGCAGGACATCGTTCAGCGCGCGGTCGTCCAACCCCTGGAACAGGGGGAGCGAGGCCAGGTGCTTGGGATCGCGAGGCGAGCTCAACTGCCCAGCAAGGTTTTTCTCAGCCATCGCGCCTCGTCGATCAGATCGATGTCTTCAGGGAGGGTGAATTCCGTGGTCACCCGCTGGAGGAAGTGCTCGGCGGCCTGGCGCACCTCGGGGGAGATGTCCGGCATAGCGATGAGGTCTCTGACCCGGTCGTAAGCGCTGGGGCCGCGGAGCTGCAGGCCCTGGCGGCGCATGTATTCGCTGATGACGGCCCCGGCTGCCCGGCGGGCGCACACCCGCGCCCGGCCTTCGTTCCCCGCCGCTCGGGCGGCCTCCGCCTGTGTGATTTCGTGGTTGTAGTGTTCCATCCATTCGGTCATGGTGGGAACATTCTACTATAGATCTAAGGCAGCCTATCTCATTCCCCCTGAGTTTATACTAACTCCACAGACAAACTTCAGCAGAGCTATTCGAAATCGTCGAACAAGTATGGCTGATCAGGTTGCTCCTCGCGTAATTTACCAGTAGAGGAAGGTGGTTTTACGTCAAGATGTTTCTGTTCTCCAACCTTCCGTAAGTTTAGCTTCAAGTGCATCTCTGCTTCGATCTTTGATTGCAACATGCCTGTAAATTCATCCTTTGAGGGAATATCTGGATTATTACGAAAGGCAGAAAATAATTGATCAATTGTAGCTGAGGTCATACGAGATAGGACAAGTTCAAACTTTTCTTCACTACTCACCATGTTATATATAGCAAAGTTCGTCGAATATTTAGTGCCGGCGCCAATGTTTCCAAGATTATATCTATCCTCAAAATACTTGTAGACAGGCTCTTGAACTACCCAGTATATACTCTGCCCCCAATTTTCGAGGATAATACCTTTGTTCAATACCTGTGTAAAAGTTCGTTTCCAGATATCATAAAGATTGAGCCCAAAACCATAGTTGCGATAAGCTATGCTTTCACCATTTAAAAAGTCTTTGAAACCCTGGACTAAGGCACCTGTACCTGTTGTTTGTCCGGTTTGAAACTCGATGACGATAAAATCTTCTATCTCGATCGAAAGTGGTTTATGTTTCACCATCACAAAGTCGAAGCTGCCAGTATTTGGTAAGCGGACTTCTGAGAAGACCAAAATGTTGTCGATTGAGGAGAAATGAGTAAGTGCAAGATCATAGAAAATCTTGCCTTCATCCAGAAATCGCCGAGGGCAGACAGCTATATCTTCATCATGATAGTGAACACTACATACCCCAAAAGGGATACTTACTAGGCGACTCTGTTTGTAACACTTCTTATCAACAAAGGGACATGAGTGTGTGGTTCTTGTCTTTTCAGCTTTTTCGCCACGATTGTAATAAGGATAACCAAAGATATCAGATGGAAATTTATGCATTTTTAGTCTCCAAGAGCGCGATACCAGACATCGAAAATCTCGTCTTTGTTTAAATCCGCGTTCAAGCAATAACCCAACAGTTCAGCGCACTGTGAGCAAAATTGATAGCTATCTGTCGTGTCAATCCTTTCGATGTTCTTATGAGATTTCTCGATTCTGCCATTGAGTGGGCTCAAGACCAAAATCGAATCATGCTTCAACGCATTTAACTGTCGAATATGAACAGAAATTGGGTTTTCAGAACGAACAGTATAGGATGTGACCAGAATAAAGCCTGCTTGCTTCAACGATAAGGTTAAATTCGCCCAGGCGTCAGGACGCCAGTGGTGAAAGGTAAAAACTAAACGTCCATAGGGACGCTTTAGCACGCGATTGCATTCACGCCAAATTGCACCAAGCACCTCTCGATATTTTTCCCCATCTTGTTCGGTCTCAGCTACTGCGCTGTCTGAAATATCATAGTCCCATCTGGCTTCATTCGGCAAAAACCAATGCAACCAGACCCTGAAGAACTGTGCAAGGTCGCTATATTGGACGCTATCATAGTATGGAGGATCAGTGACGATATGATCAACAGACTGATTCGGCAGAGGCATATTGGAAGAATCTTGCTGTTTTATTAAAAAGGTTTGGTTTGCCTTGCCCAGATCTTCGGGTCGGTTCACGGAAATCCCCCAATCTTTCTCTCCTACCATCACAACTTTTGTGTAGCTCTTTCCATTCGGTTTACGTTCGATAGGTTTCTCCGCCCACTCGGCTCCCGATACAATACGGTCTTTGAAGAGAAGCCCTATTGTGCCAGATGAATTCTCAGCGAATACAGGATTGTTTTCCAAACTA
>CAYMLG010000137.1:0-8573 GCA_964391195.1 uncultured Anaerolineaceae bacterium | reverse complement strand
CCGGCGGTGAGCGCTTCGCTGCCGGCGGTGAGCGCTTCGCTGCCGGCGGGCGGGTTCACGGTTTTGGTGGTTTACGACGTAGCCGTGCCCATGCGCCTGAAGAAGCCGCCCACGAATGGTCTGAGCGGCATGCTTAGCGCGTGCTCGTGCATGCGCTAAGCATGCCGCTCTACGAAAACGGAGGGCGGGTTCACGCCGCACCGGGAAGGGTAGGGTGGCGGTGGGGCTCAGACGCGCCTCGCAGGCGGTGGGGAGCACCCAGCCTGGGGGAGAGACTTCACCTGGCGCCGAGCGACGCTCTAGCGACGCTTTGCGTTGCCCGTCGCGCAGGATGACAGGCATGAGGGGCTGGCCTGTGGCCAGGAGGGGCGGATGGCGTGGCATGACATGCGCGGCATGTTTAGCGCATGCTTGGGGGCGGGTCGGGTAGGACGGTCGGGGCGGGCTGGCCTGCCAGGCGCCGTTTACGGTAAACCACCTGTGCTCGAATGGAAGACCCGCCCCTACCTGAATCCGGGGATATCTGGCCGTGTGAGGCGTGTGCAGAACCACGGTGGGTGTACGGTCTCAGGTGACCGTCATCCGTTCCTACCTTCATGATAAGGTGCCGGTTTATTTTGTTAAACTTCATTGCAGCCCACCTATTTCCCCTATCCTTATCAAGCCTGGCGTACGACTTTGCGAAGGCCCTGCCTTTAATGTTCGCATGGGTTGACTTAGAACGAATGTTCGAGTATGATAGAGTAATAGGGAGCAAGATTCCAATTATAGGTCGTAGCCCAGCTTTTATTTTGACTACCTAGATCGTGAGGAAATGCAAGTATGACCGAGCGGCGGCAAAAAAAATTGACGGATAACCAGGAAAAAGTCCTGGTCTGTCTTCAGAGTTTTCAGGAAGACAACGGGTACCCGCCGACTGTGCGAGAGATCTGTACGCATACCGGAATCCATTCGACTTCTCAGGTTGCTTACTATTTAAAACAGTTAGAGGGCGCAGGCTACCTGGAACGAGATAAAGGCGTGTCCCGCGGGATCCGGGTGACCAGGCCACTGGCCTATGCCCGGGGCGCCAGGCCTTTTACCAGCCAGGTTTCGGGTGGGATGCTGCGCGTTCCGGTGTGGGGACGGATCGTGGCCGGCGAGCCGCTGACCGTACCCGGGTCGGATTTTGCTTATATGGATGAGGAGACTACGGTGGAAATCCCTCTTAGTCGCCTGACCCGGCGGGAGTCCTATCCCCATTTGTTCGCAATGGAGGTCGAGGGCGACTCGATGATCGACGCCCTGATCTCCGAAGGGGATACGGTGATCCTCGAGCGGGGGGGCGAGGTTTTCAACGGGGATATGGTGGCGGCCTGGCTGACAAGCAACGAGCAGACGACCCTCAAGTATTTTTATCTCGAGAACAAACGGGTACGTCTTCAACCGGCGAACCCGGCCTATGCCCCAATCTATGTCGAGCAGCCGGATGAGATCGAAATTCAGGGCAGGGTGATCATGGTGCTGCGGTCCTTATAAACGGTCTGGGTGACCCGCATATTCTCCCGGCCGGCAGCTCTCTTCCGGGGAAGAGCTGCCGGCCGGCGCTCATTTAACGCCTCATTCCCCTAATTCCCTGGTCATGATCACAATATCTTCCCCACGGAAATTGGTGCGTTCGAGGCTGTGCCAGCCCAGGCGGGCATAGAAGGCTTCGCGGTCGGGTGTGAACAGGTACAGTTTATTAATGCCGAGCTCGGCCGCGACCTGTTGGGTGGCCTCCACGATCTGTGACCCCAGGCCACGTTGGCGGTGCTCGGGAACGACGAAAACGCCCGCCAGCCAGGGAGTCAGTTCCGGACGGGTGCGCATATCATGACGGACCAGGCTGGCGGTGGCGATGGGTGCGCCCTCATCGCCGAGGCCGACCAGGGTCAGCGGCAGCCGGGCGCGGTTCAGGTGAGCGCGGAACTTGGCGATCACCCCATTCAGCGTGCTGCCCGGGGAAAGATAGCCCCATTGGTTGAAGACCCAGGAAGCGATGGTCAACAGATACTGCGGGCAGTCGGCTAAGAATTTGATCTCCATTTTCCTGCTCCCTCCCGAACATGTACTCCCGGTTCGAAAACCAGGCTGAGGCCCAGGATAGCTGATTTTAACGGGGATTCCTCTCCGATTGAGGGCAAAAACTGGACCAATATTCGAATGTTTTCTGAGGCGAACCGGTGGATGGGGCAAATGGCATGGCATTCTCATGAATGAGGAATTTGGGGACCAGGACGGACTGCTCAGCCCGCCCTCCCCCTAACTCCAATTTTACAAAGCCTGGCTTACGACTTTGAGAAAGCTGTAGGCCAAATGGGGATGATTAGGGGACGATTCCGGTGACGTTTGCGGGCCGCAGGATCTGTATACTGGGGACAGAATCGAAAATCAATGGATTGTTGAAGGGAGATCAACATGTACAATCCACGGTTGTTTATCCTGGAAGAGGCAAATGAACGCCGCAGAGAATTGATCAGGCAGGCCCAGCGTGAGCGGTTGATCCGGGCGATCAGTGATGATTGCCAGGATCCACCTGCCGGGCCGGTTCACCGGCCCAGCAGGAGACGGCTGAGCTTGTCCGCCTGGCTGGCGGGAGTCTTCGGACCTCGCCAGGCTCCGTGCCCCTCTGGATCTTAGCGGGAATGAGTGGGTTGAGAACGCCGGTTGATTGCGGGGTCTCGCTCCACAATCAACCGGCGCCGGAATCACCTTACGGTGAAGTTGACGATCGTCAGATCACCGGGTTTTACCTCAACCACCCGCTGCTGTAAGCCGTTCAACCAGAAGGTAATCTGGTATTCTCCGGGCGGGAGGTCGCCGATGGCGAAATTCTCTTTCCACGGTTCCTTTCCGACCAGCCTTTTTTCGGAATAGGTGCGGATGTAGAGCTGGTCCAGCGCCGGGAGCCCGGGGCCGGCCAGCCGCTCGAGCACAATATTGGAGACGGACAGATAATTCCCTCCTCCATCGGTGATGCGCCCGGCGATCGCCCCTTGCAATTCGCCGCGGTCATCGGGCAAAGGTTGGAGCCAGAGCTCCGGGTTGCGGGCCGAAATGTAGTTCATGTCCGGGTAGCGGACCTCGAACACCAGGCTGCTGCCCTGGATGCTGCCGCTGCTGCCCACCCGGCCGATCTGCTGCCCGGCGCTGACTGTGTCCCCCTCGGCTACAGAAACCTCGGAGAGGTGTCCATAGAGAGTGTAGACCGTGCCGGTCAACTGGGGAAATTCGTGTTCGAGGATGACCAGGCTGCCGTACAGGTTGCGGAAAGGACCGTACATGAGGTTGAGATCGTCTCCGGCCACAACCACCCGGCCGGCGGCAGCCGCCAGCACGGGGGTGCCGGTGGAGTTCAAGAAATAGACCCCATGGTAGGAATCGCGGGTGGCCCGGCGGTACTCGCCAAAGCGGGTAGAGCCCACGATCGTGTTGCGCCCATCGGGACCGACCGGCCGCCCCAGCAGGTACGAGCCGTCCAGAATACAAACCTCTTCCGCGCAATCTCCCAGGGGTTCTACGGCCGGAGAATCGGGAGGCTCTTCTTCTGCTGTAGGAGCAGGAGGCTCAGTAATCGGCGGCTGTGTGTCTGCCGGTTCTGAGGTGGGCGGTTCGGTCTCAGCCGGGCTGACCTCCGCCGGGGCGGTGGCAGAAGGGGCCGCATCCGGTGAGGCGGTAGCCGGGGCTTCCGTTGGCGGCACGGCTTCGATCTCTTGAGATGGGGGCTCAATTGAGGGCGGAGAGGGGGACGCAGGGGAGCCCAAAGTCTGAATATAGTTGCAGCTCAGGGCGCTGAACAAGAGAAGGATCGCAGCGACTGCGAGCAAAAAGCCAGAAGGTTTACGCATCTTCGTCATCTCCATATGAACTGGTTGCGACAGCGATCTTCCGGGTCGCCTTGATTTTAAAACTATACAATTTCCACTTATGTTCGTCGAATCGATTGTAACATCACTTATTCTGTCTATGCACTAGTACTTTTGGCAGGGGCGGCTGAGAACCATTCGCCTCACTCAAGTAGTATACCCACACCCTTAAAAGGCGCACTTCAAACAGGCGGTTTCTGATCTTATCCCTCAGGGCGTGCAGTTTCCCGGGGAGAAATGAGCCGGGTTTTTCTCACTCATGCTATAATTTCCGGTGTCCCGGGCTGTTTGAACAGTCGCACCGGATTTAAGCAGGGACGCCATTACATGGGGTTTACCGAAAACGTGCCTGGCTTTTATCCAAAGTAAGGTAACAAATCACAGAATTAGGATCAACGAAAAATATTGTGTCAGTGATGGGAGGTCCGAGGATGGACGTGCAAGTGACTCAGTATAAAAGGTGTGATCTGATCAAGTTTGCGGGAGTCCTGGACGGTAGCAACGTGGATGATCTGGCGGCGGTATTGAATCCACTGATCGAGTCCGGAAGGCATAAGATCGTCCTGGACATGAGCGATGTTAAAATGCTGACCAGCAAAGGGATCTGGCTGTTGATCGACATCCAGAAGAAGGCCAAGAAAAAATCGAAAGGGGAAGTGGTTATGGCCTGCCTGTCGCCAAGGATTCAGGAATCGCTGAAGCTGGTGGCGATGGACGGTTATTTCAAGGTGTACGATTCTGTCGTGGAGGCAGTAGGCAGCTTCTAGGTTTGCGTATTGGCGGAACCCATAACGGGCTTGCCTTCCGGCTGGATCAACCGGAAGGCAAGCCCGTTTTTCATGGCTGGGGTGGGTTTGATCCCTGTGAGCGTTTACAGCGCTTCGATGCGCTCCAGCCATTTTACCCAGAACCAACCCCGGCGACCGGGGACAACAGCCCGGAGCGGCGCGCCATGCCAGTGCGCCAACGGCTCGCCGCTGACGAAGCGGGCGAGGAGGATGCTTTTGGCTTCGGAGAGGGTGAACAGGTGGGCATAACCGCTGACGGAGACCAGCCGCAGGGCCGTCGCCGAAGGGGATATCCCGGCCCGGGCGAGGATTTCGGTAAGCCGGACTCCACCCCATCGCTGCAGGGTGTACCAACCCAGGGTGCAATCCAGGGCCGCGGATCTTTCTTCGAGCGGGAGGCCATCGAGGTCGGCAAGGGAGAGGGAGAGCGGTTTTTCCACGGCGCCGGTCACCCGGAGCCGCCAGGCGGCGAGATCGATCGCCCCTTCCTGGACGGCGATGCTGTGAGTGACTGGGAAATCGTTGCCCGAGTACAGGCCATCCAGGCGAGAGCCGGTGAACCGCCGTGGCCCATCAGAAGCCTCCCGCTCATTTGCGAACGCCGCCGCAGCCCACCAACCGGCCAGGGAGACCACTCCCAGGCCAAGCGCTTTCAAGAAGGAGCGGCGGGAGATGAAATCGGCACGCCGGGGGCGCGGCCAGCGGACCCAAACGTGCAAGATGAAAGGAACCAGGAGACCCAGGGCGAGCATCCAGTGCCAGGAGATCGCCGTCTGCCGCAACCACAGGTCTTCCGGGCCCAACCGCCAGTGCCAGGCGAGCCCAAGGATCAGCACACTGACCGCCAGGGCAGCGAGCAGCAGGGAGACGCCGGTCATCAGGCCGCGGCGGAAGTTGGGCTGCCAGCCGCGGCGCAGGGACGCCAGAGCGATGCCGGTTTTCCAGGGGATAAGGGCCAGCAGCACCCAGCCGGCGAAGCGATGGATGTCGAACAAGATTCCCGGCAGGACCCAAAACAGGCCGTAAACGCCGGTCAGGGTCAGGATGATGACGGATGCCATGATGGCGCTGTTGGTGAAGCGCAGCAGGCTGAACTTCATGCCGGTAATATCGGACCTTTCACCCCCATGCTCCCCACCAGCGGTAACTGGACGGGATTTCTCCAAATATTATAACCCGCCGCACCCCATAACCGGATATACACCAGCTACACCCCCTTATTTCGCTGAAAGCGGAAGAGGCACAAGAAAAAGACTGTGGGGATGATCCGGCGCTTTACACCGGTTCATCCCCACAGTCTTTCAAAGGGTGGGCGTTGCCCACCCAGGGAGTTGCCTACCCAGGGCAAAGTCCGCCCAGTTAAAGCGATCCAGACCTGGTCAAGGGCCGGCGTCGGGATCGCCTGCTCCGCTCCCGGCCGTTCGCGGGTAGCCGGCCGGGGAATACGAGATGCGCCTTCTTCTCAATCGCCTGAGCAGCGAATCCCAGGGCACGAAGACGGAGTAGAGCATCATAAACGAAAAGAAGGGGGCCAGCATGGTCAGATAGACGCCCGTGTGGAACGCGATCCCGGCGGGAATGTAGATTCTTGCCAGGCGGGGAAAGATCAGAACCAGGAAAAAAGTGGCTTCGAAGAGCACGGTGAGCCAGGAGAGGATCACCGCCGGGGTGTGGAACTGGCCGATGAAGACTCCCAGATCGCTGCCCCAGCGCAGGCCATCGCGCACCAGGTAATACTGCAGGGTATAGCCGTTCATCCAGTCGAGGCCAGCTTTGGCAACTTTACTGAAAGCCGATGAAAAGTAAGCCAGGGAGAGCAGCCACTGGATCGCCAGGAGAGGCCAGGCGGCATAGGGCGAGGAAGCCTGCAGCCAATGGTCGGGGCGCGGCCTGTCCCCTCCCTGCCGCCTGGAGATCAACTCATCGAGCGACAGCACCCTTCCTGATGGAGCCAGGGAGATCAGCAGCAGGCCGATCAGCATCAGCGCCTCGGTGTGGTGGAAATCGCCGAAGGAGTATTTGTATCCCTGGAAGAATAAGCTCCCCAGGCTGAAGACGAGCAGGCTCGGATTGGTAAACAGCCCCAACAGGGCGAGGATACCGGCCGCGGCGGTGATCCAGTAAGCGGCCTGTAGCAGCTCCGCTCCGGGATTTTCAATGTTCCCCAACAGGGCCAGGAAAATTTTCAGGACCGGCAGCGGGCTATATTGGAAATCGGGCGCCTGGGTCAGGGCCAGCGCATCCTCCAGGTAGGCTGGGCGGAGCACCGAGCGCAGCTTGAAGAGCACCAGCAGGATACGAACTACGGCGAGATTGAACAACAGCCCCGGCCGGAACCAGTAGCTTTCCCACAGATGAAGGCTGGCTGTTATCCTGTTCATGGCACACTCGCGCTGGTTTCGAAGAAATACTCGCGCATGATGTGTACTTCTTCGGTTTGGATGCCGTCTTCATCGATGCTAACCGGGTGGTTTTCCAGGCGTATACCGGCTAGCTTTACGCCTTGAAGGTCCTGATACCGCTTCACGTAGAGCTCGATCTCATCCATTACCCCCTGGTCTAGCGCGACCAGGAATTCCTGGTGGAGCCAGAAATGCAAATTCAAATCTTCGGGCTGGATGAGCACTTCGCGCCCATCTGCCAGGATCCCGACCGCCATAGGCTGAGAGATGCTCTCCCCCTGGTAGTGCGGGGTCCAGTACATGGGATAGTCGATGAACGGATAAAGGGCCGGTGCGCAGGCGGCGCGCAAAAAGGCCAGCGGGCGGATCGCCTCCGGAGGGCAGAGCACGCGAAAGGTGATCAGCGCTTGCAGGCCGACGACAAACACGATCAACGCCGAGAGCAGGAATACAAGAATGGGCGGGACCCTTGAAGTTGAGTAATCTGCCCGGCGAAGCAGGCTGTGGCTGGAACTCATCATCCTCCCCCAATGCTATCATAATTCTCGTCTTTGCTCTTGATAGTATACACAAGAAGCTCGTGCAGTAGATTAATATTCTTACGCCCCTATTTACCATACCTGCCTGGTTGTTTTGGGGTGCGCGGCTCTACCGCCCGCCTTCGCCGCCTACACCGCAAAGCAACAATTCTGTCGGCCGGTAGTGCCGGACGCCCGCTGATAAGTTGTGCGTCCACACTCTACAAAGATAAAGGTTGCTTATAACAGCCAGAGCAGTTACAATAAATATGCAGCAATCCGGTATTACCTTTTAACGAAAATCGAATATCGACGCTAAGGACTCCCATGGGGCGGCGGAGAGGTGTAGGCACTGTTCGGGTCACTGTGCGCTGGTACGAGCGGCTTGCCCGGCCCTGACTCATCTGTCTCCGCGGAAAGCCATTTTGCTCGACTGGGCTGAGACGATCAAGCCAATAGGATGGTGAACATGGAATTCCCCAATACTCATGCGCAAGGAAATCGCTCCAGGATCCTCCTGGTTGGGGCTGATGAGGAGAATTACTGGCTCATCCGTAAGATGATTGGAGAGGCCCGGATGGAGGAATACCAGCTCGACTGGGCCGGGCCGCAAGAGGCCGGGCGCCTGGAGCAGCAGTTGGCGGGCTATGAAGCCGTGCTGCTCGTTTCGAGTCCCGACAATGCGAGGACCCTGGACTTGATCCGGAGCGCAGCAGCCGGTGGGGAGGCCGCAGTCATTCTCTTGATGGACCGCGACTGCGAAGGAGTGGCTCCGGAAGCCAAGCAAGCCGGGGCTACCCTATGCCTGAATAAAAATGAGCTGAATGCCTATACCCTTGAACTGGGCATCCGCGCGGCGGTCGAAATCAAGCGCAAAGATAAGGCGCTGCGAGCGGTCTATGCAGGAGGCCATTTGCCAATGGAGCACAAGGCCGGGGGCGGGCAAATCCCCGCCGGCATTGAAGATCCCGCCGGCAT
>CAYMLG010000136.1:0-8706 GCA_964391195.1 uncultured Anaerolineaceae bacterium | reverse complement strand
CGGCCCTGGCCGTCGGTCAGGCGGCCGTCGTCCAGGATCTGCAGCAGCGCGTTCCACACTTCGGGGTGAGCTTTTTCGATCTCGTCGAACAAGACCACCCGGTAGGGACGGCGGCGTACCGCTTCGGTGAGCTGTCCGCCCTCCTCGTAGCCGACGTAGCCGGGAGGTGCGCCGAACAGGCGAGAGACGGTGTGCTGCTCGCGGTACTCGCTCATGTCGATCCGCACCAGGGCGTCTTCATCGTCGAACAGGAACTTGGCCAGCGCTTTGGCGAGCTCGGTCTTCCCCACCCCGGAGGGCCCGATGAAAATGAACGAGCCGATCGGGCGAGAAGGGTCCTTCAGGCCGGAGCGAGAGCGGCGGATGGCGTCGGAGATGGCGGAAATGGCCTCATCCTGGCCGATGATATGCTCGTGCAGCCGCTCTTCCATGTGCAGCAGCTTCTCGGATTCGGTCTGCATCATCTGGCTGACCGGGATGCCCGTCCATTGAGCCACAACTTCGGCGATATCGCGGGAGTCCACGACTTCGTCGAGCTGGTGCTCGCGCTCCCACTCGTCGCGCAGTTGGGTGAATTCCTGCTCCAGGCGCAGGCGCTCGGCTTTCTTCTGAGCGGCGCGCTCGTAATCGCGCTCCAGCCCGGCCTGTTCTTCTTCCGCCGAGAGCTTTTCCAGCTCGCTCTTCATCTCTTTGAGATGGTCCGGCAGGGAATAGAGGGCCACGCGCAGCTTGGCGGCGGCTTCGTCGATCAGGTCGATGGCCTTATCCGGCAGGCGGCGCCCGGTGACGTAGCGGGCCGAGAGGCGAGCGGCATCTTCGAGGGCCTTGTCGGAGAAGTGCACCTTGTGGTGGGCCTCGTAGCGGTCGCGCAGGCCGTGGAGCATCAGGATCGTGTCCTCGACGCTCGGCTCTTCGACATAGACCGGTGCGAAGCGGCGTTCCAGGGCGGCATCTTTCTCGATGTACTTGTGGTACTCGTCCAGGGTCGTAGCGCCGATCGACTGCAGCTCACCGCGGGAGAGGGCGGGCTTGAGCATATTCGAGGCGTCCATAGCGCCCTGTGCCGCGCCGGCGCCGACCACGGTGTGCAGCTCGTCGATGAACAGGATGATCTCACCCTGGGCGCGCTGGATCTCTTCGAGCGAGGCCTTCAAACGCTCTTCGAACTCGCCCCGGAAACGGGAACCGGCGATCATCCCGGCCAGATCGAGGGCGAGCACGCGCTTGCCCATCAGGATCTCGGGCACGTCATTACTGGCGATCTGCTGCGCCAGCCCCTCGACGATGGCGGTCTTCCCGACGCCGGCCTCGCCGATGAGCACCGGGTTGTTCTTGGTGCGGCGGGAGAGGATCTGGATCACGCGCAGGATCTCCTGGTCGCGGCCGATGACCGGGTCCAGCTTGCCTTCACGGGCGGCCTGGGTCAGGTCTCGTGAGAAGCGCTCCAGGGTGCGGTAGCGGGTCTCGGCTTGCGGGTCAGTGACCCGCTGGCCGCCGCGGATCTGCTGGATGGCATCGTACACCCGATCGCGGTTGACACCCGCTCCTTCCAGCAGGCGGGCCGCCGGGGTGCTGCGCTCGCTCAGGATGGCGAGGAAGATGTGTTCGGTGGAGATGTACTCATCCCGCAGGCGGTTGGCCTCTTCATTGGCCAGGTCGATAATGCGCTTGACGCGCGGGGTGATAAAGATTTGTCCCGCGCCGCCGCCGAAGATGTTGGCTTTGGGGCTGGTGCGCAGAATATAATCCAGCCGCTCGGTCAGAGCGGCAGAGTCAACTTTTAGATTCTCAAGAATTTGTGGGATTACTCCCTGGGGCTGCTCGATCAGGGCCAGCAGGATATGCTCAGTGTCAATCTGGTTGTGACCGTAACGCTGGATGATCTCAGCGGCCCTTTGAGCGGCTTCTTGTGCCCGCTCGGTAAAGCGATCAAATCTCATCATAGGATTATCCTTCCTTACAGTTCACAGGAAAAACAAACCTCTAAGGCTTCGCTGTGAAAAAGGGGCAGACTGTTGCGAACATTATAACATTCCAGGCTTGCGGAATAATTCGAGGAGTGTAAAAGTTATGTATGAACTTTGATAGAGGAAAAGGGCCGGTCCTTTGTCCGGCGTGGGAACTTTTTGCGGGGAACGGGCGTTAAGTGACCAGTAACGAAAGCTTTACCGCCGGTGGGCAGGCGCCTGCCGCGACGGAACCTAACCCTTGATGGAGGAGATACAATGCCTACCAAGAAAACTATTCTCATCGGTTTACTCGTGCTTGCCCTGGCCCTGGCGGGGTTTGCGGGAGCAGCCTTCGCCCAAACCCCCACCCCGGCCCAGGAGCCCCCGGCCGGCCAGGCCGAACCGCCGCGGACCATCAGCGTTACCGGCAGCGGCGTGGCATACCTGACGCCCGACCTCGCTTACATTAACATCGGCGTCCACACCGAGAACGCCAGCGCCGAGGAAGCCGTAGCCGAGAACAGCGCAGATACCGAAGAGGTGATCGCCGCGATCCGGGAGTTCGGCATCGACGAACGGGATATCCAGACCACCAACTTCAGCATCTGGCCGCAGCAGCGCTACGGCAACGACGGCCAGCCGACGGGTGAGATCACCTACGTGGTGGACAACACCGTGATGGTGACGGTGCGCGACCTGGATCAGATCGGCGAGCTGCTCAATGCAGTGGTTGACGCCGGGTCGAACCAGATCAACGGCATCCAGTTCGATGTCGCCGACAAGGCCGCCGCCCTGGCGACCGCCCGCACCGCAGCAGTAGCTGAAGCCCGGCAGATTGCGTCCGAGCTGGCCGAGGCCGCCGGGGTCGAACTGGGCGAGATCCAGGCGATCAGCACCGGCGTCAGCGCTCCGAGCCCGGTGTTCGGAGGGGCGGAACTCGCCCGCCTGCAAGCCGATGCCTCTGTGCCGGTTGCCCGGGGGCAGATGACGGTGCAGGTGGATGTGAACGTCGTGTTCGCCATCGAGTAAACTCTAGCCGGTAAGCTCGCAGGCTTACGCCTGAATCAAAAGGTGTTTTTCGGCAGGTAGCTGCTGAAAAACACCTTTTGATTTACAATACCTTGCGTGAGCGAGAGCACGGCTTCCATCTACTATCCCCCACTTCAACCGGGCCTGATCATTCACCTGGCGCTGCTGCTGGCGCTGGCGCTGTCCGGCGGGTACGGGTTGGTGCGCGCCTCCCAGGCGGATATCGGGTTGGCGTTCTTGCTGTCGCTGGCGCCGCTCTTCCTGGCCATCGGGCTGGGGCCCCTGATGGCTTACCGGGCCTATGCCCTGTACACCGCGCAATACACCATCGAACGCGAGGGGCTGCGCTTGCGCTGGGGTCTGCGGGTCGAGGAAATCCCGATTAACGAGGTGCTGTGGGTGAAGTTGGGGTCAGAGTTGAACCGGCGGCTGCCGCTGCCCTGGCTGCGCCTGCCGGGGGATGTGGTCGGCGTGCGTTCCGCCCCCGGGCTGGGGGAGGTGGAATACCTGGCGGCCCAGGACTCGCCGCTGGTGCTGATCGCCACCCGAAAGCGCATCTACGCCATCTCCCCCGAGGACCCGCAGGCGTTTCTACAGGGCTACCAGCGGCATATGGAATGGGGCTCGCTGGCGCCCATCGCCGGACGCTCGGTCTACCCCTCGTTTCTGATCAACGAGGTATGGAGCGTGCCCCTGGCGCGGACCCTGGTGCTGGTGGGCGCCGGGCTCAGCCTGCTGCTGCTGGTGTGGGTCAGCCTGGCGATCCCCGGCAGGGAGTGGGTGGGCTGGAGCTTCGGCCCGGCCGGGGCTCCCACCGAGCTGGCGCCCTCGGTGCGGCTGATGCTGCTCCCGGTGTTGAACGCATTTCTCTTCCTGATCGACCTGCTCCTGGGGCTGTTCCTGTTCCGCCGGGAGGAGAGCCAGCCGCTGGCTATGCTGGTGCTCGGCGGCGGGGCGGTCACCCCCCTGTTGTTCCTCGCCGGTGTATTCTTTATCCTGCTGAGCACATAACATTCATCGTGGCCACAGAGCGGAGGAGATGGGTAGCAATACCTGCAGAATTCTCCCCTGAACCGGGGTGGGTTTTCCCCAGGTTTCAGGGGTTTATCCACAGAAATCCCCAGGTTATCCACAGGTTTGTACAGAAAGGGCCCTGCAAAATGGTTCCAACATGCCTATCCAGCTTCTGACCGGTTTCCTGCTCGCAACGCTGGTCGCCCTGGCCGCCTGGCGGCTGGGCGCGCTGCAGCCGAGTGGGGCCTGGGCGGCTGCGCTGACCGGTGGGCTGGTATTCGGGTTCGGCGGCCTGGCCTGGGCCGGGCTGCTGCTGACCTTTTTCATCTCATCGAGCGCCCTGTCGAAAGCCTTCCGCCGCAGGAAAGCCGGGGTGGGAGAAAAGTTCTCCAAAGGCAGCCAGCGCGACTGGGCCCAGGTGCTGGCCAACGGCGGGCTGGGCGCCCTGCTGGCGCTGCTCTACGGCCTGCTGGCGGGGGCAGATTGGACCTGGGCAGCCTTTGCCGGGGCGATGGCCGCCGCCAACGGGGACACCTGGGCCACGGAGATCGGGGTGCTCAGCCGGAAAGCGCCGCGCTTGATCACCACCGGGAAAGTGGTAGAGATGGGCACTTCGGGGGGGATCACCGCCCTGGGGACGCTGGCTACCCTGGGCGGGGCGCTGCTGGTGGGGGTGATCGCCGCCCTGTCCGGGCCGGGGGACGCCGGGTTGGCGGCCGCGGTCACGGCCGGCGGCCTGGCAGGTTCGCTGTTCGATTCCTGGCTCGGAGCCACCGTTCAGGCGATTTACTTCTGCCCGGTATGTATGAAGGAGACCGAGCGCCACCCGCAGCACACCTGCGGCGCCACTACCTACCTGGTGCGCGGCCTGCCCTGGATGAACAACGATGTGGTGAATTTCCTATGCACCGCGGCCGGCGCGGCGGTGGCGGGGGGGTTGTATACCTTAATCGGGTAGCCTGAGGGGGGTGTGCCGGTAGACCCGTATCGACCTTGCGAAAGATGAACCTATCCGCCTGAACCGGTAAGGACACCCTTACACGCCGGCAGCAGTTGGCACAGTTCTTCGATCGCACCGATCACATGGCACTCGGCATCGGGGAAGATGCGGTTGGGGTCGATCAAGATGGGGATCAGGCCGGCTTTCTCTGCCCCGACGATGTCGGCGTAATAGTTGTCGCCGATGTACAGCGCCTCTTCCGGGCGGACGCCCAGGCGGTCCAGGGCATGATGGAAGACGGCGGGATCGGGCTTCCATAAATTCACCTCCCCGGCGACCAGGGAGAATTCGAAGTAAGGGTGCAGCCCGAGGGCCATCAGGTGATCGTTGCACGGGGTGCGCCGGTTGGAGAGCACCGCCAGGCGGTAGCCGGCCTCCTTCAGCGAGCGCAGGGTGGCGGGGACGTCATCAGGGACCCAATCTTCGGGCTTGTGTTCTTCCTTCATTCGTTTTTGAATCTGGGGGGCCAGCGCCTCGATGAGAGCCGGATCGCACTCGAAGGCGACCAGGCTGCGGCGGGTGTAATTGCCCCAAAATTCATCTTCATCCGGGTAAGCGAGCAGGTCTTCGAGCAGTTCGGGAGACTGTGCCCAGTAGTAATGCGCCCAGCGGTGGACGCCGCGCCGCTTTTCGGGCAAATCCGGAAGCCCTAAAGCGACGGCAAAGTCGAGGAACGTGTCCACCGATCCTGGTTGGTTGTGACGAAGCGTGCCGTCCAGATCAAACAGGACGGCACGGATTGAATCCGAAAAGCCGTTCAGAGAGACCAAACTCATCCTCCTATTTCATTCATTGCCCGGTTCAACGGTATATAGCCTTCAGCCAGGCCATGCCCCCAGGGTTTATGCCAGATGCCATCGACCACGATCTGGCGTAATTCTTCCAGGCTGGCGCCGGCGCGCAGCGGGGTGAGCAGATCCACTTCACCTTCGCGCAGCAGGCACAGGCGCAGGCGCCCGTCCGCGGTGAGGCGGGCGCGGGTGCACGAAGCGCAGAACGGTTGGGTGAGGGTGGAGATGAACCCGATATCCGCCTTTGCGCCCGGCAGGCGGAAGAGCCGCGCTTCGCCGTCCAGTTTACCATGATTGGCAACCTCCAACGGGCCTAACCCGGCGGTGATGCGGTCGTGGATCTCTTTGGCTTTTACCGCCTGATTGAGCTGCAGATCGGTGGCCCCGGCGAAAGGCATCATCTCGATGAAGCGCACCTGCCAGGGGTGTTCCAGGGTCAGGCGGGCCAGGTCCAGGATGTCCGGCTCGTTGTAGCCGCGCACGATGACGGCATTGATCTTGATCGGGGTGATGCCAGCCTGCTCGGCCGCCTGGATGCCGGCGAGCACATCATCCACCGAGCCCCAACGGGTCAGGCGGCGGAACTTCTCGGGGTTCAGGGTATCCAGGCTGACGTTCACCCGCTGCAGGCCGGCCTGGGCCAGCGGCTGGGCCAGGCGCGAGAGCAGGATGCCGTTGGTGGTCATCGAGAGAGACCTGACCCCCGGCGTGTTGGCGATGCCGCGCACGATGTCCACCACGCGGGCGCGCACCGTGGGCTCGCCGCCGGTCAGGCGGAACTTGTCGAAACCCAGGCGGGTGAACAGCTCGACCAGGCATAGGATCTCATCGTCCTGCATCAGCTCGGCGTTGGGGCGGAAGGTCATGTCCTCCGGCATGCAGTAGACGCAGCGCAGGTTGCAGTGGTCGGTGAGGCTGATGCGTAAATAGTGAATGTTGCGGCCAAATCGGTCGATTGCCATTAAATCACCTGTAACAGAGTGGATGCTTCCGGCGGCAGCGGCGGGGCCTGTGTATAGACAATTTTCGGCGCCGGGCACCGAAAATTAAATACGACGGTAGTCCCCCGCTGGCGGCGGAAGAACTCAAAATATTTATGAAATAAATCGTATAAATTATACCCTAAAACCAGCGGTTTGGGCCTGGATTGGCGCGCTGAACGATTGGGCCGCCTCGCAGGGCGAGCCATTGACCCCAAAATGCCCGCCCCTGGCCGGCCATCCGCAGATCGAGGCCAGAGGCGGGTCTGGGTTGCGGGGCTGCTGGCGGCGCCAGAACCGGGTTCAGGCCTCGCCCCTGCGTGATCTCCCACCAGGCTGGGCCCGCGTTCAGCCGCAGATATCGATCACCTTGCCGCGGGTGATCAGAAGTAAGTCTTGCGGCGAGAGACAGAAAACGGCGTGGGGGGTGCCGGCGGCGGCCCACAGCTCTGGATAGTGGAGCAAGTCCTGGTCGATGAAGGTGGGAAGCGGCCGGGGGAAGCCAACGGGCGGCACCCCGCCGATCACGAAACCGGTGTGCTCGCGCACGAAATCGGCTCCGGCTTTGCCCAGCGGCTCACCGATTTGGGCTTCGATGGTCTTCTCGTTCACCCGATTCGCCCCGCTGGCGATCACCAGCACCGGCTGCCCGGAACGTTTTCCTTTAAAAATCAGCGACTTGACAATCTGCGCCACGTCACAGCCGATGGCCTGCGCCGCTTCGGAGGCGGTGCGGGTGGAATCGGGCAGCTCCACGACTTGCAGGGAGAGATTCAGCTCGGCCAGGGCGTTTTGCACTCTTTGGGCGCTGGGGCTCAGGGTTGGGGACATGCTCAGAGTTCCTCCTCCTCATCGTCAACTCGTCCGGTCTGGGGGATCATCACGGGCTCGTGGCGGGCTCCAGGCATGGCGGGCTGGTCCGAGAGCGAGCTGGGCGCATTCAGGTTGGCGCCCGGGTCTACGCCAACCCCCAGCCGGTCGACCATCTCTCCTCCCAGCCAGCCGGTGACCACGCCCAGGGCAACGCCGGCAAAAGACAGGACCAACGCCAGCGTGCTGGGGAGATTGTCATCCGCGTTCATGCGCAGCAGCCAGCTCCCGGCGAACAGCAAGACGATGACCGCGTTGCCCAGCCCGTGGTACAGGCCAATCGATTTGGCGCGGGTGCCGCCGGGGATGCCCAGCCAGTCTATCAGGCCGAACACGGCCGCCAGCAGGCCGCCGATGATGCCAACGATGATGTTGTAGTAAGCCACGGTGGTGAACAGTTCGTTGTCTGTGGCGAGATATAGGATGTCAAAGATCACCGAGGTGATGAACAGCCCCAACGGGAATACGATCAACACGGGGTGAACGGGGTGTCCTAACACTTTAAATCTGCTTTCCATCGTTATCCTCCCTGGGTGTCCGGCGTCTTCCCCCTGGTTGTAGGCTGAACACCCAATCCCTACCGATAAAACGTGCCGGTTAATTGTATCCTCGAATGAGGCCCATCGACAACCCCAACGGCGATAGATAATATTGGGGCGTCACAGCATTTTAATATTCACTCAATCGATTCCGGTATATACTGGTATTGGGCCACACATGGGCACAAGATGGCCCAGCCAGTTCCCGCCCGCTTTGGTGATCCGGTCATGGCACACTCGGCAATCCATCTGTTTGGGCAGGAACCAGCTTTGGGGTAGATCGGCTAAGATGATTGGTGTCGTCTTTTCCTGTTCTACCCCATTTTTGTTCCCTGCGCCCGTGTCTCCGCTAACCTGGGGGGTATTGAGTCAGCGGAAATTGGAATTTGCGAAATTCGAAGTTCTAAATGGGGAACCGGCATCCCGGACCCGCCCTGCATGGGGAGAGGGCACGGCTGCGCCGTAGATCAACCGATACCGTAACCCCTCCCGCCGGCAGCGAAGCGCTCACCGCCGGGCCCCTACGCCCGCGCC
>CAYMLG010000135.1:0-8798 GCA_964391195.1 uncultured Anaerolineaceae bacterium | reverse complement strand
TCCGGAGAACGAGATGACATGTGGCGCGGTGGGCGGGTAGTTTGTTGGATGGGTCCTCGGTTGCGCGGGCGGGCAAGTTTGGCAACATGCCCTACAACCCCTCGGTGGTCACTCGCTGCCCGGAGAACGAGATGACATGTGGCGCGGTGGGCAGGTAGGTTGTTGGATGGGTCTCCGGTTGCGCAGGCGGGCATGTTTGGCAACATGCCCTACAGCCCCCTGAGGTCACTCGCTGTCCGGAGAACGAGATGACATGTGGCGCGGTGGGCGGGTAGTTTGTTGGATGGGCAGGTGCCCGGTTGCGCATATGGGGCGGGTCTGGTTTGTGGGCCGTGGGACGTCCCTGGCGATCGTGCGTTTCGGGTTGGGAGCCCTCGCCTGAATTAATGACCCGCCCCTACGTGATGCAGGGACGGGTCTTCATGGTGACCTGGTTTTGCCGGTTCGGCTTTTCGAAATTCGAAAACCGAAATCCCTTCTCAGTCTCCTGCCGTTTCGTGCGGCTCGAGCACCTGGGCCAGGCGGCGGATGCCTTGCGCAGAATCCACCACGATATGGAAGCGGATCACCCGCCTTCCGGCGTCCCGCAGCGCCTGGAAATCGCCCAGGGCCTGGGCCAGCTTCAACACCCCGAAATCAATCGAACTCGCCTCCTCGCCAGGCGCATCAGGGATGTCCGCCCTGCGCTCGCCGGGGGAAGTGAACTGGATGAACAATCCTTTCCCGGCATCTCCCTTATGGAGCTGCCCGGTCGAATGCAGGAAGCGCGGCCCGTAACCGAGCGTGGTGGCCAGGCGGTATTCGTCCCGCAGGCGAAGCCGCAGATCTTGCAGCGCTTCATCCGTGGCCCCGGCCGGCTGCAGGAACGCCTGCAGGGCGATGTAGTCGCCCGGCCCGGCCTGGCTGAGAAAATCGACCAGCGCCTCGGCCGGCGTGTTTGGCTGGGTCTCGATCCCGCCCGCCAGCGAGCCGTAGACCTCGATCCCATCCGCGGACTGGAGCGGCGGCTCCTGCGGCAGCGACCCCGACTCTTTATAGGCGTTCACCATCTGCCGGGCGCGCACCTTGGCAGCCTCCACGTTCGGCTGGTCGAAGGGATTGATCCCCATGCGCATCCCGGCGAGCGCCGTGGCCAATTCCCACAGCAGGAACTGCCCGCCTAACCGGTAGCGGTCCTGGATCCCCAGGCGGACCACCGGGAAGCGGTTCTCTTCCAGCAGCCGCAGCGGATAGCCGCCGCCTTCCGAGCCGGACAGCTTGATCTCCACGAACAGGCGGTCGTCCCCGTACACCGCAGGGGGACCGAGCGGTTCGCCAACCACCGGTAGAATGCCCTTCCCCTCTTTGCCGGTGCTCTCGGCGATGAGCTGTTCCACCCAATCGCCGAAGGCGGCGAGTTCGGGGGAGAGGACGAAGGTCAGCTTATCGCGCCCGCCCCGCCACAGCTCGCCCAGGATCGCCCCGAGCTGGGCTGCAGGGTTGTTTTCAGGCGGTACGTCCGGCCCGCACCAGGCGGCCATGCGCCGGGCGCTGGCCAGCAGCCGGTCTAAATCCACCCCAACCAGGGCGGCGGGGACCAGGCCGAAATAGGATAAGGCCGAATAGCGACCGCCGATATTGGGATCGTTGGCGAACACCGCCCTGAAACCGTGCTCCCTGGCCAGGGTCTCCAGCTTGCTGCCGGGGTCGGTGATGGCGACGAAATGCTCGCCGGCCTTCTCGCGGCCGAGGGCTGCGGCGGTGCGGTTGTAGAAGAATTTGAAGAAGGAGAGCGTCTCCTCGGTCGTGCCCGACTTGGTGGAGACGATAAAGAGCGTCCGGTTGGGGTCAATCCGTTCGGCAGCTGCGAGCACAGCGTCGGGGTCGGTGCTGTCGAGTACGGACAGGTTCAGCCCCTGGTGGTCGGGGCCGAAGATGCGGGCGAAGAGTTCCGGGGCCAGGCTGGAGCCGCCCATCCCGAGCAGCAGCCCCTGCGTATAGCCGGCATTTCGCACCGCTTCCACCAGGCGTCGTACCGGTTCCAGGTCGGTGGTTTCGGCGCTGCGCAGCCAACCCAGGCGGTTGGTGATCTCCTCCGGGTCTGGCTTCCACAAGGTGTGGTCGCCCGCCCACAACCGCTCCATGACCCGATCGGCGGCGAATTCATCCAGTACGGGGGGCAGGTTGCCTGCATTCTGGTAAGAGCCAACCCCGGCGGCCATCGGCTGCCACTGCGGCTGCAGCGCCTGTCGCTTTTCCATCAGCCCGGCTTCCATCGAGCGGAAGGATTGGGCGAAAGACTCCACCCCCTCCAACTCCAGTTCCCGGGTCACCTCCTCCATCGAGATGCCCAGATCGCGCAGCGACTGCATCACCCAGTTCGCCTGGTCGATCTCTTTCTGGAATTCATCCAGGCTGAAGCGAGCTTCCCCGTGATCCAGGAATGCTTCCAGGGTCTCCTGGGGCATGGTGTTGATCGTATAGGGCGCGATCAGCTCCTGGATATATTTGATGTCGGAATATTGGGGATTTTTCGTGCTGGTCGAGGCCCACAGCGGGCGCTGCAGGTTGGCCCCGCGCTTCTTGAGCTCGGCGAACTGGCTGGAGCCGCCGCTGCCATCGCCGATGAACACCGTCTCGAACTGGCGGTAAGCCAGCCTGGCGTTCGCCACCGCCGCCTGGCCGAGCAGGTTCTGCGCCAACTCGGCGCTGGCCCCGCCCTGGTCGATGATCCCCTGCAGCCGTTTGTCGACCTTCGTATCCACCCGGGAGACGAAGAACGAGGCCACGGAGTGGATGTGATACAGAGGTTTGCCCGCCGCCGCCCGCTGTTCCAGGCCTTTCAAGTAGGCCGCCATCACCTCCCCATATCGCTGTAAGGAGAAGATCAGGGTGACGTTGACGTTGATCCCCTCGGCGGTGGCCGCGGTGATGGCCGGCAGCCCCTCCAGCGTGGCCGGAATCTTGATCATCAGGTTGGGCCGGTCGATCAGCGCCCAAAGGCGGCGCGCCTCGGCGACCGTCTCGGCGGTGTCGTTCGCCAACAGCGGGCTGACCTCCAGGCTCACATACCCATCCCTGCCCTTGGTGGCATCGTACACCGGACGGAACAGGTCCGCAGCCTGGCGGATGTCGGCCCCGACCAGCTCATCGTAGATCTCGTGCATGGGCGCTGCGGATTGCACCAGGCGCCCCAGGTCTTCGTCATAATCGGCGCTGTGGACGATGGCCTTCTCGAAGATGGTCGGGTTGGAGGTCATGCCTCGCAGCCCCAGGTCGATCAGTTTCGCCAGTTCGCCGGTGGTGAGGAAAGAGCGGCGGATATAGTCGAGCCATACCGCCTGCCCGATCTCGGCCAGTTCATGTAGTTTCGTCATCTGGATTTCCTCCTGCCTGTTTCCCCCCATAACAAGCGATTTCTGCAAGTACGCGCAGCACTTCTCCCACCGTCCAGGCCTGGGCAATGCAGCCGTGAGGCCCGAATGGCGGGTCGCCATCGAAGATCTCGCTCAGGCTGCCCACGCCGTGGTCGTTCAACTGCCCCAGCAGCGGCTGTACGTAAGACAGGGCCAGTTGGGGATCGCCGTATACCTTCAAGTGGGCGGAGACGAACGGCCCGATCAGCCAGCCCCAGACCGTGCCCTGGTGGTAGGCGCTGTCGCGCTGCACCCGGTCGCCGCCGTAGCGCCCCCGGTAGCCGGGCTCGAATGGGGCCAGGCTGCGCAGCCCGTGGGAGGTGAGCAGGTAGCGGGCGCAGGCGTCGACCACCTGGCGCTGCCGGGCGAGGTCCAACGGGCTGTAGGTCAGGGATACGGCGAAGAGTTGGTTGGGCCGCAGCGACGGGTCGCAGCCGCCCTCCGGGCCGTCGATGACGTCGAAGCAGTATCCCCGTTCGGGGTTCCAAAACCGCTCGAAACTGGCCCGGGCCTGGGCAGCGATATCCCGGTATTCGTCCGCCGGCTGTCCCAGGCGTCCGGCGATCTCGGCCAGGATCTCCAGGGCGTTGTACCACAAGGCATTGATCTCCACTGCCTTCCCCACGCGGGGCGTGACCACCCAATCATCCACTTTTGCATCCATCCACGTGAGTTGGACGCCCGGCTCCCCGGCATACAGCAGCCCGTCCTGGGGATCCACGTGGATCTGGTAGCGGGTGCCTTTGAGGTGCCAGGTGATGATCTCATTCATCACGGGAAAAAGCTCCTCGAGCAGAGAACGATCCCCGGTGGCCTCAAAATAGCGGCGGATGGCCTCAAAATACCACAGGGTGGCATCGGCGGTGTTATATTCGGGCGCCTCCCCTTCATCCGGGAAGCGGTTGGGGAGCATGCCCCGGTCGACAAAGGCGGCGAAGGTGCGCAGAATGCGCCTGGCGATCTCATGGCGCCCGGTGGCCAGTGCCAGGCCGGGCAGGGCGATCATCGTGTCGCGGCCCCAATCGCCGAACCAGGGATAACCGGCGATAACGGAATAGCCCTCCGGTTCCGCCGGTGAGGCGCGCCGGACGATGAATTGGTCCGCCGCCAGGATGAGCTGCTGTGCCTCGGGGACGGGGTGGTTCAGGCTGGCGGTCCCCAGGTCCAGCAAGCCGCGCTCGTACGCCTGTCGCTCCTGGTAAGCCTGGCGGCTGTCCAACCCGTCAACTTCAAGATCCGCCTCGGCGCTGGCGATCACCGCCAGGCGCTCGCCGGGGTGCAGGGTGATCTCGATCACGCCCCCCAGCAGATGATCTTCCACCGCACGTCCCCCGCGCCTCGCCTCCGCGCTCAAAAAATAATCTAAATGCCACTCTTGCACCGGGCGGATGCGAGCGCCGGGGGCGAACAGATAAAATGGGCGCGCCGGAGGGCCGAGTTGGCCGTTCACCCACAGGGCTGGCTGCATCCGCAGCCCGTGGTGAACCGGGGTTCCCCGCACCTGGAGCGCGCCGGTTGACTGGGTCACGGCGTGGTGATCGCGGTAGTTGACCACCGCTTTCAACTGCAGGTGCAGGGGGCGGGAATGGGGGAGCCCGCCCGGCCCGGGGCGGGCATAGGTGTATTCGATATAGGTGGTGTTGGCGCCCGGCTGCATCCACACTCGCTTCTCCAGCCGGGCATCGCTCAGGGCATAAGTCCACACCGGGATTGTCCCTTCCAGGTGGAAGCGTTCGAGGTAGCGATATCCCTGGAGGTCGGCGCTGCCGGAGGCCCAGCGGTTCATGAACAGCGGGTAAGGGCGGCCATCGTAAGTGGCGGTTTCGTCCAGCTTGGTGAGCAGCAGGGTGCGTCCCAGCGGAGGATCGAAGGCGGCGATCAGCAGCCCGTGATAGCTGCGGGAGAGCACCCCTGAGATGGTGCCCGAGGCATAGCCGCCAATGCTGTTGGTCACCAGCCATTCCCGCCGGCTGGCCAGCTCCGCATCACCGCAGACTTCCCGGCCAAATGAAATCATGCTGTGCTCCTACTCCGGCATTGCCCGTGAAGATGTTCCGTGCGCGGGGGATGATCAGGCCTCGCCGCGAATCCCACCCAGGCCTTTAATGATAACCCGATTCTAAAGGATATGGGAGGTGGGCGCAGTTTGAGCGCGCTCACCCCGCGCTGCTCCCTTCACCACCCGTTCTCAATGATCTCCAGAAGCTCTTCGTTATCGGGGATATCCTGCATGGCGTTGCCGTAGTGCGCGTAGCGGACGATCCCTTCTTTGTCCACGATCACCTGGGCCGGCATCCGGCCCAGCTTGAGCAGCTTCACCTCTTGCCCGAAACCCTTCAACACACTGTGGCTGGGGTTGGGGAGTCCGATGAAGGGCAGATCGTTGTTCTGCCAGTAATTCGCAAAGGCCTCGGCCCCCTCCGGCCCGACGACGATCACCTCGGTGTCCAGGGTCTGAAACTTCGAAAAGTCCTGGCGCAACTGCGCCATATGCGCCCGGCAGAACGGTCACTGAAAGCCCCGGTTGAACACCAGGAGCACATTCTTCCGACCTTCATAATCCGATAAGCGCACCTCTCTGCCCCGGAAATCCTTCAAGACGAAATCTGGGGCAGGGGCATTGATTTGTACTCTGGCCATACGTCCCCCATGAATGAAAAATGAAAGCCGGCTGCGTCTTGAACCTGGAAAGCGGAGCGGCCAGGGGCCGGTTTATGATGAAAGGCGGTTGGCGATGCGGCGGTATTCGGCCCGCTGCTTAAGCGCCTTGATTGTGTCGTAGGGGAGAATCTGGCTGCCCATGCGAACGAAGCCTACAGGCCAGCCGTGCTCATCCGAGCCGCCGGAGACCACCAGGTTGAAGTCGCCGGCCAGGCGCCGGAAGTGCCGGCGGTCGTCCGCCTCCAGGCGGGGATGGTAGACTTCCAGGCCATCCAGGCCCAGGTCAACCAGCGCTCCCACCGCCTGCGCATCGATCCTGGCCTCCCCTGCGCCCAGCGATACCGGATGCGCCAGGACCGCGACCCCACCGGCCTGGTGTATGGCGGCAATCGCTTCGCCGGTGGAGATATGCGCTGGCGGCACCATGGCCCAGGCATCCGCGAACAGGCGGAAGGCTTCGTTCCAACCGCTGGCATAGCTCTTCTTTAGCAGGGCGGTGATCAGGGCGGTGCTGCCCGGATAGCGGTGGTTGACCTGCACCACATCATCAGGTGTGATCGGGTGCCCGGCCTGGGTCAGCGCCTGGCAGCAGAGCTCAATTCGCCGGCGCATGTCGTCCATCTCCGCCTGTAGGAATTCCAGGAACTGGGGTTGGTGGATATCGATGAAGTAGCCCAACACATCCACGTTCAGCTTGCCGTCTCCCGGGCTGCTGCCGGGGAGTCCCCACGACGAGGTCAGCTCGACCCCCGGGATGACCTCCAGCCCCAACTGCCCGGCGACGTGAGCGGCTTCTGCCACCCCGGCCACCGTGTCGTGATCGGTGAGGGCGATCACCCGCAGGCCGATATCGGCAGCGTGGCGCACGATCTCGCCCGGGGAGGCCCGGCCATCGGAATAGTAGGAATGAATGTGCAGGTCGCAGCATGTGTTGGGCATCCTTGTTTCTCCTGTTCCCTAGAACTCGCCACCCATCGAACCGGCGTAGCCGGTAAGCTCCACGTATCCACTTCCGCTGACGGGCAAGCCCCGGCGCGAGCCGCTGACCCGCACCGCGCCCTCCCAATAGTTATAGGAGACGTTCAACTCCTGCCCGCTGAGATAGGGCTCCACCTCCAGGGCCAGCTCCTCGCCGGGCACCTGAATGATCCACCTGGCGGGATATTCCGCCCCGGAGACCGGGCTGCGCCAGCGGTCTTCCACCTCAATGGAAAAGTCCTCCCGCCCGAGCGAGGCCGTGCGCCCATCGGCGGCGATGAAGGTCCCGCTGGAGTATGGGTCGACGGTCCCGTCCTCCCGGCGGATTTGAAACACCATCAGCTCGCTGCCGTCGTCCAACTGCAGGGCGAACCAGTCCCACCCGACCTGCCCGGCGCTGAGAGCGCTGGTGCTGTACTCGTGATCCATCCAGCTCAGGCCAGACACCGGGTGTTGATCTCCGCCGGCCTGCACCGTCCCCTCCGTCTGCAGGCGGGTGAAGCTGTAATAATAGGAAGCCTGCCCCGGGTCCGGGCCCTTCTGGCTGTACCCCTGTTCGCCCTGCAGGACGGGCTCTTTGCTCGGGGTCAGCAGCAGGTTGAGGCGCAGCATTTGTTCACCGGCCTCGTCCAGGGGTTGGGCGGCTTCCAGGCGGAAGCGGTCCGGGGCTTCCTCGGTGATGCGCCAGTCCTCCAGCCAGACTTCGAAGGGCGCAGCTCCTGCCCCGGCCAGCCCGGCCGCGCCTCGCGCCATCCGCTCGTAAGCGTAGAAATTCCCGGCGCCGATATCGGCCAGGGCCAGGTGCGCCATGTACACTTGCTCCGTCGCCCAGGCCGAGGGGCGCTGCCGGCCCGGGGAAGAGATGCCCGGGGCGGAGATGGCGCGGCGGAAGAAAGTGAGCTGGTAACCGAAATGCCGGCCGGCCTCGGTCTCCAGGTTGCCGGTGAAATACCACCACTCGGTCTGGTACTCGGGGTGCGGGCCGTGATCCCTGGGGAACTCGATCTGAGCCGGGGGCTCGGCCCGCCGGAAGCCGCTGGTATCCTCGCTCACCAACGGGGATTCCAATTCTGCTTCCACCGACCTCTGGCGCCCCAGGCGGCCGGGGATCAGCAAGGCCAGGAGCAAGATCAGCGCCAGGCTGATAATTGCCGGCAGTACGATTTTTTGCAGCCAGGAAAGCGCACCCATAGCCACCATTGTACCCGGTTTCCGCAATTCTTTAATTATCTCGCGGTGGTGGACCTCATGCCCGCCTCCATCAACATCCCGTCTTTCGATCAGGCCCTGCCTCGCCTGGGCGCCGGCCTGGCTTCCCTCCCTCCGGTGCATACCCTGATAAGGTCGCCCGGGCGAACGTCTGTATGGTAGAGCACCCCGTTATTATTAATTTTCCTCTCATACTAAACTCATATTTCTTTTATATATTAAATTCGGATAAAATCGATCAGAATAATTACATTGATGTGAGTGCAGAGGGGGACATGCTTGCCGTATAGATGGCCATTCCGCTGTGCGCCCTGCCTGGCTCCGGCGTTAAGCGCCCCGCTTAGCGCCTGGCTGTACCCACGTTAGCTTCTGCTGATGAAGGTTTAACAAAATAAACCGGTACCTTATCATGAAGGTAAGACCGGATGACGGTCAACTGAGACCGTACACCCACCGCTGTTCTGCGCACGCCCCACACCGCCATAAATCCCCGGATCCAGGTAGGGGCGGGTCTTTCATTCGAGCACAGGTGGCTTACCGTAAACGGCGCCTGGC
>CAYMLG010000134.1:0-9092 GCA_964391195.1 uncultured Anaerolineaceae bacterium | reverse complement strand
CCCATAGCCGTACACCTGCTGGGCGAAGACCATATCGGCGGCGACGTCGTTGGCGAAGGCCGAGCTAAGGGCGCTGTGCCCGGCGAGGGAGATGGCCGGCAGGGCGCGCTGCAGGTGGCCGGCCAGGTAGACGCCGTGCTCAGGGGAGGCGGCGGCCAGGGCCTCCCGGTCTGCCTGGGGGATGGCCCGCGGCAGCAAGAAGCCCTTCATCAACTCGGCCACCAGGTGATCGCTGTCGGCGGCGCTGCCCCCATTGCCGCAGACCAGCAGCTTGCCACCCTGACGGTAGCAGCCCACCAGCGCCTCGATCGCGCAGCGGATCTCGGGCAGGCAGGCGCCCAGGTCGGGGAAGGTGCGCAGCATCCGCTCCAGGTGGGGGTTCCCCTCCCCACCCGCCGGATCTGTCTTCGAGTGAAAATCGTCGCTCATACCGTTCATACTTCCTTTCCATACCGGTCCGTTCCTGGCCAATCAGTCAACCGCTGCAGCTTCCTGTCCGAGCCGGCCGTTCGTGGTTACCACTCCAATAAGTTCACTTCGACCACCGGCCGGCCGGGCTGGGACGGAATGTAGAAGGTCTTGATCTTCGCCGGCCCGAACTCGGCGCGGATCTCACGCTGCAGGTGCGGCAGGCGGATATGGGCGAGCGTGACTGTTTTGGCGGTCTCCACGCAGCGCAAGATCCAGCCCTGTCCGTCTTCGGCCTGCTTCAGCACCGTGGCCTGAACGTTCTCCGGCTCGACGCACAGGAAGGAATCGCGCGGCGGGCGCGAGCCGGGGTGGAAGGTGGCCGCCAGGGGGATGGCGGGCTGGTTGAGTTCCGCCGCCCGGCGCACAGTTCCGGCCGTCTCCCACCCGCCGGTGTGAGGCAGGAGCTGGTAGGTGAAGCGCTGCAGGCCCTGGTCGATCACCGCGTGCCCGGCCTCGGGGTCGGGCTCGACCGGGATGTGGTGCGCGTAGAACGGGCTGCGCAGCACCGTCAGGCCGATGTCGCGCACGTCCACGTCGAAACTGTACTTGCCGTCGTTCAGCAGGCTCAGCCCGACCACCGCCCCCGACTCCCGCGCCGCGCCGGACAGGTCGAGCCAGCTCTGCCCCGGCTGTTCTTCGCCGTCCGCCGGGCGCTCCAGGCTGCCGTAGGGGATCTCGTAAGTGAGGCGCATGAAGTTCACGTTCACCGGGAAGCGCAGCTTGAGCATCTTCTGCTGCTCGCGCCAGTCGACCGCCACTCGCACCTCGACCAGGTCCAGTTCCTGGTAGAGGATGAAGTCCTGCACCAGGCGGGAGGCGCCGTAGTTACTGGCTACGCGCACCACGGAGCGCACCGGCCCGGCCTCCACCAGGCATACAGCCCCCGCTGCGAACTCCCCGCTCACCCGATCGAATTTGAATACGTTGTGGCTCCAGGTATCGCTGGGGTCGTCGAGCACCACCGGGCGCGCCGCCGGGCCGGACAGCAGTTCTACCCCCGGGTCCTTCAGCCACAGGCTGCTGAGGTGCCCGCTGCGGCGGTCGAAGGCCAGGCGCAGGCGGGGGTTTTCCACCACCAGGGCCTCCCCACCGGGATCAGGCGTGGGGGAGGCAGGCCGGCTCGCCTCGGGCCAGGGCACGAAGCGGAACAGGCTGTAGCCCAGGGCGGGCAGATCGGCCACGAAGCACACCCGCACCCGGCCTTTGGCCAGGGCCGCGGACTGCACTTCCTGGTAAGGCACTTCCCGGCCGGCGGCGTCCAGCAGGGCCGCTCCCTCGGGTAGGTCTGCCATTTCGAGCTCCACGGGCAGCTTCGCCGGCCAGGTGTTGGGGTTGAACACAACCACCGAGCGCATCCCATCCTGCGCGGGGATGTCGATCTGCCAGGAGAGGGCCTGGAGCGCCCGGTTCAGCGCCCGCCCGGCGATGGACATGGCCTCGCCGTACCCGTTGCGGGCGTCTTCGTATGCCGCTTCCAGGCTGGTGCCGGCCAGAATGTCGTGGAACTGGTTGAAGAGCACGTTCTTCCAGGCGCGGGCGAACTCGACCGGGTAAGGCTGCCCGGCGGACATCGCGGCGACGGCCGAGAATTTTTCCGCGCTCAGGAGCAGGTTCTCGGCCTGGCGGTTCCAGCGCTTGACGCCGGAGTGGGCGGCGTAGCAGCCGCTGGCGTGGTGCTGGAGCTCATCGTGCACCACGGGCAAGGGCAGGTTGCGGCTCTCCATCATTTCGAAGTAGCGGTTAGGGGTGCTGAAGGCCAGCTCGGGACCCTCCGCCCGCTGCGCCAGCTCGCGGATACACTGCAGGTTCTCGCGGGTCGGCCCGCCGCCGTGGTTGCCCACGCCGTAGAAGCACATCAGGACATCCACCGGCTGGCGGATCTCGGCGGCCACGCGGCGCACCTGCTTTTCCACCTGGTCGCCCCAGGTGCAGTACTCGTAGGGGATGCGGTAGGCGAGCACCCGGGAGCAGTCATCCGACTCCCACCAGAACAAGCGCCCCGGCAGGCCTTTCTCGTGCGGCGAGGGGCGCATGAAGACGTAGTAGTCCATGCCGGACTTTTTCAAGATCTGGGGCAGCATGGCATGGTGGCCGAAGCTGTCCACGTTGTAGCCGGTGCGGGCGATGACGCCGAATTTCTCTTTAAAGTAGCGCTGGCCATACAAACCCTGGCGCACGAAGGACTCGCCGCAGGGGAGGTTGCAGTCGGGCTGGATCCACCACCCGCCAACGATCTCCCAGCGCCCTTCGGCCACCCGCCGGCGGATCTCGGCGAACATCTGCGGGTCGATCTCTTCGATCCACTCGTAGAACTGGGCCGAGGAGGAGACGAAAAGGAAGTCGTCGTCCTCCCGCATGAGCTGCAGGGCCGAGGCGAAGGTGGCGCGCACTTCGTGGAAGCCCTCCTGCCAGGGCCAGAGCCAGACGGGGTCGATGTGCGCGTTGCCGATCATGTGCAACACCCCGTCTCGGGGCTGATCGTTTTTCCTTACCGGTAAGTCGTCCATACCCTCCATCCTGATTCCATATAGCAGTCAGCCCGTCTCAACCGCCGCCACGCGCTGCAGGGCGATATCGGCCAGTGGGAGCAGGCTGGCGCCGTCCAGGCGCTTGGGGTGCGCGAGCGCTGCTGCACGCATCTCCTTTAAGAAGTACAGGTGCCGGGCATAGGGGCGGCCGCTTTCCAGGCACTCCAGCACGCGGATCGCCCGGCGGCCCATATCCTGCCAGTGATCCATCAGCTCGATCCAGGGCAGCAGGTTCTCCCGCAAGGCCAGGTTCTCCATCCGGTAGCGAAGCTGATAGCAGGCCTCGTCCAGGCTTTGCAAATAGCGGTCCAGCTCGCCCACCGCGGGGGATTCCAACACGGATTCGCCCGCCTGCAGCGCAGCGAGGACCGCCCCGGCCAGGCAGTCCAACCGCCCGGACCCGTGGGCGCTCACGCAGGAATGCAGCAAATTCTCGGCCAGGAGCTCCAGGGCGGGCAGGGATTCTTGGCCGGCCGCCTCCAGCAGCGCGGCCCGCCAGGAGCGCTGCGGGTCGTAGCCGTGGGGATCGGCCAGGTAGGCGGCGGCGGTCGCCAGCGGGATCTTGCAGGCCTCAGCCTGGGGCATCAGGTTGGCGCAGTAGCCCCGCACCGCCCGGTGCAGATCGGCGGCTCGCCCCAGCAGCGGGCCGAGGTGCAGTTCGGCCTTCATCGCCAGATCGTTCACCGGGTAGTTGTCCCACAATAGCGGCGGGCGGCCGGCGGCCCGGGCAAAATCCCGGCACTCATCCGCCGTGATCGCCGGAGAGCAAATCTCGGGGCCGGTATAGAAGATCTCGATGCCGGGGTCGAGGCTGCGCCCCAATTCGTGCAGGTAGGGGCTAAAGGGCGCCCTCCCGTAATAATCGGTGGGGCACATGCTCAGCCTGCAGCCCGGATCCAGGCCCTGAAGCCAGGCGTACAGGCGGTTGCTCAGATCGGCCTGGGCCTGGGCATAGCTGGAATAGGCCTGCCGGTCCTCGAGGTGCGTGAACTCGGGGTCGATATCATCCAGCAGCAGGCTGAAATCGCGCACGCCCAGGCGGTAGAACTGGCACAGCTTCGCGGTCAGGCGCTCGAAATCGGCAGGCGAAGAGAAGCGGATCGAGGCCCCGGGGGCGATGGCGTAGCAGAAACTCACACCGCTCTCCCGGGCGACCCGGGCTGCCTGAGCGAAACCGTGCAGGATGCGCTCTGGATAGGGCTCCCACCAGCGCGCCCGGTGCTGGCGGTCGTTCTTGGGGGCGTAGATGTAAGCGTTAAAGCCGTGCCGCCCGGCAAAGCGGATCATGTCCAGCCGCTCGGGCAGGGTGTAGAAAACGCCGTAGAAGCCTTCGATCAGGCCTCGCAGGGGGAAGGTTTCGTCCGTCACAGATTTCCTTTTCCTATCCGCCGGCGGTACGGAAATACGCCCGCAGTGGCTCCTGCAGGGGCAGATAGCCTCGCTCGAACAGCTCGCGGTAAGCAGCGTGGCGGGCGGGGTCGGGTTCATAGACCCGGGTGGCAGGCCGGGCCAGGCCGGCGAAGGCCGCTTCCAGGCTGGGGAAGGCGCCGCAGCCGTACCCGGCCGCCAGGGCTGCGCCAAGCAGGGTGGCCTCGGGCACGGCAGGCGCCTCGATGCGGCAGCCGGATACGTCGGCCTTGAGTTGCATCCAGGCCGGGCTGCGCGTCCCGCCGCCGGTCGCCAGCACGTGGCGGATGAGGACGTTCGCCGAGCGCCCGGCCTCCCGGCGGATATACTCCATCTCGAAGGCCGTGCCCTCCAGGGCGGCCTTCGCCAGGTGCGGGCGGCCGTGCCCCTGGCTCAGCCCGACCCAGGCGGCGCGCACCGCTGAATCGGTGTGCGGCGAGCCGCTCCCGGCCAGATAGGGGAAGTACAGGATGCCGGTCGGCCCCTCTCCCGCCCGGGCGACCAGGCGCTCGAACTCTTCATAACGAAGAGCCGGATCGCCCAGCACGCCCCGCAGCCACTCGACCGACCCGCCTGCGGCGGACAGCCCGCCCATCCAGTAATACAGGCCGGGGGCCAGGTGGCAGCCGTAGGACAGTCCGGAGCGGTACTCGGCCTCTCCCAGGGGCGGGACCCCGGCTTTCGGCGGGAGCACCCCCAGCAGGGATTCGGCGGTGCCCATCGAGTCGAACACCCGCTCGGGGAGGAATGCGCCCGGAGGCAGCCCCGGCCCGCCCGCAGCAGGGCGATCCGCATGGGGAGAAGGGCTGCGCGCGGATGTAGTATCGCTCAGGCTGCGGGGTGGAGTGCGGTTTTGTGAGGCGGCCTCCGTCTCCGGCTCCCCGGCCTGCCCATGCTGACCACTAGATAGATATTGGCTATGCGCAGACCAGGCCAGGCCCTCCATGGCGAACGCCGCACACACGTGGTCGTGCCCGCATACCGCCACCGGCGTCCCCGCCTTCAGCCCGCAGCGCTCCGCCGCCGCACGGCTCACCCGCCCCGCAGGCGCCCCGCCCGGCCGCGCTTCCGGGAAGTTCTCCACGCCCAACCCGAAGCGCTCCAGCCATAACCCGTCCCACTCCTTGCGGGCAACGTCGAACGCGTACGTCCGCCCGGCGAGGGAATAGTCGGTTGCCAGCGCACCCGTGAGCTTGAAGACGACGTAATCCGCGGCCGACAGCCACACCGCCCCGCGGGCGATCTCCGGCCGGCGATCGAGCAGCCAGAGAAGCTTGACCAGGCTGCACTTGGAGTTGGCCCGCAGCCCGGAGCGCAGGAAGCCCTGCCGCCAGGACTGCGGATCATCGCCGTGCAGGACGGGGACGAAGCCGGCCGCCCGGGCATCGAACCAGGGGATGAGCGGCGTGCGCGGCTGCAGGCTGTGCCGGTCCAACAGCAGGCCGGTCTCGGCCATGCTCGCCACCCCCACCGCCACCACCTCGCCCGCGGCGGACAGCGCCGAGGCGGAGAGGACCTCGCCGATCGCTTCCAGGACCGCCCCCCACAGGTCATCGGGGTCGAAGACAGCGCCTCCCGGCCCGTCGCTGCGGCTTCTGTTGGGACGGCTGGCCAGGCGCCGGGCGGTTCCATCCAGTCCGAACAACCCGGCTTTGATATGGGTGGTGCCGATATCAATGCCCAGCAGCGTAGCCTGCTCCAGCATCGCCTGCTCCTTCACTTTCCGGCGGACCTACCCGCCCCGCCCGTTCAGGAACGAGTCCAGGCGGAAGTTTCTCAGGCCGTCCTTGGGCGGGCGGCGCAGCCACCCGAACCAGGCCTGCAGCCGTTCCCGCAAGACCTGCGGCCAGGGGCGAAGGAGCGCCTGCCCGCCGGAGCGGGCGGCAGCCGCCCGTTGGCGGTGCCCCTCCCAGGTGCGGCGGATCAGGCGGTAGTCCCGCTCTTCCAGCGGCTCCAGGGTCATATCGATATGCGTGGTGTAGTACAGCGAGGGCACCCCAAGCCCGGCCTGGATCTTCATATATTTACGCCAGGCAGCCCGGTCCGTCACCGGCCAGTTATCGGTGTCGATGATCGCACCCGGGCAGGCCAGACTCGCCACCCGCGCCCGGTGGCGCATGGCCCGGTTGATGTCGGTGCGGATGTTCATATCGTTCAGGCGGATCATATCGACCACTTCGGCCAGATAGGGGTGCGGGGTGTGAGTCATAATCAGCGCATCGGGCTTGACCAACCTGGCCTCGGTATAGATGATGCTCAGGTAGCGGCGCATCAGCTCCAGGCCCCATTCCTGGCCGTGGAGGATCAGGCCAGGCCCGGAGGGGATGCGGGCGGTGAAGTCGATCTTGAAGCCATCGGCCCCGTACTCGCCGGCGGCCAGCATGCGGCGGACGGAAGCCCGCAGCCGCTGCTCGTAAGCCGGGTGGGTCGGATCGACCGCCAGAGCCTGCCCGCTCTGATTGCAGATGCACTCCTCGGGCGGCAGGCCTTCGGGGTCCCAGGCCTTGAGCCACAGCAGCACCTTGCGGCCGCGGGCATGCTGGGCTTGAATGAACCCCGGCAGATCGGGCCATTTCTGCGGATCGACCTGGTTGTCGCCGTAAGTGAGCTGCCATTTGTCGTCCAGCACCACGATCCCCGGGTCCACCCCGCGGCGGGCGAGATCGTCCAGGAATCCGTCATAGCGCTCCTGGCGGGAATAGGCTGCGGGGCTGTAGGGCCTGGCGGCTTCACCGCTCAGGCGCTTGAGCCCGGCCGCGCTGGCAGCCTGCTGTTTCTCCAGGTTAGCGGCCCCGTTCTGCGCCCCCCACCCGCAGAAGATCGGCTCCGACCACCAGGCCGGGCGAGGTCCCGGGGGGGAGTCGCAGGCGAAGCCGCGGTCGTACAGCACCCGCACGTGGGCTTCCAGGGCGGCGTAGGGGTCCTGCGCCAGGTCGAACCCGATGCCGGGCAGCAGGTAGCGACGGCGGACCCGGGTGTGGCCTTCGTAGGCCAGGCTGAGGTAGAAGCTGCCGTCTCGCCCGTGATAGGCGTACTCGTTGAACTGGTTTGCGCCCGGGCGAGCCTCCACCCCTACGCCCAGCCAGGCTCCGGGCGTCTGGAAGGCATAACAGAACGGGGCGGGGGTGAAAAACCAGCCGCCCTTGCCCGGCAAGGGTACGCCCTGCAGGTCGATGGAGGTGTTCTCGGCCGGGCTGAAGTAGATCCGCTCGTCCTCGTAAGGCTCCGGGCTGAAGCCCTGGCGGAAGCGCTGCCCCGACCAGACGAAGCCCGATCCCCAGCGCTGCTGGCCGGAGTAATAGCCGCCGAAATAGTCCACGTCCCACAGCAGCCCCTCGCCTTCGACCTCGATCTCGTACCAGAAACGCTCCGGCAGGCAGTGAAAGCGGTAGGTCTTCCGCTCCCATATGCTGCTGGGCACGCTGATCTCCAGCACGACTTCGCCGGGGCGCTCGTCCACCACCCACGCGCCGGGTGCGGTGGTGTCATCCGGGCCGGACAGGGTGTTGACCCCGGAGTATACGAACAGGTCGGCCAGCCGTCTCCCCTCGATGTCGTGGACGTAGACGAAGGGGCGGTCGGACGGGCAGATCAGGCTGTAACGACCGGCGAACAGGCGCAGCGTTCCATCTTGGTTGGTGATGTGCATCGGTGTGATCCCTTTGCTTTCGAATGCAAGATAAGGTACGGTTCACAGCCGCGTTCCAGCCCATGATTACGAAACAGGGACTCGAAGCGGTTATTCCGCAAGAGTCCCTTTTCCCCATCATGGACAGATCCGAATAAAAATCGGGAGGCCCCCACCCGGTTTCCGGATCGAAGCGCGGCCTGAATCGTCAATATTTAAAGACAACGAAATCTATAGATATTATAGTATTCCGCTTCGATTTGTGGGTTATCATTTACGTTAAACACAGTTTAGGGGATTTTAAGGAAATGCGCAATGGTGGATTTCATCGAGCACGGGGCGCACAGCCTGCGTGAGCTGGGTGTCCGTGGGGGTCAAATCGTCTCGCTCTCCGGCATTGAATGTATGATACATTAGCCGGTAAGCAAACGACAACAGGAGGGATAGGATGACCACGCTGTACAACAAACAGACCGGTGAAAACCTGGGGATGCTCAGCGAGGAGCAGCTCCGGTTCCTGATCGAGCAGATGGAAGAAGAGAGCATGACGGACCAGGATTACGCCATTACGCCGATGACGGTGACCTACCTGGAGCAGCGTGGGGCCGACCCGGCGCTGCTGGCCATGCTGCGCCAGGCGCTCGGCGGGCGTGATGAGGTGACCGTCGCCTGGCGCGAGGGTTGACCCGGCCGCAGGGGCGTAGCGCAAGCGCTGTCAACGGATGGCGACCAAAGGATGGTCGCTCGGCAACGGATTGAGCGGATTGGGCCACGGATTGCGGTCACCCGAGGCCGCAACCCACCCGCCGTCCCCTGGTGTGAGTCCACCGCAGGCGCGTAGGGGCACGGCGGCCCCGTAAATCACCCGATAACGCAAATGTACACGCCGTGCCCCGGTGTTGGTCCTCCACGGGCACGCGTAGGGGCACGGCGGAACCGTAAATCACCTGATAACGCAAACGTACACGCCGTGCCCTGGTGTAGGTCCACCACAGGGGCGCGTAGGGGCACGGCGGCATTCTGGATTAATCAGTACCGTGAACCGCCCGCCAATGAAA
>CAYMLG010000133.1:0-9143 GCA_964391195.1 uncultured Anaerolineaceae bacterium | reverse complement strand
AGGTGGATGGCGGGATGTACAAAGGGCTGTTCTAGCGCGTGCGCCTTGCCCCGGTCTCATTCAACCACTGAATCAAAGTGAGTGACTATGCCAATGGAAATCTACGAGTGCCAGGATGGGGATTACACCCTCAGCACCGACCCGGCCCGGCTGGATGTTGACATGATCCACCGTTTTCTGAGCCAGGAGGCCTATTGGGCCATCGGCAGGCCGCGCCAGGTGGTGGAGAAAACCATTCAAAATTCGTTGTGCTTCGGGGTGTACTGCCGGGGTCAGCAGGTGGGCTTTGCCCGCCTGGTCACCGACCGCGCCACTTTTGCCTGGCTGTGCGATGTGTTCATCCTGCCCGAACATCGCGGCCGGGGCGCGGGGAAATTCCTTATCGCTGGCATCCGCCGCCACCCGGAGCTGCAGGGCCTGCGACGCTGGCTGTTGGCAACCCGCGATGCCCACGGCCTGTACAGCCAGTACGACTTCAAGCCCGTGGACCGGCCGGAGAGCCTGATGGAAATCCTCAACCGGGATGTATACCGGCAGGACCATCCATAAATTTCAACCGCCGCCCATATCACACAGGGGGCGAGTGTTTTGACGCCGGTCCTCTATATGGCAGCGCTTCCGGTTTTCGCTCGGGGTCCGGGTGCAGGCCGGCGGATGGGCTACTGCAGCCGCAGCAGCACCTTCCCGCGCGCCCAGAGCTCTTCAAGCTGGTAGTAATCACGGCGGTCGGGAGAGAACAGGTGCACGATTACGTCCCCGTAATCGACCAGCACCCAGCCTTCGGCCGCCGTCCCTTCGACCCGGCCTTTGATCCGGTACTCCTCGCGTACCTGATCCAGCACGGCGTCCGCCAGGGCTTGCAGCATGCGGTCGCTGGTGCCGGTAGCGATCACAAAATAATCAGCAAAGTCGCTTAAAGGATGGATATCCAGTAGGACAATATCTTCCCCCTTCTTGTCCTCGAGAGCATTAACGATGGTGCGAGCGACTTCTAATGTATCCAGGTTTCACCTCCACGCGTATGGCCTGATGGTTTGGCAATCAAATCCGAGGCGCCGGTTCCAGATCAGGAGAACAGGTCCGGTTGAGGCGGGCCTGGGGGCTGCGCCCCTGGATCGATGTCCCGCCCCGGGGTTAATTATATTACATCCCAGGCAGGTCTAGCCACTTCCCATGCGAGCGGTGAACAGACAGGTGTACACGGCCCCTTCAGGACGCAGGTCGCTGCTGAAGAGATGGACCGCCGCCACCGGGCTCGTCCCCAGGCGGCCCACATTGCTGCTCTTCAACACCTGGCTGATAAGGCGCACATCCTGAGGCGTTGCGCTGCGCCCCACCCGACCCAGGGTCAGGTGCGGGGAGAAGGGGCGGTCTTCCCGGGCATATCCCAACCGGGCCATCTCATTCTCGATCCCCCGCTGGATGGTGCTCAACTCCGGCGGGGCCTCGACGCCGACCCAGATCACCCGCGGCCGCTGGAGCGAAGGGAAGGCCCCCAGCCCGGACACCTCGATCGTGAATGGCCTGTGCCCGCCTGCTTCGGTCTGCAGAATCTTCTTCAGCATGTCCAGGTTTGAAGTGGACACGTCGCCGAGGAATTTCAACGTCAGGTGAATATTCCGCACGGGCACCCAGCGCACCGCAACGCCCTGGAGCTGCTGCTTGAGCCCGGCGCTTACCTGTTCCAACTGGCTGGTAATTTCAGATGCAAGTTCGACGGCGATAAACGCCCTGATGACAGCCATGCTTTCGCCTATAGCCTCGCTTGAATCGCCTGATCGACCGCCGTTTTCAGTTCCTGAAAGGTCACCGGCTTCGTCAGGTAGGCCGACACCCCCGCATCCATCCCGAGTTTGATATCCGCCGGCAGGCCCCTGGCCGTAACGACCACAACCGGGATCCGGGACAACTGCGGATCGCGGCGCAGGAAGCTGATGATCTCATAACCGGAGATGTCCGGCATCATCAGGTCCATGACGATCGCGTCGGGCTGTTCTTCGACGATCTGGGACAGCGCGAGAGACCCGCCTTCGGATTTCAGCACAGCGAAACCGCTGATGCGCATCATCTCGGCGAACATCTCAGCCATTTCTGGCTCGTCTTCGATGACCATGATCGTCTTCGGTTTGTGGGCCATAGCCAGCTCTTTTTTTACCTGTACTGTATGAGATGGGATAGGGGTAACGAAGATGATACGATCTTCGCATGCTCTATCCTCAACATAGCATAAGATCACTCAAAACGCAAGAGGAAATCAGTAGCACCGGGGGCCAACGTTCCTCTATGGCTCGGCGGCGGCCTGCTTGAGCAGACGCTCGTAATCCTCGGGGGTATCCACGTCGAGCAGCAGGCTGGGGTCGTGCCAGGGCAGCCACTCGACCGGGTGCCGGGAGAACAGCGCCCGCCCGCCGCGGTCCCCGCTCAACTGCAGCAGTTCCGGGAACAGGGCCCGATCGAACAGCACCGGGTTCCCCCGCTGCCCATCGATCAGCGGGGCGACCAGCGGGGCCAGCGTGCGCCGGTGGACCGCCACCAGGCTGCGCAGCAGGCCGGCCGGGGTCTGTGGCTGGTCAACGAGCAGGAACAGCGCCGCCCCGGTTTCTGCCGGCAGGGAACTCACCCCGGCCCGGATGGACGTGCTCTGCCCGGCGGCCCAATCAGGGTTCTCAACCACCTCCACGGGCAGATCCTGCACCGTCGCCCGCACCTCCTCCCCCCAGGCACCGGTCACCAGGACCACCGGGGACAGGCCGGCTTCGACCGCGGTGCGCGCCACTCTGCGGGCGAAAGGCTCCCCTTTCCAATCCAGGAGCTGCTTCGGCTTCCCCAGGCGGCGCGACTCGCCGGCCGCTAAAATGACCCCCGCCACCCGTTCGTACACCGCCGGCACCGCTTCGTCCGGGTTGCTCGCATCCAATTGCGCCAGCAGCACGGCGGCATAAGGTCCGACCAGGCTTTTTGCCAGGCGTTGAGCCGCGCCCTGCGCCTCGGGCGAATCCACCTGGTTCAGCATGGCCATCCGCCGTGCATGGGCCGGGATCGCCTTCAGCCCGCCCTGGGGGTGGAGCAGCATCCGGCTCAGGTGATCCACGCTCACCGGCTCCCCCAGGTTTGCTCCGCTCAGCGCTGCGAACCGCTCGGGCCGGTGGACCCAATCGGCGGTCAGCGGCCGGCCCAGCCCGGATAACCCCGCCGTGACCACCACCGTCGTGACCCACGGCGGCAGGGCGGGCTCGTGATCTGCCGGCGCCTTCAGCGGCTTCATCCGCGATCCGTCGGCTTCCAACAGCAGGTCGATCCCCCGCCGCAGGCAGGCCTCCCGGATGGCGGACAGGACCTCCGGCCCCGGCCCGCCGATCCGCTGATCCCCGGCTTCTCCGCCGTGGACGAATAACAGCCCCGGCGGCAGGTCTCGGAACAGGGCTTCGACCGCCTCCGGGGTATGGATTTCAATCTGTGCGCCGGCCAGTTGGGCCTGAGCGAGGCTCAGATGGGTGCTGGTGCTGACCACGACCGTGTTCTGTTGGTCGAGGAGCTGCCTGGCGAGTTGGAACAAGGCGGTCGTTTTGCCGCCTGCGCCGGTGAAAGCCACACAGGCAGGCGGGCGGTTCCCCCCGCTCGGGCGTCCGCTCAAGCGCAGCGCTTCAACCAGCCGCATTCTGTTCCCACAAATGGAGGCGCAGTTCGGGCACCGATAAAATTGCCTCCAGCACCCCGCCGCCCACCGCCCAGGCCTTGTCGGAAACCGTGCGGCAGTAGCCGGGGTCGCCGCGGGGATCGATATCGCCGATCTTCATCCCCGGGCGCACTTCCAATCCGGAGTGCAGCATGCCGCGCAGGACCCCGTCGAAAGCCGCTCGCACCGGCTGCCCGGCGACCTGCGCCACCACCTGCCCGGCTGTGACCCGCTCTCCGATCTCGGCCTGCACTTCCAGCACGCCGCCCGCCGGGGCCCGCACCACCCGGTCGTGGTCATGCTGCAGGACGCGTTCGGGTACACCGGTGTCAGGTTCGGCTGATCCATCCCATATCACCCGGCCCAGGTTGTGGCCGCGCATGGTCTCGACCACCGCGTGGCAGTTCAGCCCGGCGGTGAAGCCCGGCCCCAATCCGATCACCAGATCGGCGGCTTCTAGCCCCAGCTCGGGCGGGCGTTTGGCCAGGCGCCCATCCACCAGGATCTTGATCGCCCGGTGAGGGCCGGCGAACCGCCTCTCGTATTCTTTCAGGGATTGGCAGGACGGATCCACCCGGACGGGGATCACCCCCTGTTCGAGGCAGGCCAGCGCCTGGTTCAGGTCCTCGACTCGCCTGGCCGTCACCCCTTCGACCTCGAATTCCCCCCGGTACACGGCCTCGGCGAAGGAGACCAGGCGGCGGACCACCAGCGGCTGCGGCAGTTCGGTCACCAGCAGCCGCAGGCCCGCCCGGTGCAGGCGCAGCGCAACCCCGCTGGCCAGGTCTCCTCCACCGCGCAAAAAAACCAGAGCACTCATCTATTGAATTTTGCCCAGCCCACGCAGCACCCGCTCGGGCGTGAGCGGAAAATCGTGGAACCATTGGCCGGTCGCCTCGTGGACGGCATGGACAATGGCCGGGGCCAGCGGCATGAACGGCATTTCGGCCATGCCCCGCGCTCCCCACGGGCCGTTCGGATCGGGGTATTCAAGGATCAGGGAGTGCACCCGGTCCGGCACGTCCAGTACGGTCGGGATCAGGTAGGTGGAGAGGTGTTGGGTCAGCACATACCCGTCCTTCTGGACGAAGTTCTCCAGGATCGAATACCCGGCGGCCTGGACCACCGCGCCTTCGATCTGCCCCTGGATCTGCAGCGGGTTGAGCGCCTTGCCGACATCATCGGCGGAGATCACGTCCAGCACGCGCACGTGCCCGGTTTCGGTATCGACTTCAACCAGGACGGCCTGAGCGACATAGCCATAGGTGAAGTTGGGGGTCGAATAGCCGGTCTCCGGATCGAGGGGCGTGGTGCGCGGCGCCAGGTACTGGTAAGTGGCGATCGCCGGCCGCTCTTCCGCCTTCCACTTCTCCAGGGCGCGCTCGGCCGCGCCGCGGATCGAATTGCCGGCCATAAAGGTCATGCGCGAGGCGGAGACGCTCCCCGAATTCTGCGTGTTGGCCGTATCGGAGACGATCAGCTCAACTTTCTCCACCGGCACACCCACGGCATCCGCCGCCATCTGAGCGAACACGGTGTGCGCGCCCTGGCCCACTTCGGCTCCGGCATGGCGCAGCACCACCCGTTCGATCTCGGCGCCGCCGTGCAGCTCGATCGTCGCCCAGCAGTTCTCTTGATAGCCGAAAGAGAAGCCCACGTTCTTGAAGGCGCAGGCGAACCCCACGCCCCGGCGCAGATGCGGTTCAGGGGCCGGTTCGACCGGGACGAGTTTCCCGTCCTTCATCGCACCGCGCTGCCAGCCTGCGGGGGTCTTCACCCAGCCGGCTGCCGCGGCAGCCTGCTCGACCACCTGGGGCATGCTCACCCCGGGGGGAAGGGGCGTGCCGACCGATAGCAGGGCGCCTTCGGTCAGCACGTTGCGCATGCGCAGTTCCACCGGGTCCATGCCCAGCGCCTCGGCCAGGCGGTTCATTTGCATCTCGGCTGCGAAGGCTCCCTGCGGGCCGCCGAAACCGCGGAAAGCCCCGCCCGGGACGTTGTTGGTGTAAACGGCGTAGGAATCGACTTTGACGTTGGGGATCTCATACGGGCCGGTGCACATCAGCGTGGCGTTGCCCAGCACTTTGGGGGAGGTGTAGACGTACGCGCCGCCATCCGCGATCACTTCGGCCTCGGCCGCCACCACTTTCCCCTCCCGGGTCGCTCCCCAGCGGGAGCGGATGATGTAGGGATGGCGTTTGTGATGCCCGATGATCGACTCTTCCCGGCTCCAGATAATCTTGACCGGGCGGTGGATGCCGCGTTGGGCCAGACGCCAGGCGGCCAACGCCAGCACGATCTGCACCGACATATCTTCACGCCCGCCGAAGGCGCCGCCGATCGCCGGGTAAATCACCCGCACCTGGTCCAGCGGCAAGCCGAGTGAATGGGCAATCTGCTCCTGGTCCTCGTGGGTCCACTGCCCTGCCACCTGTACCGTCACCCGGCCTTCCTCGTCGATATAGCTCACCCCGGCTTCCGGCTGCAGGTAGGCGTGCTCCTGGGCCGGGGTGCGGTATTCACCTTCGATCACCACATCTGCGGCAGCAAAAGCGGCCTCCACATCTCCCTTACGGATGCGGTAATGGGTGAACACGTTCGAATCCCGGTCGGGGTGCAGCAGGGGAGCGCCCGGCTCCCTGGCTTCCAGCGGGTCGGTGACCACCGGCAAGTCTTCGTATTCGACCACGATCAGGTCCCGGGCCCGGGCCGCAATCTCCTCGCTATCCGCCACCACCAACGCCACCTGATCGCCGACAAACCGCACCCGGTCGGCAAACGGTTTGCTGGATCCGGGACCGCACAGCACGGGCTGATCGGGCACGCCCAACCCGTACTCGTTGACGGGCACATCTTTGGCGGTGAACACCGCGACCACCCCAGGCAGCGCTTCCGCCTGGCTGGTATCGATCCGCTTGATCAACGCATGCGGGCGGTGGGCGAACAAGATCTTCATATACGCCTGGTTGGGCAGATTGATATCACCGGGATAGAGAGCTCGGCCGGTCACTTTGCTTACAGCATCGACGCGCTTCATTGATTGACCAATTTTAGACATAAATAAGACACTCCGGTGTTCAGTATAATCTTGACAGGTGTGCTTCTGAGATCACCCAGATTATACCCTCCTCTGCGGCTGCTGCACCAGCCAGACGCCCAACAGGATGATCGCCCCGCCCAACAGCGAGGCCCAGAGCAGTTCCTCCCCGAGCACGACCGCGGCCACGATCACCGTCACCAGCGGCTCCAGGTAGATGAACGCTCCGGCCTGCGAGGCCGGCAGGGCTTGCAGAGCGTCGTACCAGAAGATATACGCCAGCCCCGAGCAGGCTACCCCCAGGAAGCCGACCCCCAGCCACCCATCCAGAGTCAGGTTGCCCAGATCCGCCAGGCCGGGTCCGGCGAAGAACAGGAGGCTGGTGAACAGCCACCCGAACCCCATCACGTACAACATCATGCGCGCCGCCGGGTGCGAGCGCAGCCCGCGCCTGGAGAGCACCGAGAACACCGCCCAGTTCGGAGCGCTGATCAACACCAGGAGATCGCCCGAAGTGCCAAAGCGCCCGGCGGACAACCCGGCCAGGTCCCCCTTGCTCACCACCAGCAGCACGCCCAACGCGGCCAGCCCGATGCCGGCCCACCTGAGGGCGCTCAGGCCCTCTTTCAGCACCAGCAGTCCCAACAGGGCCATGAAAATCGGTGTAGTGGCCACGATCCAGGCCGTGGTGGTCGCCTGGGCGGTCACCAGGCCGGTCGACTGCAGCCATTGGTGGAAGGTGATGCCGATAAAGCCCAACAGCGCGAAGTACAGCCATTCCCCTCGCTGGGGCAAGGCGAACTGCCGGCGGGCGAACACCGCCGCGGCCAAAATGGCTACTCCCATGGCAAAGCGCAGCCACACCACGGTGACCGGCTGAATCTCTTGGAGGGCCACTTTTGTGGCGATGAAGGAGGCGCCCCAGGCGATCACCGCCAGGAACACCTCCACCATGGGGATCACATTGCTGCGTGAGGTTGGGGCTCCCAGGCGCTCTCGTGTCAACGGTCTGTTCTCCTGACCCCTTCCAGGTAAATCTCCGCCAGTTGGTTCGCAACCGCCCGGGCGGAGTCCGCATCTTCGACCCGGTTGGGGTAGAAATAGGGGTACATCATCCCCAACAGGGCCCAGGTGGCCACCGCGGCGTCCATCTCCCGCAGTTCGCCTGTGGCCGAGCCGGCCGCCAATAGATCGCGGATCCGTCCCCAGAACTTGATTTCGTACACCCGGCCCAGTTCCTGCTGCGCGGTAGGGCTCAGGTGGGCGGCTTCATGGCTGGCCAGGCGGATCACCGCCCGCTGCTCCACCGGCTGAAGCAATATCTCGCGCACCAGGGCGCGGATACGCTGCGGGGCAGTGTCGTGGGCGGCGACCGCGGCGTCGATCGCCGCCCCAATTTCTCCCAGGTTGGTTTCCAGGATCGCCAGGAACAGCTCTTCCTTATCCCGGAAGTGATAGTATAACGCGGCCTTCGACACGCCCAGCGCCTGGGCGATTTCGCGCATCGCCAGCCCGTGATACCCCTGGCGGATGAACAGTTCTACGGCCACCCGCAGAATCTGCCGCCGTAGGTCTTTGCCTTCCTGGGCGGTCATATCAAATCCGCAGCAGCGGGCTCATCCACGGGATTCCCAAGAGGATCATCAGCAGCGCCAGGGTAAAAAAGATGGCTGCCCGGCTGAATTTCGCCCGATCGGTGTTCCCCCTGCGCGCCATCACGCTGCCCACATGAACGAAGACCACCGCCAGCAGCATGTAGAAGACGTGCTCCAGAGCAAAGAAGCGCTGGGTTTCGTTGCCCATCGCCGCCCCAAAATTCTGCAGCGCGGCCCGGGTGATCGGGCTCAGCACGAAGTAGAGCAGCAGCCCCAGCAGCACCTGGATATCGAGCAGGATGCCGAAGAGGGAGCCGATAATCCGGTCCCGGGAGGTCCAGTCCCGGCTGCCGACCCACCCCAAGATGCTGTTGCCTACCGCCACAACGCCTATGATCAGGACGCCCCAGCGCACCCAGTTGTGCAGTACCAGTGTAATACTGTAAAGATCCATATCGCCCTCCTAATTGTTTGGATTTATTGTATGCTTGTCGCCTGGCTCGGATTTTCGAGCCACATTCCCCCACGGAAAGTTCCTTACCGGCCGGTCGGTAAGCAGCAGGAACCGGCGACATGATAACAGACCCCTGCGGTGCTGTCAATGTTTTCCCGGCAGTCGTCTGTAGCGCAAGATGCCGATCTTGCGGCCGCGCAGTACAAGACGCCGATCTTGCAGCTTTTGACCGCGATGTACGGGTAGGGGCACGGCGGGCGGGTCCACGGTTTTCGGTGGTTAATGGTATAGCCGTGCCCATGCGTCGGGGAAAAGCCGTCCACGAATGGCCGAGCATACGCAAGCATGCCGCGCGACCACGAATACACGAAAACGGAGGGC
>CAYMLG010000132.1:7258-9183 GCA_964391195.1 uncultured Anaerolineaceae bacterium | reverse complement strand
GAACGCTTCACGCCAGGTGGGGTAGCTGGTGTAGCGAATTCCGAACTCCTCGCAGGTTGCGCGCACAATCGGGGCCAGACGCGGGTAATTCAAGTGGCAGATGTGCGGCAGTAAATGATGTTCGATCTGATAATTCAACCCGCCGACATAAAAGTTCAGCAGCCGGTTATTGGGTGCGAAGTTGGCGGTCGTTTCCACCTGGTGGACCGCCCACTCGTTTTTGACCTGCAGCGGGTTGCCGGTTGGTTCGGGAAAGGCTGCATCCCCGTTGATATGCGCGAGCTGGAAGATCACGCCCATAATCAGACCAACGCTGAGCATCACAATCATGAAGCCAATCAGCACCTGCCACCAGGGGAAAACCAACAACGGAAGTACAAACATGATCGTCAAGAAGAACAACTTCCCAGCCCAGAATGTGACCTTGTCACCGGTGCGCATCTTTGGGTAAACATGGTTCTCATCGGATTTACCAAAGAACACCATCATAAAATCGCGCAGAAAAAAGTCAAAGCCGATCATGCTGTAGATCAGGGGGAAGTAATAGACCTGAGCCCGATGCAGCGGCTTCCACGGCTCGTGGGGTGTAAGCCGCATTAGCCCAAATGTCTCCACATCGTCATCGAAGCCGGCAATGTTCGTGTACGTATGGTGCCAGATATTGTGTTTTGTCCGCCAGCGGAATCCGCTCATGCCCAGCATCTCAGCACTAAGACTGAACAGCCGGTTGATCCGTGGATGATTGGAGTATCCCCCGTGGTTGGCATCATGCATGACATTGAAGCCAACCGAAGCAATGGCCATCGCCCAGACCAGGCACAAGGCAACGTTGACCGGTGTGGGGAAATTCCCGAGCAATAGAAGAAGGTAAGTGCCCAGCCACCAGGCCAGTACGATCGCCGTTTTCAGGTACATGGCCGGCACGTCTCGCCCCGGGATATTATTCTCGTCCAGGTAGGCATTCACGCGCTGATTCAACGTTTTATGGAAATTCCGGCGCTGGGTGAACCGGAGACTTCGACTGGATGATTTCGCATCGATCTTCGCAGTAACAGCCATGGGTATTCCCCACTCCCTTTTTGGTCTAATTCGATTAAAATTCTCGCCTTCGCAAGGGATTATAGCATGCGAAGTTCAGGGATAAAAAAGACTTCCGGACTCAACACACAAATAAGGCCAGGAAACCACCGCCCTGGTAAAATACAACTCTCTGTTTTGTGGGGGATTGTCAATCCGAAACCAGGAGATATGCAAAATGGGATCGAGCGCTGATATTGATACCTTATGGGATTATTCCCGCCCAGACCTGACCGAAGCCAGATTCCGGGAGGCCCTTACACAGATCCCGGAGAGCGATCCGCTGAGGCTGGAATTGCTCACGCAGGTCGCTCGGGCGCAAGGGCTGCAAGGCAATTTCCCTCAGGCCCATGAGACGCTCGATGGAGTGGAGCAGCAGTTGGCAGAATCTCCTTCTCGGGCGAAGGTGCGCTATTTATTAGAGCGCGGGCGGGTCCACAACTCTTCGGGCGAGGCCGGCGCCGCCCGGGTCTTTTTCGAGCAGGCGTTGGATCTGGCCAGGCAGCTCCGGGAAGACTCCTACGCCATCGATGCGCTCCATATGTTGGCCATTGTTGCGCCTGAGGCGGATGGCCTGGCGCTTAACTTGCAGGCGATCGAGATGGCAGAAGCCTCGGAGCAGGCGCGCGCCCGGTCCTGGCTGGGCTCACTCTACAACAACACGGGTTGGTCGTATCACGAACTGGGGGAGTATGCTACAGCCCTGGCGATGTTCGAAAAAGCGGAAGAATTTTACCGGCTCGACGGACGGCAGCTCGAATTAAGGATCGCCGCCTGGACAGTGGCGCGGGCCCTGCGGTCCCTGGGTCGCCTCGAAGAAGCCCTGGCAAGGCAAATGGCATTAAAGG
>CAYMLG010000132.1:0-7158 GCA_964391195.1 uncultured Anaerolineaceae bacterium | reverse complement strand
CGATCCTGGAACCGGGAGGGGATATATCCCCCTCTGGCCGCCCATTTGCTGACGATGCTGGCCCACCTGGGGCGGCTGGCTTCGGCCAGGGATAACGTCAGGCCGAAGCTGATCAGCACAACGGTGATCAGGAAAAATACCGCTTCTTCCACGGGCAGCGGCCCTACAAAGAGGCCGGTCGACTGGCCGGGATCGATCGTCCAGGTCCCGGCGGAAATGGCGACCGAATCCGCCGCCGAGAGATACAGGAAGAGGGGCAGGACGGCGAGCAGCAACAGTTTGCGATGATGCCACAAGATATCCGCCCCGAAGGCGAGCTGCAGCCCGATCGCCGGCAGGGCCCAGCCCAGGATCAGAGCCAGATATGTCCCCGCTTCCCACTCGAAGGCGAGAATGGCCAAGCTCCCCAACCAGATGAGCCCCAGAATGGCTGTTGAGAGAATCCGCAGGGCCTTTCGCCCGCTGAAATCCCCCTCAGCCCTGGTTCTGCGGGCCAGGATCCACCACCACAACCCGGTCAGAACGGGCTCCAGGACGAAGAAAGTGTATTCTTCCAGGGGAACCCAGCCGAGCAGGACTCCGGAGATCAGCTCCGGGTTGTAATACCAGACCCCGGTAGCAACCAGGTAATTATCCCAGGGCGTGGTGTAGGCGACTGCCAGCAGCACGTGCAGCCCAATCCCCAGCGCCACTGCTTTTCCGCCCGAAAAACCGGCCAGAAGGCGTCCCCGCCGCTCATCGAGGCGGGTGAGGATAAGCAAAATGGCGATCGGAATACCAATAAAGGCGATTAGAAAACCAAAATAGGTCATTAAATTTTCCGGCGAACTCTCATCATTACCCCCGGCCGGGGTTCTAAAGTGGCGCCCATGTGCACGTGTACTCTGGGATTGGTGAGCTGAAAATGGTGTGTCTGCAGCAGGCGGGCGAGAACGATGCGCCCTTCTGCCTGCCCAAAGGCGGCGCCGGTGCAGGCCCGCGGCCCGCCTCCGAAAGGCAGGTAGGCGAATGGGGGGACCTTACTCCCCCCAAGGAAGCGCTCCGGCTTGAACGCCTCCGCCTCTTCCCATAGGTCTGGATCGCGATGGGTGAGATAAATCGAGTAGATCAGGCGCTCCCCCGGCGGTAGGCAATGGTCTTCGATGTGGATGCTTTCCGCAGTGCGGCGGCTGCCCATATGGATCGGCGGGTAGAGGCGCAGGGTTTCCTTGATCAGCGCATTTAGCAGGGGTAGCTGCCGGCTTCCGCCCGCAGCCCAGGCTCCGTCGTGGAGCGCCGCATCCAATTCGCGCTGAAGCCTGGCATAGTAATCCGGATTGCGGCCCAATTCGTAGAAGGCCCAGGCCAGGAGGGCGGTGGTTGTATCGTGCCCGGCGATCAGCAGGGTCAGCATCTGGTCCCGGATGCGGTCATCATCCAGCCCGGCGGCGATCAATTGCCCCAACAGGTCGTCTGCTGGCCCGGCGTTCCGCCGATCCTGGATGATCCCATACAGGTAACGGTCGAGGATCTCGATCTGCTTCCGGTAGCCGGGACGCGGGAGCCCTGGAATCAGGATCCAGGCTCCGGGGGATATGTAAGCAATCGCCTTCAAAATGGGAGCCCATAGTTTCGGCATATCCTCCCAAAAGTCGACCGAAAACAGAGCCTCCATGATGATCAGCAGCGCGATGCGCCGGGATTCCACCAGCATGTCTACCACCTGCCCATCTGCCCAGGTCGCCGAAACCCGGTCGGTGTGCCGGATCATGGTCTCCGTATAGCCGGGCAGCCTGCCCGGATTGAGCAGCGGTTGGATGATCCCCTGGTAGCGGTCGTGCTCTTCACCGTCTGTCACCAGGATGCCCCGGCGCAGCAGCTTCGTCACCGGGTCATCCGGGCTGCGCCATTCCAGTTTATCTCGCCCGGTCACGAGCACCTGGCGGTTTGCGCGCGGTCCGCCGGTCACCGTGGCTCGAAACCCCGGCAGGGGGATGTGGAAAAGCCTGCCCATCCTGCGAAACAGAATCCTCATGACCGGCAGCGGTGATCTTTCCCGGATCAGACCTGTTAGCATCAGGCGAAGTGTTTTCGCGTCGAGTCTCTGCATTTCAGAGGGAGACCCAATCCTGGGAGATATATTCCGTGAGCCAGGCGACAATCGGGTCTGCATCCGGCCCCATCTCCTCACATAACACCTGGATGAAGACGGCCAGATACTGCCCGAGCAGGTTTACCGGTATCCGGCGGTTGGCAAGCAAAGTCTTCACCCAATCCAGATCGGGCTCCATAAAGGCGGGATCACCGAACGACAGCGCAGCTTCCAGCCGGTCGCTGACAAAAGTGCTGATCTGTGCCAGGGATCTAATCTTGCTGCTGTCCGCTTGCAGCTTCTCGGATAAACTCCTCTCGATCTGGATGCGCCTTTCCCGGTACCGGCTTTCCAGTACCGGTTCGACATCATCCCAATCTTCGGGGAGCGAAACTGCTTCCGGCGCGGATACCAGTCTTTCAACCGCATCCACCGCGCTGATCAGACTCTCCCCGAGGAAAGTCGCCGGGATGTGGTCTTTCAGTCCGGGGATACGATTGAAGATCAGCCCACCGTACGCCAGGGGTTGGTTCTTTCCCCGCAGCGCCAGGGCGGCCGTTCGTACTGCAGCGGCAGTGGTGAGCTGTTGGGCGGCAAGGACGATCAGGTCCGGCCGGATGGTCTCCGCCGTCTCGTCCAACTGCTCGATGGGGGTGTCGGCGCCCAGATAGACCACGTCGATGCCTTTGCGGCGCAGCAGCAGGGTGAGCAGCAGGGCGGGGAGAGTGTGCCACTCACCCGAGGGGCAGGCGGCCAGCACCGTCCGTTTTCGATACGGCTGCGGCGCCGCCGTGATCAATGCGTGCAGCCGGCGGGATACCAGGCCGGAGATAAAGTGCTCCTGCTGCACGGAAACCTGGTTGAGATACCACCCCTGTCCGGTGATATTCAATCCCTGCTGCAAGACCTCCGTGCACATGGTTTCGACCGGGTACATGGCAAAGCCCTGGGTTAACAGGCTCTCCGCCGTCCTTTCATCGAAGGCCAGGCAGGCTTTCAGCCAGCCGTCGCGCAAGGCTTCGATCGCCGGTGTGGCAATGCGCTCCAGGTCGGGCGTGTGGACGGTCACCGCCGGGGACAGCTCGGCCAGCGGATCCAGCCCGGCGGCAACCATTTCTTTCCATAGCTGCACCGCCTGGCTGATGCTCAACCCTTCGCCCAGTTTCTTTTGCAGCCATTTGATGGTCTCGATATCGTATGCCGAATACAGCCGGTGCCCGCCCCCGGTGCGGTTGGGTTTGGGAAGACCATAGCGGCGCTCCCACGCCCGCAGCACATCGGCGGTGAGGCCTGTCTCGGCCAGGACGGCTTTTAACTTATAGATTGGGGTTTTGTTGGCGGAGCGCATCTTTCCCTCGCTAATTTCGGCTAAGGCGTGCCGGCAGGCTGCGCCTGTTTCATCAGCTCTTCGTTGTGGATCCCGTACTCCTGGAATATCCTCTCGGTAGCCAGCTTTGCAGACAGCAGCACGATGGGGAGGCCGGTGCCGGGATGGGTGCTTGCCCCGGCGAAGTAAAGATTCTTATACCGTGCGTGGCGGTTCTGAGGGCGCAGGTAGCCAACCTGCAGGAAGTTATGGCTCAGCCCGAAAGCTGCACCTTTCACCAGATTGTACTTCTTTTGCCAGTCGAGCGGGGTATAAACGGTCTCGAACTTGATATGCTGCCTCAGATCCTTTACCCCCATCTGCCGTTCAAGCCGTTCGAAGACCGTCTTGCGGGCTTGCGAGACCATGTCCGTCCAATCCTGGCTTGTGTTCTCATCCAGGTGCCCGACCGGCACGAGCACATACAGAGTATCCTGCCCGGCAAGGGCGGCCGCGGGATCCGTGCGGGCAGGGGCGTGGACGTAGAACGAAGGCTGGTCCGGCAGGGTGTGATCGGCAAATATGCTCTCGAAGGACCCCTTGTAGTCGCCCGATAGAAATACATTGTGATGGCCGATCTGTGGATATACCCGATCGACCCCCCAATAAAACATAATGGCAGAACTGGTGTATTTCTTTTTCTCCAGCTTCTGCGCTTCGCCCGACTCGGGGAGCAGATCCCGATAGATATAAGGCAGGTCGGCGTTGCCGACGATCAGATCAGCGGCCAGTTGTCTCCCGTCTTCGAGCTCGATGCCCGTCACCTGCTGGCCGTCTACGTTGATCCGCCTGACCGGGGCATTGTACATGAACCGGACGCCGAGTTTCTCGGCGATGTGTACCAGTGACTCAATCACCCTGTACATGCCGCCCATCGGATACCATACTTCGCCTGCCAGCTCTACATATTGGAGCAGGGAGTAAGTGGCCGGGGCGTCGTAAGGGCTGAGGCCCAGGTACATATTCTGGAAGGTGAAGGCCGCCTTCAACCTGGGATCGGTGAAGTAGGTACCGATGCGTTCGTAATGGCTGGTGAGCGCTTTCAGTTGGAACAGCAGCGGCAGGTTGGCGGGGTGGAAATACTGGTAGAGGCTGAGGAAATTCCGGCCCACGAACTTTTCCAGAGAGACCTGATAATGCTTGTTGCCCTCGGCCATGTAGCGCAGAAAGCCGTCGAAGGCATTTTTCTCGATTGCCTCCAACTGGGGCTGCATCTTCAATAAGTCGGCGGTTAGCTGCAGGCTGAGCCCATCATCAAAGCGGATCGTGTACGTTGGATCGATGCGGCGCAAATCCAGGTGCTCCTCCATGCGCTCGCCTAACGCCGCATACGTTTCTGCGAACACTTCCGGCATCAGAAACAGGGTTGGGCCCACATCGAAGCGGTGCCCTTCCCGGATGAGCTGGCCGCAGCGGCCTCCGGGCTGCCCGTTCTTCTCGACCACCGTCACTTTAAACCCGTTCCGCCTGAGTCTGCCGGCGGCGGCAATCCCGCCGATGCCGGCTCCGATCACAATTGCTGTCGGTTGAACTGTCACTTGATTCCTCCACCCCCGTTGCTACTGATAAATCTTGATCACCGGACCGGCCTTCCTGGCAGCTGGAAACGCCTGGATTGCCCGGCCTCGTATTCGCATTTCATCCTTCATCCGGCAGCAGCCGGGCCAGGGACCCGCTCCTGCTGGACTGCCTGGCATATACGAACGCCCGCCCTAAAATCGCCAGTTTTTGGCCGCGGCCGGCAAACGCGCGCTGCCTGAAGACCTCATAGTCCAGCGCTTCGATGCGGTCCAGTATCCCCCGGTACAGCATCGCGGCCGCCGCGACTGCGAAACGGCCATCGGGATGGAGCAGGTGGATGCCGGGCAGCGCTTCTGCGTACAACTGCCGGGTGCGGGCGATCTGGAAGCGCATGAAGTCACGCCAGCGCCCGTCCACCTTCCCCGCGGCGATGTCCTGTTCCCCCAGGCCAAATGCCCTCAGCTCCTCCAGCGGAAGATACAGGCGGCCGGCATTCCAGTCTTCACCCACATCCCGCAGGATATTCGTGAGCTGTAAGGCGACCCCCAGTTTGATGGCGTAGGGGACCGCGAGCTGGCTGGTGTAACCGGTGATGCGCATGCTCATTAAGCCCACCGTAGATGCCACCCGATAGCAGTAAACCGACAGATCCTCGAAAGTATCGTAGCGGTACTGCACCAGGTCGCGCTCGACCCCATCCAACAGTTGCTCTGCATAGCAGATCGGGATCTGATAGCGGGCGCGTATCGCCCGCCACGCAGGCAGGATATCATCGTATGTTTCGGAAATCCCTCCGGTTATCCCCCGGCGCAGCTCGCGCAGCCGTACGCCGGGCTGTTCGCTATCACCATCCGCCAGGTCATCCGCAGTCCTGCAGAATGCGTACAGGGCTCGCATGGCGCTGCGTTTCTCTGCCGGCAGCAGCCCGCTCGCCAGGTGGAACGAGCGGCTGTGCTCAGCGGTGATCGCCGCACAGGCTTCAAAAGATTGCTGTAAATCTCGGCCCGTGTGGGGCAGAGAGGCTGTTTTGCCGGCCTCGTTGCAGGCTGCGCCGTTCGCCAGGTCGTTCAAGTGTTTTTCCCACCTTGAGTTTTTCTGCACCAAATCCATAACCTACCTTGATCACTGTGTATCCCCTGGCCTGGAGTATAGCTTCTTGTCCATATTTTGTCAAGTTAAATCTGGACAAAACATTGACAAAACCTGGGGGACCGGGTAAGATTGAACCCATCGTTCCGAAGCCGTTTTTCAAAGCTGATGAACGACGGGGGAATCAAAAAAGGATGCGCGCAGCCAACTCGTTTTCATCAAGAATAGCGATGGCGCCAACAGGAAGCGCACCTTCAATTCGATAGGTTGAAAGAAGAGGAAGTAATCAAATGAATGACAGGATACGTCAAATTGCTGTGATCATCACTACCGTGGCAGTGCTCATCGTGAACGGCCTGGCGAACGCGCTGCCGATCAACGGCCACTACACTGGCGAAATTTCGGATCGCTTCGATGTGTATTTCATCCCGGCGGGATATGTCTTTTCGATTTGGGGGCTGATTTTCCTGGGGCTGGCCGTTTACACGGTCTTTCAGGCGCTGCCCTCCCAGCGTGAGAACCCTCGCCTGCGGGCGACGGGCTGGTGGGTTGTTCTGGGCAGCCTGGCGAACGCCGCCTGGATTTTCCTCTGGCATTATGAGCTCTTCTCGCTCACAATCATCGCGATGCTGGCCTTGCTCGCCACATTGATCCTCACCTACCTGGGTTTGGGCATCGGCCGGGCCTCTGTCTCGCAGGCGGAGACCTGGGCTGCTCGGGTGCCGTTCAGCATCTACCTGGGCTGGATTACGGTGGCGACGATCGCCAATGTCACCGCCTTGCTCGATTACTGGGGGTGGGATGGAGCCGGTATCGCTCCCGAAATCTGGACGTCGATTATGCTGGTCGCAGTGCTGGTCATCACCGCGCTGGTCATCTTCACCCGCCGGGACATCGCCTACGCGCTGGTGATCCTCTGGTCTCTGGCCGGGATCGCCATCAAGCACGCCCAAGTCCCCGCAGTCGCCATCCCGGCCTGGACCGTTTTTGCCCTGGTGATCCTCACGCTGCTGGCGACTTTTGTCCTTCAACAGCGGCGCTTGTATTCGACGCCCCAGGCGCGATAAGGCTGTGGGTTGCTGAGAACGGATGGCTGAAAACGGATTTTGGC
>CAYMLG010000131.1:6624-9323 GCA_964391195.1 uncultured Anaerolineaceae bacterium | reverse complement strand
GGGGTGGGCGAATATCCGTGGCAATCAAGCCTCCCCGGCTGGGAACCCTGCCCAAAGATTAACACCTGGGGTATCTTATGTTCAAAAAGGGGGATATAGACTATAATTAAATTGTACAAAACCCTGTATTAGAAAACTATATAGGAAAAACCGGAGGTCGCTATGAAGCTCAAGACGCGGGCGGTTTTCAACCACAGCCTCCTGCTCATCGCAGTATTCATCCTGATGGCCAACCCTCTGGCAGCGGTGGCTAATCCCATCCCCCAGCCTTTGCCGGATGGGCTGCTCCCGGCCGGCAGCATGCTCTCGGCCGGCAATATGCTCTCGGCTGCCATGGCTGCACCTGCTACCGATACGGCTCAATACCGAACCTATCTACCGCTGGCGTTGAAGGCAAGGCCCGCCGGTCCGTCCATCCCTGCCCAACCGCCGGCCGCGCCCACGAATTTCAGAGGCGAACCCCTCTCGGCGACCAGCCTGCAGCTCACCTGGACGGACAACGCTAACGATGAAACAGGCTACCAGCTAGACCGGTGGGAAGGCGGCAGCTACGTCCGGCTGGCGAACCTCCCGGCGAATACGACTGCCTACGAGGACAAGGGACTGACCCCGGAAACCGAATACCGGTACCGGCTGCGGAGTGTGAACTCTAGCAGTGGCTCCGCTTGGGTGGAGGCGACGGCCAATACCCCGGCGGGTTCTATCGACCCACCGGCCGCGCCCACGAATTTCAGAGGCGAACCCCTCTCGGCGACCAGCCTGCAGCTCACGTGGACGGACAATGCTAATAATGAAACAGGCTACCAGCTAGACCGGTTGGAAGGTGGCAGCTATGTCCGGCTGGCGAACCTGCCGGCGAATTCCACCTCCTACGAGGATAAGGGACTGACCATCGAAACGGATTACCAGTACCGGCTGCGGAGTGTGAACTCCGGTGGTAAATCCGCCTGGGTGGAGATCACCGCCCGAACCCTTGCGCTCCCCGATGGCCTCCCGGCCGCGCCTACGGATTTCAAAGGCGAACCCGCCTCCACAACCAGCCTGCGCCTCTCCTGGAAGGATAACGCCAACAATGAAACGGGCTATGAACTCGAGTGGTATGACCCCGGCGAGGGTGAATACGTATCACTGGCCTATCTGGAGGCGGATACCACCTCTTATTTGGATGTGGGGTTATCCGTCAATTCGTATTTTCAATACCGGCTGCGGAGCGTAAACTTCGCCGGAGCATCTGCATGGGTTGAAAAAGTCTTCCAGACGGGGCCGGCTCCGACCGTACCCCCGAATTCCCCAGCCCCCTGCGGGGTCGACAACATCACCGATACCAGCGCCGTTTTCTGGTGGACAGACAACTCGGCGAATGAAGAGTATTTCGAAATACAAATCTACGAACCACCGGGCGATTTCCGTACTATCGGCTATGTCCTGGAAAACGGAACCTATGTCACCATTATCGATCTAATCCCCAATTGGCAATTCGCCATGCGGGTGATCGCGCGTAACTCGGCCGGCTACAACTACTGTCAGACGAATTTAGTGAGCACCAAGCAAGCCAACACTCAGAGCCTGGTGCGCTTCCAGAACAACGCTTCCTATCCAATCGTCTCCCTCATGATCGATGGGGTGGAGTATTTCACCGAATCCCCTTGGGGGATCCTCTCCGGTTCGTACTACGAGATCGAACTTGCGCCAGGCGAGCACAATTATCACTTGAGCACCGGACACTGGCAGAGCGAAACCAGCCGCTTCCTGATGTATAGCTATTGGGACCCGTTCACCGTTCAATCCGGCCAGCGGACAACGATCACGATCGAGGATATCCCCATCGAGGATTTGCTCACCCAATTCGAGCCGACCGGATACTGGGAGGGTTATTACTGGCAAAACCTCACCTGCCGCACGGCCGCTTTCCTGTTCCGTGATGACGGCACCTATACCTTCTATGTGGCCAACCAGGCTCAGGGGACAGGCAGTTATTCCCTGGTGGAGCGCAAACCGGCGATCTTTGGCGTTGAATTCCGCGTTGGGCCAGGGGATAACCAGGTGGGATTGCTGATCGAGACTTACGGCCAATTTTATATGAGAAACGGCCCGCCAGGTTGGGAACAGATCACGTATGTGCACAAGCCCCAGGGCTACCAATACAATCCGTTCTGCCCGTAGGCTCTGGGATCTTCTAGATCCGCCAGGGTAGCAAGAGACGCCGGGGTTGTCCGCCAGCCGACAACCCCGGCGCTTTCTCTATGCCCGGTCTCCCGGGCCTATATCCCGCAATGCACTCCTGTTGGTTACGGGATTCCCCCCATACGCGTTTAGGCAAAGTCCTGATACCTTCTTCTAGAAGTTATCGCTATACTGAGATTAGCTCGCCGGCCTCCGCCAACCGCCCCCGAGGCGCGGCCGGTTGAGCGGCGTGCATACCTTGTGCGCCAGTAAGCCGCTTGACTGAGAATGGTGCATTCGTGTTTATCAGGAGGAGATATGGATTTAGAGTCTATTCTTATCTGGTTGATTGTTGGCGCAGTGGCCGGGATTCTCGCAGACCTGGCCGTGCGCGGCGTCGGTTTGAGCCTGATTGAAGCCATCGTCGTGGGCATTATCGGCGCATTTATTGGTGGTTGGCTGTTTTCTGCTTTGGGTGTTTCGCTCGGGGGCGGCATCCTGGCGACGATCGTCACCGCCTTTGTTGGCGCAGTCAT
>CAYMLG010000131.1:3328-6524 GCA_964391195.1 uncultured Anaerolineaceae bacterium | reverse complement strand
GGCAGGCGCTCCAGGGCGGTGGGGACGTTGTACTCGTTTTCCAGGCGGGCCTGAACCACATCGAACTGCAGCTGCCCCACCACTGCCAGAATTGGCTCCCGGCGGAAGGCGTTGAGGTCGTACAGCACCTGAACCGCGCCTTCGGCCTCGAGCTGCTTCAGCCCTTTCAGGAACTGTTTCTGCTTGCCGATATCCCGGTTGTGGAGCAGGGCGAAGTGTTCCGGTGGGAAGCGTGGGATGGGCAGGAACGCCAAACCCGGCTGCGAACTCAGGGTGTCCCCGATGGCGAAGTCGCCGTTGTTGGGGATGCCCAGAATATCACCCGGGTAGGCATCGTCGATCACTTCGCGCTCGTTGGCAAAGAGCCTGTACGGTCGTTGAAGGCGCACCACCTTTCCGGATTGGGTGTGGACGACCGTCGCGCCGCGCTCGAACTTACCGGAGCAGATGCGCAGGAAGGCCACGCTGTCGCGGTGCTTGGGGTTCATGTTCGCCTGTATCTTGAAGATGAACCCCGAGAACTGGGGATCGTTGGGGTCCACGATCCCGTCCTGGCTGCGGTAGGGCTGTGGGGGAGGGGCGTACTCCACAAAGGCGTCCATGAACAGGCGCACGCCGAAATTGGTCAGGGCGCTGCCGAAGAACACCGGCGTCTGCTCCCCGTCGATCACCCGGCGTAGATCGAATTCGATCCCCAACCCGTCGAGCAGCTCCAACTCTTCCTGGACTCGCCTCAGCCTGTCGGGGTTCAACAGGCCGCGCGAGCGCACAGAGTCGAAGCTGAGGCGGATCTCGGGGGCTTCTCGCTCGTTGCGCTCCGTCTGGTCGAACAGGAACACGTCCCCGCTCGGCCGGTCGACCACGCCCCGGAAGTCTGGGCCGTCGCCCAGGGGCCAATTGACCGGGACGGGCTCCATGCCCAGTACGGTCTGGATCTCGTCCAGCAGTTCGAGCGGTTCGCGGGCCGGGCGATCCAGCTTGTTGATGAAAGTGAAGATCGGGATGCCCCGCTTGCGGCAGACTTCGAACAGCTTGCGGGTCTGCGGCTCGATGCCCTTGGCGGCGTCCAGCACCATGACGGCCGAGTCTACCGCGGCGAGCGTGCGGTAGGTATCTTCGGAGAAGTCCTGGTGACCGGGGGTATCCAGCAGGTTGATGATCCGGTCCCGATAAGGGAACTGGAGCACGGTGGAAGTGATCGAGATCCCGCGTTCGCGTTCCATCTGCATCCAGTCGGAGGTGGTGTTGCGGTGGTTGCGGCGGGCGCGCACGCTCCCGGCCAGCTCGATCGCCTGGCCGTAGAGCAGCAGCTTTTCGGTCAGGGTCGTCTTCCCGGCGTCGGGATGAGAAATGATGGCAAACGTGCGCCGGGCGGCGATGTCCACCGCCCATGGTGCGGAAGAAATTTGTTCGAGAGTGATATCCATAAAGCTCAAAGACCCAATGATAAATTTAAGACAACAGCCGTCAATTTTACCCCAGGAATGGCCTGGGTAGTGAAGATTTTCCTTCCGGCTGGGCTTTCATCTTTCCTCTTCTCGCCCGAGAGAATATAATCGGCATATGACTCTCACCCGACGCTCATTTTTGAAAACCGGGGGCGCGGCTCTGCTAGGGCTGGCGCTTGCCCCATGGATGGATATCCCTCCGCCAGAGCTCCCGCCCGGACCGCTGTACCGGCAGAAGATCGGGCGGGTGGCGCGCCGTAATCTGCCCGTGCACCAGGAGCCGGACCCCGGCAGCCCGGTGGTGGAAAAGCTGCTGCGCGACACCCTGATCTCGATCCTGGAAGAAGTGGATTCCCCTGCCGGGCCTCCCCATAACCCTCGCTGGTACCGGATCGATGCCGGATGGGTGCACAGCGCATACGTGCAGCGGGTGGACGATTGCCAGACCAACCCGGCCCTCGACCGGCTGCCGGCCTCCGGCCTGTTAGGGGAGATCACCGTGCCGTATTCGCAGGTGCAGTATCGGGACCGCCAGGGGCAGTGGCGGACCGCCTACCGCCTGTATTACGGCTCGGTGCATTGGATCACCGGGCTGGAACAGGGGGAACACGGCGGCCCGGTCTACTGGCTGACGGACGAATGGCTGCGGCTGCGCTACCAGATCCCGGCCGAACACGTGCGGCCGATACCGGCGGAGGAGTATGCGCCGCTGGAGGACGGGGTCCCACCCGAAGAGAAGCGCCTGGAAGTCTCGTTGGACCGGCAGGTGCTGACCGCTTACCAGGCGGGTGAGGTCGTGCGCCAGGTGAAGATTTCCGCCGGAGAGAGGTACACGCCCACCCGCCCCGGCGAATTCCGGATCGACCGCAAGCACCCCTCTAAGCACATGGGGAACGGGGCCCTCACCGCCGATCTGCGCGCGTATGAGTTAGTGGGCGTGCCGTGGGTCTCCTTCTTCCAGACGGCCGGGATCGCTTTCCACGGCACCTTCTGGCACGACAACTTTGGCTACCCGATGAGCAACGGGTGCGTGAATATGCGGAATGAGGATGCGCTGTGGTTGTTCCGCTGGACGAGCCCGGCCTACGCCCCCGCCGCCGGTGATCGCATTGCCTGGAAGGTGACCGGCAAGCAGGGGACGAGGGTGACGGTGGTCTGAGTGGGGTTGTGGCTCAGGGCTGGACGAACCGGTCGCGGAAAACGGCGATCTGCCCGCAGTGCTCCCGCTTGTGGCCGTAAAAGGTGTAGACGATAAAGTCTTCCAGGTCGTACTCGCGGCCATACCAGGGCAGAACGCCCGTCTGCTGCCAGGTGGATTGGGGGATTTCCCGGGCCAGCTCCATCACCCGTTCATTGGCCAGGCAGTACTCTTCGTAGGCTTCTTCCATCGAGAGATCCTGCCGCCGCCCGACCTGGTCGTCGTTGAAGTTGATCGAGCGATTCGTGTAGGCGTCCAGGTACGGGGTGGGGCCCGGGGATAGCTGGCTGGAAAGGACATCCACCAACATCAGCTCGAAAGATGAAAGGTGGGCGATTAAATCTCGGACCGACCACCAACCGCAGGCGCCGGTGGTGTACACCTGGTCCTTGGGGAACTCGTCCAGGGTGCGAACAACCGTGAGATGACCGTACTTGAGAATATCTTGCGGATGCATCTGTCCTACCTCCCTTCGTGCGCTAATTGTACCCCTGTGACTTACTCAAAGTTGTAAAAAATAAAGAGTAAGGGGTAGGCGGGCTGCACAGCA
>CAYMLG010000131.1:0-3228 GCA_964391195.1 uncultured Anaerolineaceae bacterium | reverse complement strand
GGGTGAAACTGTCTCCGGCGGCGGTGAAGTCCTGCGGGTCGCTGCTCTCCAGGGCGCGCAGGAAGTTCGCTCGCAGAGCCAGCGATTCCTCTCCCGCCTTGTCCAGCCAGGAGTCGATCTCCTGGTATTCGGGGGGCGGCGGCCCAACTGCGGTCAGCGCCTGGCCGGTGTTGGCCACATTGTCCAGGAGCAGGCCCATCTCTTCCCTCCAGGCCGGGTCGTCCATCAGGGAGTGGTCCTCGGCCAGGCGGTCGTTGGCGGCCAGCCAGTCCTCCAGCGCGGTGGCAAAATGGCGCATACGGATCAGGACTTCGGTGCGATAAATTTCAGGCGCCAGTGGAGGGATGGGCGTAGGGGTGGGGATGGGTGTTTCGGTCGGCGCCCAGGTCGGCAGGGGCTGCTCCTCGAGGGGATTGGAAACCTCGAACTGCGGCGTGCCGATAACGGAGATCGTAGCAGTCCGTTGGCCGAGGTGCGGAAGCACGAGCGGGGTGCTGAGCAGGTTCCCCAATTCTTCCGGCAGCGTAACTGTGCCGGTGAGGTCGAAGAAGGCCGCCGCCAACAGGACGCCAACGACGGCCAACACGGCGAGAAAGACCAGACCGACGGCAGCCAGACAATTTTTGATCATACGAGCTCGAGAGTTCCCAGCGTGTAGAGATAAATGAGCGATCTTAAATAGATCACTTGTTCTTAATAGTGTACCACAACGCACCCCTCTGAAAATATGCATTTCGGGAGTACAATAAGGCCCGAAAACCCCAAGGTTTATCCCAATCCATAGAGAAGTGGAAAAAGAATGGAACTGTTATCGAAAATCCTGGTGATTGGCGCGGCAGTCCTGGCTGCGTTGGTGGTGTTGGTTTGGATCGGGCTGCAGATCCAACCAAAACCGTTTGAGTTATACAGCGAACGCACCCCGGCTTTGCAGACGATCCCCCTGCCGGACGATTTGCCGCAGCCGGTTGAGCGCTACTACCGGCAGTTGTTCGGCGATGAAGTGCCGGTGTTCGAGTCGGCGGTGATCACCGGGAGGGGGAAGATGCGGCCGTTTGGGCCGGTCGCATTCCCGGCGCGGTTCCGTTTCACCCACATTGCCGGGCAGGGTTACCGGCATTACATCGAAGCCACCCTGTTCGGTATCCCGGTTTTGAAGGTCAACGAGCGGTACGTGGACGGGAAAAGCCTGTTTGAATTACCCTTCGGGACGGTCGAAAACGACCCCAAAATCGAGCAGGGCGCGAACCTGGGGTTGTGGGCGGAATCGATCTGGCTGCCTTCTATCTTCCTCACCGATCCGCGAGTGCGCTGGGATGCGGTGGATGAGAACACAGCCCTGCTCATCGTACCCTTCGAGGATGGGGAGGAGCGTTTCGTGGCGCGCTTCGACCCGGAGAGCGGGATGATCTCTTATCTCGAGTCGATGCGTTACAAGGGAGCAGAGAGCACCGAGAAGACCTTGTGGCTGAACGAAACGCGGGACTGGGACATGGTCGATGGTCACCTCACCCTGAAAACCGCGGCGCTGATTTGGATGGACGATGGCAAGCCCTGGGCGGTGCTTAATGTGGAAGACCTGGTTTATAATGTAAATGTAAGCGAATATATCCGGGCGAAAGGCCCGTAATTCGCTCCAGATTGCCGGAGTGCTGTTCATCTCCGGTTCATCTTTTAGTTTTATAATAGGACAATTACGGCCTTTTAAAACTTAGATCTGTGGGGGGAATATTATCATCAGATCGTCCGCAGCTTCAGCCCTCAGAAAGTTCCCATCGCAGCAGGTTCAAGTCGATCGAGGAATGGAAACCGGGATGGGGGGAACGTTTCAAGAATCATGAATATGAGAATGGAAGAACCAATCAGTGAAGGTTCAGAGGAACGCTCGGAGCTTTGGCGAAGCCGTCTGCAGGGGCTGAGACAGCGCCTGCGCCAGGCGGCGCCGTTTGCTGCGGGGATCGCTGCGGCGCTGGCCGGCCTGCTGTTGTATAACGCCCTGTTCCCCGCCCCGCAGCCTCTGACCATGGGCGAAGTGAATGAGGCCGTGGCTTTGGCGATGGCCTCGGCCACGCCCCCACCGGCGTATTCGGCCCGGGTTTACCAGGCGATCCAGCCCTCCCTGGTGCTGATCCAGACCCAGGCCGCCTTAGAGAACGGCGAGGAGGGCAGCGGCCTGGGCAGCGGGGTGGTGATCAATACCAACGGGGAGATTCTCACCAGCCTGCATGTGGTGGTTGACGCTACCGATATTCAGATCTATTTCGCAGATGGCACCCAGGCCCGCGGGCAGATCACCGGCGCGCAGCCGGAGAACGATATCGCCGTGTTGACCCCAGACAGGCTCCCGGAGCAGGTGGTGCCGGCCGTCCTGGGCAACTCGGGCGCGCTGCGGGTGGGCGACGAGGCTTTTGCGGTGGGTAATCCCTTCGGCCTGTACAGTTCGATGAGCTCAGGGGTGATCTCAGGCTTTGGCCGGTCTTTCAGGCCCGAAAACAGCGAACAGGAGCTCGAAGACCTGATCCAGATCGACGCGGCGGTGAACCCGGGCAATTCGGGCGGGCCGCTGCTCAACCGTAACGGGCAAGTGGTGGGGATCATCGTCGGGATTGTGAACCCGACCGAGCAAGATTTCTTTATCGGCATCGGCTTTGCTGTGCCAATTCAGGTGGCGGCCTCCGCGGCTGGGTCGCCGCCTTATTAATTTAACAGACTCCCTGCGGTCGCGCCGCTCGCCAGCCTCAATGGGCGAAAAGCGCAGGTTATGCCGCCGGATCGTCGCAGCTATCGTTCGCCGGCCGGGATGGCCCCTGCTCCACCGGTCTCGGGCCGGCGGATATTGCTCGACTCACAGTAGGGGAGGGGTTCCCTGCGGTGAACAGGTATCGGTTCAGTGTGAAGGAGAGAGGCGATGGATCAGAACGTTAAGGGCAAGAATGGGTTGCCGATGGAGCGCGTGCTGTACGAAGTCAAAAAAATCATCGTCGGGCAGGATCACTTGCTGGAGCGCCTGATCGTTTCCCTGCTGTCGCGAGGGCATATCCTGGTGGAGGGGGTGCCGGGGTTGGCGAAGACGATGGCGATTAAGACCCTGGCGGAGGCGATCGGCGGCGAATTTAAACGGATCCAGTTTACCCCCGACCTGGTCCCCGCTGACCTGGTGGGCACGCGCATCTACAACCAGAAGACGGGCGAGTTCAACACTTCCCTCGGCCCGGTGTTCACCAACCTGCT
>CAYMLG010000130.1:7396-9336 GCA_964391195.1 uncultured Anaerolineaceae bacterium | reverse complement strand
CGCTCCACCGCCGCCTGGCCCGAGACCTCCGCCTGCGGGGCGGCCAGCATCTGGTCGTACTGCTCGCTGGCGATGCGCTCCTGCTCCTGCGCCCCCAGCGGCAGCGGCTCGGTCACCAGGTAAGAGGTGTAGGGCGTGACGATCCCGTAGCGGATGCTCAGCCGCACCACCTGGTCGATCAGCTCCTGGTTCGGCCCGTCCAGCCGGATCTGGTTCAGCAGGTGGCCGATCTTGCGCGTGGCCCACAAGCGGGGGATCGCCGCCTGCGGCCCGCCGCCCCCCGGCTCCGTCGCGAACCTCTGCTCGGGTTGGAAGGTGAAAGTATGGCGCTCGCCGTTCACCTCCCCGCTCAGGCGGATGGTGGTCGCGCCCCCCTGGCGGTAGCGCCCGGCCAGGACGATCTGCGAGCCGCGGAACAGGTCCGGCAGGGGCGAGGGGTACAGGTCATAGACCGCCAGGTCGCCGAAGTCCAGCTCCAGGTCGGTGAGCACCGGCGCGCTGATCCGGGCGTAGAACCCGGAGAGCGTCTCGTCCAGGCGTTCGCCGGGCAGCACGTAGGTGCTGGCGCCGTGCTGCGCCTGGGCCAGCGAGTCCAGCAGGTAGGTGTCCACGTCGTAGCCCACCCCGAAGGCGAACAGCCGCAGGTTCTGCGGGGCGGCCATCTCGAAGTTGCGTAAGATCTCCGGGCTCTCCACCACGCCCTCGGTGGGCAGACCGTCGGTGAGGAAGATCAGGTAGGCCGGGCGCTCCCGGTCCGTCATAGCCGCCGCCTCCAGCAGCGCCCGGTTGATGTCCGTGGCGCCGGCCGCCTCCAGCCGGTCCACCCAGGCGATGGCCTGGTCCGCCTCTTCCGCCGGGCGCATCCCGCCGGCGTAGGTCTCCAGGCCGGTGCTGAAGGCGATCAGGTTGAAGCGGTCATCCGGGTTCAGGTGGCTCAAGATGTAGCGCAGCGCCTCCTGGGCCTGGGCGAACTTCTCCCCCTCCATGCTGCCCGAGCGGTCGAGCACCAGCAGCAGGTCTTTGGGCAGCGGCTCCTGGCCGGCATCGATCCCCGGGGCCAGCATGAGCAGGAAGAACCCATCCGCTTCGCCCTCCGCCGGGTCGCGGTAGCTCAGCAGGTGGAGGGCCGGGCTCTCCCCGATCGAGTAGTACAGGGCGAAGTCGCTGTCCGGCAGCACGTCCTGCGCCTCGTAGCCGGCCTTGAGGTGGTGGTCGTCCTCCCGGCTGATGGCGACGGGGTGGCTCGGCGAATAGGCCGCCCGGATGGGCGCCTCAGAACGGACTTCCACGTTAACCGTCACGTTCTCCAGCGGCCAGAGCGAGAATTTCTCGGTGTTGAGCGGGTAGACGTAGCGCACCAGCCCATCCTCGGCCTGCAGCGCCTGGCTGTACTCCAGTTCGATGCGCCGTTCGCCCTGGGGCGGGATGGGGAAGACGTGCGCCCGCACCGCCCCCTGGCCGATGTACTCCAGCAGGGCCGGGTCGCGCAGCGTGCTGACGATCTCCTGGTAAGTCCGGCGCGCCTGCTCCGCCTCCAGGATCTCGCCCTTCACCGGCTCGCCGTCCACCCACAGGGTGAAGTCGTGCGGCGCCGCTCCCTGGGGCAGCGGGAAGATGTAAGTGCCCTCCACCGCCCAATCGTTGGGGTTGAAGAACACCTGGTCCACGCGCGTGGTGGCGATCTGGTCCTCGATGGTCACCTCCACGTGGTGGTAGCGGATGGCGAGCTGGGACATGGGGGAGGGGATTGGGCAGGGGAAGGGCCCCGGGCAGGGCGGCGGCGGGCAGGGCCGGGGGTCGCAGATGGGCGGTTCGGGCACCACGATCCCGTCCGCCCGCGCCGGGGCAGGGATGAGTAAGACGAGTAAGATGAGGATGAGGGTCAGGCGGAACTTCATGGCAGACTCCTTATATAGTTCCTTACACCGCGTGCTCTTTTT
>CAYMLG010000130.1:3676-7296 GCA_964391195.1 uncultured Anaerolineaceae bacterium | reverse complement strand
TTTCACTTTTCCTCCGCCCCCTAGACGCCCAAAACAGGGCGAAAGTTCCGGTGGTATAATCGTGACTCGGGTTTTTCGCCCTGTTTACCAGTATTTGTTCGGGTTTTCTGACTCAATCTGAAAGACCCGCGATCCTGCCGGGAAATACAGGAAGTTTATGTTAGACAAACTTGCCGGAATTGAAGAGCGATATGAGGAGATCAGCCGCGAGCTGATGGAAGTGGGCGACGACTACCAGCGCGCCGCCGAGTTGGGCATGGAGCGCGCCGAGTTGGAAGAGCTGGTGGCCAAGGCCCGCCAGTACCGCCAGGCCCTTAAGCGCCGCGAGGAGGCCGAGGCCCTGCTGGACGCCGGGGACGAGGAACTGCGCCTGCTGGCCGAGGCCGAGTTGGAGGACCTCGGGCCGCAGATCGAGCAGCTCGAGCGCGAGGTCAAGACCATGCTGCTGCCCACCGACAAGCGCGACCAGCGCAACGTGATCGTCGAGATCCGCGCCGGCACCGGCGGGGACGAGGCCGCGCTGTTCGCCGCCGACCTTTACCGCATGTACAGCCGCTACGCCGAGCGCCGCCGTTGGAGCATCGAGGTGCTCTCCGCCAACGAGATCGGCATCGGCGGGTTCAAAGAGATCATCTTCATGGTCAAGGGCAGGGGCGCCTACTCTCGCCTCAAGTACGAGTCGGGTGTGCACCGCGTGCAGCGCGTCCCCGCCACCGAGTCGCAGGGCCGCATCCACACCTCCACCGCCACCGTGGCCGTGCTGGCCGAGATGGAAGAGGTGGATATCGACATCCCCGAGAGCGATATCTCCATCGACGTCTACAAGTCGGCCGGGGCGGGGGGCCAGAACGTGCAGAAGAACTCTACCGCGGTGCGCATCACCCACCTGCCCACCGGCATCGTCGTGCAGTGCCAGGACGAGCGCTCTCAGCTCCAGAACAAGATGCGGGCCATGGCCATCCTGCGCGCCCGCCTGTACGAGATCGAAGAAGCGAAGCGCCGCTCCGAGGAGGACGCCAACCGCCGCTCGCAGATCGGCGCCGGGGAGCGTTCGGAGAAGATCCGCACCTACAATTACCCTCAGTCCCGGGTCACCGATCACCGCATCAACCTTTCTTCGCACAACCTCCCGGCGGTGATGGACGGTGAGATCGATATGTTCATCGACGAGCTGGCCACCCGCGATGAGGCCGAGCGCCTGGCCGCCATCGGCGAAGGCCAGTAAAGAGCGCAGTTTGCAGCGAGCGTGTTTTACCCGGTGCCGCCGGGCGAAACACGCTCGCCGCTTATATCCTTGGGGGTAAGTAGGGAGAGTCCCATGCCCGACATTATCGCCCACCGGCTGCACAACCAGCAGTTGATCGACCCCATCTGCAGCACCCCCGCCGAGCTGGTCGCCTGGATGGGCGCGGTGCAGGCGCAGGACTATCTGGTGGCCAAATGGTCGCTGGGGCAGCGCCTGGCCGGCGCCCCGACCGACACCTTCATCGAGCAGGCCTTCAACCGCGGCGAGGTCCTGCGCACGCACGCCATGCGCCCCACCTGGCATTTCCTGGCGCCCGAAGATATCCGCTGGGTGTTGGAGCTCACTTCGCCGCGTGTGCATGCCGGCAACGCCTTCATGTACCGGAAGTCGGAGGTCGATGCCTCCCTCGCCGCCCGCAGCCAGGATGTCATGGTCCAGGCCCTGCAGGGCGGCCGCCAGCTCACCCGCTCGGAACTGGCCGGGGCGCTGGCCCAGGCCGGCATTCAGGCCGCAGGCCAGCGCCTGGCTTACATTGTCATGTGGGCCGAGCTGGATGGGTTGATCTGCAGCGGGCCGCGCCGCGGCAAGCAGTTCACCTACATGCTGCTCGCCGAGCGCTCCCCGCAGGCCCGCTCCCTGCCCCGCGAAGAGGCCCTGGCCGAGCTCACCCGGCGCTATTTCACCAGCCACGGCCCGGCCCAGGTGCAGGATTTCGCCTGGTGGTCCGGCCTGACCGTGGCCGAGGTCAAAGAAGGGCTGGAATTGGCCAGGCCGCACCTGGAGCAGGAGGCGATCGAGGGCAAGACCTACTGGTTCGCTCCGCCCGCTTCCTCGCCCGTCCTGCCCGCCTCGCCCTCGGCCCTCCTGGTACAGCTCCTGGATGAGTACATTGTGGCCTATAAAGATCGCAGCGCCCTGATCGACGGGCGCTATGCCGGCCAGATTACCGAGTCGTCCTACTTTAATATCACCCTGATCGATGGCCGGGCGTCCGGGAGCTGGCGGCGGACGGTGACGAAGAGCGCAGTACAGATCGAGTCGGCCCCTTTCCGCCCCTTCACCCCGGCCGAGCAGGCGGCTTTCGAGCGAGCCGCCCGGGGCTTTGGCCGTTTCCTGGAGCTGCCCGTTGAGTTCGTCTGAGCCCGTGACGTTGAGCGCCGCCTTGCAGGCTGCGGTGGAAGCCCTGCAGGCCGTGGCTAAAGGCCCGCAGCCAGTTAGCGAGACGCCCCGCCTGGATGCGCAGGTGCTGGCTGCCCAGATCCTCGGCCGCAGCCGCGCCTGGGTGCTGGCCCATCCCGAGGCCGTGCTGTCCCCGGAGCAGGGCGCCCGTTTCCAGGCCGCCCTCGCCCGCCTGGCCGCCGGCGAGCCCCTGCCTTACGTCCTCGGGCGCTGGGAGTTCTTCGGCCTGGAGTTCGCAGTCACCCCCGCGGTGCTCATCCCCCGCCCCGAGACCGAGCTGCTGGTGGAGCGCGCCCTGGCCTGGCTGGAGCGCAACCCCGGCCGCCGCCTGGCCGCCGATGTGGGCACGGGATCGGCCTGCATCGCCGTCTCCCTGGCGGTCCACTGCCCCGGCCTGCGCCTGCTGGCCACCGATGTCTCCGCCCCCGCCCTGGCCGTGGCCCGCCAGAACGCCGCCCGTCACGCCGTCCTGGAGCGCATCGAGTTCATCCAGGCTGACCTGCTGCCGCCCCTCGGCTCGCCCCTCGACCTGATCTGCGCCAACCTGCCCTATATCCCGGAAGATACCCTGCCCGGCCTGCGCGTCTCCCGCACGGAGCCGGCCCTGGCGCTGCGCGGCGGGCAGGATGGCCTGGATCTCATCCGCCGCCTGCTGGCTCTCGCCCCCGGCTGCCTGGCCCCCGGCGGGCTGGCCTTGCTCGAGATCGAAGCCTCCCAGGGGCCGCGCGCCCTGGCTCTCGCCCGGGGGCATTTTCCCACTGCAAGCCTGCAGCTTATCCAGGACCTGGCCGGCCGCGACCGCCTGCTGGAAATCCAGGCCTGATCTCACCCGCCGTTATCGTGAGGAGACGCCAGCCGGCCAACCTGCGCCGGCTGCCGTCCCCCCATGATCGCCGGGCTGCTCTCCGCCGTTCGAAAAGCGGTCCCATCCAAAGGGGGAAAACCATCCGGGGGTGCTCTGCGTAAGAGAAGGATGGCTGTGTCTCGCAGAGACACAGGCTCGCAGAGCCGCAGGCTTGTAAAGCCAAATCACTGAAGGAGGACATCCATATGCGTAAAACCATATTCTTACTGTTGCTCGTATTTGCGTTGCTGCTATCTGCTTGCGGCGCACAGCCGGCCGCCACCGAGCCGCCGGCTGTGCTCGACCCGCAGCCTCAAACCGGGGGAGAGACTCAGCCCCAAGAAGTTGCTC
>CAYMLG010000130.1:1726-3576 GCA_964391195.1 uncultured Anaerolineaceae bacterium | reverse complement strand
GGCGGTTCGCCCGAACAGGGCGGCGGCACCGGCGGCCAGGCGGGCGATGAGGTCGTCGAGCCCGCACGTCCGGCCGGTCCGGTGGTCTTCACCCTCGTCCCCGGCGAATCCACCGTCACGTACGAAGTGGGCGAGACTTTCCTGGGCGATAACCGCTTCAACGTGGCCATCGGGGTCACCCCGGCCCTGAACGGCGAGGTGACCGTGGACCTCGCCAACCCGCAGGGCTCGCAGATCGGGCCGCTGACCGTGGATATCAGCCAGTTCACCTCGGACAGCGGGCGCCGCGACAACGCCCTGCGCGGCCGCTATCTCGAGTCGGCGCAGTATCCCATCGTGACCTTCACCCCCACCCAGATCGATGGCCTTCCCGCCGCCTATACCCCTGGCGAGCAGATCAGCTTCCAGGTCACCGGCGATCTCACCATCCGCGAAGTGACCCGCCCGGCGACCTTCGATGTTACGGTACAATTGGTGGAGGACGCTCTTCAGGGCCAGGCCAACACTGAATTCCTGATGAGCGACTTCGGTTTCGGCCCGATCTCAATTGCCGGTATGCTCAATACGGAAGATTTGGTAAAGATTACCGTCGATTTCATCGCCAGGTCTTAGCCTTTAACAATCCTTTGCTATAACCGGCCTCAACAGGTGTTGCGCGGTCCGGGTTCGAGCCGCGCGGCGCCTGCCTTTTAATTGCGGGGGTGTCACCGGCATGGATGCGCTGCTCAACGACAGGAATATACTTCTGGGTGTGACCGGCTCGATCGCCGCTTACAAGGCGGCCGACCTGGCCTCGAAACTGGCCCAGGCCGGGGCGAAGGTGGAGGTGATCCTCACCCAGGCCGCGCTGCAGTTCCTCACCCCGCTAACCTTCCAGTCCGTCACCGGACGGCGGGCGTATGTGGACGCCGACCTGTGGGGCCGCGAAGGGCATGTGCTGCACATCGGCCTGGCCCGGGAGGCGGATTTGTTGGCGATTGCCCCCGCCTCGGCCAACACCCTGGCCAAGCTGGCCCATGGTTCGGCCGGCGACCTGCTCAGCCTCACCGCGCTGGCGACCAGCGCTCCGCTGCTCCTGGCGCCGGCAATGGATGGGGGCATGTTTGCCCACCCGGCTACTCAGTCCAACCTGGAGGCGCTGCGCCAGCGCGGGGCCGAGGTGGTGGGCCCGGCCAGCGGGCATCTGGCTTCCGGCATGGTCGGGGTCGGGCGCATGGCGGAGCCCGCCGAGATCCTGGCCCGCATCCGCCTGCTGCTGGCCAAGGATGGGCCTCTGGCCGGCAAACGGGTTCTGGTCACCGCCGGGGGCACGCAGGAGCCGATCGACCCGGTGCGGGTGATCGCCAACCGCTCGTCGGGCAAGCAGGGCTTTGCCCTGGCCCAGGCGGCGCTCGACCTGGGGGCCGAGGTCACCCTGGTCGCCGCTCCGACCGCCCTGCCCACGCCCCCGGGAGCGCGCCGCATCGATGTGCAAACAGCCGGTGAGATGCTGCAGGCTGTCCTCGCCGGACTCCCCAAACACGACGCCTTGCTCATGGCCGCCGCCGTCGCCGATTTTCGCCCCGCCAGCACGGCCGGGCAGAAGATCAAAAAGGAAGCCGGGCTCCCCGTGATCCACCTGGAATACGCCCCCGATGTGCTCGCCGCGGTGGCGGAGGCCAGGCAGCCGGGCGGTCGCCCGCAGGTGGTGGTCGGTTTCGCCGCCGAATCTCAGGACTTACTGGAGAACGCGCGGGGGAAGCTGGAGCGCAAACGCCTCGACCTGATCGTGGCCAACGATATCAGCGCCCAGGATGCCGGGTTTGCCGTGGACACCAACCGCGTCGCCCTGCTCGCCGCGGACGGGAGCG
>CAYMLG010000130.1:0-1626 GCA_964391195.1 uncultured Anaerolineaceae bacterium | reverse complement strand
CCCTATCCCCCGGGCCTGGCCGAGAGATGGATCGCCACCCACCTGCCCGGCTTCCAGCTCGGCGAGCAAGCCACCTTCGCTATCACCCGCCTGGATTCTGGCGAAGTGCTGGGGGCCATTGGGCTGATCGTCTCTCGCCTGCACCAGCGGGCCGAGATGGGCTACTGGATGGGTAAGCCGTTCTGGAACCAGGGTTACACCACCGAGGCCGCCCGCCGCCTGCTGAGATACGGCTTCGAAGAGCTGTCGCTCAACCGCATCTGCGCCCGTCACTTTGCCCGCAATCCGGCTTCCGGGCGGGTGATGGAGAAGATCGGCATACGCTTCGAAGGCGAACTCCGCAGCCATGACCACCATTGGAGCGGCTCCTACGAGGACGTGCGCTTCTACGGCATCCTGCGCCGGGAGTGGGAAGCCTTGCCTCCGGACGGCAGGTGACCGCCGCGAACGCCCTTCCCCTGAAAAACTGTATGGCTTTCCCAATATGGGGGTTGGATCAAGGCGGGCTGCACAGCCCGCCTTGATCCAACCCCCTATCTTTATTAAAGCCTGGCTTACGACCTTGAGAAAGCCATGGAGAAAACTGGCTCCACCAGAAGGGCCGGCTCGCGTTACAATTATCGTTAGCCATCTATGCCTTTATCGAAGGAGCCGCCCATGGTCGGTCAAAGCCAATTATTGAAAGTGGGTTATATTGCCCCGGATTTTGAGCTGGAATGTCATCTGGGGTACCGGGTGCGCCTCAGAGCCTACCGCAATCAATGCAACGTCGTGCTAGCCTTCTTCCCCCTGGCCTGGACCCCGATATGAACGGGCCAGATCCCTTCATATGAGGCGGAACTCGCCCGATTTGAAGGGATCCGTGCCCAGGTCCTGGGCATCAGCGTTGACAGTGTGCCTTCTCTCAAAGCCTGGTCCGACAGCCTGGGTGGGATCACCTACCCCCTGTTGAGCGACTTCTATCCCCACGGGTTGGTCGCCGAACGCTACGGCGTGCTCCGTTCCGACGGCACCAGCGAGCGGGCGATCTTTGTGATCGACAAAACCGGCGTCATCCGCTACATCGACGTCCACGATATCGACCACCAGCCGGACAACGAAGTCCTCTTCCAGGCGCTGGCGGAGGTCGAGCCGGAGCTGGCTGCCAGTATGGCCTGGCGGGAGGCCGCCGCCCCTGCAGCCCCTCCCTCCCCCGAGCCCGATGCCGAGGTCGTCCTGTACTGCACACCCTGGTGTCCGGACTGCCGCCGGGCGCGGGAGCTCTTCAAGCGCCATCAGATCCCCTTCGTGGAGATCGATATCACCCGCGACCGCGAGGCCGCCGCCCGGGTGCGGAGCTGGGCCAACGGCTTCGAGACCACTCCCACGTTCAAGGTGCGCGGCCAGGTGTTGGTCGGCTATCACCTCGGCCGCCTGGGCGAAGCCCTGGGGATCGACCCCTACGCATAAACAAACTGCCGGAATTAAAAAAACCACCCTGAAGGTGCTTAAACCTTCAGGGTGGTTTTGCTATGTAAGCGGATGGCATTCTTGATATCTCACCGAAGCAGTGAATGTTGCATGGCGTTCTCAACAATAGAGGGGTGGGGATATGGACGGGCTGTGCAGCCCGTCCATATCCCCACC
>CAYMLG010000129.1:0-9352 GCA_964391195.1 uncultured Anaerolineaceae bacterium | reverse complement strand
CCGGGGTGGGCACGGCTGCGCCGTAAACCACCCAAAACCGTGGACCCTCCCGCCGGCAGCGAAGCGCTCACCGCCGTGCCCCTACGCCCGCGGCGGGGAGGTGTGGCGACTGAAGTCGCGGCTACAAAAAGCGCCAAGTCCACCTGCGTGGACTCCAAATGCCATGCCTCACTCTCTGTGTTCTCTGTGAACTCTGTGGTGTAGCCTTTCGGGGGGATAGGATATAATTACTACCGAGTATATCCCATGCAACCGCGGCCTCACCCCATATTCAGTTTCCTGGTCGAGGCGGTCCGCGCCAGGATGGGCAGCCTGCGCCTGCGGATCGTTGGCCTGCTCCTGCTGGCCCTGCTGCCCGCCTTCGCCGCCATGGTCTTCTCCGCCGCCCAGTCCCGTACTCGGGCCATACAAGAGACCCAGGACTACGCCCTGCGGCTCACCGAACTGGCGGCGGCCAACCAGCGGCGCCTGATCGACGGGGCGCGGGATATCCTCATCACCCTCGCCCAGCTTCCCGCCATTCAAAGCCAGGACCGCCCGGCCTGCCTGTTCTTCCTCTCCAACGTGCTCATGCAGCACCCCCTCTACGCCAATTTCGGCGCGGCCGATATCGACGGCAACGTCTTCTGCATGACCCTCCCCCAACGCCTGCCGGTCAACATCTACGATGAGGAATACTTCCAGCAGTCGCTGGCCAGCCGCGACTTCGCCATCAGCGATTACCAGATCTCTCCCACCAACTCCCAGACCATGATCACCCTGGCCTACCCCGTCTTGAACGCGCTGGGCCAGCCCCAGGGCATCGTCTTCGCCAACCTGGACCTGCGTTGGCTGGAGCAGTTCATGACCGCCCCCCTGCCCGAGGGCTCCACCCTGCGGGTGATCGACCCCAACGGCCTGACCCTGGCCTCCTACCCCGACGGAGAGATCGAAATCGGCCAGATTATGCCCGAGGAGGACATCACCCGCCTCGTGCTCCAGACACAGATCGGCCTCACCCAGGGGGATGACATCCACGGCGTCTCCCGCCTGTTCGCCTTCACCCCCCTCAACCCGGAGGCCGACCCGGACGTCTACGTGATCATCAGCATCCCCACCGCGGTAGCCTTCAGCGAGTCCAACGAGAACCTGGCCCGCAACCTGTCGGCCCTGCTGGCCGGCGCCGGGGTAGCCCTGGCCATCGCCTGGACCGGCACCCGTTTCTTCTTCCTGCGCCAGGTCAACGCCCTGGTCGACGTCACCCAGCGGCTGCGGGCCGGCGATCTCAGCGCTCGCACCGAGACTTCAGGCGGGCAGGGAGAACTGGACCAGCTAGCACGGGCCTTCAACCAGATGGCCGCCGCCCTCCAGCACCGCGAGCAAGAGCAGCAGCTCGCCCAGTCCCAAATCCGCCGCCAGACCCGGCGCGCCGAGGCCCTGGCGCGCATCGCCGGACGCCTCAACGCCCGGCTGGAGTTGGACAGCGTGCTGCAGGCGGTGTGCGCCGAGACCAGCCGGGCCCTGAATGTGCCCGCCGTCGGCGTCGTCGTTTACGGCCAGGGCCGGGAAGACCTGGTTTACATCGGCGGCCGGGACTACAGCCAGACCTGGAAAGCCGGCGCGTACCCGCTCTCTCGCTCTAGCCTGGAGGCGGCCGCCGTCCAGTTGGACCCGCTGACGCTGCAAGTCGATCTCCACCACCGCCCGGACCTGATCCCCGAGGGGCTCGCCCAGGCCCTCAACGGGCGCCCGGATGTCCGCTGGCTGGTCTGCGCCAACCTGGTCCATGAGGGCCGCCTGATCGGCCGGCTCGACCTCTTCGCGGCCGATAGCGGGCCGATCCACGCAGACGAGCTGATGCTGCTCAAAGGCATCGCCGATGAAGCCGCCCTGGCCATCACCAACGCCCGACTGTACACCGCCCTGCGCCAGGAGGAGCGCATCCGCGCCGACCTGCTCCACAAGCTGATCGGCGCCCAAGAGGACGAACGCATGCGTCTTTCCCGGGAGCTGCACGACGAGACCAGCCAGAGCCTCACCGCCTTGATGGTCGGGCTGGACACCATCCGCATCGCCGCCCACAACGATATCAGCCGGGTCGACAGCCACCTTGATAACCTCAAGGGGATCGCCGAGGAGATGCTGCACAACATCCACCGCCTGATCGCCGACCTGCGCCCCTCCCTGTTGGACGATCTTGGCCTGGTGGCGGCCATCCAATGGTACGGCGAACAGCGCCTCCAGCCTTACGGCCTCACCTTCATCCTCAACAACCCGTCTCGCATCGAACGCCTGCCTCGCCCGGTGGAGACGTCCCTGTTCCGCATCGTCCAGGAGGGCCTGACCAATATCCTGCGCCACGCGCGCGCCTCGGCGGTGATGGTTCGCCTGGCCCAGGAGCAGGACCAGGTGCTGCTGGAGATCTGTGATGACGGCGTGGGGTTCGACCCCGACCGCCTGGAGACGGACCAGGCGCGCGGCGGCCTGGGCCTGCGCGGCATGCAAGAACGGGCCGCGATCCTGGGCGGCGCGCTGGAGATCGAATCGGCTCCCGGAGAAGGGACGACCGTGCGCATCCGCTTCCCCGTATACCGTATGGAGGAGAGTTGAACCGATGATCCGTGTATTACTGGTGGACGACCACGCCATCCTGCGCGAAGGGCTGCGCGCCCTGTTGAGCTATTATTCCGATATCGAAGTGGTGGGCGAAGCGGAGGACGGCGCCCAGGCGATCGAATGCGTGCGCCGCCTGGATCCGGACGTGGTGCTCATGGATATCGCCATGCCGGGGATGAACGGCCTGGAAGCCACCCGGACTCTGCGCAGCCAGTTCCCCCGCACCCGCATCCTGATCCTGACCCAGTACGAAGACCACCCCTACGTGCTGCCCGTGCTGCGCCTGGGCGCATCCGGTTACCTGCCCAAGCGCGCCCTGGGCACCGACCTGGTCAACGCCGTGCGCGCCGTTGCCCGCGGGGAGAGCTTCCTTTACCCCTCGGTCGCCTCGGCTGTGCTCGACCACCTGCGCCAGGACGGCCAGATCTCCGCCGATGACGCCCGGGTGCTCACCCCGCGCGAGCGTGAGATCCTGCGGCGGGTGGTGCGCGGCGACACCAGCCGCCAGATCGCCCTCGAGTTGGACATCAGCGTGCGCACGGTGGACTGGCACCGCAGCAATTTGATGACCAAGCTGGAGGTGCGTTCCGTCGCCGAACTGGTCCGCTACGCCATCCAGAACCGCCTGGTCGATTAACAGCTCGAAAAACCCCGTAATTCTACTGGGGTTTCCCCGTAATTCCTTGGGAGGCTGCCCGCAATTTCGCCGATAGCGCCCTCAACCCTACGGATGCTATACTGGTAATGACCTGGAAGCGACGGCTGGTCTCCCTTATTACCCGTTAACCCTCATCCCCACAATTGAATCTGCCAGGTTGAAAGGAGTGCTGTCAGGCTGAAGCAGTACTTTGCGTCTCTTGTTTTACCTTGCATCCGTTCGATCCACCTCGTTCAGATAGGAAAAGGAGAGTAGCCATGCGTAAATCTGCCCTTGTGCTGTCGGTGTTTGTCATTCTAAGCCTGCTCCTGGGCGCCTGCGGCGGCGGGCAGCCGGAAGCAGCCTCGGAGCCGATCCTGATCGGCGGGGCGCTGGCGCTGACCGGTATTAACGCCCCGATCGATGAGCCGGCCCTGCGCGGTGTCCAGTTGGCGGTCGATGAGATCAACGCCCAGGGCGGCGTCCTCGGACGCCAGTTGGAGTTTGTCAACCTGGACAGCAAAAGCGATCCGGTCACTTCCAGCAATGTGGGCGTGCAGTTAGTGGAGCGCGGCGCGGTCGCCATCATCCCCGCTGCAGACTTCGACATGGGCGGCCCCGCCTGCCGCGAGGCGCAGAAGGCCGGCATCGTCTGCATCTCGACCACGGCCTCTTCCCCGCTGTTCGGCTCCGAGGCCCTGGGCGATAAGTCCTTCACCCTGTCGATGTGGAACACCACCATGGGCGCCGCCACAGCCGAGTACGCCATTAAAGAGAAGGGTTGGACCAAGGTTTGGGTTGTCACCGATACCTTCATCGACTACACCAAGTCCTTGAGCCGCTACTTCATCGAGCAGTTCGAGACTCTCGGCGGCACCGTCCTCTTCGAGGATACCTACACCCAGGGCGCACAGGACTTTTCCGCCCAGTTGGCCCGCATCCAGGCCTCGTCCGAGCAGCCCGATTTCATCTACGTCTCTTCCTACATGCCCGACCTGGGCACCATTATCCGCACCATCCGTGAAGCCGGCATCGACCTGCCTATCGTGGGCGGCGACACCTACGATGACCCCGGCCTGTTCGAGGCGGTGGGCCCCGATTACGGCAACAACATCATCTTCGACACCCACGGCTTCCTGAGCGCCGAGGCCAACCCCCGCGTGGCCGATTTCACCGAGTCGTACAAGAAGAAATTCGGCAAAGATCCGGAAGCGGTCTGGATCATGCCCGGCTACGATGTCGTCTACGTCCTGGCGAAGGCCATGGAACAAGCCGGCACCACCGATGGGGCTGCGGTCGCCAAGGCCATGGAAGAGATGGAGTTCGACAACCTGACCGGACATCTGAGCTGGTCGGATGCCGCCAGCGGCCACGAGCCGACCAAAGCAGCAGCTATTGTTGAATTGGTGGGCGGCGCACCCAAGTTCATCGGCTGGGTAACCCCGGAGACCCTGCCCGAGCCGTAGTCGTTGCCGGGTGATGGTGGAGGTGATTTTTTACCCCAGTCTGCAGTCGGGGGTGAAAAATCACCCCACCATCGTCGCGCATAGGTACAATGTGAATTCAAGGATGGTGTCGCGTGCCGGAGCAAATAAAGGTCGAACATGTGAGCAAGCATTTCCACGGCCTGCGGGCGCTGGATGACGTCTCTCTTCATTTATCTCAGGGGGAGATCCTGGGGCTGATCGGTCCCAACGGGTCAGGCAAGACCACCCTGATCAATGTGATGTCCGGGATGCTGCCCGTGACCTCGGGGAAGATCCTGGTGCGGGGCAAGGAGATCACCAACCTGCCCTCGTTTCGCATCGCCCGCAGCGGGGTGGCCCGCACCTTCCAGAGCATCCGCCTGTTCCGGGAGTTGACCGTGCAGGAGAACGCCGAGGTGGCCGCGGTGTCGGTGGGCGCACCGCGCGGCGAGGCCCGCCAGCGGGCGAAGAACGCCCTGGCCGAGATGGGGCTGCTGCAGTACGTTGACCTGAAAGCCGGCACACTCCCCTATGGTGTGGAACGGCGGCTCGAGGTGGCCCGCGCCCTGGCGATGAACCCCACCTTCCTCCTGCTGGACGAGCCGGGCGCCGGGTTGAACGAGGAAGAGTCCGACGAGCTGCTCCTGGTGCTCGACCGCATCCGCGACCGCTATGGCCTGGGTATGCTGGTCGTGGAGCACGATATGCGCCTGATCATGCGCCTGTGCGACCGGCTGCATGTCCTCCAATCGGGGAAGACAATCGCCCAGGGCACCCCGGCCGAGGTGCGCAGCAATCCGGCGGTGATCGAGGCCTATTTGGGCCGTTCAGAAAAGGAGAGGTGACCGTGCTGCGTGTTGAACACTTAAAGGTGCGCTACGGGGCGATCATCGCCTTGCACGACATTTCCCTGCAGGTGGAAAGTGGAGAATTAGTGGCCCTGATCGGCGTCAACGGGGCGGGGAAGAGCACCACCATCTCGACCATCGCCGGGGTGGTGAAGCCGGTCTCCGGGGCGATCACTTTCATGGACCAGCCGCTGGTGGGGAAATCGCCCGAGGCCATCCTCAAGCTGGGGATCGCCACGGTGCCCGAAGGCCGCGAGATCTTCGCCAGCCTGACCGTGGAAGAGAACCTGCGTCTGGGCGCTTTCAGCCGCCGCAACCGCCACGAATACCACCAGGACCTGGAGGAGATGTTCGCCCTGTTCCCCATCTTGAAGGAGCGTTTCCGCCAGTTGGGCGGCACCCTCTCCGGCGGGGAGCAGCAGCAGTTGGCCATCGCCCGCTCGCTCATGGCTCACCCCAAGCTGCTCATGCTAGATGAGCCATCTCTCGGCCTGGCCCCCAACCTGGTGGACCAGATATTCACTCTCATCGCCGGTCTGCGCTCGCGCGGCATCACCATCCTGCTGGTCGAGCAGAATGTGGAGCGCACCCTGGAGATCGCCGACCGGGTGTATCTGCTCAACACCGGCCATGTGGAAGCCGAGGGCACGCCCGAGCAGCTCAAGTCACAGGCCGCCATCCGCAGCGTTTATCTTGGTGAAGGGTAACCTGGGAGAGGTAGAACTTTGATCACGTTTGAATTCCTCATCAGTGCCATCAGTCTGGGCAGCTTATATGCCCTCATCGCCCTGGGGTTGGTGATAATCTACGGCATTCTCAATATGGTCAACTTTGCTTACGGCGAGCTGATCATGGTGGGCGGCTACCTGCTGTTCCTGGTTGGGTCGAGCGCCCAACTGCCTTGGGTGGTCGTGGCCGTGATCGCCGTGCTGGGCGCCATGGCGATCAGCTACCTCACCGAACTGGTCGCTTTCCGCCGGGTGCGGGAGAAATCCCTCACCGCCCTGCTGGTCACTTCTTTTGCGGTGAGCACCCTGCTGCAGAACGGCGCCTTGCTGATCATCTCCCCGCGGGCCAAAGCTGTCCCCTTGCCAGCGGCCTTCTCCACCAGCGTCAACCTGCTGGGGGCGACGGTGCCCATGCGCAACATCCTCACCATCCTGGTCGCCATCCTTATGCTCGTGGGGCTCAGCCTGCTCTTCCGCTACACCATTCTGGGCATCGCCCTGCGCGCCGCAGCCGGCAATTTCCAGATGACCCGCATGCTGGGCGTGCCCGCCAACCTGGTCATCTCGTCGGCCTTCATCATCAGCGGGATGATCGCCGGGGTGGTGTCGCTGTTCTGGGTGGGCCGCACCGCTTCGGTGACCCCCACCATCGGCACCGGGCCGCTGCTCATCGCCTTTGTGGCCACGGTGATCGGCGGCATGCGCAGCCTGGAGGGCGCCGTGGTGGGCGGTTTTGCCTACGGGCTGATTTTTAGCTTTATCGGTGTCTTGCTCCCGCAAACCCTGCTGGATTACCGGGAAGCCTTTATGTTCCTGATCGTGATCCTGATCCTGTTGGTGCGACCGGAAGGCCTGGTGCGGGCGAAATACGCGCAGGAGAGAGTCGGATGAAAAGCTCGGGCACGGTGGAACGCCTGTCACATTATTCCCCCCTGATCATCCTGGCCGCGGCGCTGGTGATCCTGACGATCATCACCGAGGTGTTCGCCGGCTCGCTGGGGGTGCGCATCGTCACCAACCTGTTTGCCAGCATGATCATCGTGCTCGGCCTGCAGGTGTTCATGGGCAATTCGGGCATCCTGGCCTGGGCTCACGTCGGCTTTATGGGCATCGGCGCGTATATCTCCGCCCTGTGCTCGATGACCCCGCAGATGAAGGAGATCGCCATCCCCCAGGTGTACCCGTTCCTGCTGGACCTGAACATGCCGTTTTGGGCGGCGGTGCTGGTAGGGGCCGCGGTGGCCGCCCTGGTGGCCGCGGTCATCAGCTACCCCCTCATGCGCCTCTCCGATGCTGCGGCGGCCATCACCTCTTTCGCTCTGCTGATCATCATCAACGCCGTGCTCGTCCATTGGGACCGGGTGACGAACGGGCCGCGCACCCTCTTCGGTATCGAGCAATACACCACGATGTGGGTTAGCCTGTTCGGCGCGCTGCTGGTGCTGGTGATCGCCTTCCTTTTCAAGGAATCATCCCTCGGCCTCAAGCTGCGCGCCTCTCGTGAGGACTACTACGCCGCTTCGGCGGTGGGCATCGACATCACCCTGGTGCGCTACCTGTCTTTCGTGGTCAGCGCGGCTATCGCCGGGTTCGGGGGTGGCATTTGGGCCCATTACATCACCTCGTTCACCCCGAACGCCTTCTATCTGATCGAGACCTTCAACATCCTGGCCATGCTGGTGGTTGGCGGGCCGCTGGGCATCTCCGGCGCGGTGGTGGGCACGGTGCTGGTCACCTTCGCCCGGGAAGGGGTACGGGCGATCGAGAACGCCATCAACCTCAACCGGCTGGTGCCCTTCGAGGTGGTTGGGCTGACCGAGGTGTTCATGGCCTCCGCCCTGATCGTGATCCTCATCCTGCGCCCTCAGGGCATCCTCGGCGGCTGGGAGATCCGCTGGAAGCCGAAGCGTGAGGCAGGCCAGGCGGTGCTTACGGACGAGAAAGTGGAGGGAAAACTATGACTACAAAGATAACTCGCGACCGGTTGTTCTACGCATTCGAAGCGGGCCTGGAGCCCGCCGTCCGGGCTTTGCCCGGGGAAGAGCTGGTTTTCGAAACCCATGACTGCTTCCAGGGCCAGATCCGCAGCGAGCAGGACCTGGTGACAGCCCTGGATTGGAACCGCACCAACCCGGCCACCGGCCCGGTGTACCTGGAGGGCGTCCGCCCGGGCACGGTGCTGCGCCTCGATATCCTCGATATCGACGTCGATGAGAATTCGGTGATGGTGACGATCCCCGGTGAAGGGGCCGTCGGCGACTGCATCAAGGAGATGGAGACCACCATCGTGCGCCGGGAAGGGGATGAGTTGGTCTATAAGGACCGCATCCGTGTGCCGTTAGCGCCGATGATCGGGGTGATCGGCCTCGCCCCGGCTGAAGGTAAGATCGGCAACGGTGTCCCCGGGTTCCACGGCGGCAATATGGACTGCACCCTGATCGGTAAGGGCAGCCGCCTGTACCTGACCGCCCAGGTGGAGGGCGGCCTTTTAGGGCTGGGTGATCTGCACGCCGGGATGGGCGATGGGGAGATCGTGGTGGTAGGGGCCGAGGTCGCCGGGGTGGTGCGCCTGCGTCCGGAAGTGGTGGATCTGCCCGGCCTGCCGACCCCCTTCCTGGAGAACGATGAGTTGGTAGCCACGATCTACTCCGACCCCGACCTGAACGCGGCCGCGGACGGCGCGATCCACAACATGGTTCGTTTCCTCACCGAGTTCGCCGGGGTGCCGGTCAACGACGCCGGGATGTTGATGAGCCTGGCCGGTTCGCTGAAGGTCTGCCAGGTGGTCGACCCGGCCAAGACCGCCCGCTTCGAGTTCCCCAAGTCCGTGCTTTCCCAACTGGGCTATCGGATGCCGTAGAGGAATTTCGAATTTCGGATTGCGAATTTCGAATTTGGGAAGCGGTAGGGACGCGGCGGGGGGTTCCACGGTTTTAGGTAATTTACGGAGCCGCCGTGCCCGTCCGCGCCCGCGACGTAGCGCAAGATGCCAATCTTGCGGCTCTCACCTGGAGAGGGCTTGTGGCGACTGAAGTCGCGGCTGCATAATACACAAAGTCCACCTGCGTGGACTCCAAA
>CAYMLG010000128.1:7081-9388 GCA_964391195.1 uncultured Anaerolineaceae bacterium | reverse complement strand
ATTGTCCCCTTCGAGGAGGGCCGCCTGACGGCCGCGCGGATCCCCGGCGCCCGCTTCGTGCCCCTGGAAAGCGGGAATCATATTTTGTTGGAAGATGAGCCGGCGTGGGGCCGCTTCCTCGCCGAGGTGAGATCCTTCTTGAGTGTGGGGGCGGACCCAACGGCTCCGCCGGCTTCGGCCAAACCGGTTTTTCCGGAACTCACCCCTCGCGAGCATGATGTCTTGGCATTGATCGCCCAGGGCCTGGATAACGCTCAGATCGCCGCGCGCCTGGTGGTCAGCCAGAAGACGGTGCGCAACCATATCTCGCATATTTTTCAGAAACTGGCGGTCAGAAATCGAGCGCAGGCGATTGTCCTGGCCAGGCAGGCCGGGATGGGACACCAGTCCCATATACACCAGGTTTCCCCCAATAATAACAATTGAATAATTGAGACACCGGTCTCATGACGCATATCCACCTTGAAGCTATAAAGGGAGGCATCTATTCGCTTTGACCGACCTTTGGAGGTGTGATATGTCTGCGCACGAAACGGTTTCTCACGAACACAATTCCGGTATGGCTCACCATGATTGTGGCCCCGGTTATGCTTCCCCTCAGGAGGCGATGCAAGCCGGGCGGGAAAAGATCCTGTACGTCAACGCCCTGTACACCGGCACGGGCGTCTCTGCGCCGGATTACCTGGCGACGGTGGACGCCGATCCGTCCTCGCCAACCTATTCGCAGGTGATCTACCGCACGCCTATGCCCACCCCTGGCGACGAGCTGCATCACTTCGGCTGGAATGCGTGCAGTTCCTGCTACCTGGATCATACGAAATCCAGGCGTTATCTCATTGTCCCCGGCTTTGCTTCCAGCCGGATCCACATCCTCGATACGGCAGATCCGCGCTCCCCAACCCTGTATAAGGTGATCGAACCGGAGGAGGTGAAGGAAAAGACCAATCTCTCCGCCCCGCATACCGTGCACTGCCTGGCGGATGGCACAGTGATGATTTCCATGCTGGGAGATAAAGACGGCAACGCCCCCGGCGGTTTCCTCCTGCTCGACCAGAACTTCGACATCCTCGGCCGCTGGGAACGAGAACCGGATGGGGTGCGCTTCAATTATGATTTCTGGTACCAGCCCCGGCACAACCTCATGGTGAGCACCGGCCTGGCCGCGCCCAACACGTACTACCCGGGGTTCAACCTTGACGATGTGGCCGCGGGGCTGTACAGCAGCCAGATCCACCTGTGGGACTGGCAGGAGCGCAGGCTGCTCCAGAGCATCGAACTGGGCGAAGAGGGCCTGGTGCCCCTGGAGGTGCGTTTCCTGCACGACCCGCAGCGCGAGGACGCTTTCATCGCCGCCGCGCTGAGCAGCAATCTGTTCCACCTGCGCCGGAAGAACAGCCTATACCGGGAGAACGGCGCCTGGGAGGCGCAGAAGGTGGTCGATATCCCGGCCATCGAGCTGGATGGCTGGCCTTTCCCGGTGCCGGCGCTGATCACCGACATGGTGATCTCCATGGACGATCGCTACCTCTACATCTCCAATTGGCTCCATGGGGACGTGCGCCAGTACGACATCAGCGATCCTTCACGGCCCCAGCTCAAGGCCCAGGTATATTGTGGCGGTGTGTTGGGAAAAGGGGAAAGGGTAGGCGGCCGCAAGCTGCTGGGCGGGCCGAACATGCTCCAGCTCAGCCTGGATGGGAAGCGCCTGTACGTCACCAGTTCGCTGCTCAGCTCCTGGGATAACCAGTTCTATCCCGATATCGGCCAATGCGGCTCGTACTTGCTCAAGCTCGATTGCGATACCGAGATGGGTGGGATGCAGATCGACCCGGGCTTTTTCGTCGACTTTGGCCGGGAACCGGCCGGACCTGCCCGCGCGCACGAGGTACGCTTCCCGGGCGGCGACTCTACTTCGGACATCTGGGGATAGACCATGGCCGGACGATTGTCAATCCCTACGAACCAACGCCGGTATCCCCTGGCCGGGGTGGGGCTGGTCCTGGCCGCCTGGGCTCTGCTGATCGCCTGGCAGCGCACCTCGTACGCCGGGCTGCTCAGCCACGACTCGCTCGGGGAGGACGGCCCCTCGCTCCTGCGCCTGGGGGCGTTCCTCCTGGGATGGCTCTTGATGACCGTCGCCATGATGCTGCCGGGAAGCCTGCCGGTGTTGAACCGGTCACTATCAACGCCTGAGAGGCAGATCGCCGGGCGCCGGCCGGCCGGGCTGACCGTCCTGGGGTATCTCGCTCCCTGGGTCCTGTTCGGGCTGTTGTTCTATCTGGGGGACAGCGTCCTGCACCGCATGGC
>CAYMLG010000128.1:0-6981 GCA_964391195.1 uncultured Anaerolineaceae bacterium | reverse complement strand
TGGCGGCCGCCTCCGGGGCGATCGCTCCGGCGATGGTGTTGGTCGCCGGTCTCTACCAGCTCACACCGTTGAAGCGCATCTTCATGGACGGCCACCGGCTTTCGCATGCCCTGCTCCGGCCGGGGGGTGCGGAAACACAGAGCGACGGCGGCGCACTGCGGCAGGGGCTGATGCTGGGCCTCGCCTGCGTGGGCAGCTGCTGGGCGATGATGCTGCTGATGGCTGCGGTTGGTCATAACCGCCTGGATTGGATGTTGGTTTTGGGCGGCGTCATGGCTGCTGAGCGCCTCACACCCTGGGGGCGGCGCCTGGCCTGGCTGGTTGGGTTCTTGCTCATCGTCTGGGCGACCTACTGGCTGTTCGGGACCCTTGGGCCCCTGCCTGCCGGGCACAGCCATCATTGAAAAAGCCCCCTTTTGTCTCTCCCGCCAAAATAAGCAGGGCCGGCGCCGCCGGCCCTGTCTATTTAAGCCCGGCCTTGCCAGTTCCGATGCATCCGGGGTGGATCGCTTCTAATCAGGGCCGTCTTCCATCCGGCGGTCCTTCCCGGGGCAGGCTTACTCCGAAGCGTCGTTCCTGGTGTGCTCGATCACTTTCTCCGCCACGCGTTGGGCCAGGTTCATCCCGGCGGAAGTGGATGCTGGCCCAAATGCGCGCTTCTCCGATCGTCTCGAGCAGCGGCTGGTAGCGGTCCGTCTCACTGGGGAACAGGTAGCTGATCACGCCCGCCGCCGCGCCCGACAGGCAGCTATGCGCGGAGGGGTAGCTGGGGTGGCCGGGGGTGGTGAAAAGCGGCTGGAAGGACGGGTCGTAATGCACGGGGCGCATCCGCAACACGTCGCCCTCGACGTGTAGGCGACGGTGCTCCGGTCCCGGGACCCGCAGCGGCGCGGGAGTTATGTCTGCGGTTGGATGTTCTGGTTGATCCGGAATAGATTGTCTCCGTCAAACCTGGCTTTGATCGCTGCCAGGCGGGGGTAGTTGTCCCGGTAGCTGGCCTTCACCCTGGCCTCGTCCCCGGGCATGATGAAGTTCACGTAAGCTCCACCGGCGGAATAGGGGTGCAGCGCCCCCCAGTACTCGGCCGTCCAGGATCTGAGCAGTTCCGCCTTGCGGGGGTCGGGATCGACGCCCAGGATCACGTGCGAGAATTTCGCCTCGCGGTAGCTAAAGGCGGTCTCGTCCGCGCCCACCCTGGCTGCGGCGCCGTCGGTTGGGAAAAACAGCGTCCGGGAATGCGGGGTGGGCAGGCCGCGGGCATATCCCGCGTGCAGGTCGATAGCTTCGTCGCCCAGCTCCCGGATGAAGTCGGCCCGCCAGTACCACTGCAGCCCGGCCGGGTAGAGGGCGTCTGTGGCGCTCTGCAAGGCCGGGAACGGCATGGGCTTCACGCCGTAGAGCAGCGGCGGCCCGAACTCCTTGACCGGGGCGAACACCTGAGCGGCCCGCTCCTCGGGGCCTGTGTAGCACCACATCACCCCGCACACCTTCTTCAGGTGCAAGTGTTCCGGGAACGGCGGGGCCGGCGGCGCGGTGTAAAAGAGGAAGATGCCGTTCAGATCGTCCGGCGCCTGGCTCATGAAATCCCTGTAGAAGCGCAGCGCTTCGGCGCCCATCTCCAGCGGCCAGACCACCGGCCCGGCGATCACCGTGCTGACCGGGTGCAGCCTGAAGGTAAAGGCGGTGACCACCCCGAAGTTGCCGCCCCCGCCGCGCACCGCCCAGAACAGGTCCGGGTTCTCGTCCTCGCTGGCGGTGACGGCGCTGCCGTCGGCCAGCACCATCTCTACCGAGAGCAGATTGTCGATGGTCAGGCCGTACCGGCGGGTCAGGTAACCGATCCCGCCGCCCAGGGCGAGGCCGCCGATGCCGGTGGTCGAGTTGATCCCGGTTGGGGTGGCGAACCCGTAAGCGTGCGTCGCCCGGTCGATCTCGTTCAGCGTACACCCGCCCTCCACCCGCACAGTCCGCTTCTCCGCATCGACCTGGACCGCGCGCATCAGCGAGAGGTCGATCACCAGGCTGTCGTCCCAGGTGCCCAGCCCGCCGCCGCTGTGCCCGCCCCCGCGAATGGCAAGCGGCAGCCCGAGTTGGCGGGCGCAGTTCACCGCCGCTTGCACGTCGGCCACGGTCGCAACGCGGTTGATCACCGCCGGATAGCGGTCGATCATGGCGTTGTACACCCTGCGCGCGGCCTCGTATTCGCCATCCCCGGGGAGGATCACCTGCCCGCCCAGCCTGGCCCTTAGCTTCTCAATCCCCATTTCGTTCAGCAGTTCCATGCTCATCCCTCCTCATGGCTCCTCAAGAATAGGGTAGGGGGATATAAGCGGGCGGTGCAGCCCGCCTATCCCCCTACCCTCTATTTTCGAAGCCTGGCTTACGACTTCGAGATAGCCATCCATCTCTTCTAAATCCTACATTTCGGATAGTGTATAATCTATTTCGTTCGGTGTCTCCACCCGAAAGAATGGGGAAAAGAATGGAACCGTTCCAGGAGAAGTTGACCGAGCGGGAACAGGAGATATTAGCCCGGCTGGCGCTTGGATTATCGGATCGGCAGATCGCCGATGAGCTTTTCCTCAGCCTGAACACCGTCAAGTGGTACAACCGCCAGATTTACGGGAAGCTGGGCGTGAGCCGCCGCACCCAGGCCATCGCCCGGGCTCGCGAGCTGCGCCTGTACGATGGGGAGTCGCTGGACTCCCCGGACCTCACCCGGGACCATCTCCCCGCCGATCTAACTTCTTTCATCGGCCGGAAACGCGAGGTCGCCGAGGTCCGAAGTTTGCTGCAGCAGAACCGGCTGGTGACCCTGGTGGGACCTCCGGGTATGGGGAAAACCCGTTTGTCGCTGCAGGTATCCCGTGAGGCGGTGGACTCCTTCCCGGACGGCGTTTATTTCGTCCCACTGGCGCCGATTCAGGCTGTGGAAAACGTGCTGTGGGCGATCACCGACCGCCTGGACTTCCAGCTCGAATCGCGCGGGGTGCCCCTCGAGCAGCTGCAGAACCACCTGCGGAAGAAAAAGCTCCTGCTGGTGTTGGATAACTTCGAACACCTGGTGGCCGGCGCGGGGCTGCTGCAGGATCTCCTGAGCGCCGCGCCGGGGGTGAAGATGCTGGTCACTTCGCGCGAGCGGCTGGGCCTGTACGGGGAGGTGAGCTACCTGGTGGGCGGCATGCTCCTGCCCGAGGCGGAACCGGCGGGCGGCGATCGCGCCTCGGCCATGGGGGAGGATTCCGGACTTCCGGAAGCGGTCCAGTTGTTCGTCGAGCGGGCGAGGGCGGTGAACCCCCGGCGTGAATGGAGCCCGGACGACCTGCGGCATATTTCGAAGATCTGCCGCCTGGTGGAAGGCATGCCGCTGGCGATCGAACTGGCCGCAGCCTGGGTGGATACGCTGCGTCCCGAGGAGATTGCCGGTGAAATCGAAAGGGATATCGATATCCTGGAAGTGGAGCGCCAGGATGTGCCCCAGAACCAGCGCAGCATCCGGGCCGCTTTTTACCGGTCCTGGAACCTGCTGGACGAGGTCCAGGGGGAGGCCTTCCGCCGCCTGTCGGTGTTCCGCGGCGGGCTGACCCGCGAGGCGGCCGGGTCGGTGGCGGGCGTGGGGCTGCGCACCCTGCACGCGCTGGTCAACAAGTCGCTCCTGCGCCATCATGCAGCCAGCGGGCGCTACGACATCCACGAACTGCTGCGCTATTATGCCGGCGAGCAGTTGGAACAGTCCGGCGAAGCGGAAGCGGTGCAGCGGGCTCATGCCGCTTATTTCGCCGGTTTCATGGCCGGCCGCTGGCCGATGCTCAAAGACCGCCGCCAGAAGATCGCCCTCCAGGAGATCCGGGAAGACCTGGCGAACGTGCGGGCCGCCTGGGGGTACTGGCTCGAAAAAGGCGACGCCGCCCAGCTTATGAAGTTCTTGCACAGCTTCTGGGTGTTCTACGACATCCAGGGCTGGTACCCGGCGGGGCTCGATCTGTTCGAAGGGGCGGTGCAGGCGCTGCAGGGGGATCCGGCCGAGGAGGCCCAGGCTTGTGTGGGCTGGCTGCTCGCCGTTCAGGGCTTGTTCAGCATCCCGGTGGAGGACTACGAATACGACGAGGGAATCCCCCCACCGCCCCTGGAGTTGGCTTCCCACGGATTGTTCACCGTTGGCGTAGGCCCGCAAAAGGGGTTCGAGCTGGCCCAAAAGGGGATGCAGATCCTGCGCGGGCTGCGCGGTTACCAGGAGATGAAGATCATCCCACTGATCAGCCTGTTCCTGATCGCCAGCCGTCTTCCGGAAGGCGACGACATCTCGCGCCAGGCGGCCTGGGAGTGCCTGGAGATCGCTACCGAAATCGGCGACCGTTGGGCCATCGCCAAGGCGAAGCAGTTCCTGGCCGTGATGGCCATCGAATCTGGGGAGTACGAGCAGGCCGGCCCCATGGCTCACGAGGCGCTGGCAGCTTTCGAGGCCGGCGGCGATCACTGGTCGATCAGCGTGGTCTGTATCGAGGTGCTTGGGCTGCTGGATATCTCCCAACGCCGGTTCGATTCGGCCAGGGCGTGGATCCAGAGGGGGTTACAGGCGGCCGAGGAGATCGACTTCAAGTACTCGATTCAGACCGCGTTCTGGCAGCTAGGATTTATCGCTGCTCTCGAAGAAGATTATGCGGAAGCGGGGAAATACTGGCGCAAAGCCCTGGCGGTGAGCGACCGGATGCTGGGGGGGAGAAGTTTCCTCGGCTTCGGCAGCCGGGCGGGATCCCGTGGGCAGGGTATCAACATGGGGGGACGGAAGCCGGCTCCCGAGCGGGGCAGGGGATCCACCTCGACGAGACCGTGACCCGGCTTGCAGCGGAAAACCGCCCCGGGTAAGGAGAAGCTCAATGCCACTCTATCTGGACATTCACTCGAAAATCGATGGATTGACCGCCGAGGCGCTCGAGGAACTGCACCGGAAAGATCTGGATATACAGGAGAAGTACGGGGTGCGCTACCTGAAGTACTGGTACGACCTGAACACGCAGCGGGTCTTTTGCCTGGTGGAAGCGCCGAACAAGGAAGCCGCCGAACGGGTCCACCGCGAAGCGCACGGCAATGTGGCGGACGAGATCGTTGAAGTGACCGAGGGGGCCTGAGCAGGGTCGCTAAACTACGGGGCCTCCTCTTCGCCGGCCCCGGCGCCCGCCTCAGGCGCCGGCGCATCAGACACTGACGCAGCAGGCACCGAAGCCTCGGAAGCGGTCGCCTCCGGCGCTGATCCTGCAGCGGGCTCAGCCAGTTCGGCCCAGGCGCGCTGCAATGCCATCGAGAAAAGCTCGGTAGGCTGCGCGCCGGAAACCGCGTATTTGCCGCCAAAGACAAAGAACGGCACGCCGTTGACGCCCAGCATTTGGGCCCGGCGGATATCGGCCTGGACCGCATCCGAGTAGCTTTCTGTTTCGAGCACACGGCGCGCTTCGTCCGCATCCAGGCCCACCTCAACCGCCAGCTTCACCAACGTCTCGCGATCGCCCACCGGCAGCCCCTCGGTGAAGTGCGCCCGCTGCAGCCGCTCCTTCATCTCCCCCTGCAAGCCGTGGGCGGCAGCCAGGTGGAGCAGGCGGTGGGCGTCGAAGGTGTTCCCCAGGCGGACGAGATCGAAGCGGTACTCCAGGCCCTCCTGGGCGCCCAGCTCGGTCACCCGGGCGTGCATGGCCTCCGCTTCAGCCCGGCTGACCCCATACTTTCTCATCAACATCTCGTCGCTGGTGCCCGGGTACTCTTGCGGCATACTCGGGTCTAGCTGGAAGCTGCGCCAGATCACCTCGACCCGATCGCGGCCTTCGAATTGGGCTAAGGCTCGCTCGAACCGCCGCCGCCCGATGTAGCACCAGGGGCAGGCGATATCAGACCAGATCTCCACTCTCACGAAATTTCTTCCTCCGTCTCTATATGGTTTTCCGCGCTCGTCGAGCGGCGTTTGCGCCCGGCAGCCACCAGTTCGCGCGTCCTCGGCGCCACCTCGGCCGCGAAGCGCTGGATGCTATCCGCCTCGTCGGCGGCCAGGATGAACCCGGTGATGCCGTATTCGAGGGTGAGCCCGGCCAGGTCTTCGGCCCACTGCTGCGGGGGCCCATCCAGGAAGCCGCGCCCCACGGCGGCGAACTGCCCCTCGATGTTCAGCAAGCGGCGCACTGATGATGGTTCCCGCCCGGCTGATGCCGCCCCCTCGTCGATATGGCGGTTCATCTCTTTCAGGCCGGCCGGACCGCCCTTTATGTAGCTCAGGCTTGGCAGCCATCCGTCTCCCAGGCGCCCGGTGAGCCTCAGGATGCGCGGCTTGTAGGCGCCGATCCAGATGCCGATGTCGTGTGCGGGCTTCGGGCCGCGCTTGGCGCCTTTGACCTGGTAATATTTCCCATCGAAGCGCACGCCGCCGCGCTCGTCCGTATTCCAGATGTCGCGGATAATGTAAATCGCCTCTTCCAGGGCCTCGACCGACTCGCCCGGCCGGAGCCGCCGCCCGCCCATGGCCGCAATCGCCTCCCAGAAGGAGCCGGCCCCCAGTCCGAGCTCGAAGCGCCCACCGCTGAGCCGGTCCAGGCTGGCGGCGCTGCGGGCGAGCATCGTGGGCCGCCGCAGAGGCAGGTTGGCCACATTGGTGCTCAGCCGCGCCCGGCGCGTGCGCGCGGCGACGAACGAGAGCAGCGTCCAGGTGTCGTGGAACCTCGGCTGGTAGGGGTGATCCTGGAAAGTCACCAGGTCCAGGCCGGCCCGGTCGGCGACCTCGGCCAGCTCCACCGCGTGCAGCGGCGGTTCGTTCACGGGGGTGACGAAGGTGCCGAACAGCAGTTCGTGCCCGTAATCTGTCATGCCGTCTCCATTTCCCTGCTGGAGCCGATTACCGGAGTAATCGGGTCTTCGAACTCAGTCATAGGAAAGACTATAAGGGACCCGGCCATATTTGTCAAGTTGGGTACTCTGCTACCTAAATACTGTCGCTGCGCT
>CAYMLG010000127.1:0-9759 GCA_964391195.1 uncultured Anaerolineaceae bacterium | reverse complement strand
TCACCGCCGGCAGCGAAGCGCTCACCGCCGGCAGCGAAGCGCTCACCGCCGGGCCCCTACGCCAGGACCCGCCACTACGAGGGTGGGGGAACGGGACTAGCTGCGGCGGTGAAAGATCGAATTCCCGATTACGGGATTATTCTATAAATTTACATCGACTGCCACCCACCTTACCTCACCTTCTGCGTTCTCTGTGGACTCTGTGGTGAAATTTCTCATCCCACAAAGGACACTTCAGGTGAAATGACCCCGGCAAGGGTGACAAATATCAATTGACGCTCCCCTGCGGCTGTGATACAAGTTTATTGTGAAAACCTACACGGTTTGTCTGACAAATCTGGATAGCCGGCGGGCGTTTGTCACCGGCGGCGGGCAGGTGGCCACTCGCAAAGTGGAGGGCCTGCTGGAAGCCGGAGCCCCGGTGACGGTGATCAGCCCGCAGTTCACCCCGGAGCTGGAGCGATGGATCGCGGCCGGGCGGGTGACCGCGGTGCGGCGGGCTTACTCCTGTGGGCTGCTCCAAACTCTCGGCGCCCGGCCACAGGATATCGTCATCGCCGCAGCCGGCGACGAAGCCGCCAACTGCCAGGTGTGGGAGGAGGCCTCGGCCCTCGGCTGCCTGGTCAATGTGGTGGATGACCCTCGTCACAGCAATTTCATCCTGCCGGCGGTGCTGCGCCGGGGCGAGGTAAGCGTGGCCGTGTCCACCGGGGGTGCCAGCCCGGCGCTTGCCGCCCGCTTGAGGGATCGCATCGCCGGGGTGGTGGGGCCCGAGACGGCCGAGCTCGCGGCTTTGCTGGCCGCGCTGCGCCCCGAACTGATCGCCCGCGTGCCCCCGGAGGGACGGCGGGCGGCGGCCGGTCGCCTGCTCGACGCAGACCTGCTCGGAGTCCTGGTCCGCTCGGGTTGGGAGGCGGCTCTGGATTACGGGCGCCGGCTGTTGCAGCAGGATGGAGAGCCAGGATCAATTGATTGAAGGATGGTTGGCATGTCTGGATTGGTATATCTGGTGGGCGGCGGCCCCGGCGACCCGGGCCTGATCACCCTGCGGGCGGTCGAGTGCCTGCAGCAGGCCCAGGTGGTCGTCCACGACCGCCTGGTGAACACCTGTATCCTCGCTTATGCTCAGCAGGCCGAGTGGATCGATGTCGGTAAGCGGCCGGATCACCACCCTATCCCCCAGGAGGAGATCAACCTCATCCTGGTGCGGGAAGCGCAGCTCGGGAAGACCGTGGTGCGGCTCAAGGGCGGGGACCCGTTCGTCTTCGGACGGGGCGGGGAAGAGGCGCTGGCCCTGCTGGACGCGGGGATCCCCTTCGAGATCGTCCCCGGGGTCACCAGCGCCATCGCCGGGCCGGCTTACGCCGGGATCCCCGTTACTCACCGCAACCTGGCCTGCAGCGCGGCCTTCATCACCGGGCACCGGGCGGACTGCGGGGAGGACCCCACGGACGGCTGGCGGCGGGCGGCTCAGGGAGCCGATACGCTGGTCTTCCTGATGGGCGTGGCCAACCTGCCGCGCATCGTCCAAGCCGCGAGGGAAGCCGGACGCCCGGCCTCCACACCGGTGGCGGTGATCGAGCGGGCCAGCCTGCCCACCCAGCGGACGGTGGTGGCCACACTGGAAGACATTGTGGAAAGGGCGCAGGGGGTCCGTCCCCCGGCGCTGATCGTCATTGGGGAGGTGGCCGCCCTGCGCGACCAACTGCGCTGGTTCGACCTGCCCGACCGGCGTCCGCTGGCCGGACGCCGCATCCTGAACACCCGGCCGTTGGTCTTCCTGCAAGGCAGCCGGGATGGCGCCCGCCGGCCGGATGCGCTCACCGCCGCCGCCGCGGCGCAGGATGACTTCAGCCGGGCGGTTCGCTCCCTGGGCGGGGAAGCGGTTTCCCTGCCGGTGAAGCGGCTGCTCCCCCTGGAAGACCCTTCCCCGTTGGACGCGGCCATCGCCAACCTGGCCCGGCCCGCCGGGAGGTACGATTGGGTGATCTTCACCAGCGCCAACGCGGTGGACTTCTTCTGGCAGCGGCTGTGCGCCCTGGGTTACGACGCCCGCATCTTCGGATGCTCCCGCCTGGCGGCGGTGGGCCCGGCGACGGCGGCCGCGCTCAAGCCCTACGGGCTGCGCGCCGATTTCGTCCCTACGCACTTCACCGGGGAGGCCCTGGCGGCAGAACTGGAGATTCACCCGGGGCAGCGGGCGCTGCTGCCGCGCTCGGAGATCGCCGCAAAGGAGTTGGCGCAGGCCCTGGAGGCCCGGGGCCTGAAAGTGGAGGCGGTCCCCGCTTACCGGGTGCTGCCCGCCGTGCCGGAAGAAAGCGCCCTGGAAGCCCTGCGGCGGGGAGACCTGGACGCGGCCGCCTTCTTCAGCCCATCGGCGCTGCAGGGCCTGGCCGAGATGCTGCCCGAGGGGCGCCTCGCCGGCCTGCTCAACCCGCTGGTCGTGGCCTGCATCGGCCCGAGCACGGCCCGGGCGGCGCGAGCGCTGGGCGTGCGGGTGGATCTGGCGCCGGAAGAACACACCGCCGAGCATCTGGCGGCGGCCCTGGGCCAGCACTTCCTGGCCGCTGCCCGGCAAAGGAGCGAACAAGATAGATGAAAGCGCTGGTCACCGGAGGAACGGGGTTCATCGGCTCGAACATCGCCCTGCGGCTGGTCGAGCGCGGCTGGCAGGTGCGGGTGCTGGCTCGTCCTGGCGCCTCGCTGGATCTGTTGGAAGGCGGCCCGTTTGAGCTGGCCTGGGGCGATGTGCTGCAGCCAGAGACCCTGCCCCCGGCCATCGCCGGCGTCGATGTGGTGTTCCACGCCGCCGGAGTGGTGGACTATTGGCGGCAGGGCGTGGAGCGAATGTACCAGGTCAATGTGGAAGGCACCCGCAACGTGATGGAGGCCGCCCTGCAGGTGAAAGCCCCTCGGGTGGTGCACATCAGCTCCACGGCGGCCATGGGCATCCACCCCAACGAAGTGGTGGACGAAAACTTCACCTTCAACGTCAAACCCGAGCGCTTCGTCTATGGTCACAGCAAATTCCAGGCCGAAGAAGTGGTCATGGACGCCGTGAGTCGTGGGCTGCCGGCGGTGATCGTCAACCCCACCACCGTAATCGGCCCGCGGGATATCCGCAAAGTGTCCAGCGGGATGGTGGTCGAAGTGGTCAAGCACTGCGTCCCGCCGCTGATCCCGCCGGGCGGAACGAACGTGGTCCCCATCTGCGACGCCGCCCAGGGGGCGATCGAGGCCGGGATCAAGGGAAAGGTTGGCGAGCGCTATATCCTCGGCGGTGAGAACATGACCCACCGCCAGCTTTACCAGACGATCGCCAATGTGATGGGCTGCGGGATGAAGCTGCGGGTGATGCCGCGCTGGCAGGTGTCGATTCTGGCCGCCCTCACCGATATGCTCCAGCCGCAGACCAGCGGCCCGGTCCCGCTCACCGGCGACCGCCTGCGCCTGGAGGCGCAGATGTTCTACTTCGACTGTTCTAAGGCCCGGGCGCTGTTCAATATGCCCAATACGCCGCTGCGGGTGACCATCGGGCGCACCTTCGAGTGGTACGAGATGATGGGCGAGTTCGATGGCCTGGTGCTGGATGTGGATCACAGTGGCCTGTGCAAATACTGCGGGCGCAACCGCCTGCTGGCCTGGCCGGGCGATGTGGAACGGATTGTGGCCGCCCAATACGCGGGTCGGGCGGCCGATACGGATCAGGGATAGTGAATATGTTGAATCGGATTCGAGCCTGGATCAAGACTCACCTGGCCCGGATTGTCGAGCAGAAGTGGTTCAACCTGGGCCTGCGCGGCAAGATGGGTCTGCTGGTTACGGTCGGGATGAGCGGCCTGGTGCTGGTTTTCTCTTTGTTAGGAATCAGCACCGCCCGGCAGGTGACGAGACAGGTGCTGAGCGAGCGGGTGATGCTGGCCCGCCAGAGCGCCGCCGCCCTCGACTCGACCTTCAGCCAGGCGCAGACTTTCTTGCATATGCTCTCGCAGTTGGATGTGTTCCACCGTCTCGATGCCAGCCCGGAACAGATCGAGGCGGCCCTGCAGCAGGGGGGCCAGTATGCCGATGGCGTCTATTTCCTGGACCGAGAGAGGCGGCCCCTGGCGCAGAACAACACCGCTGAGTTCGACTGGAGCGAGGTATGGGCGGTGAACGAGGCCCTCCAGGGAGCCAAATTCTCACTCTCGGTGCTAGAGCCGTCCCTCTCTTCCGGTGATCCGTCTTCGCCCCTCGACCCGGCTCAACATACCCTGGTGGCGGCAGCCATCCCGGTGGGCTCCGCGACGAGCGAGCAGAGCGGGGTGTTGGTGGCGATCATCGACCTGGATCGCAACCCGGTCTTTTCTCTCGGGCGTCCCTTCAATCTCGGCGCTACCGGCACCCTGGACGTGGTCGATTCCAAAGGCCGGGTGCTCGCCAGCACGCACGTGGAACGGCGCTTCCTGCAGGAGGCCCCCGATACAACCGTCAGCCGCCTGTTCGGCGCCGGAGAACCGCGGGTGGAGACTTGCCTGGGCTGTTACGACAATGACGAGACGGCCCAGGGCAGTGATGAGGTGATTGCCTTCGCACCTCTGGAAGCGGCCAATTGGGGAGTGGTGGTACGCCAGAAAGCGGACGAAGTGTTCTCGCCCGTGCGCCGCCTCACCGCACTGACCCTCGGTTTTGGGGTAATAACGATGCTGGGCGCCATCGTCCTGGTGGGGGTGACCACCAGCAGCGTGATCAAGCCCGTGCAGGCGCTCACCGAAGCGGCGCGCCGCATGGCCGAAGGGGATCTTTCCACCCCGATAAACCTGACGCTGCACACCCACATGACCACCGGTTGGCGGCGGGATGAGATCGGCGACCTGGCCGAGAGCTTCATCACCATGCACCGGCGGCTCAAGCACTCGATGGAGGAGATCCAGGCCCTCAACCGCCATCTGGATGCCCGCGTCCAGGAACGGACGAAGGCTGCCCTGCAGGCGCAGCGCGAAGCCCAGGCCGCCCGCGATGACCTGCGGGCGGTGATCGACGCCTTGAGCGATGAACTGGTGGTGATCGGCGCCTATGACCGCCAGGTGCAGCAGGTGAACCGGGCCGTGCTCAGCAACAACGGCTGGGAGATGAACAGTCTTGACCTTACCGGCAAGAACTGCTACGAGGTCTGTCACCGGGATACGCCCTGCACGCCCCCCAGTTGTGACTGCCCGGTGCCCGAGGTGCTGAAGACCGGCCATTCGGTCAAAGTCACCCATTCGCACGAGCAGCCTGATGGTTCGATCCGCTACTTCGACGTGGTCGCCTCTCCGCTGCGGGATGAGAACGGGGAGATCACCCGCATCGTCGAGCTTTCGCGGGATGTGACCGAAGACCGGCGGGTGCGGGAGTCGCTCGTGCGCCGCAACCAGCAGCTCTCGATCGTCAACGCGGTGGCGATCACCGTCAACCAATCCCTGGATTTGAACGAGATCCTGGACCGGGCCCTGAACGAAGTGCTCAGCCTGACGGGGATCGACGCCGGGGCGGTCTTCCTGGTGGAAGAGGCGTTGGGCAACCTCAAGCTGGCCGCTTACCAGGGCCTATCCGAAGATGCGGCCCGGCTGGCCTCCCAGGTGGGTATGCTGGATGGCGCCTGCGGGGGTGTGATCGAGGCCGGTCAAATCGTGATCGTGCCTGATATCGCCCGGTTCCGTGGGCATCGGGCGCGTTCTCTGCAGCGCGAAAACCTGAACACCCTGGTCCATGTGCCCTTGATCGCCAAGGGCTGCACCCTGGGCAGTATGTGCGTTGGCACCCGCCAGTGCCGCGAGTTCTCCGCCGAAGAGCAGGAGCTTCTCAACGCCATCGGCAGCCAGATCGCAGTGGCCATCGAGAACGCCCGCCTGTACGCCGAAGTGCAGCACAAGGAGCACATCCGCGGCGAACTGTTCCGCAAAGCGATCAACGCTCAGGAAGACGAGCGCAAACGCATCGCCCGAGAACTGCACGATGAGATCAGCCAGGCCCTCACCGCCATGCTCTTCGCCGCCGAGGAGGCCCTGGATATGGATGACCCGGCCAAGATCAAGGCGCGCCTGTCCAGCATGCACGACCTGGCACAGCACACCCTGGATGGCGTGCACAAGATCATCTTCGATCTCCGTCCTTCCATGTTGGATCACCTGGGCCTGGTGCCGGCCCTGCGCTGGTTCGCCAGCACCCGCCTGGAGTCGAAGGGCATCCGGGTCAATATCGAGGAGACTCGCCCCGACCGCCGTCTGCCTCCGGAAGTGGAGACGGTGTTGTTCCGGGTGGTGCAGGAGGCGATTGTGAACATCGCCCGCCACGCTGCAGCCCGCAACGTGGGCATCCTGTTCCAAACCGGGACGGACACGGTCACCGTCACCGTGGAAGATGACGGGATCGGCTTCGACATGGACAGCCTGGAACTCACCCCCGATCACCCTCGCGGGCTGGGGCTAATGGGCATGCAGGAGCGGGTGGAGCTGCTCGGCGGGGACCTTGAATTCGATTCGCAGCCGGGCTTCGGCACGCGGATCGTCATCCGCTTGCCCCTCGCCTGACGGAGCGATTATTGCCCGATGTATTTTTTCTCTATATGTAAGAGGTGTTTTCGATGAAAGAGATTCGGGTGCTTGTTGTCGATGATCACGCCATTCTACGGGATGGAATCCACTCGCTGCTGGAGCGGCAGGAAGGGATCCGGGTGGTCGGCGAAGCGAGCAACGGTCGAGAAGCGCTGGAACGGGTGGAGGAAGTACAGCCCGACCTGGTGTTGATGGATATCGCCATGCCCGAGATGAATGGGCTGGATGCCACGCGGCTGATCAAAGAGCGCTACCCCCACATCAAGGTGCTGATCCTCACCCAGCACGACAACCGGGAGTATGTCACCCCGCTGCTGCAGGCCGGGGCTTCGGGTTTCGTCCTCAAACGCTCGGGAGGCCGGGAGGTGGTGATGGCCATCCGCCAGGTGTTCGAGCAGGGCGCTTATCTGGAGCCGAGCGTTGCCCGCCAACTGCTGGACGATTACGCCCATCCGGAAGGGCCTGCCGATCAGCAGACCCCCAGCCTGACCGAGCGTGAGTTAGAAGTGCTGCGCATGGTGGTGGACGGCAAAAGTAATAAGGAAATTGCCGCCCTTTTGGGGATCAGCCCCAAAACCGTATCGGTTCACCGCAGCAATATCATGATGAAGTTCGAAGTCCATAACACCGTTGAACTGGTGCGCTACGTTCAAAAACATCGTTTGTTCGATACTTTATAAGGCGAAGGAGCACTCGCATGGTAGATGAATTAAATTTGGATTTTGTCCTGATCCCCGAGGAAGAGTTCGTGATGGGCAGCAGCCGCCGGAGAGACAGAATGACGCAGTCCGACGAGTCGCCGGAGCACAGCCTGTACACCACGGCGTACTATATCATGCGCTTCCCGGTGACCAACGATCAGTACCTGCAGTTTATGGAGGCGACCGGCCACCGCGCACCCAACTTCGGCTGGCCTGATGGCGAGTTCCCCGCGGGGAAAGGCGATCATCCGGTAGTGGGCGTGTCTTTTCACGATGCGGCTGCCTTCGCCAATTGGGCGGCGCAAGTCACCGGCCTGCCTCTGCGCCTGCCCAGTGAGCCGGAGTGGGAGAAAGCCGCCCGCGGGCCTGGTGGGTTCATCTTCCCCTGGGGTAACGAGTGGGAGCCGGGCCGGTGCAACTCGCAGGAAGAACGCTGCGGTGGGACCACCCCGGTGGGCCGCTTCTCCCCCCAGGGCGACAGCCCTTACGGTGTGGCCGAGATGGGCGGCAACGTTCAGGAGTGGTGCTCTTCATTGTTCGGTCCCTATCCCTACGACCCGACCGATGGCCGGGAAGTGCTGGTAGTCAACCCCGGCGCCGGCAGGCTGATGCCGGGGATCCGCGAGACAGGCTGCATCGCCAATGCCTTCTCAGCCGAAGCCAATATCGATAAGACCGTCATCCGCGGCGGGTCGTGGCGGGAGGAGAAGCTGAAGAGCCGCTGCGCCTACCGCGGCTGGGCGGCCCCCATGCATCGCAGCGACGACACCGGCTTCCGCCTGGTCTATGAGCCGTAGCGAAAGACGAAAAGCGAAAAGCGAAACCGTGGCCCATCGAACAATTCTCGATGGGCCACGGTTTTATGTCCGCAGAAAGGGATGTGAGCCGGGCGATCGCCTTCCGGTTGACCCGTGGGTATCAGGTGAACAGGACGGAAATCCCCAGGGCGATGGCGGCCATAATGAATGAGATCAGGCCGACGGCGTGCATGAAGAGCACCACCTGCACGGTCTTGCGCTGGTCGCGGCGCATATTCAGGTAATAGCGGTCCAGGAACCACTTGATCAGGCGATGGGAGGGGCTGTCTTTCAACTCAGAATATCGCTTGATGTTCGCCAGCCATTCTTTCACCACCCGGCGGACTGAAGCGTGCAGTTCGGTATCGCTCCCCTCCTCGAGGATGAAACTCTCCTCGTAGATCACTCGCGTCCCCTGGGCGATATCTTGCACGGTCCAGGTGATGTGCGAGCTGTTTTCCAGGTCGGTGCAGTAGGCAAGTTTCCGGCCGGGTTGGTAGCCGGTGATAATGGTATCGTATTCCAGGTCGGCGCCCTCCACCACCCGCACGTGATAACTGCTGCCCATCTGCGGGTAATCCGGGGAGATGGTTTCGATGTGGGCGATCCCCCACAAAGGCGAGAGCTGCATCCGGCGCCTGAGATCGGTCACCAGGCTGAAGACGGCCTCCCGCGGCGCCTGGATATCCACCCATTCAACTACTTTCGTTTCCGGCATTGCCAATTCCTGTTCCTGACTCACTGGCCCCCAATACGGGAACCCCTTACTTTTCCCGTCGGCTGCTATTGTACTATAGAAGCGACAAGTTCGCGGGGCAAGGGGTGTTCAGGCAAAAGATTGTTAATTTTGATGTGGGCTCATCGCCGCCCACATCAAAATTAACAATCCTTTTCTGATGATAAGTTGTGCGCGCACACGGGCAAGTGAGAAACTGACGGTTGGGGCATGACACGTGGGGCGGACCGCCGGTTATGGGCCAGCATGGAATGCTGGATAGCAAAGAACGCTGGGCGGCAAAATTCGCCCGCGCGGTAAAATTCGCCTGCGCGGCTATCCCCTGCCTACTTACCCGGAGATATCCGGTGTCACCGGGCGGATAGGCTCGGCAGGCGCCGGACCGGGACGCGCCGCTTCTACCCGGGTCGCGTCTACCCGGGCCAGGTAATGGCGCAGCAGGTTCGCCGTAGCCTGGGTGTTGTTTGCCATGTCGATGAACAGCAGCAGGAGCTGCCCGATGGCGGTGAAGAACAGACCCTGCAGCAGGATGCCGATGGCTACGAACAGGCCGCCGCCCGTGGCGAACAGCATCGGGCCAATGCCGGGGATCCTCGGGCCAAAGGTGAGCGGCTCGCTGAACAGAGCGACGATGCTGATCACACCCACTATCAGGGCTGCGAGCATCAAAAGGATACCGAGGATCATGAAAATTACTGCTGTCAGGCGGATGAAGAAGTACATATCTGGCCTCCTGGCTGGCCGGGGTGCCTCGTCCCCGTTCGGTTTCCCCCACCCCGGTTGAGCGCATGGAACTGAAAGCGAGGCGGTGCTTCGGTTTCATTATAAGCGAATAATTAAACGGATTGGACAACGGATTTCTATCACGGATTTCCCGGATTACGATCGTCCGAGGCCGTATACCCCTCCGGCGTAGCTGTACGGTTTCGCCGCGGGCGTAGGGGCACGGC
>CAYMLG010000126.1:0-9967 GCA_964391195.1 uncultured Anaerolineaceae bacterium | reverse complement strand
CACTCGATACCGTAAACCCTCACGCCGTGCCCCCTCCGATCATTCCAACCCCGCCGTCCCCCAACCTTTTTCGTCGGGCGTAGCGCATGATGCCAATCTTGCGCCTCCCCCCCACCGTAACCCCACGCCGCGCGCGCGTAGGGGCACGGCGGAACCGTAAATCACCCGAAACCGTAAACCCTCATGCCGTGCCCCCTCCGATCATTCCAACCCCGCCATCCCCCAACCATGTCATCCGAAGCGGCGACGGGCGCCGGGCAACGCGAAGCGTTGCTCGAGTGTCGCAGAACGTCGCTTGGCGAAGGATCTCTTTCACCGGGCATCAGGAGATCCTTCGGTCGCTGCGCCGAGCATCGCTGTGCGATGCCACTCAGGATGACAGGTGGGGGAGGGTGCCCTGAGCGGGCGCGTAACGCATGATGCCAATCTTGCGCCTCCCCCCACCGTCACGGGTAAGGGCGACCCAAATACGGTCGCATGGCAACATGCCCCACATCTGCAAAACCGCCCACAGGATGAACGTCCCTTCAAGGATGATTTTCGTCTAGTCAAAGAGGATATTTGCCACTGGAAGGGATTGCGCTTTGTGCGTTTAATGGGTAAATAGCCACAAAGGTAGGTATTTTTTTATGCCTGGAGAAGCGTTCGACCAACTAAACCTTTTCCATGACCTCCGCCCGCACCAGCGCGCCCTCATCCGCCCGCTGTTCACTCTGCGCGAGTACCCGGCCGGGACGACCATCTTCAACCAGGGGGAACCCACCCACTCGCTCTACCTGGTCCTGGAAGGGGAAGTGGTCATCCAGTATAAGCCGGAAGACGGCCCGGTCCTGATCGTCACCCGCGTTCCGCCCCAGGGAGTGGTCGGCTGGTCGGCTGCGTTGGGCAGCCCGCAGTACACCTCGTCCGCCGTGTGCGCCACCGACTGCCGGATGTTCTCCGTGCGCAGCGCCGACCTGCGCCGCCTGTGTGTCGAACACCCCGATACCGCCAACGTGCTGCTCGAGCACCTGGCCGCCGGCATCGCCGAACGCCTCCGCAACACCCACGAGCAAGTCATCGCCCTGCTTCACCAGGGCCTGCGCCTCGATCATCCCGCCACCGCCTGATCCCAACTGCAGAGACCCTCGATAGGCGCCCATGCCCGGGTTTCGCCGTGCGCCAACCATAACTCGGCCTGGTGAGAAGACCCCAGGAGACTGTTCCTCCTTCTTGTAGAAATCTCAGACACTTGCTCTGAGTCTTTTCCCTTGATCGTCGCACTCTGCCGGAGCAGCACCGGCCGGGTGAATGATATATTGCAATTGTTAGTCATCCTGCGTTGGAGTGTATAACATTTTCTGCTTATACCGCCAATATTATTCATTGAGCATCAGGTATATAATGATAGCGGTTGCCAATATTTTTCCAATTCAATTGTTTATTACTGCGCTTCCGGTCCGCCCAACCCGGCGGACCGGTACTGCGTGCCTGCCTGTAGAAAGGATCACCTGTGAACTCGTCGGATAACACCAGCCTGAACCCCACCGGGGAAGAACTGCAAATGCTCGCCAGGGCGCGGGCTACGTTTAGCTCCTTTGTGAACGCGCATTTTCTGAACCTGCCGGACGAAGAATTTGTCCAGCAGCTCCGCTCCGCCGAACACCGGCTGGTGTTGGGACAGCTTCAAGACAGCGGGACCCTGCACCCGGACATCTCGGAGGGCGCCCGCCTGATGGACAGCTACCTGGAACAGCAGCTAGGTCTGAACGACAAAGAGCTGTCAGAAGCCCTGGGCGTCGATCGCACCCGGCTCTATCGAGGCGTTTCCCCCACCTACGGCCCGCCCCCGCCCTACGAAGCGGTGTGGAGCCGGGAGGGGAACAACGCCCCGGCCCTGCTGCAGAAGATCGCTTCCATTTATCGCAAGCATGGGTTGGCCCAGGCCCCCGATGCGGCCGAACGCCTGGATTACATCGGGATCGAGCTGGCGTTCATCCAGGAGCTTGCCCAGGAGGAGGCCGAGGCCTGGGAAGCGGGCGAAGCGGACCGCGCCCGCAGCCTGCTGGCCGGCCAGAGCGCCTTCATCCGCGAGCACCTGATCAATTGGGTCCCGGCGTTCATCGAAACGGCGCTGGAATTTGCCGGCACCGATTTCTACCGCGGCCATCTGCGCCTGCTGCGCGGTTTCCTCCTGGATCAGGAAACCATGCTGTCTTGAATTTAATTTCTCACCCGGCTCTGTAAGGGGGTGGCGATCAGTGCGGCTGAAGAGCGAAACGCAGGATCACCACCCCCTTATTTTGTGGCTGGGCGCTGCGCCGGAGTGAAAAAACCCTTCGTATGGCGATTCGAGGTCTCCTCCATCAATTTACACAGAGGGTCGGCCTCAGGCTGTTCCTGATCGCAATCTGTATTTCTCTGGTGGCTGTGCTACCGGCCTCCTATCTGCTCCTGGCCTTCCAGAGACAGCAGTTAGTGGATAGCGCCAAAGACAGCGCCATCCGCCAGGGCGAGCTGATCGAGGCTGGCCTGGAACACGCCATGCTCATCAATGACTGGGAATTCATCGCCAGTATCATCAATCCCCAGGTTGAAACAGGAGTTTTTAACGCCATCCGCGTGGTCGATAAGCACGGACAGGTGATGGCCAGTTCGGACCCCGCCGAATTGGACCGGATCATGGATCCCGGGGCCGAGGAATGCCGGTCCTGCCATGCCCAACCGGGGAATGCCAGCGCGATCCTGGACGGCGGTGAAGGGGAGTCGCGGCTGTGGACGGTCCATCCGATTCACAACCGGCCAGAGTGCTATCGCTGTCACGACGCCCAGGAGCAGGTGCTGGGCGTGCTGATCACCGAAAAGCCGCTCGACCTGCTCGACCGCCAGATCAGCGCCGCCGGCTGGGGCATGGTATTTTCCGGGTCGTTTACCTTCCTCCTGCTCGCCAGCCTGCTCTTGCTCGCCGGATATAACATGCACCTGCTGGCCGAAACCCGAGAGCGCCAGGCGGAGACGCAGGACCTGTACCGGTTGGTGCGCGAGGTCTCCGGTTCGCTCCACCTGGACAAAGTGCTCCAGTCGCTGGCGGCCGGCGTCCGCCGTTTTCTCGCCACCGACCTGTGCATCGTGGTCCAGTATGACGAGGAACAGAACGAACTGGTCTTCTCCGCCGTGGATGACCGGGTGGGCGATGATGCATCCGTTCAGGAGCAACTCTACCCGGCGGTGGGCCAACCGGTCGAACTGCTCGGGCTGCGCCTGCCAGCTGCGCCCGCCGCTGATTGCGGCTGTACGAGCGTATGCAAGCAAGAGCTGTTAACAGAGCTACGCCCGGGCCATATCCTGTATCCGGCCCGGCCGGCGCTAGAGGCGGCCGGGGTGGTCTCTCTGATCGTATTGCCCCTCCGCCTCAAAGGCCAGACCATGGGCATGATCCTGGCGGCCTCGCGCCAGATGCGGGTGTTCACCCGCAGCGAAATCCAAAAGATGGAGCGCCTTGGCCCTCCGGTGCTGGCGGCGCTTAAGAACGCCCGCCTTTACCAGCAGGCAAGTTATCAGGCCACGCTGGACGAACGCGAGCGGCTGGCGGGCGAAATGCACGACCAACTGGCCCAGGCCCTGTGCTATCTCAACCTGAAAGCCGCCATGGTGGACGGATTGCTCCAGGAGAACCAGGTGGCCCAGGCTCGCGCCGCCCTGAAGGAGATGAAACAGGTTTCGCAGCTCACCTATACCGATGTGCGCGAGGCCATCTTCAACCTGCGCGCCGCCATGGCCTACGGCCTGCGTTTCCTCCCCAGCCTGGAAGAATATGTGCAAGAGTACCGCCAGCAATATGGGATGGACGTGAGCCTGGAAGTGAACGGCGTCGATTTGGCCGGCTTTTCCCCCGATGCCGATGTCCAGCTCCTGCGGGTCATCCAGGAAGCGCTGACCAACGTGCGAAAGCACGCCAACGCCCTTCACTCCTGGATCCGCTTTTATGCTGAAGATGGCCGGGTGCGGGTCGAGATCGAGGACGATGGCTGCGGCTTCAACCCATCCCTCAGCAATGATAAAGCTTTTCACTCTTTCGGGTTGAAGATCATGCGCGAGCGTGTGGAAAGTGTGGGCGGAACTCTTCAGATCGATTCGCAGCCCGGGAACGGAGCCCGCCTGATGATCTGGATACCGGTCGAGCGACCGGTCGTGGAACCATACGGACTAAGGGAAGGGATGGTACTGTAAGATGAAACCCATGCGCATCCTGCTGGTGGATGATCACATCTTGTTCCGCAAAGGGGTGTCCTCCCTGCTGGCAACCCGGCCAGAGTTCGAGGTGGTGGGCGAGTGCGGAGACGGCCTGGAAGCGATCGAATACGCCCACCAATACTCCCCGGATGTGATTTTGATGGATATCACCATGCCGCGCTGCGGGGGGTTGGAGGCCACCCTGGCGATCAAGCGTGAAATGCCGCAGGTGAAAATTGTGATGCTCACCGTATCTGCAGATGACCGGCACCTGTTCGCCGCCATCAAGAACGGGGCTGAAGGGTACCTGCTCAAGAATATCGAGCCCGACCAGTTGTTCGACATGTTGGCCGGCCTTGCCAGGGGCGAAGCGGCGATCCCGGGCAGCCTGGCGGTGAAAATCCTGGCGGAATTCCGCCAACCGGACCGGAGCCTGGATGACCCTGCCGTGGGGGATGAACTCACCCCCCGAGAGATGATCGTGCTAGAACTGGTGGCCCAGGGCTCAACCAACCTGGAGATTGCCGAAGCGCTGTGCATCACCGAGAACACGGTGAAGATCCATCTGCGCAATATTTTGGAGAAACTGCACTTACGCAACCGCGTTCAGGCTGCGGTGTACGCCGTGCGGAAAGGCCTGGCCCCCGATCTATCGGTGGAATGAGGTCCGGGAAGAGGGGCAATCGCATCGCCCATGTGGGCTATATGTTTATCGAAAGAGCTATCGCGGGATAGCTCTTTTGCTTTGGGGGTATTCGCTCGCTTCAGTATTACGCCGGGAGCAGCAAAAATGTTACCCTGGTAGCAGCCGTAAAAGCACAAGTGGAAGGGACCTTCCATGAAGCAAATCTATATCGTGTCGAAGCACCCATTGTTCGGGGAGGGGATCGAGGAAATGCTGCGCCAGAACGCTCCTGTGGAGCTGTTGGGCCGGGAGACCGATCTCAGCCGGGCCGTGCAGCAGATCGCCGCCCTCTGCCCAGACGTGGTGATCTTCGACTGCCACGATGAGAATGTCGATCGGCTGTCCGCCCTCCAACATATCTTCCCGAAAGGAGCGAAGACCCGCATCATTGAAATCGACCTGGATACTAACACCCTGTTTATCTACACGCGCGAGCAGCGCTTCGTTGAACGGTGGCAAGATTTAGTTGTCGCCATCGAGTAATTTGTGGAGGATGAAAGCTGGAAATAGGCTTTGAATCGTTCGGAAGGGTTGTGAGGTCGGTCAAACGATCTACTGTCAAAACATCTGCTCGGAGGAGCAACAAATGAGTGAAAAACAAGCGCGATCTACTTTGACTCGCCGAGAATTCCTGAATCTGTCAGCGGCTACAGCAGCCCTGGCCGGCTTAGGGAGCCATTTTTTCGGCACGCGGACCCCGGTCCTGGCAAAAGCGATGGGGGAGCACACGGATAGAGCAGATGGTGGTGTCTGGAAAGCTAGCTATTGCACCGGATGCCACCAACCAAGCTGTGCGACACAGGTAAAAGTTGTGAATGGTGTCGCTGTCGAGGTCAAGGGGGATCCTAAATCTCCGACCAACAAAGGACAGCTATGTGCTCGTGGCTTATCGATCCTGTTTAACCTGTATAACCCATATCGGGTGAAAGCCCCGATGAAAAGGACAAATCCCAATAAAGGATTGGATCAAGACCCCGGTTGGGTCGAGATCAGTTGGGATGAAGCTCTAGAAGAAGTAGCCACAAAGATCAAGGAAGCAAGAGAGGTAAATCCGATGAGCTTCCTTTATCTGTTTGGCTTTGGCGCGGAAGAAGACCGGAAGGCAATGCCGTTCGCAAAAGCGGCGAAAGCAAATGAGTTCGGCACAGGGGGTCCCCTTTGCCCGGTTCACTTTGGCCCCTTATCTGTCTCCGGGACAACGATGGATCGTTTGGACGTTGACCGCTGCAATTATGTGCTCGTCCTTGGAGGCAATACAGGCGGAAATGTATCCATTGCCAGCGGGAGCACCTCGAACCTGACCGCGGCCTTGAAACGGGGGATGCGCCTGGTCAGTGTAGACCCCCATTCCAATTGGGAAGCACAACATGGCGAACAATGGGTACCCGTTCGTCCCGGCACCGAGACCGCGCTCGGGCTGGCCCTGGCGTATACGATCGTTCATGAGATCGGGAAGTATGATGAGCCCTGGCTGAAAATCAGGAGCAACGCTCCCTACTTGATCCCCGTCAGTGAGCAGTACATCAAGGGTACCCGGGTCTTCATGGAGGATTACTGCCGCGATCCCGAGAGCAACAAGCCTCTGGTGTGGGACCCGGAAGAAAATAAGCCGGTGACCTTTGACAGCGGGAGGGGCGACAGTTACGCTCTGACCGGGACCTACGAAATCGATGGGAAGTCTTATCAGACCACCTTCCAGGCGCTGAGCGATTATCTCAAGGACTTCACACCGGAATGGGCTGCAGAAATCACGACCATCCCGGCTGAGACCATCCGCCAGATTGCGGCTGACCTGGTGACTGAAGCCAGGATAGGATCCACGATTACCATCGATGGGTTCACTTTCCCATACCGCCCTGCGTGTGTTTATACCCGTCGTGGCGCTGTTTCCCACAAGTTGGGCAACCAAACCTACAAAATTATGACGATCGTTAACATGCTGCTGGGCAATATCGATGTACCGGGTGGGATCCTGGGGAACACGGTAATGTACTTTACCCCCCTGCTTCAACCGGATGAGGATGGCATTGAAGTACCATCCTTCGAGATGCCGGGGCAGGTCATAGGCGGTGAGTTCCGCTTCCCACCTGCCAACCTGGATATGAGAAATATCTATCTGGAGCAGCACTCGACCCCGCACCTGGCCTGGAAAGCGATCAATGAGCCTGAAAAGTACTATATCCCCTACCCGGTAAAAGCGATGCTGGTGATGGGAGCCAATCCGATCACCAGTACCGCACAGTCGGATGAGGTGGTGGAGGCCTTCCGGAAAATCGAGTTCATCACCTCGGTCGCCTACCATGTGGACGAACCGACTCAAATGGCCGATATCGTACTCCCTCAGCACAGCACCCTTGAGTCGACGAACATCTTCCGTGTGTTCCGCACTCAGGTCGAGGCGACGGACGAAAATCGGGGTCTATTCGTTACCCTCGTCAAGCGGGGTGTGGTCGAGCCGCTGTACAACACGAAAGGCGCACAGGATATTTTGATCCTGATCGCCCAAAAAGTCGGCTTCCTCGATTCTTTGAATGAGGCGTTGAACAAGAGCTTCGTTCGGGGAGATGACCCCAAGATCGCGCCTGAGTTTGCCCTCGATCTTGACAAGCACTATACATACGATGAGATCGTGGAACGCAAAATCAAGTCCGATCTAGGGGCGGCTGCTTCGTTCAAGGATCTCGAAGAGCATTGCTTCTACGAGTACCGGCTCCCAACGATCAAAGAGTCATATAACTACTACTATATGCCTGAGAACAAGGTGCGTCTCCCGATCTATTGGGGACGGATGCCCAAGATCGTGAGGACCGTCTTGGATGGGCTGCATGCGGAAGGAGCGGTTGTTCCGAACCAGGATGAGGAAGATTTCGAACGTCACTATTCGGCTTTCCCCATCTGGTATGATGTCACGCCGGATTCTGATCGGGCTGAGTATCCTCTCTTCGCGGTCAACTGGAAGACACATTTCATCAATCAGAACACCCACGATCGCGTCGAAAACGCCTGGCTGCAAGAAATCCTCGATCGCTACGTTCCGGACATGAAGGTCGTCCTTGTGCCTCGCGTTACGGGAGAGAAGCTGGGATTGAACGAGGGTGATGAAGTGTGGATTGAATCCCTGCACGGCGGAAAGACGCGCGGAAAGGTGCATCTCACCCATCTCATGCATCCGGAATGTGTGGGCCTCGGTGGAAACTTTGGCCGGATGGGCATACAGATGAACCCCATTGCGCGCGAAGGCCCGCAGTACAACCAACTTCTTTCCACAAAAGAGGGCACATTCGATCCTGTATCCGGGGCAGTTGATATTTCCCCGGTCGTCAAGCTGACGAAGATCTAGAGGAGGCTGACATGCGTTTCGGAATGGTGATTGACTTAGGAATGTGTATCGGGTGTAACGCTTGCACGGTCGCATGTAAGCAAAAAAACGGAACACCACCTGGAATTTTCTGGGGAAGGGTGCTGGTGAAAGAGGTCGGGTCATACCCGAATGCGAAACAGGAAACACTCCCGGTCCTCTGCATGCACTGCGCCGAAGCCCCTTGTGTAGACGTTTGCCCGACCGGGGCAACGGTGAAGCACGCGCACGGCATTGTCACGGTCGACAACGACAAGTGCATCGGCTGCCGCTATTGCATGGCTGCCTGCCCGTTCAATGCCCGCTTCTTTAACTATCAGAAGCCCCAGGAATACTATCCGGGTAAGGGGCTGACACCCTATGAAGTGGTGGCTTACGCAAAGCATAAGCCCGGCACCGTCGAAAAGTGCAACTTCTGCATTGACCGGGTGGAAGCGGGTGAAGTACCGGCCTGTGTGCAGACCTGCCCGGCCAAGGCGCGCGTCTTCGGTGATCTGGATGACCCGAACTCGGAAGTCTCGCGCCTGATCGCCAGCCGCGGCGCTTACCAGCTCCACCCCGAGCTGGGCACCGATCCTTCGGTCTACTACATACCCGGTTAGGAGGTAACCATGGCAACACGTGTGCAACCAATAGAACATAAAGCGACCGTCTCCAGCGGCCTGCTGTTGGCGGTGGTGGTGGCGATCGCCGGGCTGGCAGCCTGGGCCTACCAACTCAACCAGGGGCTCAGGGTGACCGGGCTGGGCCAGCAGGTGGTGTGGGGGGCCTATATCGCGGCTTTCTTCACCGCCGTGGGGGCCGGGGCCGGGCTGCTGGCGCTGGTGGGGCTTTCCGAGTTCCGCCCGCTGGGCGTGAGGCGGAAAACTGCGCTGGCGTTGGCGCTGGGGTCTTTCGTGGCAGCCGCGCTGCTGATCACGATGGATGTGGGCACCCCGCTGCAGTTGTGGCGGGTGATCACCGCCTTCCGCTTCAGTTCGCTGATGACCTGGGACTTCTGGCTGCTGGTAGTGGCCGGGGTGGTGACGCTGGTGTACCTGCTGAGCGCCAAAGACGGACAGCGCCAGCCGCTGTTAGGCGTGTTGGGGCTGGCAGCGAGCACGGGGGTGGTGGTCGTGGAAGGCTGGATGCTGAGCAGCCTGGCGGCCCGCCCGCTGTGGGGCTCGGGGCTGACGGTGGTGAGCTTCCTGGTGGGGGCGGCTATCGCCGGGCTGGGCCTGGCGGTATTGGCCCTGCCCGAGGCGGCCGGACGGCTGCGCGGGATGCTGGCCGGTGGGCTGGTTGTGAGCCTGGTGTTGGTGCTGGCAGAAGTGCTCACCGGGCTGCTGTCGGGCGATGCGCGCACGGCCGCAGAGATGCAGCAACTGCTGAACGGGGGAGCGGCGCCGCTGTTCTGGCTCCACCTGCTGATGGGGCTGGTGCTGCCGCTGATGCTGCTCTACGCCGGACAGCCGGCGGTGGCCGGGGCTTTGGCGGTGTTGGGAGTGCTGGCAGAGAAGGTGTGGCTGCTGGCAGCCGGGCAAGCCGAACCCTGGTTGGCGCTGCCGGTGGGCAGCTACCTGCCCACCTGGGTGGAGCTGCTGGCTATCGCCGGAGCTGCCGCCATCGGCGCTCTGATTTACGCCGGCATCCGCCAGGTGGTCCCGGCTGAGGAGTGACCCGCCCGGGGTAGGCCTTATACCGGACAGCCGCCCCTCGGTCGTCGCTGGCTT
>CAYMLG010000125.1:0-10282 GCA_964391195.1 uncultured Anaerolineaceae bacterium | reverse complement strand
AACCCGCTTCCAGCGGGTTTGGATTACCGGAGGCGTCGATTTGAATCGATGCCGGGCGGGGCGGGTCCGGTCGCAGCCGGGTTGTAGGGCATCACCGGCGACCGTTCCTTTCGGCCTGGGTGCCCGTGCCTGACTCAACAACCCGCCCGTTTTTTCGCTTTTCGCCTTTCGCATTTCAAACTTCGCTTTTCCCTCCCAAATTCGCAATTCGAAATCTGAGATTCGAAATTTACCGCCCTTTCTTGTGAAATATAGTATGATCATTACACTGCCAGAAAAAACATGGCAGTCATCCTAATGATACAGCTTGAACCGGACTCGGGGTTGGGGGCATGGGGCATACGGACCACGAGCCCTCCTACCCCGCTTAACGGCCTGGCATATTTACCGCGGAGATCGTATGAAGCTGAGAATCTCACGACATCTTACCCTGTCCGTATTTTTGTTGGGCAGCCTGCTATTGGCCGGCTGTGGCGGACAACCGGCCCCTTCCGAAAACATGCAGGTCGGGATCACCCCGCAAGTGGCGGCTACCCGGGCGCCCACGGACACGTCCGAACCCACCCTGCCCCCCGCCAGCGAATCTGAGGTCGTCCCCGATCCGGGGGCCCCTTACCTGCCCATCGGCGAAGATGACTGCCGCGAACTGGCCGAGGCTGCCCGGCAAACCCTGAACCTGCCGGAAGAGGCGGTGACCAGCGGCCTGGCTCCCTTCGTGGATATGCTCCACGCTGCAGAAGGGACCGGCTGCCAGGTTTCGATCCGCTCCACCGGCGCCGAGGTCGGGGGGTTCATCGAAGCTGCCAACTCCCTGAAGGGGATGCTGGAGGAACGGGGCTGGTTCGAAGATCCGCAGTATGCCGCGGATGGCCCCACCGGCACAGCCTTCGCCATGCGCGAGGCCGATCGCCTGGCCCTGGTAGAAGTCGGCTGGCAGCCCGCCCCGGAAGCCAACTGCCCGCCGGACCGCCCCATCATCGAGTGCAATGTGGCGCCGGAGCAGCAGATCTTCGATATCCGCCTCAACATCGCCCGGTTGAACAGCGGGGGCTAAAGAACACAAAAGCGGTGGATATTCACCCACTTCTCATTTGCGCGAAAAGAGGAGCTGCAGGCAATTTGATATACTAAAGTTACAAAAAGAAGCACAAGGAGGAAATGTATGGAAGTTCGAGATCGAACCATCCTATCCAATTACCAGGACCTGTTCCAAAAGCGGGCTTTCGGGCACCTGGCGACGATCATGCCGGATGGCAGCCCGCAGGTCACACCGGTGTGGGTCGATTACGACGGGAAATATATCCTGGTGAACACCGCCCGCGGCCGGCAGAAGGATCTCAACATGCGGCGCAACCCGCGGGTGGCGATCGAGGTCCTGGATCCGGAGAACCCCTACCGCTACCTGATGGTGCGGGGAAAAGTAGTCGAAGCGACCGAAGAAGGCGCAGACGAGCACATCGATAAACTGGCAAAGAAATACACCGGCAGCGACCGCTACCAGAACCGGCGTCCGGGCGAAGTACGCGTGATCTACAAGATCGAACCACTGTCCATCAGAGGGTAGCCGGCGGCGATCTTTTCAAGGAGATTACCCGGGAACGATTGCAGAAATACGAGATATGTGGAGGCGCACGCCCCACATATCTCGCTTTATACAGATGGGTGGAGCACGACCGGCGTGCGTCACGAGACGGATGGGAGGAGATACCGCGATGCGCGTGATCATTACCGGAGGAAGCGGATTAATCGGCAGCGCCCTTTCCCGCCAACTTGTCCGGGAGGGGCATGAAGTGATCGTCCTCACCCGTGACCCGGAGAGACACCGGAAAGGGCAGGTCCAAGGGGTGCGCCTGGTGGAATGGGATGCCCGTACCGCCCGCGGATGGGGTAGCCTGGCAGACGGGGCCGGGGCCATCATAAACCTGGCCGGGGAGAACCTGTCTTCCTGGCCGTGGAGCGAGAGCCGCAAGCAGCGCTTCCGCGACAGCCGGGTGAACGCGGGGAATGCCGTGGTGGAGGCGGTCAGCCAGGCACGGCAGAAACCAGGTGTGGTGATCCAGGCCTCGGGGATCAATTATTACGGCGTTCAAGACCAGGGGATCGCCACCGAAGAAGACCCCCCTGGGGACGATTTCCTGTCGAAGCTGTGCATCGAATGGGAGGCGTCAACGGCCCCGGTGGAGGCGGAGGGCGTGCGGCGGGTGGTCACCCGGTCGGGGTTGGTGCTCAGCACGCAAGGCGGTGCTCTACCGCTGATGGCCCTGCCCTTCCGCCTGTTCGTCGGCGGGCCGGTGGGCGGCGGGAAGCAGTGGATCTCTTGGATCCACCTGGAGGACGAAGTGCGCGCCATCCGCTTCCTGTTGGATCGCCAGGAAGCCTCCGGGGTGTTCAACCTGACCGCCCCGGTGGCGGTGACCAACGCCCAATTCTCCAGGGCATTGGGGCGGGCGATGAGCCGCCCGGCGCTCATCCCGGTCCCGGCCTTCGCCCTGAGGCTGGCGCTGGGCGAGATGGCGATCATCGTTCTGGAGGGGAAGCGGGTGGAACCCCGTCGCCTGCAGGCCCTGGGGTTCGATTTCCGCTTCGAGCAGGCGGATGAGGCTCTGAAGGACCTGTACCGCAAATGAAGGGACTGCCACGCAGTTCAGCAGCAGTTCTGGCAATGCGGTTCAAGCGATGAAGTTCAAACATGCATTCATCGTTCGGGCCAGCCTGGAGCGGGTGGTGGCCTTTCACCATGACCCTCGCGTGCTGGGGCGGATCACGCCCCCGCCGGTGGTCGTACGGCTGCACCGCCTCCCGCCGGTGATCGAGGACGGAGCGGAGATGGCCTTCACCTTGTGGCTGGGGCCGCTGCCCGTGCGCTGGCTGGCCCACTTCGAAGAAGTCTCCCCCGCCGGCTTCGTCGACCGGCAGATCCGGGGGCCTTTCCGCAAGTGGGTGCACCGCCACCGCTTCGTGCCCCTTGGCGAGAACCGGACCGAGATCCAGGACGAAGTGGAGGTCGAAATCCGCCTTCACCCGCTGTGGGGTCCGGTGGGCTGGAGCATGTGGCTGTCCTTCCCCCTGCTGTTCGCCTACCGGGAGTGGCGCACCCGCCGCCTGCTGGGTTGAAGCGGAGAGTAGGGCGATCTCAACGTCGTAAACCAGGCTTTAATGGATAAGGGTTTGGGATATGGCCGCTGCGCAGTCTCTATCTCTCAACCTCTCTATTTGTGAGAAAGCCGTGAGGTGGAGAGCAGTTGCCGTGGAAAAAGGGGCTTTTCTGTGGTAAAAACGATAAAAGAATTGTACAAGAGTTTTTCCAGGGAGGATGACAGGCATGAAGATCGGGATAGTGGGTAGTGGGTTAGTGGGTTCGACGGCTGCATATGCGATGGTGATGCGCGGGGTCGGGCGGGAGATCGTCCTGGTGGACCAGAACGAAAAACGATCCCAGGCGGAGGCGGACGATATTTTACACGCCGTGCCATTCGCCCACCCTCTGACAATCCGCTCCGGCGGCTACCCGGACCTGGACGGCTGCCGGGTGGTTGTGCTCACCGCCGGGGTAAACCAACGACCTGGCGAAACGCGCCTGGAACTGCTGGGCAGGAACGCGACGATCTTCCGGCAGATTGTGCCTCAGGTGCTCGAACACGCCCCCGATGCGGTGCTGATCGTGGCCACCAACCCGGTGGACGTGATGACCCATCTGACCGCCCGCTTCGCAAAAGAGCAGGGCGTGCCCTCCAGCCGGGTGATCGGTTCTGGCACCACCCTGGACACCGCCCGCTTCCGCACCCTGTTAGGGCGCAAGCTGGGCGTCGATCCGCAGCACGTCCACGCCTACGTGTTGGGCGAGCACGGCGATTCTGAAGTGCTGACCTGGTCGCTCGTCTCGGTCGGCGGAATCCCCCTGGGCGATTACTGCGACATGCTCGGCCTGAACGTGTGCGCCGAGGACCAGGACGAGATCGACGATCAGGTTCGCCACGCGGCTTACCATATCATCGAGGGGAAGGGGGCCACCTACTACGGTGTAGGCAGCGCCATCGCCCGCATCGTCGAAGTCATCCTGCGCGATTTCCGCTCTATCCTCACCGTGTGTACCCCGGTCGCGCAGATCGAGGGCGTGGAGGATGTCACCGTCTCCCTCCCCCACCTGATTGGCGGGCAAGGCATCGTGACCACCCTGCACCCGCGCCTGAGCTCCGACGAGCACGCCGCCCTGCACCGCAGCGCCCAACTGATCCGGGATATCATCACCGATCTTGACCGTCAGACTTGAGCGAACGCCACTTTCTACCAGATGCGGAGCCACAGCCTGGACAACATTCTAACCGCAGGAGCATTTGAGAGAAACACCTTGGATACTCACACGATTTCACTCGGCAGGACCGGCCTGCGCATCCCTCCCCTGGGGACCGGCGTCTGGCAGTGGGGCGACCGTCTCTTCTGGGGCTACGGTCGCAGCTACCAGGACGAAGACGTGCGCCAGGCCTTCATCGCCAGCATGGAAGCCGGGATCAACTTCTTCGACACAGCTGAAGTGTACGGGCGGGGTAAATCGGAGAAACTGCTCGGGCGCTTCCTCCAGGAGGCGTCCGGCCCGGCGATCGTGGCCACCAAATTCATGCCATTGCCCTGGCGCCTGTGGAAGGGGTCGCTGCTGCGCGCACTGCAGGGCTCGCTGCGGCGGCTGCAGCTCCGGCAGGTAGACCTGTACCAGATCCACAATCCACTCCCGCCCATCTCGATCGAGACCTGGGCCGAGGCCCTGGGGGACGCGGTGGAGCAGGGGTTGACCCGCTCGGTGGGGGTATCCAACTACAATGAAGAGCAGATGCGCCGGACACACCTGGTGCTGGCCCGCCGGGGGATCCCGCTGGCATCCAACCAGGTAGAGTACAGCCTGCTCAACCGCCAGGTGGAGTTCAACGGACTGCTCGAAGCCTGCCAGGATTTGGGGATCACCCTGATCGCCTACAGCCCGCTGGCCCAGGGCATGCTCACCGGCAAGTACACCCCCACAAGCCCCCCCACCGGCTTTCGCGGGCGGCTGTACGGGCAGAACCGGTTGAAAGCCTTGCAGCCGTTGATCCGGCTGATGCACGAGATCGGCCGGGCACACGACGGAAAGACGCCCGCCCAGGTAGCGCTCAACTGGTTGATGATGAAGGGCGCCGTCCCCATCCCAGGGGCGAAGAACGTGCGCCAGCTCCAGGAAAACCTCGGGGCACTGGGCTGGCAGCTCAGCGAGGCAGACATGGCCGCGCTGGACGAAGCCAGCTCTTCCACCACCGGCACCCTGGCACAGCAGCAGGCCGGCAGCGGCTAGCCCGCCTCACACCAGAAAAAGGCACAGATCGCAGTTCGGGCCCTGGGCGGGAAAGTGCGCCCAGGCCGCTTTGTGCATACATTGAAAGCCGAGTGATCATGAGTTCCGATTCGTCTCCCACCAGCGCAGAAAACAGTGCGTTCATTAAAATCGTAAATCTTTCCAAAAGTTTCGAGGAAGGGGGCCGCCGGCGGGCGGTGCTGGAAGGGGTGAACGCCAGCTTCGCCCGCGGGGAGTTCGTCGCCATCCTGGGCAAGAGCGGCAGCGGGAAAAGCACCCTGCTCAATCTCATCAGCGGCATCGACGATGCCGACCGGGGGGAAATCTGGCTGGGCGGGAAGAACCTGACCGCTATGGACGAACGCCAGCGGACTCTCTTCCGGCGCTCGAATATCGGCTTCATCTTCCAGTTCTTCAACCTCATCCCCACCCTCACCGTGTGGGAAAACGTGATCCTGCCTGTGGAGTTAAACGCCGGCAAAAATAGCGCCGGCGGCAAAAACCATGCCGGCGGCAAAAGCCATGCCGGCGGTAGAAACATCGCCGGAGGCAAAAACGGCGCCGGGGCGGAGCGGGCGCGCGAGCTGCTCCAGGCCGTCGGGCTGAGCGACCGGGCGGAAGCCTTCCCCGACCGCCTCTCGGGCGGCGAGCAGCAGCGGGTGTCGATCGCCCGCGCCCTGGTCAACGACCCGCTGCTGGTGCTGGCCGACGAGCCCACCGGCAACCTCGACGAAGAGACCGGGCGGCGGGTGATGGCCCTGCTCGACCGCCTCACCCGCCAGGCGGGTAAGAACTTGCTCCTGGTGACCCACAGCCGGGAGGCCGCTGCCTACGCCGACCGGGTGCTCACCTTGCGCAATGGCACCCTGAGTTGATCTGATTCGGGGTTATACTTAGAGCCTCATTCCTATCCATTTTATTCCCGGAGGCATTATCCCATGGTCTCTGTCGAAATGATCGACACACGCGACAAGAAGCAGGTGCGGCGCTTCATCCGCATCCCCTTCCGCCTGTACCAGAACTGCCCGCAGTGGGTTCCCCCAATCCTGATCGATCACGAAACACAGTTGAATAAGGACAAGCACCCTTATTACGAGCACTCCGATGGGGACTTTTTCATAGCCACTCGCAACGGGCAGGATGTAGGCCGCCTGGCGGTGTTCGAAAACCGCTCGTACAACCGGTACCACGACACCAATCAGGCGCATTTCTATTTCTTCGAGAGCGAACACGACCAGGAGATCGCCGAAGCGCTCTTCGCCCGCGCCTTCGACTGGGCCCGCAGCCGGGGGCTGAACGCGGTCGTCGGCCCGAAAGGCCTCGGGCCATTAGACGGATACGGGATGCTGGTGGAGGGGTTCGAACACCGGCAGATGATGACGATGATGAACTACAACCTGGATTACTATCCGCGAATGCTGGAGAAGATCGGGTTCACAAAGGAGGTGGATTTCGTCTCCTGCTATATCGAGACCGCTTCCTTCCAATTGCCGGAACGGGTGCACCGCATCGCCGCCCGCTCGATGGAGCGCAGCAACCTGCGAGTGCTGAACTTCAAGAACAAAAAGGAACTGCTGGCCTGGGCGCCGCGCATTGGCAAGACCTACAACGACACTTTCGTCAATAACTGGGAGTACTACCCCCTCACCCAGCGTGAGATCGACTTCGTGGTGGGTAATATCCTGACCATTGCCATCCCCAGCCTGATCAAGATCATCGCCCACGAAGATGAAGTGGTGGGCTTCCTGTTCGGCTTTCCCGATGTGTCGGCTGCTCTGCAGCGCTCCGGGGGCCGGCTGCTGCCGTTCGGTCTGCTGCGCATCCTGCTCGAACTGCGCCGCACCGATTGGATTGCGGTCAACGGAGCCGGCATCCTGCCCGAGTACCAGGGGCGGGGTGGGAACGCTCTGCTCTACTCCGAGATGGAGAAGACCGTGCGCGCCGGGGGCTTCAACTTCAAACACGCCGAGATGACGCAGGTGGCGGAGACCGCCGAGAACATGCGCGCCGACCTGATCAACCTGGGCGGCATCCCCTATAAAAATCACCGGGTGTACCGGATAGGGCTATAGGTAGAATACAATCATCAGGGTTCGCCATAGATAGACGAAGCGAGGCGGGTTGAGACCGCCTCGTATATTCGCGGCGCTGATGATCCTAAAGGCGCTGTGCACCGGTCTGGAGCAGTTGAAACACGAGGCACAGGGGTGAATTCCGGTCTGCCGGTGGGTGGGGTTGCTGGAAGCCCCACCTATAGTCCACCCGGGGGATAAGCCAGAATAACCGGCGGACGATCTTTTGTGGGTGAAACGATGAAGGTATTTTTCCGCCTGGGATGGCGCTACTTGATCCGCCATCCCTGGCAATCCATCTTGATGGTGCTCGGGATCACCCTGGGGGTGGCGGTGGTGGTGGCGGTGGACCTGGCCAACACCAGCGCCAGCCGGGCTTTCGATCTAAGCACCGAGGCGGTGACGGGCAAAGCCACCCACCAGATCACCGGCGGGCCGCAGGGGCTGGACGAAGGACTGTACACCACCCTGCGCCGCTCGGGGGTCGTTCAGGCCGCGGCGCCGGTGATCAACGCCTACGCCGCCTCGCCCCAGCTCGGCGGAGTTCCGCTGCAACTGCTGGGGGTGGATCCGTTCGCCGAGCCGCCCTTCCGCGACTACCTGGGCGAGACCGCCGGAGGGACCAATTCTGCCCGCCCTGCGCCGGCCGCCGGAGAGCTGATCACCCTGCTCACCGAGCCGGGGGCGGTGCTGATCTCCGCCGGCATGGCGGAGCGATACGGGCTCAGCCCCGGCGAACCCATCGAGCTGGAGCTTGAGGGCGAAACCCACCCGGCCTTCATCGCCGGGCTGCTCCACCCGTCAGATGGGCTGAGCCGCCGGGCGCTGGAAGGGCTCATCCTGGCCGACATCGCCACTGCCCAGGAATTCACCGGGCGGTTGGGGACACTCGACCGCATCGACCTGATCCTGACCCGGCCGGAGAGTCAGATCCCCCAAATCGAGGCCCTGCTGCCCACCGGCCTCAGCCTGCAGACGGTTGCCGCCCGCCGTGGCGCAGTGGAACAGATGACCTCCGCCTTCCGGGTCAACCTGACCGCCCTCAGCCTGCTCGCCCTGGTGGTGGGCATGTTCCTGATCTATAACACCATGACCTTCTCGGTGGTCCAGCGGCGGCCCCTGTTCGGGACCCTGCGCAGCCTGGGGGTGACCCGGCGGGAAGTGTTCGGCATGGTGCTGATCGAGGCCGCGCTGGCCGGCGTGCTCGGTTCGGCGCTGGGGCTGGGGTTGGGGGTGCTCATGGGTCAGGGGGCGGTACGCCTGGTGACGCAGACCATCAACGATTTGTTCTTCACTCTCTCGGTGCAGGGAGTCCAGATCCCGGCGGCCAGCCTGGTCAAAGGCGCGGTGCTGGGCGTGGCGGCCACCCTTGCCACCGCCGTCCCGCCGGCGTGGGAGGCGGCCTCGGCCCCGCCGCGCCAGGTGCTCACCCGCTCCAGCCTGGAAGGGAAAACCCGAAAAGCGATCCGCCTGGCGGCCTGGGCCGGCGGCGCGGTGATGCTCGCCGGGGGCGGCATCCTGGCCATCCCCACCCGCAGCCTGGTGGTGAGCTTTGCCGGGACCTTCGCCGTGGTGGTGGGCTTTGCCATGCTCGCCCCGCTGCTCACCGGGGCCCTGATGCGCCTGGCGGCGCCCGTGCTGGGGAGGCTGTGGGGCATCCTGGGCCGCATGGCGCCGCGGGCGGTGATCGCCTCTCTCAGCCGCACCGCCACGGCGGTCGCCGCGCTGATGGTCGCCGTTTCCGTGACCATTGGCGTCAGCCTGATGATCGGCAGCTTCCGCCAGACGGTGATCGCCTGGCTGGAGCAGACCCTTCAGGGGGATGTGTACATTTCCGCCCCCGGGCTCACCGGTTCCACCCCCTCCACCCCGCTCGACCCGGGAGTCACCCGGCGCCTCGCTTCGTGGCCCGGCGTGGAGCGGGTGGATGTGGTACGCTCAGTGACCGTCGACTCCCCCCAGGGACCAGTCGAGGTGATGGCTACCAACAATTTCACCATCCCCCAGGAGCGTATCTTCGCCGCACGTTCACTGCCTGTGCAGGAGATGTGGCCGGCGCTGGAGTCCGGGTCGGTGCTGATCTCCGAGCCCCTGGCCAACCGCCTGGAAATTCCCGCCCAGGGTGGGGAGATCGTCCTGAATACCGCACAGGGCCAGCAGCGCTTCCCGGTCGCCGGCATCTACTATGACTATGCCTCCACCCAGGGCACAGTGTTGTTCGCCCTGCCGGTGTACCGCCGCCTGTGGGAGGATCCAGCCATCACGGCTGCGAGCCTGCGCCTCAGCCCGGGAACCGAGGCGGACCGGGTGGTGCGCGAGCTGCAGGACGCGCTCGCCGGAGAACAGAACCTGGTGATCCGGGCTAACCGTACTTTGCGCGATGACGTGCTGGAGGTCTTCGACCGCACCTTCGCCATCACCGGTGCGCTGCAGCTCCTGGCCACGGTAGTAGCCTTCATCGGAGTCCTGAGCGCCCTGCTCTCCCTGGAGTTGGAGCGCCAGCGCGAGCAGGGGATCTTACGGGCGATTGGGTTGACGGTGCGGCAGCTTTGGGGTCTCATCATGCTGGAAACCGGGCTGCTGGGGGCGGTGGCCGGTTTGCTGGCCATGCCCTGCGGGTATGCCCTGGCGCTCATCCTGGTCTACGTGATCAACCGGCGTTCTTTCGGCTGGACGCTGCAGATGCAGGTGTGGCCCGAACCTTTCATAATGGCAGTGGTTGTGGCGCTGACCGCGGCGCTGCTGGCCGGGATCTACCCGGCGCGGCGCATCAGCCGCAGCACCACCGCCGAGGCAGTGCGCTTCGAATAAGATAGAAGAGGTGGCGCTGCCGGCCGGGATCTACCCGGCGGCGCACAACAGCACCACTTCAAGTGGACTTAAAATGTAG
>CAYMLG010000124.1:0-10345 GCA_964391195.1 uncultured Anaerolineaceae bacterium | reverse complement strand
TTCTCAGGGAGGAATATGGACGCACAATACAGGCGCCAGATTATCGAAACCAACGGCATACGCCTGCACACCGTTCAGGCCGGTCCGGAAGATGGTCCGCTCGTGGTCCTGCTCCACGGCTTCCCCGAATTCTGGTACGGGTGGCGGCATCAGATCCCGGCTCTGGCTGCCGCCGGTTACCGGGTCGTCGCCCCCGACCAGCGCGGCTACAACGAAAGCGACCGGCCGCTCCGCCTCTCCGCCTACCGGCTGATGAATATGGTCAACGACGTCGTCGGCCTGGTCGAAGCCCTGGGCCGGCACCAGGCTCACCTGGTCGGGCATGACTGGGGCGGCATCGTCGCCTGGTGGGCAGCCCTGCACTACAAAGCGGTGTTCACACGCCTGGTAATCATCAACGCGCCGCATCCGGTTGTGATGCGCCGCACCTTGCTCACCGACCCCGAGCAGGTATTCCGCAGCCTTTACGCCCTCTACTTTCAGATCCCCGGGCTGCCCGAAGCGATGCTGCGGAATAACAATTGGGAACTGCTGGTTGAAAGCCTGCACCGCACCAGCCGTCCGGGCACGTTCACCGCTGAAGACCTGGAGATGTATCGCCAGGCCTGGTGGCGCCGGGGCGCCATGACCACCATGCTCAACTGGTACCGCGCCCTCGTTCAACTGCCGCCGCGCATCCCTGCCAGCCCGCGCATCCACCCGCCCACCCTGATCCTGTGGGGCGCGCAGGATTTTGCTCTGAAGCGCATCTTGATGGAGAAGAGCCTCGAACTATGCGAGGATGGCCGCTCCGTCGTCTTCGAGGAGGCCACGCATTGGCTGCAGCACGAAGAGCCGGAAGAAGTCAACCGCCTTATGCTCGAATTCTTCGCTGCCGACCCGCAACGGGGGACTTAGCGCGGCAGTGGGAGTTTGGTCTCAGCCAAACTCCCACTGAAAATGGGGGAATAAATGGGGTTTCCCCTTTATTCCCCTTTTTTTCGCATCAATTGAGCGGCTTCTCTACCGGTAATACGTCCCAACTCTATCACGTAGGTCAGGATCGCATTCACCGGCGGTGCGAACGGCCTATTAGTTCCAGGTTGCCGCAATAGACAAAACCAACTAACGGACCAAAACGGACATTGTTCGTTTATTTGTTCGTTTTGTCGGTTTCCTTGAGTGAATAACTCCTACCTCTCCCTTCACCGTGCGAGACTAGCCGGCGGTTTGCAACCAATTTTTGGAGTAAATAAGTTGCCTGCCGTTCACTTACACGGCAAAGGTCCATTACCTGGCCGCGGGTGATCCTTCCATGCGCGCGCACGAAACTTAAAATCATCTGTTCCATCTGATCTGGTTCGAAACCGCGCGCACGCACATAAGCGGCTGGCTGTCCCATAGCGCGATACACACTGGCGCTTAGATGATACATGCGTCCTTTCCCTCTTCCCCGACGCTCAATCAATCCGCTCTCAACCAACCCTTCCAGCATAGGCCGAACATGTGCTTCAGGGCGCTGTGTTAATGCCGCTGCAATATGTGTATCAATCTCTCGCTCACGCTATAAGTGAGCTAATACCAGCATCTCATCCACTCGAAACGTACGCTGCAAGCGGTTCTCCTCTGAAACGATTAAACCAACAAAACTCAAGTCCGCTGGACCGCCCGGCAGGATGACGGTCACCCCAGTGGATGTGCTACGAGAATAGTCCGGTGGAAGTCGCCCGTTTCGCAACTGCCCATTGTAGATGATCGAAACGCCCCGTCCGACACGCTCAACAAGACCGACGCGTTTGAACACATCAGCAAGGCGTGGATTGCGCGGGCGTGGTTCAGTTACCAAAAGGTTTTCAGTGCTGACACCCTCAACGAAACCGCCTGGGTTGCTTATTCGGATGTGGTCATCCTGCATCTGTATGTGGACTGCACCAAGACGGGTATAGTCGCGATGGATAAAAGCATTATTAACCGCTTCACGGAAGCTGCGTCGGTCATAGGATGGCACGCCAATCCGAAACAGGCCGATATTTAACTCGCGTTCTTCATTCCGAATCTCAAAAGCCTCTAAAATCCACTCCAAGGTTCGTAGCAACGGCCAACGCCGGAACTCGTTCAGTATTACTTCAGTCCCATGCAGCACCTGGAAGGCGACTTCGTGAGCCGGAAGATATTCGTGCAAAGCGCTTTTTGTTCCTGCCAGAAGCAGTCCAGTCACCGTCGCCACTTGATGATCCCCGTCGGTGTGTACAAGACCTAGCGCGCGAGCGATATCCATATCAGTTAAATCAAGCAAGGTCGCATCGCCATGGAATTCTTTGATCAATCGCCGCAGACGGTCAAACTCCAGCGCATCCAGATCTGCCCAGGATGTGCCGGACACTGGTAGGGCGGAGAAATCGGCCAGGTTGCGCTCGGCGCGCCAGTTAATCAGCTCGTAAGGATACAGGGGCCGACAACCAGGCCGGCCGTTAGAGGCTTGAAAGCGGATCAACGCCTTCCCACCAGCAGTAGCAACTGGCTGCCGGGCAACAGGCACGGTGATGACGGCAACCTTCCCTTCCGGTAAATCTACAAATCGGACCTCGGTTGCGTGTGACGGCACGGTCTGGGCTGCGATCAACGCCGCTATGGACTCGGGCTGGTCTGGTGGTTAGTGTGCAAGCCCGTCACCCGGCCGTCATCTTCTACCCCCAGCAGCAACGTGCCGCCGCGGTGATTGGCCAAGCAAACGACAGCATCGATGAGATCGTTATCGGAAAGTGGGCCGCGATCACTTTTAAACTCAATAGTCGCTGTCTCACCACCGTCTATTAAACGGCGCAGGTGTTCGGAGTGCATGGGATTGTCGCCGTTCATCTCTCCAGAACTCCCATGTAACTGAACTGTATCCTTTAGGGTACATCAATTCTGTCAATAGATATATTATAGCCGTTACAGGCCATGAACATAGTCTTATCCCCCCTAATGGCATGATCGGTGAGATTCCTGCTCGGAAATCCAGATCGCCTCGACTCCTAATGCTGGACCATGGCTCAGCCCCGGCAAGGGCGACTTAACGCGGCAGTGGGAGATGGGCTCAACGCCATCTCCCACAGCCGCCATTCGAAACCAATCAGAGGCGGTAATTAACGGCCTTGCTGGAAGCGGCGTTCGGCTGCTTCCCAGTTGACCACGTTCCACCAGTTCGACAGGTACTCGGCCCGGCGGTTCTGGTATTTCAAGTAGTAGGCATGTTCCCAGACGTCCACGCCGATGATGGGGAAGAGCCCTTCCATCAGCGGAGCGTCCTGGTTCGGCAGGGAGATGACCTTCAGCCCGCCGCCGCTGTCCCGGCCCAGCCAGGCCCAACCGCTGCCAAAGCGGCCCATGGCGGCCTTTTCCAACTGTTCTTTGAAGCTGGCGAAGCTGCCAAAAGTCGAGCGAATGGCTTCCGCCAACTGCCCCGTGGGCTCACCGCCGCGATTGGGGCCCATGATTTCCCAAAAAATATTGTGGTTGTAATATCCACCGCCGTTGTTGCGAACCGCCGTGCGAATATCCTCCGGGATGCGGTTCGGATCGCTAATAAGCTCCTCGATCGAGAGATTCCCCAGCTCGGGGTGTTTCTCCAACGCGCCGTTCAGGTTATTCAGGTAAGCCTGGTGATGTTTGCTGTAGTGCAGTTCCATCGTCTGCGCGTCAATATAGGGCTCCAACGCATCATAAGCATACGGGAGAGGCTTCATCTCAAAAGCCATAACGAACTCCTTTCAAAATATATTTTCTGCTTTTACACAGGGATAACCTTTTCCTCGGTTATTACCCCCCATGCAAATTATAATTAATGATGATGCTTTTTGTCAACAATATATAGGGAGATCTTATACTTCTCTTATAGTCGTAAGCCAGGCTTTGAACCAGATGTATTTGGGAGAGGGTGGGCTGCGCTGCCCTCTCATATCCTAAACTTCCATTCTTGAGGAGCCATGAGGAAAATCAGGAGTTGAACATGACATCAGGAACCGTCTACTTTGCCCACGGGAAAGAGAGCGGGCCGTGGGGCTCGAAGATCACCCGCCTGGCGCAGGTCGCCGAAGCCAAAGGCTACCGGGTGATCAGCCCGGATTACTCCTCTACCCACGATCCGGACCGGTGGGTGCGCATGCTCCTTGATTTACACCAGAATGGCCCAGGAAGCCTGGTGCTGGCCGGCTCTAGCATGGGCGGCTATGTTTCGGCGGTTGCCTCTGGGAAACTCAAACCACATGGTCTTTTCCTCATGGCGCCGGCCCTCTATATCCCCGGTTATGCCGTGCAAGGGCCGGCCCCTAATGCCAATATGACCGCCGTCGTCCACGGCTGGCGAGATGAGGTGATCCCGCCGGAGCACAGCATCCGTTACGCCCAGCAATACCGGGTCGATCTGCACCTGGTCGATGGCGATCACCGCCTGGAAGAGCAGATCCCATTTTTGGAAGTGGTCTTCGGTCTGCTCCTGGACCGCCTCGCCGGCGAGAATCAATGAGGGTGCGAGCATGGGTTGTTACCATGCTCGCACCCTCGAACCTGTCTCTGCCCCGGCCGGTTACTGCCCTCGCCGCCTGTCTTATTTCCGCAGCAGGCGCATGCCGTTGGCGATTACCACCAGCACAGAGGCTTCGTGGACCAGCATACCCTCCGCCATGTGCACCTGGCCCAGGATCACACCCAACAGCAGGGCGGTGACGGTCACCAGGGCGATGGCCACGTTCTGGCGGATATTGTTCAGCGTAGCTTTCGAGAGACCGATGGCCTCCGGGATCTTCGCCAGGTCGTCGGCCATCAGGGCGATGTCGGCTGTCTCGATGGCCACATCCGTACCGGCTGCGCCCATCGCCAGCCCAATATCCGCCGCGGCCAGGGCGGGGGCGTCGTTGATCCCGTCGCCCACCATGGCGACCACATGCCCTTCGGCCTGCAGTTTCCGCACCACTTCCAGCTTCTCTTCGGGGAGCAGCCCGGCGTGCACTTCATCGATCCCGGCTTCGCGGGCGATCGCCTCCGCCGTGCGCCGGTCGTCTCCGGTGAGCATAGCCACCCGCTTCAGCCCGATCTTCTTCAGTTTGTGAATAGTCTCGGCGCTCGTCGGGCGGATCGGGTCGGCAATTCCCAGCACCCCGATCTCCTGCCCGGCGACGGCAACCAGCACCGCCGTTTTGCCTGCGGCTTTCAGCCGGTCCAATTCCCGTTCGGAGTCGGGGTGGGCGGCCACGGCCGCCTCTTCCATCATCTCGCGGGTCCCAACCAGGATCTCCTTCCCCTGGTACAGGGCCCGCACCCCGCGGCCGGTGTACGTCTCGAAGGATTCCGCATGCGGCAGCGCCTCCCCCTCCACGGCCGACAGGATCGCCCTCGCCAGGGGGTGTTCCGAGCCCGCCTCGGCAATCGCCGCATAGCGCAGCACCTCCGCTTCGCCGGCCCGGGTTGCGCCGCCCGCCTCACCCCCGGTGGGGGAAAGCGGCGCTAAGCCCGCAGTTTCCTCCCCGGTTTCGAGGGAGACGCCTGCTGCCTGTGCTCCAACCAGGGCCGCGGCTCTCACCGGCTGGAGGGCAGGCTGTCGTTCGACCGCGGCAAGGGCGATCACATCTGTCACCCGGGGCTTTCCCTCGGTGATCGTCCCCGTTTTATCCAGGGCCAGGGCGGTGATTTTTCCGGCGTTCTCCAGGTATTCGCCGCCCTTGATCAGGATCCCCGATTTCGCCGCCCGGCCGATGCCCGCCACCACCGAGACCGGGGTGGAGATCACCAGCGCTCCCGGGCAGCCGATCACCAGCAGCGTGAGAGCCAGCTCGATATCTCCGGTGATCAGGTAGAAGACCAGGCTCAAGCCGATGATCAGCGGGGTGTACCAGCGGGCGAAGCGCTCGATGAAACGCTGCGTGGGCGCTTTTTCTTCCTGGGCCTCCTCCACCCGCCGGATGATCCGCGCCAGGGTGGTATCGGCCCCAATGCCGGTGGCCCGCACCTTCAGCAGCCCGGCCTGGTTCACCGTTCCGGCATACACGGCTGCGCCGGGCGTTTTCTCGGCCGGGATTGGCTCGCCGGTGATGGCGCTTTCGTCCACGGCCGACCGGCCCTCGACCACCACCCCATCCACCGGCGCCTTCGCTCCCGGCTTGAGCCACACGACCTCATCCGGCTGCACTTCGGCCGGCGAGATCTCCACCTGCTGCCCGTCGCGCACCACCAGGGCGGTGGTTGGGGCCAGCTCGAGCAGCTCTTGCAGCACCTGCCGGGTGCGCGCCAGCGTGCGGGCTTCCAGATAAGCCCCGAACACGAACAGGAAGGTGACGGCCGATGCCTCCCAGTACTCGCCGATCACCAGCGCGCCTCCTGCGGCGATTGTGACCAGCAGTTCGATACTGATATGGCGGTTGCGCAGGCTGTTCCAGGCCCGGACGGCGATATCCCCACCGGCGATCAGCGCTGCGGCGAGGTGCAGGCCGTTTGCCAGGCCGGCCCAGCCCAGCAAGTGTTCTCCGGCCAGCGCCAGGGCGATCAGCCCGCCACTGATGATCGACAGCGCCTGCCGCCGCCGTGCAGGGCTGGAAAGCCAGTAGGTTACCATTTCCATACGAATAAGATCCTTTAGAAAGCTGAGACTTTGGCTTCGTAACCGGCAGAGCGGACGGCTCTTACCAGGGCATCGGCGGTTGCCTGCGTCGGGTCGTGCTCGACCTCAATACGCCCGGTGTTGAAGAACACCTTTGCATCTTCGACACCTTGAAGGCCCTTCAGAGCCTTTTCGATCTTGAGGACACAGGAGGGGCAAGAAAGTTCCTGGCTGCGTAAAATGGTTTTCATGGTTACACTCCTTTTAATGCTTAGTTTTTCAAGTTGCCCCCAGTATAGGCCAAAGGTAGAAACGCTTCCATGATCCAGATCAATTAACGGCATCCAAATTTGGGTTAATTTTCGTTTCCCCGCAAATTGCGCCGGTGGATTTCCCTCCTCTGAAGATCCGGTGGGCCAGACAAAACCAGGCGGGGAAAGCAGACTGGCTGCTCTCCCCGCCTGAATCAAAAACCCGGGGGAATGGGCTTATTTAGATCAGCTCGTCTTCGGATGCGAGCGCTTTTAACCCTTCATAGTCAGCAATCGCCACCCACTGGCGCCCGCTCTCGATCAGCCCCTCTTTCTGCAAAACGCTCATCACCCGGCTGGCGGTCTCGGTCGTCGTGCCGGTCATCTGCGCCAGGTCGTCCCTCGACAGCGGCACCTGGATCAGCAGCCCCACTTCCTGCTGCTCGCCGAACTTATCACCCAGCTTGACCAGGGTGGCGGCGATCCGTTTTTCGACCGAAAAGGCGCTTAACTGCCGCACCTGTTCCTGGGCCGCCTGCAAACGCTCGCTGATGATCTCCAGCACTTTCAACGCCACAGACGGGTAGCGGGCCAGCAGCCCTCTGAAGGAAGGTTTCTCGATCTCCAGCACGCAAGCCGGGGTTTGGGCGATGGCGGTATCTGCGTATTCGTCCGCTTCAGCAGAGGATAAGCTGCCGAAGAATTCGCCCGGGGTGAGCAGCTCCAGCAGGACTTCTTTGCCGCTCGCCGTGTGGCGCATCAGCTTCACGCGCCCATCGGCGACCACGTACAGGTGGGTGGCCGGATCGCCGGCGAAATAGATCGTTTCTTCCGCCGAAAAACCATGTTCGCGGAAGCGCTGGTTGATCTCGACAATTTCCTCTTCCTTCAACCCGGCAAAGAAAGGCACCTGGCTCAGGATGCGCAGGCGCACATCGATCGAGCACATATGCGGCTCGATGCGTTCTGTATCCAGCGGGGATCTCCGTCGTTCTCCCATAAGCAGTTCGCCTCAACCTCCAATTTCTTCCAATAAGCGCTTTCGACAATCTGTATCTATTATATCTCTTCGGTTCGCCCCTCCGCACGTTTCACCCATGGCTTTCTGAAGAATGAGAGGGTGAGTAATGGGCGGGCTTGCCCATCTTTCACCCTCTATCCTTATAAAGGAAGCCTGAATTACGACTTGGAGAAAGCCAGGCCGTTTCCCCCAAAAAGCCCGTTTGAAAATCTCATGGCTTTTCAAGAACAGGGAGTCAGGGGGATAAGGGCGGGCTGCACAGCCAGCCCACATCCCCCTAACCTCTTTTTTCAAAGCCTGGCTTATCGACGAAGCAGAACCACATTGAAAATCTACTTTTGTCATAACTTCACCGCAAAAAATAAGTACAATCGGTTGGTTGTATTCAATTTTCTCATCTATAATGACAAATGTAGATATATTGAGTCGATTTCTTAATTCCCGGTTTCCTGTTCCTCGGAGAGACGATGGCCGCTCTTACCACTCGCCAGAGGGATATTCTTAGAGTTCTGTTGGAAGCGAGCCGACCGCTTGGCACAGCAGAGATTGCCTCTCTAATCCACCTCTCTCCACGCCAGGTAAATTACAGCCTGAAAGGGGTGAAAAAATGGCTGGCCCGGGAGGACATCACCCTGAAGGTCACCCCCGGAGTCGGAGTTCAACTGGTGTGCACTCCGGCGCAGCTCCGCCTGGTGATGCGAGAACTGAACGCCTCAACGGGGGTGCAGTTGGTCCTGACCGCCGGACAGCGGCAGCAGCTCCTGGCCTTGATCCTGCTCGCCTCGGATGAGCCGTTGATCTTGCTGCAAATCCAGCAGTTAGTGGACGTCTCGCGAGCCACCATCCTGAAAGACCTGGATGAAATCGAGAGCTGGCTGAACTCCAGAGATATTTCCCTGGTCCGTAAGCCGAACTACGGGGTTCAGGTTGAGGCCGATGAGCTGGTTCGCCAGCAGGCGCTGGCTGCATTGGTCTGGGGCGAGATGCCCTTCGGCGAGTCCCTCACCGCTATGACCCATGGCGAGGGACTGGTCTTTTCCCTTAAGGTCGATGCGGACCTGCTGCCCATCGTCCAGCGCGCCATCGAGATATTCAGCCGGTGGGGCACTCAACGGGTGACCGGCATTGTCGCCTATGCGGAGGAACAGCTTGGAGGCCGCTTTACGGATGATGCGGTCTTGCATCTCAGCCTGGCGCTGGCGATCCTGACCGACCGCGTTCAAAGTGGGTGTCACCTGGAACTGGCCGCAGCCGATATCGAATGGCTGCGGTCTTTGCCTGTATGGCCGGTGGCCAGGAACACCGCCCGGCGGGTTGGTTGGCATCCCTCGGGCAAATGGGGGGCGGCCGATATCGCCGGGATCGCCATGCTCTTTCTGGCAGCGCCGCGCAGCGAGGTTTGGCCCGGTGATAAAGACCTGGACTTATTGGACAACCGGTTGATCGACCGCCTGATCGCTCACGTCTGCCAGGTGTACAACCAGCCGGATCTGTGCGAAGACCGCATCCTGCGCGACAGCCTGGTGAATCACCTTGTCCCCGCCTGCCTGCGCAAGCGGTTCCGCCTGTGGTACCCATCCATCCCCAGCCGGATGGCCTTGCCCAACCAGTATGCGTTCGAATATCAGGTGGCGGGCGAGTTGGTCGAGATCGTCCGGGAGCAGACCGGGTATGACTTGCCGGAGAGTGAAATCTCTAATATCGCCATGCTGCTGCGGGCGGCTTATATCCGCGCCCGCCCGTATCGTTTCGGCCGCGTGATCGTGGTTTGCCCCAGCGGTATGGCCACCGCTCAACTTTTGGTGGCGCGCCTGGAGGCTCGCTTCCCTCGCCTGGGCAACTTCGAAGTTGTTTCCCTGCGTTCGCTCGGCCCCGAGGTTGTTGCTTCGGCGGATCTGATCCTGACCACGGTACCGCTGCCCGCCGAGCTGGTGGAGAACTGCAAAATCCTACAGGTGCACCCACTGCTCATGCCAGAAGACGTCGATGCAATCACCCGGTTTCTTAGTTGAAGTAGAACCATCTAGCGTGCGTTAGCAGATCGTTCTGCACAATCAGGAGCGCCAGGCCCGGTGGCGGGGCTGTGGGCTCGAACGGAAGAAAGCTTTTTCAGTTCATATAAAGGAGAGACGAGATGAGAGAGAAGATTCAGCAACTGGGTGGTTTCCTGGCGGGAATGATCATCCCCAATATCGGCGCATTCATCGCCTGGGGCCTGATCACCGCCCTGTTCATCCCGAGTGGTTGGACGCCAAACGAGCGCTTCGCCGCCCTGGTAGGCCCGATGATCTCTTACCTGCTGCCGATTCTGATCGGTTACACCGGCGGGAAGATGATCCATGGGGTGCGCGGCGGGGTAGTCGGAGCCGCGGCGACGATGGGCGTCATCGTCGGAGCTGAAATTCCGATGTTCCTGGGCGGCATGATCATGGGCCCTCTGGGCGGTTTTCTGATCAAGAAGATCGACGAAGCGTTGGAAGACCATATCCCGGTCGGTTTCGAGATGCTGATCAACAATTT
>CAYMLG010000123.1:0-10678 GCA_964391195.1 uncultured Anaerolineaceae bacterium | reverse complement strand
GGGTGATTCCCACAGCCTGCGAGGCGCGTCCAAACGCCAACGTATCCCGACCCTTCACGGTGCGGGCGTGGACCCGCCCTCCGTTTTCGTGTATTCGTGGCCGCGCGGCATGCTTGCGTATGCACGTGCCTGCTCGGCCATTCGTGGATGGCATCTCCTCGGCGCATGGGCACGGCTACACCATAAATCACCAAAAACCGTAGACCCTCCCGCCGGCAGCGAAGCGCTCACCGCCGGCAGCAAAGCGCTTACCGCCGGGCCCCTACAAGCGCGTGGGGGATGGATGGTGACCGGCGGGGTTGACCGATTGCGCGAGGTGGCCGGGGCGTTTTTCTCGGCGGTCCGCTTCGGGCCAACCGGGGGACCGGCGTCACATTTTGTGTGCAGTTTTTATACGTTTGGACAGTAGAAAAACTAGACAAATGACCAGGTTCGTCCTAATAAAGTGGTATTACAATGCATTTAACTTTCCCAGACGGTAGATGACAGTAAATTTCACATATCGGTTCGGTATCTAAACCAGGAAACGACAAAGCCCCCCAATGTTCACCCGAATAAGGGGTCCGCTGCCACCGGACGGCAGCTAAGGCGCTTTACGTTGAAAGCTGCTGCTGCTTGTATTTAAATGCGCGGTTTTCAGGCAGTTCTAGCCGAACTGCCTGTTGGGATATCGGAGACACCCGCGATTGCGGATGCCACAAACCAATACAAGGAGAAAAGAATGAAACGTCTACTGTTCGTTCTATTGAGCCTGGTACTGGCAGCCAGCCTGCTGTTGAGCGCTTGCGCCACGCCGACTCCGACGGCTGCTCCTGAAGAGCCGGCCCAGGCGCCAGAGGGCCAGGCCCCGGAGCAGGAGCCGGCCGGAGCCTCGCCGACCAGGCCCGCGGGTCAGGAAGCAACCGAGCCTCCTGCCGGCGGCGGTGAGGAATCTGAGCCTGCCCCACAGCCGGAGCCGGGGACGACGACCGATCGCAAAGGTGGTTGGTTGGACCGGATCGTATTCAGCGCCATTAAAGATTACGATACCGCCGTCGCCCAGCTTGAAGCCGGCGCCATCGACATGTACGCCGATAAGCTCGAAGATGCAGCCCTGTACGAGAAGGTCAAAGCCAACCCCGAATTGGAATACATCAATTCCTTCGGTAGTTACAAGCAGATGCTCCTGAATACGGAGCCTTGCGCCGACGGCTCTCTCAACCCCTTCAGCAGCCAGCGAATCCGCGAGGCGATGAACTGGGCCATCGACCGCAACTACATCACCCAGGAAATCCAGGCCGGTATGGGCGTGCCCAAGTTCACGCCGGTGGGCAACACCCTGCCCGACCACGCCCGCTACGCGGCCACCTTCGCCGAGATCGAAACCGCTTACTCCTATGACTTCGAAAAGGCGATGGCCGTGGTAACCGAGGAAATGACCGCCATGGGCGCCACGCTCAACGCGGCCGGCAAATGGGAGTTCAACGGGAAACCGGTCACCCTCATCGGCCTGATCCGCAACGAGGATGCGCGCCGGGAGATCGGCAACTACTTCGCCAACCAGCTCGAAGAACTGGGGTTCACCGTCGAACGGCAGGAGAAGACCAGCGCCGAGGCCGGCCCGATCTGGCAGGGTGAGGACGTGGAAGCCTGCAAGTTCCACTTCTACACCGCCGGCTGGGGCGCGACCGGCATCAGCCGCGACGAAGGCCAGCAGTTCGTCCAGTTCAACACCAACCGCATGCAGGACATCCCCCTGTTCCGCCGCTTCGCCCCCTCCGCGGAACTGGCGGCGGTTGAAGACCCGCTGTTCATCAATGACTTCAGCACCCTGGAAGAACGCGATGCCCTGTTCGCCAAGGCGCTCGAGCTCTCCATGCAGGAATCCTGGTGGGGCACCTACGTCAGCGAGGACCTCTCCTTCACCCCGTTCGACCGGGATATCTCTGTGGCTTACGACCTGGCAGCCGGCATCGGCGGCTCCCGCATCTGGCCCTACACCATGCGCTGGGAGGGGAAAGAAGGCGGCGAGATGCGCATCGCCCAGTCTTCCATCCTGGTCCAGCCATGGAACCCGATCGCCGGCAGCAACTGGGAGTACGACGCCACGATCCAGAACGCGGCTATGGATTGGGCCTTTGTCTGGGACCCCTACACCGGTCTGGCCCTGCCCAAGCTGCTCGAACGGGCCAGGGTAGAAGCGGTGGAGGGCCTCCCGATCCGCAAGTCCCTGGACTATGTAGACCTGGTCTTCGCCCCCGAGCCCTTCGAAGTCCCCGCAGACGCCTGGGCCGATTGGGACGCCGAGAACCAGCGCTGGATCACCGTAGGAGAGAAGTTCCCCGAGGGAGTCACCTCCAAGATCCACTCCACCGTGTACTACATCCCCGAGCTGTGGGACACCACCTGGCATGACGGCAGCAAGATGAGCATCGCCGACTTCGTGATGGCGATGATCCTGCAGTTCGACCTCGGCAAGCCCGAGAGCCCGTACTACAACGAGTCGCTGGCGAGCGGTGTCGAGACTTACCTGTCTCACCTCAAGGGTTTCCGCATCGTCTCCACCGACCCGCTGGTGATCGAGACCTGGGACGACCAGTATCAGCTCGACGCCGAACTCTCTTACACCCCCTGGTTCCCGTCCACTTACCTGCCGGCGAACAGCAGCAACGGGATGATGGCCTGGCACAACCTGACCCCGGCGCTGATGGCCGAGGCCAACGGCGAGATCGCCATGACGACCGAGAAGGCCGGAGAGAAGGAGATCGAATGGACTTCCCTGATCTCCGGGCCCAGCCTGGAAATCCAGGCCCGGTACCTGGATCAGGCAAAAGCGGAGGGCGTGATCCCCTACGCCCCCACCTTGAGCGAGTTCCTGGCCCCTGATGAGGTCGCTGCCCGCTACGAAAACCTGTCCAGGTGGTACGCGGAACACAGGCACCTGTACCTGGGCACCGGCCCTTACTACGTGGATCAGGTCTTCCCGGTGGAAGGCAGCATCACCGTGAACCGCTACGAGGATTACATTTTCCCCGCCGACGTGTTCTCCTACCTGTCTGAGCCGCGCCTGCCCGAGGCCGAGGTCGAGGGCCCGCTCCAGGTCCAGGCCGGGACAGAAGCGGTGTTCGATGTCTTCGTCAGCTTCGAGGGTGAAGCTTATCCGGCTGAAGACATCGAAACCGTGAGCTACGTGTTGTTCAACGCCCGCAATGAAGCGGTGAGCACCGGCTCCGCCGAACTGGTGGCCGATGGCGTCTACGAGATCATCCTGGACGCCGGGGTCACCGGCGAGCTCGAAGCCGGTGCCTCGAAGCTGGCGGTCGTCGCCTCTTCTAAGGTGGTGAGCATCGCCGGCTCGGTGATCTACGAGTTCGTAGTCACCGATTAATCACCCGTCCCACCTACCCGGTAGGGATAGGGATCCCATGCCAGGGATTCCAATCCCGGGGACCCCCCTCCCTACCGGGCTTTGTTCGTGCAAGACGTGGGAGATGGGCCGTCGCCTATCTCCCACATCTCGCACGAATAAACCCTTAACCGTTTCATAGAAAGAGAGTGTGGCCATGGCACAGGCAAGTCCCCCAATCCCTGCCGGTCTGGTCGAAGGCACCAGGAAAAAGACCGCCACGAACAGCCCCCTGATGCGGGTGGCCAAATACACAGCCGTCCGGCTGATTACCTTATCTATCACCGTAGTGATCGGCCTGTACCTCACCATTCTGATCGCCAATATGGGGGGGTACGTTGACGAGATCCGCCGCAGCCAGATCCGGGAAGCGGTGTACTTGCGGGTGGCCGGCGATGCCTCGATGCGGACTCTGGACCCCGATGTGCGCCGGGCGATGATCGAGGATATGATCCTGCAGCAAGAGAAGCGCCTGGGGATGGATAAGCCCTTCATAATACGCAGTGTGACCTACCTGACGGACGCCATCACCCTGAACCTGGGTCGGGCGCTGAACATGACCAGCAACAGCGGATCGAACTCGGTGCGGATGATTATCCTCGAGCGCCTGCCACCTACTCTGGTGCTGTTCGCCACCGCCGACCTGATCCTGTTCTTCGGGGCGCTCGGTATCGCCCTGATCCTATCCCGGCGATACGGCAGTTTCCTGGATAAGCTGCTCGTTGGGCTCACCCCGCTCTCTTCGGCGCCTGGCTGGTTTTACGGCATTTTCCTGATCCTCATCTTCGCCTCGGTCTTGAAAGTGCTGCCGTTCGGCAATATGGTCGCCTCGCCCCCGCCGCCGGGCCGCCTGGACTACCTGCTCAGCCTGGCCGAGCACATGGTCCTGCCTGTGACGGCCATGGTCATCAGCCAGATCTTCCTGAACATTTTCTCCTGGCGGACTTTCTTCCTGATTTACTCCAGCGAAGATTATGTGGAGATGGCCAAAGCCAAAGGGCTGCCCGACAGGGACATCCACAACCGCTACATCCTCCGCCCCACGATGCCAACCATCATCACCAGTTTTGCCCTGTTGGTGATCAATATGTGGGTGGGTGCGCCGATCTTCGAGACCATCTTCGAATGGCCGGGGCTGGGCCGCACCATGTTCACCGCCGTCGGCCTGTTCGACACCCCGGTCATCGTCGGGAATACGGTCATTTTCTCGTACATGCTGGCCGTGACCGTGTTCCTCCTGGACTTCGTCTACGCCCTGCTGGACCCGCGGGTGAAGGTGGGCGGCGAAGGGAGCAAAGTATGAACCTGCGAGCGCTCAAAGAGATGTTCAAATACCCCACGGCCCTGGCCGGTGTGCTGATCATCTTGATCATGACCGGTATTTCCATCTACGCCGTGATCGCCATCCCGTACAACGAGGCCATCCGCCTGTGGCGCGGCAGCGAACAGGACTGGTACCGGAACCCGAAGACGGCCGCCCCGCGGTGGTACAACTGGTTCCGCAAAGAAAAACTGCCCGAGACGTTCTTCATCTCCACCGAGGACGATACGGTGATCGAAACCGTGGACGAATCCGGGGGCCAGCGGGTCTACCATTACACCTTCCCGTTCGATTATTCGTACGACAGCTTCCCGGATGAACTGACGCTGTACTTCACCGCACAGTATGCGGAGAAAGCGCCTTTCGTCGGGGTGACCTGGATTACCCCCGATGGGCGGGAGATCCGCATGGGGAACTTCGCTATCGAGAAGAAGCACACTTACCGCATCACCCAGGATGAGAAACTGCAGCGGAAGCTGGGCGGTCTCTCTCCGGTGGTGGGATTGTTCACCGGCGAGGAGAGCGCCGGGGATCCCAGGCCATTGAAAGGCGAGTACCGGCTCCAGCTCGAAGCGGTGACCTTCGAAGCGGAGAGCGCCCTGACAGCCGAACTGGTGGTGTACGGGAAGCTGGCCGGCTGGGCGGGGACGGATCACCTGCGCCGCGACCTGATGGTCGCCTTGCTGTGGGGGGCTCCCATCGCCCTGTCGTTCGGCCTGTTGGCTGCGGTGGGCACTTCTCTGGCCCAGTTGATCATCGCCGGCACCGGCGCCTGGTTCGGCGGATGGGTGGATGAGCTGCTCCAGCGCATCACCGAAGTCAACATGGTGATCCCCTTCCTGCCCATCCTGATCATGATCGGCACCTTCTATTCCAGGAACATCTTCACCATCCTGTCGGCGGTCATCCTGCTGAGCATCTTCGGCTCGGGGATCAAGACCTTCCGGGCGGTGTTCATGCAGATCAAAGAATCGGCATACATCGAAGCCGCCCGGTCCTACGGGGCCAGCAGCGCCCGTATCATCTTCACTTATATGATCCCGCGACTGATCCCGATGCTGATCCCTCAACTGGTGGTGCTGATCCCCAGCTTCGTATTCCTGGAGGCTTCCCTGGCGGTGCTCGGCCTGGGCGACCCCACCCTGCCGACCTGGGGCAAAATGATCGACGAATCGCGCTCAAACGGAGCCCTGTTCCAGGGCTGGTACTACTGGGTGCTGGAACCCTCCGCCCTGTTGATGGTGACCGGGCTGGCCTTCACCGTGGTCGGCTACGCCATGGACCGGGTCTTCAACCCCAGATTGCGAGAACAGTGACCGATGAACGAGACAGCGCTTTTACAACTGGAAGATCTGGAACTGCACTTCCGGACGAGCAAAGGCCGCGTCCGGGCGGTGGACAAAGTGAACTTCAGCCTGAACCACAATGAGGCGGTGGTCGTCTTGGGCGAATCCGGATGTGGCAAGAGCTCGCTGGCCAAGGCGATCCTGCGCCTGCTGCCGAAGAACGTCCAAACCTACTCCGGCAGGGTGAAGGTCAACGGGACGGATATCATGGCCTTCTCCGATGAAGAGTTCCGCAAGAACGTGCGCTGGAAGATGATCTCGATGGTGCCGCAGGCGGCGATGAACGCCCTGAACCCGGTGCTCAAAGTGGGCGACCAGGTGTGCGAGCCGTTCATTCATCACACCAGTTCATCGAAAAAAGCGGCCCTGGAACATGCGAAGCGCGCCTTCCAACATGTGGGGGTGCCGGAAGATTTCTTGAACCGCTATGCATTCGAGCTGAGCGGCGGGATGCGCCAGCGGGCGGCGATCGCCATGGCGCTGGTCACCTCTCCGGAGATGATCATCCTCGATGAGCCCACCTCGGCCCTGGATGTGCTCACCCAGGCGAATATCTTCAACGTGCTCAAGCGGCTGAAGCGCGATCTGCAGATGAGCTATATCCTGATCACCCACGATATCGCCACCTCCAGCGAGCTGGCGGACAAGGTGGCGGTGATGTATGCCGGGCAGATCGTCGAAGTGAGCGATGCCAGGCGCTTCTTCATCGAGGCGCTCCATCCCTACTCGCGCAAATTGATGGACAGCGTGCCCCGCCTGCGGGCCGATAAAGAGCCGGATTTCATCACCGGGCAACCCCCCAGCCTGCTGGATCTCCCCGCCGGCTGCCGGTTCAGAGACCGCTGCCCTGCAAAGATGCCCGCCTGCACGGATGAACCACCCATCGCGCAGGTGGAGGGGCGGTTCGTGAAATGTTGGTTGTACCTGTGAGCATAGGAGTATCCCCATGAACGCCATCGAAGAACGAGCAGTCCTGAAACCCGCAGTTTCATCGCCCCCCGAAGGAGAAAACCGGGAAGCGCTTCTTTCCGTCCGGGACTTGCGCGTGTGGTTCGAGCTCAGGAGGATGGGCTTCGGCCACGCGGGATACGTCCACGCGGTGGACGGTGTAAACTTCGACCTGCACTACGGCGAAGCGATCGCGATCGTCGGCGAGAGCGGGTGCGGCAAATCCAGCCTGATGAAGACCATCCTCGGCCTGAACACTCCCACCGGCGGGCAGGTCCTGTTCGAAGGGGAGGATGTGGGCCGGATGAAGTCGAAGGCGCTGAAAGCCTACCGCGCCAGGGTCGGGTACATCCAACAAGACCCATACGGAGCCATGGCCCCGTTCATGACGGTGGAACGCATCCTGGAAGAGCCGATGATCATCAACGGGGTCAAGAGCCGGGCCGAAAGGCTCCGGCGCATCCGCAGAGCGCTGGAAGAGGTCAAAGTCTTCCCGGTGGAGGATTTCCTGCCCAAGTTCCCCCACATGTTGAGCGGCGGGCAGCAGCAGCGCATCGTCATCGCCCGGGCGATGCTGCTCGGGCCAAAGTTCATCGTCGCGGACGAACCCGTATCCATGCTGGATGCCTCGGTGCGGGTGGAGATCCTGAAGCTGCTGCGCGGCCTGCAGGAAGAACACCATCTGGCGGTGATCTACATCACCCACGACCTGTCCACCGTGCGTTACTTCTCCCGGCGCATTTTCGTAATGTACGCCGGGATGGTGGTGGAGAAGGCCAGGGTGCAGGATCTGTTGTATAATGCCTGTCACCCGTACACGCACGCCCTGTTGGAAGCCACTTCCGATCCGGACGGGAACAATGCAACCACGTTCAAAGACGTCCCGCCAGGCGAGCCGCCGAACCTGATCGCCCCGCCCAAGGGGTGTCGCTTCCACCCGCGCTGCGCCAGGGCGATCCCGGGGCTGTGTGACTGGGAAACGCCTCCGGAGTTTCAACCCGAGCCGGAGCATTTCGTGAGCTGCTGGCTGTATAAAGAATCATGACGGATAAAGACCCGCGCCTTCTATTAGGAATCGGACTCTTCCTGCTGCTGCTGGGCGTGATCCTGCCGCTGCTGATGATCACGCAGGTGCTGGAATCCACCTTCTTCCTGAATTTCCTCGCCTACACTTCCTCGGTGGTGGGGTTGATGGTGGGCATGATGGGCGCTTTTCTGTTCGCGACGCGCAACCGGCGGAAGTGAACTTCCTCACAGCCCCTCGACTTCTCAACCCCCGGCTTCACCGTCCGGGGGCTCTTCGTTTTCCACATCTTCCGCCGTCTCCTGCGGAGCAGCCATATTTCGCTCCCGAACGACCACCTGCGACATGAGCAGGGTGTTGGGCAAAATCACCTGCCTGCCATCGCTGGTGACCAGCTTGGTGGTCCGCAGGTCGATGAACTCCACCCGCCCGGTATAGTCGCCGACCTTGATGATATCCCCCACGTAGAAAGGCCGCTCCATCAGCAGGTAGAGCCCGGCGATGAAGTTCTTGAACAGGTCCTGTGAAGAAAGGCTCAGCGCCAGCCCCAGCGAACCGACGATGGCGGTGAGGGTGGCGATTTCCACCTCGAAGACCCGCAAAATCCACAGTATGGCCCCGATCCAGATGATGATATAGGTGAGGCGGCCGAGAAAGAGCTGCACGTCGGGGTGTATGCGGTCCAACAGCCGGGTGACCAGGGCACGCGCGAGCGTGGCCACCACCCACCCGATGACGAGGATCAGCGCCGAGGAGAGGATCTTCTCCAGCAGGGTGCGGGCGACTTCCCGCGGCTGCACCCGGATATAGCGGAAAGGCGTGGGGGTGATGACCGGCGTGGCAGCCTGAGCAGTGAGGGTAGCCGAAATCACCTCCTGGGCTTCCGCCGTTTCGGTGGTCGCCATTTCTGCGGTCTCCTCCACCTCGGCCGTGCCCGTAATCTCAAGCGTGGAGGTAAGCGTAGCGGTGAAGCCGGGGGTGAGGGGAGCGGAGAAGGTGGCGGTGATGGGGGTGGTCAGCGTCACAGTCGGGGTCAGCCCCGGTGCGCCTACGGGGGTGATCCCGGGCGGGGTGGTCGCAGCCGGCGTCGGAGAAGGCAGGATCGGGGTAGGCCCCACCTGCCGGGCAGGCGTCCGAGGAGAGATTGAATCCTGGGCGTCCGCCGGTGGGGCCAGGAAGCAGGCGAAGAGGAATAACAGGATCACCTGGGGAATCAAGCGGTATCGAATTCTCAGCACCTGCTCTCCTTCAGTAACTTGCCTGGAACCCCCTGGCTGCGCCCGAGGACAACCCGGGCGCCCCTATCTTACCAAAAAAGCTTTCACCGTCAAGCAGGCATGCAGAGCGTGTGCACGCACAACTCAGCAGGTAAGAATTGTGGTTTTGGTGTGTGGGCGAATCGCCCACAATTACTACTTGAACAAGACATGCCTGCATACTGTAGAAACGGGCAGTGAGATTTGGCGGCCCCGGCCCGCAGCATAGGGGCTGCAACTAAGGTAGAATTTGAGAACCCTGAAAGACGAAACCCATCACATTAAGGAGGAAGACCCCCATGCAAGCTGTGCGTCTGATCGAGGTCGGCAAACCGCTGCAAAAGCAGGAGATACCCATCCCCGAGATCGGGGAGCGCGAGGTGTTGGTGCGAGTCAAAGCGGCCGGGATCTGCCATTCGGACGTCCATTACCGGGCCGGGAAATCGCCGGTCTACCCCTTGCCGATGACCCTGGGGCACGAGATCGCCGGGGTGGTCGAGGCGACCGGGCGGCAGGTGAGCCGGGTAAAGCCGGGGGACCGGGTGGTGCTGCATTACATGGTCGCCTGCGGTGACTGTTACTACTGCTCGACCGGCAACGAGCAGTTTTGCTCCCAGGGGCTGATGCTGGGCCACTATACAGACGGCGGCTATGCGGAGTTCGTCGCCGTGCCCGAGCGCAACGCAGTTCTGCTCCCAGAAGAGATTCCCTTCGAACAGGGCGCCACGCTGATGTGCGCCTCGGCGACTTCGTTCCACGCGCTGCGGAAATCGCGCTTGAAAGCGGGTGAGACGGTGGCCGTGTTCGGCACCGGCAGCCTGGGCCTGTCGGCGCTGCAGTTGGCGCGGGCGATGGGCGCCCTGGACGTTTACGCGGTGGACATCAACCCCGATAAGCTGAAGACCGCCGAGCAGTACGGGGCGATCCCGGTCAATGGGGCCGAGGCCGACCCGGTGGATGAGATCCGCCGCTTGACCGGGGGGCGCGGGGTGGATGTGGTGCTGGAGCTCATCGGTCTGCCAACGACGATGAGGCAGGCGGTCCGCTCCCTGGCCATCTTCGGCCGGGCGGTGCTGGTGGGGATCAGCGACCGGCCGCTGGAGATCGACACTTACCACGAGATCCTGGGGCCGGAGACGGAGCTGATCGGATCGAACGACCACCTGCTGCAGGAGCTCCCCATGCTGATCGAGTATGCCCGCCGCGGCGTGTTGGATCTGTCCCACGTGGTCAGCCGCACTGTGCCGTTGGATGCGGAGGCGATCAACCTGGCGTTGGACAACCTGGAGCAGTTCGGCGGCGGGTTCCGTACGGTGATCGTCCCATAATAGGATGCATCGAACCTGTAGGGGCACGGCGGGCATGTTTACGGTTTTGCGTGGTTTACCGTGCAGCCGT
>CAYMLG010000122.1:0-10919 GCA_964391195.1 uncultured Anaerolineaceae bacterium | reverse complement strand
ACCCGGTCGCCGATCGTGGGGTGACGTTTGCCTTTCTTCAGGCTGGTTCCCCCTAGAGTGACCCCATGATATAGGGTGACATCCTCACCGATCTCGGTCGTCTCGCCGATCACCACCCCCATACCGTGATCGATGAACAACCCCGGTCCAATCTGCGCGCCCGGGTGTATTTCGATCCCTGTCAGCCAGCGCATGAGATGGGAAAGCGCCCGGCCCAGCCAGAGAAAACCGTTCTTCCATAACCAGTGTGACAGCCGGTGCGCCCAAACCGCGTGCAGCCCTGGGTAAAGCAGCAGCACTTCAAGCGTACTGCGCGCCGCCGGGTCTCGCTCGAACACACAGCGGATATCGCGCTTCATTGTTTCGAACATCGTTTTCCTACCTACCTCTTTCCATCATCATCCCATAGCTGTTCAAAGAATGAGGAGTGTGGGGAGATGGGCGAGCTGTGCAGGGGGTGGGCTATGCAGCCCACCCGCGCCCATCTCCCCACACCTCTTTTTTCAAAGCCTGGCTTACGCCCTTGAGAAAGCCAGGATCATCATCCGCCTGCAGCCCGAGGTGCGGAGACGCTTCTGCTTCGCCTGAGACTGCCCACGTCTATCGCCATCACCCACCGGCCAGATCTGCGAACAGTGGGGTGCTTAAGTAGCGCTCCCCATAAGAAGGGATGATCACCACAATCAGCCTGCCCGCGTTTTCCGGGCGGTTCGCTACCTGTAGGGCGGCCCAGGTGGCCGCGCCCGCTGAGATGCCCACCAGCAGCCCTTCCTCTCGCGCCATGCGGCGAGCGGTGACAAAAGCATCCTCGGCCTGGACTCGGATCACTTCATCGTAGCTGTCTGTGTTCAGCACTTTCGGGATAAAACCGGCGCCGATCCCCTGGATGGGATGCGGCCCTTTTTGCCCTCCGGATAGCACCGGCGAAGCGGCCGGTTCGACCGCGACGGCGTGGAAGGAAGGTTTGCGGGCTTTGATCACCTCGCCCACCCCGGTGATCGTCCCCCCCGTGCCGATGCCCGAAACCAGGATGTCCACCTTCCCATCCGTATCGCGCCAGATCTCCTCTGCCGTCGTCTGGCGGTGAATCTCCGGGTTTGCCGGGTTTTCGAACTGCTGCAAAACCACAGAGTTCGGGTACTCGGCCCGCAGTTCTTCCGCCTTGCGGATCGCGCCGGCCATCCCCTCGCTGCCCGGGGTGAGCACCAACTCCGCCCCGTAGGCCCTGAGCAGCATACGCCGCTCCACGCTCATCGTATCGGGCATGGTCAGCACACAGCGGTAGCCGCGGGCCGCGCAGACCATCGCCATGGCGATCCCGGTGTTACCGCTGGTCGGCTCGATAATGACCGTATCTGCGTTGATCTTCCCTTCGCGCTCGGCGGCTTCGATCATCGATAACCCAATCCGGTCCTTCACACTGTGGCCCGGGTTGTAGTATTCAAGCTTTGCCACCACCTCGGCGTGGCTGCCCTCTGTCAGGCGGCGCAGGCGCACAAGGGGGGTATTCCCAATCAGTTGGGTCACGTCATCAGCAATTCTCACAAAGTCCTCCATTTGTCGATTTCATTCCTGGTTCAGGATTATATCAGCCATAAAGGATGATATTTATCGCCATTAACAACAGCCCGGCGGCGGTCCTACCGGTACTGCCTCCCCTTCCAGCGCACGCCCCGCCCGGAAAGTACGTTGAAGGCCGAGGTAAACATCATGCCGGTGAACAGCAGGGACCCCAACGGCAGGGTGAAGGCATACAGGGGTGAGATGTGGAAGGCGCGCGCCGCCTGTGCCCTGAAGTAAAGCAGGTAGGCCCACAGCAAGCCGGCTTCCGCCAGGGCCACGGCGGGGGCCCAACCCGGCTCGAGCGCCAGCCAGATGGCAGCGCCGGCCGGCCACAGCAGCGGGACCAGCGCGCCCATCAACCCCGACAGCGCCCCCACGGCAAGCAGCCCCAAACGGTCGCGCATCCCCAAGTAGATGTTCTTCGTCCACCCCTCCCAGATCTCGGCCAGGTTTGTATACATCCGGGTGTTGGCCACCGCGCGACCATCGGCGAGCACCAGGCGATAGCCCTTCCCTTTCACCAGCTCGGCCAGCGCCTTATCTTCCGCGATTTCGTTCGCCACCGCGGCATGCCCTCCAACCGCTTCGTACACCTCCCTGCGGATCAAAATGAACTGTCCATTGGCGATCGCTTCCGGCCGGGCGGGATCGTTCACCCGCTCAGCCGGGAACCCAACGGAGAGGCCGGTGAACACCAGCGGCTGGATGGTCTTTTCCCAGAATGTCACCAGTATTTGATCGGTCAGGATCGAAAACATATCGGCCTGCTGGCGCTGCGCGGTTGCCAGGGCTGCATCCAGCAGCGACGGCTCGGCGAACGTATCCGCGTCGATGAAGCACAGCCAATCTCCCCGCGCCTGCTGCACACCCAGGCTCAGCGCGTGGGGCTTTCCCGCCCACCCCGGCGGCGGCTCGACCCCATGGATCACCCTCAGGCGCCCACCCGATGCCCGCCGGTCGGAACTCACAATTTCCGCCAGGATCTGCGCCGTCGCATCGGTGGAGCGGTCATCGACCACGACGATCTCGGCCGGGGTGTAGGTCTGGGCCAGAAGCGCTTCCACGCAGCGGCGGATATTGCGGGCCTCGTTGCGAGCCGGGACGATCACGCTGATCAACGGGGTGGGCGAAGGCCGGTCATCCGGGGAGACAACAACCGGCATCTGGTAATGGCTGTGGATCCAGCGAGTCGTCGCCAGACCCAGGACAAATAGGATGGTCGAGGCAAGGACCAGGCTCAGGGAAGTATCCATGTTTATCTCAGAGCGTCCGGGGCCGGGATTCGCCTGCGCAGCAAACCTGGTGCCGGTTTCCCCCTGACAAAGAGGCGCAGTTAACAACATACCCCGGTAGAGCCGGACGCGTGACAAGAAAAAGCTCCTGGGAAGCTGGAATGGCGCAACAATGACTCCCAGGAGCTTATCGCCACAGGGTGGGGTTGTTTACCGGTCTTTACCCGCAGAGCAAGCGATAGAAACCGGCTCCGGCAGCGATCAATAGATCGGCAGCCTCTGGTCTACCTCCCTGGCCCAGGCGTTGATCCCACCTTTGAGGTTCTTGACTTTGCGGAAACCGGCGCTCACCAGCAGCTCCAGCGCCCGCGCCGAGCGCGACCCCGATTTGCAGAATACCACCATCTCATCGGCGGTGTCCAGCTCCGAGAGCCGGGCGGCTAGCTGCCCGAGCGGGATCAGTGTCGCCCCCTCCAGGCGGGAGATTTCCAACTCGTGCGGTTCGCGCACGTCCAGCAAGCGGATGTGATTTCCCTGCTTCAACCGCTCCTGGAGCTGGAGGACGTCGATATCCCAACCGCCGCCCACTTCACCGGTATCGTGGTCGTGCCCGGGGACACCGCAGAAGGCCTCGTAATCGATCAGTTCGGTGATCTCCGGATTGGGTCCACAGATCTTACAATTGGGGTTCTTCCGCAGTTTGACGTAATCCACCGTCATATCCAGGGCGTTGTACAGCATCAGCCGCCCGATCAGGGGATCGCCGATGCCAAGGATCAACTTCAAAGCCTCGGTGGCCTGAATCGTGCCGATCGTCCCCGGAAGCACCCCCAACACGCCGCCTTCCGCACAAGATGGGACCATCCCGGGCGGCGGCGGTTCGGGGAACAAACAGCGGTAGCACGGGCCGCGCCGGGCGTCGAACACGCTCGCCTGCCCATCGAAGCGGAAAATGGAGCCGTATACGTTGGGTTTCCCCAAGAGGACGCTGACATCGTTGGTTAGATAGCGAGTCGGAAAATTATCAGTGCCGTCGATCAAGATATCATAATTTTCCGCAATCCGCATCGCGTTCTCCGAGGTGAACGGCTCGTTGTAAACCTCCACCTCGATATCCGGGTTTACATCCAACATGCGGCTGCGAGCCGACTCGACCTTCAGCTTGCCCAGCGTGGAGGTGCCATGGATCACCTGGCGCTGCAGATTGGAGTAGTCGACCACGTCGTAATCTACCAGGCCGATCCTCCCAACGCCTGCTGCAGCCAGGTAGAGCGCCACCGGAGAGCCCAGCCCACCGGTTCCGATCACCAGCACCGACGCTGCCTTGAGTTTGCGCTGCCCCTCCAGCCCAACTTCGGGCATCAGTAGGTGCCGCGAGTAGCGCAATATCTCTGAACGTGAAAGATCAGGGAGCATACTTCCTTCCAGGTTATCCACCGGCGATTGAGGGAATAATCAACAGCCGGTCTTCCGCCTTCAACGGGGTTTGCACCCCTTGCAGGTCTCTGACATTCTGATCGCCCACAAACAGGTTGACAAACGGGCGCAGTTCTCCCTCCCGGCTGAACAGGTGCGGGCGCAGGTCGGGGTAGCGACTCACCAGATCGTTCAGCGCTTCGCCCACTGTCTCACCCCGGATCACGATCTCCGTTTCGCCCGCCGCGTAGGTCCGCAGAGGGGTAGGAATCCTCAATGTAGCCATATTCTACCCTCCGGCTCCCTAGCAGCCTGCTCTGTCAACTACCACTTCACAGGTAGAAGCGGGGGTAATTTCCACCGGGCCCGCCTGGGAGAACGGAGCCATGAACTGCTCCACCACCTCCTGCCCGGGCGCATCCAAAATCAGCACAAAGGTATGCTGGCCGTCCAACACCGCATCACCGAGGATGTCGATCCCAAACCGGCGAGCGTTCTGATGGTTCACATGGTCCAACAGCATCGCCCCGGCTGCCGGGTCCTTCGCCGGGCAGCTTTCCGGGCTGTGCTGGTGACGTACAAAATACAGAGACATCTCTTCCTCCTAAGATTTTAGCGTATTTCCAACTTCTCTTCGTCGAATCCGGAGCGATCTTCCCGCAGCAGCCAGGACCGGCTGCCGGTCGCCTGTCCGGATTCCACGCTGGTGATCAGATAAGAAAACCAGGGCAGAGCCCAATCGCGGTCGAAATCCGAGGGCCGGTTGGGATGGTCCGGGTGGGAATGGAATATTCCCAACACGTCCAACCCCTGCCGGGCCGCCTCTTCTTCTCCCCTGAGATAGTCCTCAGGCGCCAGCAGATAGCGGTTATGGCGGGCGGAAGCTTCCCGGGCGTTCTCCAGCGGCAGGATACGGACCACCTGCTTATGACCGTTTACGACCCGGCCCAACAGCAGCCCGGCCCCTTCCTCCGGATATGCGGCCTCGCCATGTGCGTCGATCGCCTGCTGAATCGTTTTCGGAATCTCCAGCGCCAATGTTAACCCTCTTCCATCAACTCATTCCATTCGCCACAGGGTTGTTCAATCCACTCCCAGAGCAACTGTTGAGCATGCGCGGCATACTTCGTATGCCCGAGCAATCCGCCCAATCCGTGAAATCCACGATAAAAATCCGTTGTCAACCCCACAGTTGATCGTCGCTCAGATATTTGTAGCCCGCATCAGGGAAGACAGTGACCACCACGCCGGCCTCCAGTTCTTCAGCCACGCGCAGGGCAGCCACCAGGTTGGCGCCCGAGGACACCCCCACGAACAGCCCTTCCTCTCGCGCCAGCCGCCGCACCATGGCGTGCGCATCCTCCGTCCGCACGACGATCAGGCGGTCGGGAGTGCGGGGGTCGTAGATCTTCGGCACGATGGAAGTTTCTAGGTGTTTCATCCCTTCCAGGCCGTGAAGGGGTGAGTCCGGCTGGACACCGATAATTTCGATCTGCGGATTGTACTCGCGCAGATAGCGCCCCACCCCCATCAGCGTCCCCGAAGTGCCCATACCGGCCACAAAGTGGGTCACCCGCCCCCCCGTCTGCTGCACGATCTCCGGTCCGGTGCTCAGGAAATGCGCTTCCCAGTTGGCCGGATTGTCATACTGGTTGGCATGGAAATAGCGTTCCGGATGTGCGGCCAGCAGCTCTCGCACTTTGCGGATTGCTCCATCTGTCCCTTCCTGTGGATCGGTCAGGATGAGCTCGGCCCCAAAGGCCCGGAGCATCGAAATTCGCTCCCGGCTGGCGTTCGCCGGCATGGTCAGGGTGACCGGGATTCCAAAGGCCGCCCCGAACATGGCGTAGGCGATCCCTGTGTTCCCCGAGGTAGCGTCCAGCAGTCGCCGCCCGTCCTCCAAATCTCCGTTTGCCAGGGCGGTGCGGATAATATTCAAAGCGGCCCGGTCCTTGATCGATCCACCGGGGTTGAACCATTCTGCCTTCGCCATCACCTCCACTTGCGAGCTAAGCGTGGAGCCGATCCGTTGCAGGGGAAGGAGCGGTGTATTCCCTACCAGGTCCTCCAGCCCCTTCACCCCGGGCGCGGTTACGATCTGTGTATCACTCAACCGAATATAATTGGCCATACTCTAACTTCTATCCTTCGCTTTCGAAAAAGCAGCCCTCCTTAACCACAACAGCCCATAGACATACGAAAAAGGGTGGCGGACGGTCCGCTGATCGGATCCTGTCCCGCGTGCCCAGCTATTGCGATACGGTTCGCCAGCGGGGCCGCAACCACCCTTCGTCAGTCTATGGGCTGTTCACTGCCGCCAGATTCCCCCACGGCGGCGGTGAGCTTACTTCTTGGATGACGAGACGGTGGTTACCAACCCCGCCTCAGACACATGCAAGTGTTCAATCTGTCTACTCCCAAAATATCCCTTGATGCTCATAACCGGTATAGTTAGGATTTTTATGAGCAAATTGGTAATAATTACTGGTGCTCATTATAGACCGGCTTGTGCATTTGTCAAGGGTCGAAAACCGGCGATTATTCCTGCCCGTTGCCGTCTTCCTTTTTACTGCCATCGCCAATGCCCAGGGGGACCCACTTGCGCTCGTCTTTCAAGCGGTGCTGGATGCCGCCCCGGTCGTGTAGATCATCGAAGCCCTCGGGCTTGATGAACATCTGCTCGCCTTCCAGCAGGCCATACACGCCCGACTGTCCTGGTTCGGGGCGTTTGATGCCTTTGAATTTGGCAGCATTGCTGGGCAGGTAATCCACCGGCTCTTCGTAAGTGGTGATGAACCCCTCGAAATTGCGCAAGATCACTTTGTGATCCGACATACTGATCAGATAGTTCGGCAGCACCGGGATCTTACCGCCGCCGCCAGGCGCATCTATCACATAAGTGGGCACCGCGTAGCCGGACGTGTGGCCGCGCAGCCCCTCCATGATCTCTATGCCCTTGGCAACCGGCGTGCGGAAGTGTCCCGCCCCTTCCACGAGGTCGCACTGGTAAAGGTAATACGGGCGCACCCGGATGCGCACCAGGTCCTGCACCAGTTGGCGCTGGATATCAACGTTATCGTTCACACCTGCCAGCAGCACCGACTGGTTCCCCAAGGGGATGCCCGCCCGGGTCAGCTTATCGCAGGCCTCCGCCAGTTCCGCGCTGATCTCGTTCGAGTGGTTCACGTGGATGTTCATCCACAGCGGATGGTACTTCGCCAGCATATCGCATAGCTCGTCTGTCACCCGCATGGGCAAGAAGACCGGCACCCGCGAGCCGATGCGGATGATCTCGATATGCTCGATCTCGCGCAGGCTGCGCAGGATATCTTCCAGGATGCGCGGCGCCAATACAAGCGGGTCTCCACCGGAGAGCAGCACATCGCGCACCTGGGGCGTTCGCCGCAAGTATTCGAGCTGCATCTCGAACTCCTGCCGCGAAAACGTCGCCGAGGGGTCGCCCACAATCCGTGAGCGGGTGCAGTAGCGGCAATAGGAAGCGCATTGGGTCGTCACCAGCATCAGCACCCGGTCAGGATAGCGGTGCACCAGCCCCGGCACCGGAGAGTGGCGGTCTTCGGCGAGTGAATCTTCCATCATCGCCGTAAACGGCACCATCTCCACATCCTGCGGCACCACCTGCTTCCGGATCGGATCGTCTGGATCGTCTGGATCGATCAATGAAATAAAATACGGGGTAATATCCACCCGGAAGAGGTTGCCGGCCGCGACCGCCCTGCGCTCGCTATCCGTCAGTTTGAGTACTTTCTCAAATTCTTCCACGGTGTTGATGCGATTGCTAAGCTGCCAGCGCCAATTGTTCCACTTCTCATCCGGCACATCCGCGTAATAGCTGGCTTTTTTTGAGACAAAGGGGGTTTTCGCCATTATTTCCTCTCCACTTCAGGAACACAATAGATCGTTCAGTTGTCTACCCAACCGGGGAACTCAACAGGTGAGGTTGATGCCTGCTCCGCCTCACACCCTCACCCGAAAGCCTATGTTCGAATAAGACAGGGATCTGTTGTTGGATCCTCTCTCAGGTTGTCAAGAGAGGACCTGGGGGATCATGATCCGTCCGGTAAAACCCCGCAAAATAGCTGCACAATTCCATGAGAATATTGTACGATAGGTTGTGGGGTTTATCAACAAAGTCTTAATAATGACTCAGCTTACGGTTTACCCCCGTACTCATGGACGGTCCGTGATCACGGACGGTCCGTAATTACGGACGGTCCGTAGTTACGGACTCAGCGAAATTTCCCGGCTGGTTAAGTGGGTGATCTGTTCGAGCTTTTTAGCGGTGGAATACACGATGATGCGCGCCGGAGTCAGCTCGTCCACTGTGTAAGGTATTTCCCCGGAATACGTGCCATACCCGTCCGCGCCCGGTGGATTCACATTGAGCATTCGCTGCCCGATCACCGCCCCGCGCTCATCGACGAGTTGGGCTATCAATGGGCGGTCGGTATTCACCCGGCTTTTCCCCGAGACCAGCACCGTTCCCCCCTGGATAAGCGACTGTCTTCGGGGCTGCTCGATCACAACCGGCTCACGCATATCCGTTTCAGCCAGAATCTCCTGTTCACCCATCGACAGCAGGATCACTTCCACCGAGTTCAACGCCACCAGCCGGCCCTTGTCATCCTCCTGGATGATCTGCAATTGCCCCACCTCCGCTGCAGCCGAGATCTCGAACTCCATCTGCAGGTTGATATGCGTCCACCCGCCGACGTCGTAGTTCTTCATGTGGCGCACCAGCAGCCGGCCATCTTCACCTAACAGTTCAATCCGTATCCTCCCGCCGTTGATCAGCGGTAGATAACCGGTGACGTAGATGGGCGATACGACCCTGGAAGAGTTACCGGGGGTAAAAATCTGAACGATCGAGTCGGGGATAGGCGTTTGTGTCGGGGTAGGGCTCGGCGTCCGCGACCGGCGAGGGGTGGCAGTGGGCGTTCGGGTGGGGGTTGGGGTCCGGCTCGGGGTGAGCGTAATCGTGGGAGTCCCCGCTGCGGTGGGAGATGTGTCGATCTCAGGGGCGCTGCCGGGGGTAGGGGTGCCCCGATCTCCCAGGGCGCCTCGGGTGGGGGTCTCCCCGGCCGGGGCCAGCTCGCTTCCTGGCCCGGGGTCTGCCGATTCACCGGCGCTGGGTTCGTCCGGCGCTCCAGGCTGAAAGGCCCCTGCCTCGACCGTGAGCGCGATCGCCGTTGGCAGGTAGCTCTCGGGCAGCGGTGTGGGCACAGCCGGGCCGGCCAAACTCGCGCAGCCTGCTAATCCCAATACTGCAGCAGCAATGACAATTAAACTGATGTGCTTCAATCGACGACTACCGTGTCCTTCGAGATACCGAAAAACACCGGGTGCTCTCCGGCGCTCATTCACCGCGCCGGGAAACACACCGGAGCTATCTTTCGGATTGGTTCTCCCGAATTCAGGGATACGTGAGTTGTTATTGTACCACCGGCTTTAGGGGTCAGTGGCCCAAGTCGGCCCAAACATCCAGTTTTGTACGTACCCGCCTGATCACCTCATCGGTGAAATCGGAAGTCGTCAAATTACCGCCCAGGTCGAATGTCGCCTTGCCTTCGTACACCGCCTCGAACACGGCCTCAAAAATCGCCCGCGAGGCTCGATCTGCCTGCGGGGAGTGAAAATACTCCAGCAGGCCTGCCCCGGCCAGAATCATCGCCATGGGGTTGGCGATATTCTTCCCTTCGAGCGTGGGCGCAGTCCCGTGTGGGGCTTCTGCCATCACCACCTCGACGTCCGTGGGCTCATCCCCAAACCCCAACACCATACTTTCCGCCCCGGCGATGCTGCCGAACATCTGCAGCACCATATCCGAGAGCAGGTCCCCATCGCGGTTCAAGGTAGGGATGACCAGCGATTCTCCCCCTGTCTTCAAAAGGAGGGCGAATGTGGCGTCGATCAGCAGCGGCTCGTAGGGCACATCCGGATAACGGGCAGCGGCCGCGTCCAGCTCCTCTTTGAACATCCCCTCGTACACCGGGCTGACCGTGTATTTCGGCCCGCCAAACACCCTGGCGCCCATTCTGCGGGCGATCTGGAAGGAGAAATCGGCCACGCAGCGGCAGGTGCGGCGGCTGATTTTGGAAGTGCGGAACGCCAGTTCATCGCCGTCCGGGGTTGTCTCCCTCCATTCCTTCGCCCCGTAAGCGTCATCCACTGCCATACGGACGATGGCGATCGGCGCATGCACACCGGCCATGGGATGGATGCGCGGCAGGCGGCGGCCGATACGCAAGATCACCTCGCCGCCGATCTCATCTCGCAGCAGCGCGTTCGGGCTGCCCACATCGCCGGGTTCGGCCGGTGTGATCGTCGCCGCTTTCAGGCCCAGCCCGGTGCGGCACATCGCCCGCGCCGCTTCATACACAACTTCGTTCCTGGTTTGCCTGCGGTTCTCCAGGCTCAGATCGTAGTGCTCGAAGTCGATGCTCAGGCGCAGCAGGCCGGGATCTAAAACCCGCAGCGCCTGCTGCAGCAATTCCTCGCCGGTCTGGTCGCCGTGCATCACGATGACAGTAGGGGTGGATGGATTATCGGATTGTGGAGACATCGATGACCTCTTTCGAAATTGATCCCCCGGAATACGTTCCTGATTCTACCATGCAGGATCTGGAAACATAGAGGGGCTGTCCGAAAAGTCCCCGGGCAGCCCTTGAATTTTTTAACAAAGGGTGA
>CAYMLG010000121.1:7347-11292 GCA_964391195.1 uncultured Anaerolineaceae bacterium | reverse complement strand
CACCCGCCCGCCAACTGGCCCCTGGAGCGGAATCCCTATCCCCTGGAGACCAGCCTGCCGGGTGTGTTTGCCATCGGCGATGTGCGTCATGGATCGGTCAAGCGGGTCGCCTCTGCCGTCGGTGATGGCTCGATCGTCGTCGCCCACCTGCACCGCTACCTCGCCTCGCTGCCGGTTTGAGGCGCCATCCCGGCTCGCCCGGTACGGCGCGTCTCCGCCGAGGGCAGGACCTTCTCTGTCACAAATCCTGTAGTATAAAATCCTGTAGTATAATTGTCTTATCTGCTCTAGGATTCGAAACGGACTCAAAAAGCCAGTCCTTTTGTCGGGGCTGGCTTTTTATTGGTCAACCACCTGAGCAGGGGTGTTGCGGTAAGAACCTTGCCCCTCTACATGGACCCTTTACCCACACGCTGCTCTGCTCCATAGGAAAGCCGAGGTAGAAATGCAGTTCAAAGTCGGCGACAAAGTCGTCCACCGGGTCCACGGCCCAGGTGAGATCACTGCTCTGGAAGAGAAAGAACTGATGGGGCGCACCGCCATGTACTATGTGGTGGAGCTGGTGGATATGCTGATGTGGGTCCCGGTGGATCCGAATGAGAATGCCAGCCTGCGCCCCTTGGCAGACCCCGAGGAGTTCGACCACCTGATTGACATCCTCAGGTCGCCTGCCGTACCCTTGCCCGATGACCGCATGGCGCGCCGCATGCTGCTCTCCAGCGCAATCCAGGACGGAGACCTGGAGGCTACCTGCCGCATCATCCGCGACCTGTCCCGCCAATCGAAACACCGGCGCCTGAGCGATTACGACTCCTCCGTCCTGGAGCGGGCTCGCTACCTGTTCCTCAACGAATGGACGCTTTCCTCTTCTTTTTCCATCGACGAGGCGGATCAGGCGCTCGAGCAGGCGCTGGCGGAGGGCAGCGCAAACCTTTCGGAATAATCTAACGTTGGGTTAAGGGGGATACGGGGTCGCCATCAACCGGCGTCCCCATTTTATTCCGCCCGCCGTTTTCCATTTGTGTTAAAATGGGCCCATAAAAGGGACGATCTAGATCGATAATGGAAATTATCCGCACCTTCTTCGAGCTCAACCAACCGGTGATCGTCTTCGCCTATGGGCTGGTGTTCTTCGTCATGGGCCTGGCCATTGCCCTCCAATCCCGGCAGTCCTCGCGGATCGAGCTGGCGCGCAGCCTGGCCTGGCTGGCCGCTTTTGGCATTTTGCACAGCCTGTACGAGTGGGGCGAGTTGTTCTCCCCCGTCCACGAAGCCTACCTCACTCCGCAGGGTGTGAAGACTCTCCACGACGTCCACCTTCTCTTTCTCAGCATCTCCTTCGCCTGCCTGCTGGAGTTCGGCGTCGCCTTACTGCGCCCGCTGCAGCGCGGGCAGTGGATCCATCCCCTGACCCTCGGGCTGCTTGGAGGTTACGCGGTGGCCGTGATCTTCGTCCTGCCCCAGGTGATCCCCGATCCGCACGACTGGCACCACACCTCCGACGCCCTGGCGCGCTATCTGATGGGGTTTCCCGGCGGGCTGCTGGCCGCCTACGGCCTGCGGGAGCAAACCTTCCGCCACATCGCTCCGCTGAAGGCCCCCCATATCGTCGCCACCCTGCGTTATGCCGGCATCGCCCTGGCCCTGTACGGTCTGCTGGGCGGGTTGGTGCCGCCGGCCATCCCCTATTTCCCGGGAAATATTCTGAACACTACCACCTTCGAGCAGGTCACCGGTCTGCCGCCGCTCGTGTTCCTGTCGCTCATCGGCCTGGTGCTGGCCTTGACCGTGATCCGCGCCCTGGAGGTCTTCCACGTCGAGACCGAGCGGCGGATCGAACAGATGGAGCAGCAGCAGATTCTGGCGGCCGAACGGGAGCGGCTGGCCCGGGACCTGCACGACCGCACCATCCAGACTGCTTACACCGCCGGCCTGATGGTCGACTCGGCCCGCAAGCTGGCCGAACCGGGGAGCCAGTTGTACACCCGCCTCGACCGGGCGGTGACCGCCCTCGACGCGGTGATCCACGACCTGCGCCACAACCTGGGCGCCCTTAACGATACTGCCAGCAGCGAATCGCTCGCCACCGCCCTGAGCCGCCTGGCGGAAGACCCCCGCTTCCGCTCGCTGGTGAATATTCACCTGGACCTGCGCCTCCCCGAGGATGAGGCCCTCTCCCCGCGGCGCAGCGATCACTTGATGGCCATCGTGGTCGAGGCCCTGGCCAACATCGTCCGCCATGCCCGCGCCACCGAGGTGACCATCCGGTTGGTGTGCGAAGATGACCGCCTGCGGCTGAGCGTCCAGGATAACGGCGCAGGCATCCCCCGCGAGCCGCAGGCCGGTTTTGGGCTGCGGAACATGCGCGAGCGCGCCCGCCTGCTGGGCGGGACTCTCGAAATCACCGGGGAGCGTTCCAGGGGGACCACAGTGCGGCTCGATATCCCCTTGCGGGACACCCACTAGTCCCCGCTGTGGCAATCACCGGGGCGGATAACGATGATATTTCGCAAGGAAAGGATCCAACGCTATTGAACGACATCCGCGTGCTTATCGTCGACGACCACGCCCTCGTGCGCCTGGGGCTGATGACCTTGATCGATGATCAGCCGAATCTCACCGTGGTGGGTGAGGCCGGCACGGCGGCCGAAGCCGTGCGCCAGGTGGAGGCGCTGCGCCCGGACATCGTACTGATGGACATCCGCATGCCGGGCGAGGGCGGCATCGAGGCCACCCGCCAGATCACCACGCGCTTCCCGGAGACCCGGGTGATCATCCTCACCTCCTTCGCCGAGGACGAGCTTGTCCTGCGCGCGATCCAGGCCGGAGCGGTGGGCTACGTGCTCAAGCAGGCCGACAACGAGGAACTGCTGCGCGCCATCGCAGCCGTCTCCCGGGGCGAGGCCCTGCTCGACCCGGCCACCACCGCCCGCCTGCTGGGCCAGATGCGCCAGCTCAGCCGCAAGGTGGAGCAGGACGCCTTCCGCGATCTCTCCGACCGCGAACTCGAGGTGCTGGCCGAGCTGACCCGGGGGAAGACCAACGCCGAGATCGCCGAAATCCTGTTCCTGAGCGAAAAGACCGTCCGCAACCACGTGAGCGCTATCCTTGAGAAGCTGCACCTCACCAACCGGGTGGAACTCGCCACCTACGCCGTCGAGCACCACATTTTCGACCGCCTGGGCCACCGGGAGTAGAGTGCTGAGAGGATAATTCCAGGAATCGAACAGGGCGAGATTGCTCTCGCCCTGCTGAAATCCTTGCCCCGTGTGGGCCGGGGCTGTAGGGGATGGAGTGTGCTTTTTTAGTCCGTCAGTCGGCCGAGGCGGTCCCTTGCTGCGGGAGCAGCACGCCGGACGGCTGCTGTTCGTCTCCGCAGGGGGCCGCTGGCGAAGACCAGGGAGTGCCCAACCAGCGCAGCAGGATGTAATCGGCGCCGTAGTGGCCCGCCACCTTCCAGGCCAGGATCAGGCCGACTGCCGTCACGAACAGAAGGGGATTGGTGCTGGCTGAACCGGCCATCATGAAATTCCAGTTCATGAACCCGCTGAAGAATGCAGCGATGCCGGTGAAAGCGCCCAGGATCAGCGCGATGCCGATCAGCAGCTCGCCGTAAGCCACCAGCTTAGCGAACCAGGTGTAGGCCTGAGCGTCCAGCAAGGTCTGGATAAAAGCCCGGTACCAATCGAAGGCAATCGCCGGGCGGCCTCCGTCCGGTATCGCCACCGCACCGGTCCAGAACCCTTTCAGCGCCTCACCGGTCTGGACCCAGGCGGGGTTGTTCACCTTGTGCAGGGCGGCGTCCAGCCACTGGTACCCCAGCCAGATGCGCAAGGGCAGCCACAGCAAACCAAAACGAGTATCGGACAATAGCTTCTGAACGATGGGGGGATCCTGAACGACAGTACCTTTGCGGGTGATTACAGCAGACATGGCTTCCTCCTA
>CAYMLG010000121.1:0-7247 GCA_964391195.1 uncultured Anaerolineaceae bacterium | reverse complement strand
GATGCGGCCGGCCCAACCGCTCATCAGGTGCGCACTACAGGGTAGAATATAGATGGGGGAAGTTCAAAGGGGGATTGGAGGAAAGTATGCAGCTTACCGGATTACACCACGTGACCGCCATCACCGCCCACGCCGCGCAGAACGTGGCATTTTACACCCAGGTGCTCGGCCTGCGCCTGGTGAAGAAAACCGTCAACCAGGACGACGTCTCTGCCTATCACCTGTTCTACGCCGATGCGGCCGGCAGCCCGGGCACCGACCTGACCTTCTTCGACTGGGCCAACATCGCCGCCAACCGTCCCGGCGCGGGGAGCATCGGCGAGACCGCCCTGCGCGTTCGCAGCCGGGAAGCGCTGGACTGGTGGGCCGAGCGCCTGGCCGGGGCAGGGGTCGCCCACGAGGGGGTGATCGAGGAGGCCGGGCGCCAACTGATCCGCTTCACCGATCCGGAAGGGCAGGCGCTGGCCCTGGTGAACGATGAGGGCAAGGCGGGTGGCGTCCCATGGGAGCGCAGCCCGGTGCCGGAAGAGTACTTCATCCACGGCCTGAGCTCGGTCAAACTGATGGTGCAGGTGCTGGAGCCCACCGCCCGAGTGCTTACCGAAGTGATGGGCTTCCGCCCTGCAGGGAAAATCCCTTCGGTTGAAAATCCAACCCGGCATGTGGAAGTCTTCGCCACCGGAGAGGGCGGTCCGGGGGCCGAGGTGCACGTGGAAGCCGGGCCCCACCTGCCGCCCGCCCGCCAGGGGCGGGGCGGGGTGCATCACGTCGCGTTCCGCACCCCCAACGATGAGGAGCACGCCCGCTGGCGGGAGCGCCTGCTGCAGGCCGGGCTGCATGTGACCGACATCATCGATCGCTTCTATTTCAAATCGATCTACTTCCGGGAGCCAGGCGGTATCCTGTTCGAGATCGCCACCGACGGGCCCGGTTTCGCTCAGGATGAAGACCTGGAGCACCTGGGCGAGGCGCTGGCCCTGCCGCCCTTCCTCGAGCCCTACCGCCAGAAGATCGAAGCCAACCTGCGCCCATTGAAGGTCGAGGCCGGGGACTAGCCGGGCATCAATCCTCAAGGACCGTGATCCGCCCGCTGGAGCCATCGAGCAGGATGCGCTGCCCGGTGGACAGGCGGGTCGTGGCGCGGTCCACCCCCACCACCGCCGGGATGCCATACTCGCGGGCCACCACCGCGCCGTGGGTCATCATCCCGCCCACCTCCATCACCAGTCCGGCGGCTGTCAGGAACAGCGGAGTCCAGGAAGGGTCGGTGCCGGGGCAGACCAGGATCTCGCCCGGCAGCAGGCTGGCCTGTCGCGGGTCGAGCACCACCCGCACCCGGCCCTCCACGCTCCCCGGCGACACCGGGCTGCCGGTCAGCTCCCCGGCGCTGGCCTCGCTGGCCTGAATCCCCTCGTAGAAGGCGCGCCCATCGCTCAACAGCAGGCGGGGGATCTGGCGGCGCAGGGTTTCGCGGCGGTAAACCTCGCGGCGGGCGGCGATCAGCCCCTGCCAGTCGCCCGCGTTTCGGTTTGCGAATGCGCGGACCTCGGCGAAGGAGAGGAAGAACAGGTCGTCCGGGCGCTCGAGTTCGCCGGCCTGGACGAATAATCGCCCGGCCTCCAGCAGCTCCCAACGCAGCGCGGCCAGCAGGCGCACAATGAAGAACTTGGGGCTCTCGCGCAGACCCATCAGCGCCCGTGCGCGGGCGGCAAAGAAGCGGGCGCGGCGTGCTTTCAGCCGTCCCATCCGTTCCCGGCGCAGGGCGGAGACCAGGCGTTCGATGGCAGCCTGTGCGGCCTCGGCGCCGCGGGCGAACACCGCATCGGGGGCTGACGGTCCCGGCTCGATCTGCAGATAGCCGGCCAGCACTTCGAACACGTGCGCCGGGTCTTCCAGCCAGCGCGGGCGCCCTAAGTCGATCTCCGCCAGGCCGCGCCCACCGTAGATCTCTAGAAATTGGGATACAGTTTGCGTTATCGTCCCCGGCAGGTCGTTCATCTGGTAGCGCCGGGCCAGTTCGCCGGCCTGGAGGGTCTCGAACAACGCCCGAGAGGCCGGGTCCTGCCGGATGGCTTTAGCCGCTTCCCACAGATCCAGGTCCATCTGCGTGGTGGGGTTGTTCGGCAGGCCGCGGGTCATCTCCAGCACCCGATCATCCCAGGCGTCCTCCGCCTGGGGGAGACCCGCAGCCAGCAGTTTGAGCTGCGCGAACGAGGCCATCCCCGATGCCACGCCGGAGACGAAGAGCACGAAGATGCGCGGCAAGTCGCGGCGGATGTATTCCGTGAACAGGTCCATCAGCCGGAGCAGGCGCTCGTACCGGTCCCCGTCCACCCCGGCTGCCCTGCGGCGGAAGCCCTCCAGGCTCGCCTCGGTTTCCGCCAGGATATAAACCCGCCGCTTCTCGGGCGAGATCAGATTGCGGACCACTTTGGCCGCCAGCGGCAGGATGAACCGCCCCAGGCGGACGAGCGTGCCCGGGCGCACCCCCTTTCCGGATGGCTGCAGGCGGGGCTCATCCAGCAGGGTGCCAATCGCCTGGCGGACGGATGGTTCCATAAAAGACAGTGCGGCATAGGTCAGCCTGCGACCGATCGAATTGCGCAGCAGGGCGGTGATATTGATCCACAGCCGCTCCCCTCCCCGGAAAATCACCTGTTGAGTCTCCGCCGTGTGCTGGAACCCGAACAATTGGGTGAGAGAGGCGAAGAAGTGCCGCAGCGTATCCAGCCCGAAGGGAGTGATGGGGTCGTTCACCCCCTGGACCGCGGCGAAGGACACGAAGACGCGCAGCGGCTCCGGGGAGACGCCCTCCGGGGTGGGGAAAAGCGACGTGATCGGACGCGACTGCAGCAGGTACAGGCTGCCTCCCGCCCAGGCCCACTCGATATCCTGCGGGAAGCCGTACAGGTCGGCCACCGCCCGTCCCATGCGCGCCAGGTCTAGGATGGCCGCTTCGGGCAGCGCCTGGACTTCCTGCCCTGTCTCGGGGCGGACTTCCGTCCCGCCCCCGTCTCGCCCCCGGATGGAGATGGCCTTCTTTCCCAGCGTCTTTTCCACCACCCGGCCCTGCTTCAAGTCGATCACGTAGCGGTCGGGTTCCACCTGCCCGGAGACCAGCGCCTCGCCCAACCCCAGGGTAGCCTCGATTACCGTCTCATCCCGCAGGCCGGTGACCGGGTTGGCGGTGAACATCACGCCGGAAGCATCGCTCTGCACCATGCGCTGCACCACCACCGCCAGGGCCGCCTGTTCGTGGGGGACGCGGTTGCGCTGGCGGTAGCCGGTCGCCCGCGCCGTCCACAGGCTGCTCCAGCAGTCCACGATGGCCCGCAGCAGTTCCTCCGCCCCGATCACGTTCAAGAAGGTGTCCTGCTGCCCGGCGAAGGACATCTCCGGCAGGTCTTCGGCTGTGGCGGAGGAGCGCACAGCCACCGGCCCCGGCCCCAACCGGGCGTATGCCTCCCGCAAGGCCGCGGCCAGTTCGTCCGGCAGCCTGCCCCGGGCAAATTGGGCCCGGATCTGGGCTGAAGCCGCCTCCAGCGCCTGGGGATCGGGGGATTCGGCTTGCGGCAGGGCGAGGCGGATGGCGGCCTCCAGGTCGTTGGCGGCCACATAGTCGCGGTAGGCGCGGGTGGTCACCAGGAAACCCGGGGGCACAGGGAAACCGGCCCGGCTCAGGCGTGCCAGGTTGGCCCCCTTTCCACCTACCTCATCCAACCCGGGCAGGACAGAACCACCGGGCTCGGGGCCTAGAGGCAAAATCCAGGCGGCGGTCGCCGCGGGGGCGCTTTCAACGTTGTGTTCCATGTTCACCTTTTTCTCAGGCGGCGGTGTGCGCTGCCCGGGGGCAGTTATCCGGAAGTCCACGGGTTCCGGTTGAAAGCAGTAGTCCGGCGCTCAAGCCAGCCGTTCGAGCCATTCCTGGACTTCTTCCAGGGTGGGTGTGGCAATCGTGCCGTATCCGGTGGTCGAGACTCCGCCGCAGATATTGCCCAGTTTCAGGCAGGTCTCCAGGCATTCGCCGTTCAGCAGCCCGTAGACAAAACCGGCGTTGAAGCAGTCCCCGGCGCCGGTCGAGTCCACCGGCTCCACAGGCAGGGGCGGGACGTGGTAGCGGCACTCGCCCTCCCTGGCGATGGCGCCCTGCGCCCCGTCCTTGATCACCACCACCCGGGTGGCCTGCGCCAGTATCTCCGCCGCCTGTTCCAGGTCGTCTGCGCCGGTGAGCTGCCGCGCCTCGCGGGCATTGGGTAGGAAGGCATCCACCCGGCGCAGCACCTCGCCCACGCCGGGGGAATCCAACGTAACTTTGGTCGACTGGCAGTCCATCACCACCCGCGCTCCAACCTGGTGGGCGGCGTCGATCAGCCTCAGCACATCCGGCCCGTGCTCCAGCCAGCCGAGCAGCAGGCAGCGGGGGCGGTGCTTCAGCACGTAGGGCTCCCGGTCGTAGCGCTCCACCGGGTCCAGGTAGCTGATGAACCCCCGGTCATGGTCGAACGAGAACGACAGGCTGAATGAGCGCAGCGGGTGCGGGTGGATGCGCAGCAGGGATGTGTCCACCCCTTCCTGGCGGATCTCGGACAGCACGAACTCGCTGAATAGATCCTGCCCCAAGTCGCACACCCAGCCGGTTTTGAGCCCCAGGCGGTGCAGGGCGCGCACCGAGTTGAACGCTCCCCCGGCGTGCATGCCCATCCCCGTGCCGAATACTTCATCACCTAATTTGGGGATATCCGCCATCCCGGTGACGATCAGGTCGCAGAAATAGCCGTCGAAGATCAGTACGTCGTAATCGTGATCGCTCACCGGTCAGCTCCATTCTCCCACGTAGGGGGCGTGCGCGGCGAGATACTCGCCGGTGAGGGCCTCCGCCAGCGAATAGGATTGGACCAGCGGGTGGGCCATCAACGCCAGGACGGCCTGCTGCCGGGAGCGGTTGAGGATGGCGTCCACCGCCAGCCGCTCGTAGCGCTTCACCTGCCGCGCCAGCAGCTCCTGGGCCTCCGGGATTTCCCCGATGGGATCTGGGCGGATCTGGCCATCGGCCACGGTGCAGCTCACCTCGACCACGTCTTCAGGCCGCATGCAGGCGATCGCTCCCCGGTTGGGCACGTTGAGCGCCGTGTGCAGCGGGACCCCGCTCTCGAACGCCTCGATGATCCCCAGCGCGACCCCCGCGTAGCCCTCCCCTTCGCCCAACGACAGGTCCAGATCGTCATATTCCGGCAGTTCCACACTCTGCGGGGCGCCCCCATCCTGGTGGGCATAGTGCATGTACGTGGAGGAGCGGCGGCGCTCGTAGGCGGCGAAGGATTTCAGCGCCAGTTCGGGGTTCTGCTCCGGGTCGATCTCCCGCAGCCGGTCGAGTAACTGGCGGTTGAGGTGCAGCACCTCCTCGCCGCGGGTCATTTCCTCCGCCTGGATGCTCTCTAGCGCTCGCTCGGGGTAGTGGTAGTAGAACAGATACTCGTTCATCCACATCCCGGTCGCCCGGCGCAGGGCGGGAGCGAAGATCTTCTGGCTGGTCTGGGCGATGAAGGATTCATCCTCCAGCAGGCGGGGCAGCAGGTCCTCGCCCTGGTAGACGAGTTTCCTCGTCCAGGACAGGTGGTTCAGCCCGAACACTTCGGCGCGCAGCCCGGTTTCCGCAACTCCTAGTGCCCTGGCCGTCTGGTGCTGGGCCTGGTTGGCGCCATCGCAGATGCCCACCGTACGCTCGAAGCCCCGGTCCTGCAGGGCCTGGGCCACTAACCCGGCCGGGTTGGTGAAGTTGAACATCCACGCCCCCGGGCACACCCGCTCGGCCAGCCGGGCGTAATCCAGGATGGCCGGGATGCTGCGCATGGCCATGGCAAAGCCGCCCGGGCCGGTGGTCTCCTGCCCCAGCACCCCGTGCTTCAGGGCGATACGCTCGTCGTACACCCGGCCCTGCTCTTCCCCCACCCGGATGGTGGTGATGATATAACTCGCCCCCTCCAGCGCGCTCCTGGCATCGCTGCTGAGGGTGATATTCACCGGGCTCCCCGCCTGCGCGGCCAGGAGCCGGCACAGGGCGCCCATCAGCCTCAGCTTTTCGGGGTTGGTATCCATCAGGCAGATCTCATCCAGGTGGATGCGCTCAGCCCTGCGCAGCGCTGAGGCGACCAGCAGCGGCGAGCGTACTCCGCCACCGCCCAGTACGGTTAGCTTCATTGATAATATCCCTCTTTCTAGCCTGCAAATGTGGCAGGTTTTTCCGGGGCAGGCCTGAACCTGCCCGCTCCACGCGGTTGCACCGGCAAAATTGCCGCGAAGACCGGTCAATCGGTCTCTGATTCCAGGTAGCAGCCAGAGTTTATTATACGCGCAAACCAGGAGGACGGGCCGTGCAGCGGCTGGCTTGCAGCCGCCAGGCCAGCACGTATAGCTTTGACACAGGAAAAAACGTATAATGGTCGGAAGGGGGGGACAATAAATATTTTCTCATCATGGGTTGTGAAAGTTTCGCGCGAAAGGCTGGGGTGTGCCGGTGCAAGAAAAGAACAGCGAGCATTTATCGAGGCCTGCTAAGGAAGTGTGGGCCTCCGCCGAAGCGTACGAACGGTATATCGGGCGGTGGAGCCGGTTGGTCGCCAGGGATTTCTTCGCCTGGCTGGAGGTTCCCCCGGGGAGTGCTTGGCTGGACGTTGGCTGCGGCGCCGGGGCGTTGACCGAGGCGATCCTGGACACCGCCCAAGCGGAGCGGGTGACAGGCATCGATTCCTCGGCGGAGTTCGTCGCCTACCTGCGTCAAAAGATTGGCGGGCGGGGCGCTTCCATCGAGCAGGGGGATGCGCGCTCCTTGCCTGTCGCCTCGGGCGCCTACAACGCGGTCGTATCCGGGTTGGCGCTGAACTTCATACCCGAACCGGAGCGTGCCGTCGCCGAGATGAGGCGAGCTGCGACCTCGGGAGGTGTGGTGGCGGCTTATGTATGGGATTACGGCGGAAAGATGCAGATGCTGCGGCATTTCTGGAATGCAGCCGTAGCCCTCGACCCGGAGATCGCCGGACTGGATCAGGGGAGGCGTTTTCCTTTGTGCAACCCCGGTCCGCTGGCTGAGTTATTCCGCCGGGCCGGGCTGGCTGAGGTGGAGGTGCGGCCGGTCGATATCTGGACGGAGTTCGAGGATTTCGATGATTATTGGCTCCCGTTCCTCGGCGGCCAGGGCTCCGCGCCGGGTTATATCAGGTCGCTGAGCGAGGAACGCCGGGCTGAACTGC
>CAYMLG010000120.1:0-11474 GCA_964391195.1 uncultured Anaerolineaceae bacterium | reverse complement strand
GCCCGGTTTTTTGTTAACCGGCTTTCACTCCGTGGCTTCCTCAAGAATAGAGGGGAGATGGGCGCGGGTGGGCTGCATAGCCCACCCGCGCCCATCTCCCCTATCTCTCTATTTTTCTCTTTCTCTCTTGTGGTATTATGATATTCTAATTCAAGTTCTGGCTCGTATACCAATATTTTTCTGCCGAAGCCGCTTTTCAATGGGCTCGAATGCCTCGCGTTCCTGTGCAATGAAGGCCCATCATCACAATGGAATGATAGGAAGATAGAATGTTGCTCAATATTTCCATCGAATACTGCGCTGTCTGACACTATACCAACCGGGCCACTAGTGTAGCGGCCGAACTGCTCAGCGAGTTCGAACCCGAGATCGAACGGCTGACTTTGATCCCCTCGGATGGGGGCCGTTTCGAAGTGACTCTGAACGGCAACCTGATCTACTCCAAACTCCAGACCCGCCGGCACGTCGAATCCGGCGAGATCAACCGCATTATCCGTAAATACCTGAAGGAGGGGCTATGACCCAAAGCAAAAAAGGCAGGGTTTTTTCCGGCGCCCGCCCAACCGGCCGGCAGCACCTGGGGAACTATCTGGGCGCCATCCAAAACTATGTTGCCCTGCAGGACAATTATGAATGCCTTTATTGTATTGTCGATTTACACGCGCTGACCACGGTCGAAACCACCGAAAACCTGCGCCAGAACATTTACGAAATGGCCCTCGACTGGTTGGCCGCAGGGATCCGCCCGGATGAAGCCATCATTTTCGTCCAGTCCATGGTTCCCGAAGTCACCGAGCTGCACACCATTCTGTCGATGGTCACCCCGCTCGGAAAACTTACCGACTTACCAACGTTCAAAGAGAAGGCCCGCCAACAGCCCAACAATGTGAATTACGGGCTGGTGGGCTACCCGGTGCTGATGACTGCGGATATCGTCCTATACAAGGCGGACCTGGTCCCGGTCGGCATCGATCAAGCCCCACATATCGAATTCGCGCGCGAGGTCGTGCGCTCCTTCAATTACCGCTATAACACCAATGTGCTCATCGAGCCGCAGATGAAAGCCACCCAGGTGCCAAAGGTCCTGGGGATCGACGGTGTGGCCAAGATGGGCAAAAGCCTGAACAACCACATCGAGATCGCTTCCACACCCGAGGAGACCAAACAGCGGGTAATGCAGATGGTCACCGACCCGGCGCGCATGCGCCGCACCGACCCCGGCAACCCGGACGTGTGCAACGTGTTCTCCATGCACAAGGTTTTCTCCAGCCAGGAGGAAGTGGCGATGATCGATGTGGAATGCCGCCGGGCAGGCATCGGCTGCGTGCAGTGCAAGCAAACCCTGGCGAAGAACATGAACGCCTATTTCGCCCCCTTCCGCGAAAAGCGAAATGCCCTGGCGCAGGATCCCGGTTACGTGTGGGATGTCCTCGCCGAAGGGAAAACCCGTGCCCAGGCCATCGCCCGCCAGACCATGCAGGAAGTCCGCGCCGCCGTCGGGCTGCCCCAATAGTCCGGCTGCCGGGAGACTGCAATGCGAGTCGTGATTCAACGTGTTCGTCGTGGGCGAGTCTCGGTCCTCGGCCATACGGTGGCGCAGATCGGCGTTGGCTACGTGATCCTGCTGGGGATCGGCCCGCAGGATGGTGAGGAGCAGATTCGCTATCTGGTCGAGAAGATCGCCAACCTGCGCGTCTTCGAAGATGAACAGGGTAAGATGAATCGCTCCGTGCTGGATGTAGGCGGCGAGGCGATCGTCGTTTCCCAATTCACGCTGTATGCCGACACCCGCAAAGGACGCCGCCCTTCATTTATCGGCGCTGCGCCGCCTGAAATCGCCGCCCCCTTGGTCGAGCGCTTCGCCGAGCTGCTCACCGCCGAGGGGGTCCCCACCCAAACGGGGGAGTTCGGGGCCCATATGCTGGTCGAGATCGAGAACGATGGGCCGGTGACAATCTTGATCGAGCGCTAAGCGGGATCTGGTAAAAAAAACAGCGGTCTGGCCGCTGTTTTTTTATTCGCTCTCTCCGACCGGCAGCCCGGCGAGCTGCATGATGCGCAGAGCATTGGTCGTCGGGCAGGGGCCGGGGCGCAGGCGATAATCGAACACCATCCGCCCGTTCTTCACCTCTTCCTTGAAGTGATAATTTTCAATCTGCGGTATCTCTTTTTCGAGGTGCACCAGGTCCAGATCATGCGTGGAGATCACGCCCACTCCATTGCCCCCCGCCAGCGCCCCCACGTATGCGCGGCTGCCGATCGCCCGTTCCCGGTTGTTGGTCCCGCGGAAGATTTCATCGATTAAGAAAAATACCGGGAACTGCTGCTGGCTTGAAGCCCTGCGCAGAGCTTCAAGCAAGGCTTTCAACCGGCGCACTTCCGCATAAAAGTATGAAATCCCATCACTCAGCGAATCGGTCACATTGAGGCTCGAAAACAGCCGGTAGGGGATGGTGACCAGCATCTCCGCGCAGACCGGCGCGCCGGAGAACGCCAGCACCAGGTTTGCCCCGATGGTGCGCAGGAAGGTGCTCTTCCCCGACATATTGGAGCCGGTGATGATCACCACCTCTCCCAGGCGGTCGAGTTGAAAGTCATTCACCACGCGCGTATCTCCCGGGAGCAGCGGGTGCCCCATCCCTCTGGCGATAAATACACCCTCCCCCAACCCCTCCGGAACAATCTTTGGGAAGGCATATCCGGGATTCAGGTAAGCATAGTTGGCCAGCGAATTCAAGGATTCCAATTCGTACCAGGTGTCCAACCAGGCGGGCAGCAATTGGCGCAGCTCGCCTTTGTAGCGGTGAAGCTGGAAGGCAAAAAACAGGTCCCAGGGCAAGGCTGCGTTCAGCGGCAGCCAGAGGAAGGTGTTGTTCTGCAAGCTGGCGGCCGAAGCGATCAAGGCGGCCGTGCGCAGGTAGTCGGAGGGGCGGCGGGCAGCCGTCCAGAACGGCTCGGCCAGCTTTGCCAGGCGGGATCCGGCCGGGTAGGGGTACCGCTCCAGAAAAACCAGGATCGCCCGAAACCGGTCGAGCGACACCGACAGATGCTGGGCTTCGCCGAACAGGTCTTCGAACTTGCGGAACTGGGTGAGGTAAATCGCCGAATAAACGATCAATGTCGCCACCCAGTAGGCCGGGAGCAGCCCGAAGACATTGAGCCCGAACAGCAGGATATTGGCAGCCGACAGCAGCCCGAGCAGCGCCAGGGTGCGGACGGCGGTCCCGTAGCCTTTCTCCTTCTCCAGCCAGGCCACCAGCGCCTCGCCGTTCCAGCGCTCTTCAGGGTTGCGGGCGACCAGCCCCCCTTGCAGCACCGCCCGGCTCCGGAAGCCGTTCAGCGGCAAGATCTCTTTTAGCAGCGCCTGCCGGGCTTCGATCACCTCCGGGTCCGGGACCGGATTGAGCAGCCAGGACAGCAAGCGGGCGCTTCCACCGCGAGAGATGCTGATATCGATTAAGTGATGGAGCGAGCGCGGCCCCACCAGGTTCAGGTCGGCGGCGAAGGGATGCTCGGGTGAGATTTCCTGCAGCCCGCCCGGCGGAAGAGGGATATGATCCCAATCGAGCTGCAGCCTGGCGATCTGGCTCCGGTTCCACCGCCTCGCCAATTCAAACCGGGCGCGCACCCGATCCAAACGGCGGTGGGCGGCGATGACGGCGATAAAGACCCCCAGCGCGGCCAACCCCGTGATGCGGCCCAACCAGGCCGGCCCAAAGGCGAATGCGGCCCAGGTGAGCAGGCCGCCGACCGCCAGGCTGGCCAGGCGGAACAAAACGAACCGCCCATCCCGGTCCGCCAGGATGGCCGCGTGCCTGTCTAATCGCCCGGCGTGCCTCTCCAGCGCTTCGATCCGGGTTCTGCGAAAAGCAGTGTTGTTCTCATTTCCCATCGTGGTTCTCTTCCACGCGCGGAAACCCGCGCCAGAGTACGCTGTCCAGCTGCACTGCCATCGCCCCGGCGGACAGCATCGCTTCCACCTGCTGCCAGGCGTACACCCCACAGCCGCCGATCACCGGCAGCCCGCACTGCGCCAGCCTCTGGACTGCCGCCATGCTCTGAGGGAACAGCCCCGGCCCATACAGCCGCCCGCGAACGGCCGCATCATTTGGTATCAGCAGCGAACCATAGGGCGGCCCCAGGCTGATGGCCGATACGCCCGCCTCTTCCAGCGCCCGCCAAAACCACTCGTCCAGAACGGCCAGGGCAGCCGCCTGCTCGATCGAAAAGCGCACTACCATCGCCAGCTCGCCTCTGGCGGCCTGCGCCAGGGAGAGCGCCTCCTCGGGAGCCAGCTCTGGCGGCAGCCCCAACTCGACCCCGATCACATTCTCCAACTGCTCCAGGCTGCGCACCATCCCGCCCAGTTGAGAGAGCGCCTTCCGGTCGCTCCCGGGAGCCAGCAGGTGGACGATCACCGGCAGCGGCGCCCGCCGCCAGCGATGTGCATACTTCCGGATCGCCCGTTTCAGGCCCGGGTTGGGGTAGCCGGTGTGGAGCAAGAACCCTCCCGGGTAATGCATGGCATGAGCCGGCCGGGCCGGAGATCTCGGTTCCAGGCTGATCGGATTGGTGATGAACGCACCGAACCTGGATAGATCCACCGGACCGTAGAGGTCGGGGGCAAAACCGAGCGCTCCGGCTGCGTTCATCAACGGCTGCGAGAAATACAGGTCGAACTTCTGCATCTCATCTCTCGTCAGGGGAAGGCCGGCGCCTCACCCGGTCTGGCGGCTTTCCACCACAAAGGGCTCCAACATCCTGGCCAGTTCATCATCCGGGCGCCCTTCCACTTCCGGCAGCACCCGGTGCAGGCTCTCCAGGGGCATACTGCGTACGACTTCGTCTACGCTTAGCTTGCGTCCGGCCTCCTCGGATGCACGCCGGGTGAATAAGGCGTGTTGGGAAACGTGACACAGGGCCGCCTTCACTTTTTTCTCCATCACCGGGCCGATGTCGATCACCAGGTGCGCCGGGTCGTCCTTGTTGGCTAATATCGGGCGGGGGTGTTCGGGGAACATGGCGCCCACCGTGTAGAACAGCGGAGCCCCTTCGCCAAACGACATGGCCGCCACCCGAGCCGCCTGGTGGGTGAGCTGGTGCGCAGGGTGCCCGTACTCGCCATTCGATCCGTGGCTGATCAACACATCGATGCCAAACTGCTCCATGGTGGTCGCCAGACGGCCGGCGAGGATGGTCAAATCGTCCGTATAGGCAAACAACTCATCCTCCGGCCCCACCCGCGGATCGATGTAATCGAAAAAGGTCAGGCTGGCCGCCCCCAGGGCCTGCACCGCACACACCATCTCTTGCTCGCGCACTTCTCCTAACTGCTCGATGGTACACACGGGTGGTTCGCCCGTCTCCCCTCCTTCCCCCCGGGTGGCGCTTAAATAGTGGATTTGTGCGCCGGCCTGGGCCAGCAGCGCCAGGGTGCCCCCACACAGCATCGTTTCATCATCGGGATGTGCGAAAAATGCCATGACGTTCATACGAAATCACCATTCCAGTTCGTTCAAATCGAATACCGGCCCATCCTTACAGGCCAGCTTCCAGCCAGACCGTCTCGCCGGCACAGCGCAGGCCCCACACTCGGCCAGGCCGCCGCAGGGCATAGGGGTGGCGATCAGGACCTGGACCGGGCAGGGAGGAAACGTTCCGGGCTGCAGACCGAGGGCACGCCGGAGTCCTCCCAGCGCCTCCCGGGGCAGATCGACAGCCAGGAGGTCAGCCCATTCCAGGGTTTCGGCGATCCCGGAGAGGGGATAAATCTCCACCGCGGCGGGGACCGGCGGCAGGGGGCCCTCGGTGAATAATGCCAGCGCGATGCCGTTCGCCAGGCATTGATCGATGAGCGGCATCAGCCGGCCGGCGCCTGCATCAAGAGCGACCAGCGCCACGCGGCGCGCCTCCGCCGGCAGCCGGAACCCGCCTCCCAGTGGGCCGCGCAGCGCCAGTTCCATCCCGGGCAGCCATTGCTGCGGGACCGGAGCAGCCGACCGGAATCTGCCGGGTATAATCTCAGCCGGAAAAAGGGCTGCTGGCAAGGGCGCGTCATGGTCTTCTGGCGCCCAGCCCAGGTAGTACTGGCCCGGAACCGGCTCAGGGCCTTCCCGGCAGTCGATCCACGCCCCCAGCCGGCCCTGTTCGTCCAGGGTGACCTCCAGCACCCGCCCTATCTTCACCTCGCTCCGAAAAATATCAATCATCGGCCCCATCCTATCACAAATTATGCGCCTGCTGCTCCCAATCCAGAGCGTTTCTGGGCTCCGCCGGTCCCCGCCCGGCCAGCCTCGTGCCCGCCTTCAGCTTCCCTTCACTTGCCCCGATCCTAAACCAGAGTATAATCCATCCCAGTCTGGGTATTATTCGATAATTTACTCATAAATCAATCCGGTGAGGAATTGACAACCGGGTCAGTTCCCCCAGGGAAGGAACCAAAATGGATTTTGCAGATGGATTAAAAGGACTTGCTCTTGTGCTCTGGGTAATCGTGGCCGGCCTGTTCATCCTGGCAGTTACCCGCGCCTCGCGTGGACAGGCGGTTCGCTTCACAACCACCACGATCGTCGTGATGGCGCTGGTGGCCGGCGTGGTGACCATCGTTAGTTTTGGTGTGGTCTTTATCGAGCCGGAAGAGCGCGGGGTGGTGATCTCGGCCATCTCCCCGAGAGGTTACCGGGAGACGCCTCTCAGCCCCGGGCTGCGCTTGATCGCGCCGGGAATGGAACGGGTGCAAACCTATCCGGTCTCCCGGCAGACCTACACCATGGCCCAGGCGGAAAGTGAAGGGCAGTCCCAGGGCGATGATTCCATCTCCGCCCGCACCTCGGATGGGCAAGAAGTGTTCGTCGATGCCTCGGTGATCTACCAGATCAACCCGGACGAGGTGGTCAAAGTGCACATTGCCTGGCAGAACCGTTATTCAATGGATCTGGTTCGCCCGCTCGTGCGCGGGGTGATCCGGGATGCCATTTCGCAGTATGGGGTCGAAGAGGTGTACAGCTCTCAGCGCGATCAACTATCCCAACGGATCGAAACCAACCTGGCTGAACAAATGGAGGAGAACGGCTTGCTTTTAGTTGGCTTCATCCTCCGCAATATTACCTTCTCTCCCGAGTACGCTGCCTCGATCGAACAGAAACAGATTGCCGAACAGCGGGCGCAGCAGGCGGTGTTCATCGTGGAACAGCGTCGCCAGGAGGCCGAACAGGCGCGCCAGGTGGCCGAGGGGCAGGCGGACGCTGCCGTGATCGAGGCCCAGGGTGCGGCTGAAGCGCGCCTGATCGAAGCACGGGCCGAAGCGGAAGCCCTGGAGATGATTGCCAACGCCCTACAGGACAACCCGGAACTGCTGACTTACAATTACATCGATAAGTTGGCTCCGGGCATCCAGGTGATGCTCGTCCCGAATGACACGCCTTACCTGCTGCCCTTACCGCAGATGGGTCCGGAAGTTGCCGGGGTGAACCAGGCGCCGGCTGCTCCGACCCCCGTACCCACCGAACCCGTCCCCACTCCGGAGCCTACCGCCGCTCCGTAGATCGATCTCGCCCGTCAGGCGCATCTGTCCGACATGGAGGAGATACCGAAACGATGAACCCTCATTCTCCCTCGGGCCGGCAAATCCGGCTCACCAGCCTATCCACCTGCGCTGGCTGAGCATCGAAACTGAGCGCGGAAGCGCTGGCGCAGGTTCTGCGCCCCATACAAGGCATTCTCCAGGCGGCCGATCACCCTGATCTGCTCGTCGGGCTCGGTGATCCGGACGATGCAGCCGTGTGGCGCCTGGACGATGAACGCACCCTCATCGCCACCACCGATTTCTTCACCCCGGTTGTCGACAACCCTTACGACTACGGGGCAATCGCCGCGGCCAACGCCCTATCAGACGTCTACGCTATGGGCGGGCGGCCGTTCCTGGCGCTGAATATCGCCGCGATTCCCCCCTCTCTGCCGCCCAAAATCACCAGTGAGATCTTGCGCGGCGGGGCGGAAAAGACCCGGGAAGCCGGCGTGGCCCTGGCCGGTGGGCACACCATTCAAGATCAAGAACCGAAATACGGGCTGACGGTGCTCGGCTTCGGCCATCCGCAGCGCATGCTCACCAAATCCGCCGCCCAACCCGGCGACCTGCTGGTGCTCAGCAAACCGTTGGGCTTCGGCGCCATTACCACCGCCTTGAAGCGCGACTTAGCCGATCCCACCGATATCTCTGAAGCCGTCGGGTGGATGAAACGCCTCAACCGGGCGGCAGCCGAGCTGGCAGTCGAGTTCGGTCTGCGCTGCGGCACAGATATCACCGGGTTTGGCCTTCTCGGCCACGGGCTGGAGTTGGCCAATGCTTCTAAAGCCGGCCTGCGGATCGTCTTCGACCGGGTCCCCTTCACGCGCGGCGCCCGCCGCTATGCCCAGGAATTTATATTCCCGGGCGGCTCATCCGATAACCGCCTGTACTTTGGCGCCCAGGTCAAATTCGACGATAAAATCGGCGAACCGGAGCAGATGCTGTTATTCGACGCCCAGACTAGCGGCGGCCTGCTCCTGTGCGTTCCGCCTCAGACCCTCGACGCCCTGCTGGACCGGGCGGCTCAAATCGGCCAGATGCTCTGGCCCATCGGAGAGGTGGTCGCGGGGAGCGGCATCGAGGTCGTATAACCCTGCCTGACCTTTCCCACCCCATCAAACTACGAAAGACCGAGGCCATTATGTTTCAACAAGCAGAGATGGAGTTCAATTCCCGCCGTTCCCCGGTGATCGGGCGTGGCGGGATCGTCGCCGCTTCTCAACCCCTGGCTGTAGCCGCCGGGCTGGAGATCCTGGGGAAGGGCGGCACTGCAGCCGATGCCGCCGTTGCGGCGGCGGCCGCCCTGAATGTTACCGAACCCACCTCCACCGGGATCGGCGGAGATTGCTTCGCCCTGTATTATGACGCCGCCACCCGGCGGGTGAGCGCGCTGAACGGTTCCGGCCGCATGGCTGCGGGGCTAAACCTTGAGCGGCTGGAGGGCGAGGGCTACCCCACCGGGCCGGGTGCGGACCTGCCCCCGTTCCACGCCTACTGCGTGACCGTCCCCGGGGCCTGCGCCGGTTGGTGCGATCTGGTAGCCCGGCATGGCCGCCTGTCCATGCCGGCCGTCCTGGGCCCGGCCATCCGCCTGGCCGAGGAAGGGTTCCCCGTCGCCCCGATCACCGCGTTCTACTGGCAGCACGGGGTGGAGCGGCAGCTCAGCCGCGCCCCCGGTGGTTCGGAGCTGACGATCAACGGCCGCGCGCCCCGCCCCGGGGAGATCTTCCGCAATCCCGGCCTGGCGCGCACGTTCAAGGCGGTGGCCGAAGGCGGAGCGGACGCCTTCTACCGCGGTCCGATTGCCGCGGCAATCGCCAGCGCCGTCCAAGGAGCCGGAGGCTGCCTGAGCGAAGAAGACCTCGCCGCACACCACAGCACCTGGGAAGAACCCATCAGCACCGTCTACCGGGGGATCCGGGTGTGGGAATGCCCGCCCAATGGCCAGGGCCTCACCGCCCTCCTGGCGCTGAATATACTGGAGGGGTTCGACCTGGCCTCGCTGCCGCCGCTCTCCGACAGCCGCCTGCACCTGATGATCGAAGCCACCCGCCTGGCATTCGCCGATACGCGCTGGTTTGTCACCGACCCAACCTTTTCATCCATCCCCCTGGCTGAGCTGCTGTCGAAGGAGTACGCCGCCGAGCGGCGGGCACTTATCGACCCTGAGAAAGCCAACCTGCGCTTTGAACACAGCGACCTGCGGACCTCCGCCGGGACGGTTTATCTCTCCGTGGTGGATAGCGAGGGGAACGCCTGCTCCTTTATCAACAGCAACTATATGGGCTTCGGGACGGGCATCGTCCCTACCGGCTGGGGGTTCACGCTGCAGAACCGCGGCCACAACTTCAGCCTGGACCCGCAGCACCCGAACGCGCTGCAGCCCGGCAAGCGGCCCTACCACACCATCATCCCCGCCATGGCAACCCGCGAGGCAGGCGATAGTTTATTCGCCAGCTTCGGCGTGATGGGCGGCTTCATGCAGCCGCAGGGGCACCTACAGGTGGTGGTGGGCCTGGTCGATGACCTCCTGGACCCCCAGGCCGCCCTGGACCGCCCGCGCTTTTGTCTGCCGAACGGGCATCCGGGTGACGAAGTGGCCCTGGAAGCCGGCATCTCCCAGCCGGTTATCGAAAGCCTGGCTGCCCGGGACCATCCGGTGCGGCAGATCAGCGGGAACGCACGCTCCCTCTTCGGCCGCGGCCAGGTCATCTTCCGCGACCCCGATTCGGGAGTGCTGTGGGCCGGTAGCGACCCCCGCGCCGACGGCTGCGCGATGGGGCTCATCTAGCAAGCATCCTCTTTTATCTGAAGCATAGGCGGGCTGTCTGGCCCGCCTATGCTTTTTCCGGAGAAAAATCTTTCCCGGCTGGCAGAGGCGGTATAATCAGACCAAAGGTATCCGGTTAGGCCGCAGCGCAGATTATCTGATAGGAGGGAGAACACCATGCTCATCAGCAAAGAACTCGAAGGGGCAATTAACGAACAAATTGGCCGGGAGTTTGGCGCCAGCCTTCAATACGTCAACATCGCCGCCTATTTCGACAGCGAGAGCCTGCCGCAACTCGCCGCCTTCTTCTATCGTCAGGCGGAGGAAGAAAAGGAACACGCCATGAAGTTCGTCCACTATGTGATTGAGGCCGGCGGGCAGGTGCGCATCCCTCCGGTTGGCGGGCCGCGCTTCGAATTCGGCTCGGCCCACGACGCCGTCCATGCCGCGCTCACCTGGGAGTTGGAAGTGACCCAGCAGATCAATCGCTTAATGGATATCGCCGTCGAACAGAAAGATTATATCGGTCAGGACTTCCTGCGCTGGTTTGTTACCGAACAGTTGGAAGAAGTATCGACCATGGACACCCTGCTGAAAATCGTGGACCGGGCCGGCAACAACCTGCTCTGGGTGGAAGATTTCCTGGCCCGCAACCCCCTCCCGGCTGCTACCGTGGGCGGCCCCGAAGGATAAATGGCTAGAATGTCCGGTCTGAATTCAAAAGGCGCTTCCAGGGCGCCTTTTGAATTCAGATAGAAAAATCGGCCCCATCCCAGCGCCCATCTCGGGGGGGATGGAGGTGTGGCGCTGCCGTCTCATGGCCTACAACCCGCGCCTCCAGGCTGTCCACCCGCTCGAGCAAAGAAGCCAGGGCCACGCCAACCAGATCGGGCATCGAGGAGTGATCGAAGTCAGGCTTCGCCACGGTTTGCTGCGGTCTGCTGCGCATGATCACCTGCCCAGGCACACCGATCACCACCGAATTCGGCGGGACGGGCTTGACGACCACCGCATTGGCCCCGATCCGGCTGTCCGCGCCGACGGTGATCGCCCCGAGGATCTTCGCCCCGGCGCCCACCACCACCCGGTCGCCGATCGTGGGGTGACGTTTGCCTTTCTTCAGGCTGGTTCCCCCTA
>CAYMLG010000119.1:0-12267 GCA_964391195.1 uncultured Anaerolineaceae bacterium | reverse complement strand
GACTGCTATGGCCTTCAGCCGGGGCCCCAAATTAGGGGGTGATTAAGAAATCACCCCTTCTGACGATTCAAAGATCGCTCCCCTTTCGACAGCCGGTCGATGACAATCTAGAGTGGTTTTGGTAAATTATATTCGCACGGGAGCCAGTGGAGAGGGGCTGGCCGAGTTGGGCAGGGATAAAACTATTGTAGCAGGGGAAACCATCCACCATGTTTAGCTCGCCGCATGCGAAAAACCGGCGCGTTCTGATCGCTTCCAGCCACCCACTTTTCGGACAGGGGCTTCGCAACCTGCTCAAAGAGCGGCGGGAGGCCGGGGTGACAGTGGTGGGGATGGTCTCCAATCTGGAAGAGGCGCTCGTAGCTCTGAAGAAGCTCCGCCCGGATCTGGTGATCGTCGATTACGACGACGAGATGCTGAACCGGGATGAGTTTTTAGCGCGGTTTATGGAGGGGGAGGAGAAACTACGGGTTGTCTTGCTCTCCTTGCAAAGTGCAGGTGAAGCCATTATCTACGATCGCCGGACTTTGGCCGCCGCGCAAATTGACGACTGGCTGGAGGAGTGGACCTATGCCGAAAAAGAACAAAGTTCGCTTCGCCGTTCTGAGAACACGGAGAGTGAGAACAGGAGAATGGGTATGAAACATTTGGTCATTGCAGGACTGCTGGTCTTGGTCGTAACAGCGCTGCTGCTGTTCGGGTTGGAGCAGGTCCGCCTGCTTCCGGTGACTGCCAGCGCTCAGGCCGTGCCGATCGATAATCTGTTTAAACTGGAGTTCCAGGTCATCGCGTTTCTGTTTTCCTTGATTGTGGTCCTGATGGTCTACAGCATCGTTGTCTTCCGCAGAAAGAAGGGCGACAACAGCGATGCGGTCCACATCGAGGGGAACAGCCGCCTGGAGGTTGCCTGGACGATCGCGCCCCTGCTCACCGTGCTGTACTTTGCCTATTTGGGCGGCACATCGCTGGCCGAGACCGTGCGGCCCGAGCCGTTCGCCATGGAGATCAATGTGGTCGGCTCCCAATGGTCCTGGCGTTTTGAATATCCCGATCATGGGATTGTCACCAACGAACTGATCATGCCGGTTGACAAACAGGCAGTGCTGCACCTGTCCTCTCAGGATGTGATCCATTCCTTCTGGGTGCCCGAATTCAGAGTCAAACAAGATGCCCTCCCCGGCGGGAGGGAATTCGTGCGTGATCTGCGGATCACGCCGACAGAGATCGGCGAATACCGGGTGCGCTGCGCCGAGTTGTGCGGCCTGCAGCACGCCTATATGCTCGCCGACGTGAGGGTGGTCTCCCAGCAAGAGTTCGATGCCTGGGTCGAGGAGAACTCCCAGGTCTCGGACGACCCGGTGGCGCGCGGGGCCCAGCTCGCCCAACAGTACGGCTGCCTGGCCTGCCACAGCACAGACGGCACGGCCCTCGTCGGCCCCACCTGGCAGGGCATTTACGGCAGCACCGAGGCGCTCCAGGATGGGACCACGGTCGTGGTGGATGACGCTTACCTGCACGAGTCCATCATCGATCCGGCGGCCAAGATCGTCCAGGGCTTCCCGAACGTGATGCCCCCGACTGTGGCGGCCGACATGACCGAAGAGCAGATCGCAGACGTGATCGAGTTTATCAAGAGTCTGAGATAAAGAGGGTGTTATGGAAAAGACGACTAGAGTAAGTCCGGCAAAGATCGGCCTGGTGCGCGGCCTGGTGGGCTTCGTCACCGGCCTGGTGGTGGGGCTGCTGTTCGTATCCCTGATCCGCCTGGCCCTGGGGCTGCAGGCTTTCCTGCCCTGGGAACCGCCGCTGAGCTTTTTCTTCACCGAACCGGCCTGGGTGGTGGGCGCCCTGTTCGCCACGGTCGGGTTCATGCTGGCCCACGGCGTAGTCGGCGATTGGTTCAAGTGGATGCGGGGCGCAGAGACTCCTGAACACCCGCACGATGCCTTCTCCAAAGGGTGGGCGCGCTACTTGAGCGCTTCCTACGACCACAAAGTCATCGGCATCCAGTACGGCGTGACGGCTCTGATCGCCTTCTCCGTCGCCGGCCTGTTCGCCATCACCTTCCGCACCGAGCTGGTGGCGCCGGGGATCCAGTTCCTTGAATTGCAGGACTTCAACACCGTGATGAGCCTGCATGGGATCGTGATGATCGCCGCCATGCTGCTGGGTGTGGCCGCCATGTCGAACTACCTGGTGCCCCTGCTGATCGGCGCCAGCGATATGGCCTTCCCCCGCCTGAACGCGTTCGCCTACTGGATCAACGTACCGGCGGTGATCGTTCTGCTGAGCAGCCTGGTGTTGGGCGGGTTCGACACCGGCTGGACCGGTTACCCCCCGCTGAGCACTCAGGCGCCGCTGGGGATGCAGATGTTCTTCCTGGGCGTGTACGTTGTCGGCCTCTCGTCGATCCTGGGCTCGTTGAATATTATCACCACCATCATCCGCATGCGCGCGCCCGGGATGAGCTACTTCCGCATGCCGATCTTCGTCTGGAGCGCCTTTGCCACGGCGATCATCAGCCTGACGGCCACCCAGCTCATCGGTCTCTCCTTCCAGATGGTGATGTTCGAGCGCCTGTTCGGGATGGGCTTTTTCACCCCCGCTCGCGGCGGCGACCCGATCCTCTTCCAGCACCTGTTCTGGTTCTACTCGCACCCGGCAGTGTACGTGTTCGTCCTGCCCGGCTTGGGGGTGATCAGCGAGCTGCTGCCGGTCTTCGCCCGTAAACCGCTGTTCGGCTACCGTTGGGTGGCGATCTCCTCCTTTGGCATCGCCCTGGTGGGGTTCCTGGTCTGGGCGCATCACATGTTCACCTCGGGCATGGCCTCCTACCTGCGTATCCCCTTCATGTACAGCACCCTCCTGGTCGCCGTGCCCACCGGGGTGAAATTCTTCAGTTGGGTGGCGACCATCTGGCAGGGCAAGCTGTCCTTCGAGACGCCCATGTTGTTCGTGCTGGGGGCGATCTCGGTCTTCCTGTTGGGCGGCCTGAGCGGCCCGCCGAACGGCACCGTGTCCACCGACCTGCACCTGCAGGACAGCTATTGGATCGTGGGTCACTTCCACGCCACCATGTTCGGCGGTTTTGTCTTCCCATTCTTCGCCGCCATCTACTATTGGTTCCCGAAGATGACCGGGCGCATGTACAGCGAGCGGTTGGGGAAGCTGCACTTCTACCTGATGCTGCCCGCCTTCTACGTCCAGTCCTTGGGCCAGATGCAGGTGGGGCTGCTCGGTATGCGCCGCCGGATTGGCGATTATGAGCCCATGTATGGGATCGACACCACCCACCTGTTGATCACCATCGCCGCCTTTGTCATCGGCCTGTCGGTGCTCATCGCCTTTGTCAACCTGGTCTACAGCGCGGCCCGCGGCCCGGTCGCTTCGGCCAACCCCTGGCGCTCTCGCTCGCCCGAGTTCCAGCTTCCTTCGCCGATCCCCGTGCATAACTACGGCCAACCGTTCAACGTGATCGGCGAGCCGTACGACTACGGGCTGGCAGGCTCGGCATTCGTGGATATCGATCGCGAGCGCGCTCCGCAGGCGACCGAACGCCCGGCCACGGGCGGAGAAGCCGCCACCGCACCGGCCGGGGCGGACTGAGCGCCAATACACGGGCATATATAGCCCGCCCGGCCCGCAGCAGATCAATGACCGTCCGCGGGCCGGGCGGGTAGAGAGAGAACACCTACGGAGAAATTGACGATGGAAGAAAAGCGAAACGAGGCATACCGGGTTGGAGTGGGCGTAATGATCCTGCTCGCCGTGCTCACCATTGGAGAGTACTTCCTCGGGTCGGTTGCCAGCGCCTGGTGGGCGCCGCTGCTGCTGATCGCCCTGATGAAGGCGTTTTTTGTTCTGCGCGACTATATGCACGTCGGTCGTTTGTTCAGTGAAGATGAGGAGGCCCATTCATGACCACCCAGCCGGTTCACTCAGATACTCCCGCGGCGACGACCGCCGCCCTCCCCTACCTGCGCAGGGCGGGCACCAACCGCCTGGGCCTGTGGTTGTTCCTTATTTCCGATTCCTTTGTGTTCGGCGGCCTGCTCGTCTCCCGGTTCTACCTGTTGGGCACCGCCGCACGGCCTGAGGTCAGCCAGTTATTGGGCCTGGCGGTGACCGCCGTGCTGCTGGTTTCCAGCTTCTTTATGAACCGGGCCGAGACCGGCGCAGCCTACGGCGACCGCAAGACTTTCCTGAACAGCCTGTTGATCACCATCGTGCTGGGCACGCTGTTCCTGCTTGGCGTGGTCGGCGTGGAATGGCAGCTCGCCCCCTTCGGCCCGGCGGATGGGCCCGCGGCCTCGCTGTTCTATGCCATGACCGGGTTCCACGCCTTCCACGTGCTCACCGGCGTCATTTTCCTGACCATCATCTATCTGAACGGGCGCAAAGGGATGTACACCCCCGAGCGGCACTTCCCGGTCGAAGCCGCGGCCGTGTACTGGCACTTCATCGATGTGGTCTGGATCTTCTTCTACCCGGCGCTGTACCTCATCGGCCGGGCCGTGGCTTAGCCAGCATTCCTGGCCGCTCGCTCGCTACAAATCGAATCGAGGGATATGAATGAAACTGAAATTCGGCCTAATCGGCGTGGGAGTTCTGGTCGGCGTCGCCCTGGCGCTGATCGGCTGGCAGGTGTTTAACCCCTACCAGTACCAGGGCTCGCTGATCGAACCCCCGATCCCGGCGGCCGATTTCGAATTAACCGACCAACATGGGGACGGCTTCCGCCTCAGCGACCAGCAGGGGAAAGTCGTCCTCATCTTCTTCGGCTACACCCACTGCCCGGATGTATGCCCGGTGACACTCTCCGAGTTCCTCCGGGTGAAGGAGGCGCTTGGCGAGCAGGCCGGCCAGGTGCGGTTTGTCTTCGTCACCGTAGATCCGGAACGGGACACACCGCAGCGCCTGGGCCAGCACCTGCAGAATTTCGATCCCGATTTTATCGGCCTCACCGGCGAGCGGGCTGCCCTGGAACAGGTGTGGGCCGATTACGGCGTCTACGCCGCCCGGGCGGAGACGGACAGCGCCGCCGGGTACCTAGTGGATCACACCGCCCGCGTCTACGCCATCGACAAGCAGGGCAACTGGCGGCTCACCTACCCCTTTGGTATGGAAGTGGAAAAGCTCATCCAGGACGTGATCCACCTGGTGGCTGAAAAGGGATAACGTGAGGCCAGGCGGGTAAAGGATATTTTGGCTATGTCAGCTCATAAGAAAGCTCTCTACCGGGCGTATGGGATCCGGCTGCTGATCATCACCCTGGCCAGCTTTGCAGCCGTGGCCTTGTTCAACGAAGTGACCTTCGCCAGCCAGCGCGAGAACTTCGACCGGCCGCCGAAAACCGTGCAGTTGGTCATCCCGGAGGGCACCGCGGCCAGAGTGGCCGCCGGAGAGCAAACGCCATCCATCCCCCAGGAGATGGTCTTCGTGCTGGGGGACACCCTGGAAGTGGTGAACGAGGACGTCGTGGCGCACCAGTTGGGGCCGGTGTGGGCGCCGCCCGGGGGCACCGCGCAGTTGGTCATGAACCAGGCGGAGCGCTTTTCGTTCGCCTGCTCCTTCCGCACCAGCCAGTACCTGGGCATCGATGTGCGCCAGGCGACCGACCTCGGCGTCCGCCTGACCGCCCTGCTCCTGGCGGGGCCTACCACGGCCGTGCTGATCTTCCTGTACACGCTCGTCATGTACCCGATCAAAGTGGAAAAGCCTGCGCCTGTGGCCTGAGGGGAAAGGCCGCAGGGTTCACGGTATTTGTGCAGATCTTCTGTGGGCGCCCTCGCGCGCAAGGAAGATCTGCACAGACCGCCCGGGTGGTTATTTGTGGAGAGTTCATCCCGCTTCCGGGTAGACTGGACGGAGATTGATGGGTAAAATGAAACCGGGGGGAGCGTTGAACGAGAGCCGCTTTGTATGGGGGAATGGTTGCAGGGCGGACCGGGGAAGAACACCATGCTGAGACTGATTATTAGCCGGCGTTGGCTGCTCACCACGCTGCTGGTCATCGCCGCGGTGGCGGTGATGGCGCGCCTGGGGATCTGGCAGTTGGATCGCCTGGAGCAGCGCCGCCAATTTAACGCCCGGGTGCAGGCGCAGATCGACCAGCCGCCGCTGGAGCTGACCGGGCCGGCCCTGGACGCCAACCTGTACGACATGGAGTACCGGGAAGTGGTCGTCCGCGGCCGGTACGACCACAGCCAGGAGGTCGCCATCCGCAACCAGGCCTATAACCAGCAGTGGGGCGTATTCCTGGTCACCCCGCTGCGCATCGAGGGGAGCGACCGGGCCGTGCTGGTCAACCGCGGCTGGATCCCGGCGGAGGATTACCAGTCTGGGAACTGGGAAAAATACGCCGAGCCGGGGGTGGTGACGGTGCGCGGTGTGCTGCGGCGTTCGCAGTCTCAGCCGGACTTCGGCCCGCGCCGCGACCCCACCCCGGTCCCCGGCGGGGAGGCGGTGAAGGCCTGGCATTTCGTCCACGTGGAATGGCTGGACCGCCAGATTTCTTACGATCTGCTGCCCGTGTACGTTCACCAGGCCTCCGACCCGGCCTGGACCGGCATGCCTGTCCGCGCCGAGTTGAATGTCGAGTTGAGCGAGGGCTCTCACCTGGGGTATGCCATTCAATGGTTCGCCTTTGCCGCCCTGTTGGGCATCGGTTATCCCTTCTTCGTGCGAAAACAGGCGATGGGGGATGGGTTGCGTATAGATGAGGAGAACGATGAGAATCAGTGGGAAATACCGGCTTGAGCTGAGGCATGTGACCCTGGCTGCGGTGATCACCCTCTATATCCTGATGGTCACCGGCGGCATGGTGCGAGTGGCGGAGGCCGGGGGGGCCTGCCCCGATTGGCCGACCTGTTTCGGAGGCTGGACACCGCCCCCCGCCGAGACGCCTGCCGGCATCCGCGCTCTGATCGATTACGGCCATCGCCTGGCGACTTTCCTCTCTGCCCCGCTGGTGCTGGTGGCGGCCGCTCTGGCCCGCAAGGGGGCCCGCAAAGACCCGTGGGTCATCCGCCTGCTGGATGCCACCGCGGTCCTGGTGCTGGTGCAGATCCTGTTGGGAGCGTTCATCGTCCTGCGCGGCGCCCTGGTGGACCGGAGTTGGGTGACGGCCGGGCACCTGCTGCTGTCGCTGCTGGCCCTGGGTGCGTCGCTGTTCGCCGCGGTGGTCAGCTTCTACCAGGCCGCGCGTGGGGAGGAGGCTCAACCGGTGCGACCGAAGTTCCACTCCCCGTTCGCCCGTCTCTCTCTGCTCACCCTGGGCGTGGTCTTCCTGCTGCTGGTCAGCGGGGGGATCGTCGCTGGAGCGGAGACCCGCGGCGCCTGCCCGAGCTGGCCGTTGTGCGACCAGGGCCTGATCCCGGTGGACCCCGGCGGGTGGATTAACCTGGCCCACCGCCTGGTCGTCCTGGCCGCCGCCGGGCTGGTGGGCGCCCTGTTCGTCAACGCCTGGCGCAGCCAGCGCTCGCAGACCACCGTCCTGGTGGCGACGACCGCCTTCACCGTGCTCTTCTTCGCCCAGGCCTTGCTGGGCGCCAGGCTGGTGCAGGGTTTCCCCATCCATCTGTTGGGGCTGCACGAGGCGACCGCCGTGGCTGTCTGGGCTGCCCTGGTGGTGCAGGTGACCGCGGTGGGGCTGGCGGGCCGCAGCGCAAAGGACGAAGCAGCCGAGGCGGCCGCCATCTCCGCCGCCTGGGAGCCGGGGAGCGGGAAGCGTCGCCTGCTGGACTTCCTCCTGCTCACCAAGCCGGTCGTCGTCCTGCTCCTGCTGGTGACCACCTATGCCGGCATGGTGATCGGCGCCCGGGCTTTCCCCTCCCTGGGGTTGACCATCTGGACCCTGCTCGGCGGCTTTATGGCCGCCGGTGGTTCGGGGGCCATCAACCAGTACATCGACCGCGAAGACGATCTTAAGATGCAGCGCACCCAAAAGCGCCCCCTCCCGTCCGGACGGCTCACCCCGGCTGAGGGCCTGGCCTTCGGCGTGGGCATTGCTCTGGCTTCCTTCTACCTGATGGTGGCTTTCGTGAATTTTATCGCCGCCCTGCTCTCGCTGGCGGGGATCATTTATTACGTGCTTTTGTACAGCATCTTCCTGAAGAAGACCACCGTGCAGAACATCGTCATCGGCGGTGGGGCCGGGGCGATCCCGCCCCTGGTGGGCTGGGCCGCCGCCACCGGCGGGTTGAACATCCCCTCCCTCTTCCTGTTCGCCGTGGTCTTCATGTGGACCCCGCCGCACTTCTGGGCCCTGGCCCTGGTGCGCCGCAAGGATTACGCCCGCGCCGGGGTGCCCATGCTGCCCGTGGTGCGCGGCGAAGCGGAAACCCGCAAGCAGATCTTCATCTACACCCTGGAACTGGTTGGCCTGACCATGCTCCTGCCCCTCGCCGGCCTGGGCGGGGCCGTGTACGCCATCCTGGCCGCCGCCCTGGGTGGGTGGCTGCTGTACGCCGCCTGGAAGGTGTGGAGGCAGGGCGGAAATAAGCTGGCCTGGAAGATGTACCGCTATTCCAGCATGTACCTGGCCTTCTTATTCTTTGCCCTGATGATCGACCGCTTGTTGTAATTGAGGTGAACGGCTTAAGGTTCCCGCACGGTGACCGGCACGGTCATTTCCCCCGCATTCTCAAAAGTCAGGGTCAGGTCGAACTGGTCTCCGGGTGCGAGCCCCTCGGTCAGGTCGATCAGCATCACGTGCAGCCCGCCCGGCGCGAACTCTACGTTTTCACCGGCAGGGACGGGCACGTTTTCCAGGTGGTGCATGGTCATGGCCCCCTCGCCGGTCATCATGCTCACGTGCAGCTCGTTGGCGGCCGCCACGCCGGACGCCGCGCTGAGTAATGTGTCGGTCTCGCCTCCGTTTTCGATGATGAAGTAGACGGCGCTGGTGGCCCCGGCGGCTCCCGGCCGGGCCCAGGCTTCACGGATGGTAAGCTCCTGCCCGGAGCTGGCTCCCGCCTGGCTGCAGGCGGTGAGCAGGATGAGTGTGAGGATTGAGTAAATCAGGCTTTTTTTCATTTGCTTCACCCCCCCATTCTATTTTGTCGTGCTTTGAGATTATCCGGTCGAATTGTACCGTTTTAATGCGAATTGTCAAGCATCGGGGACGGCCCGGCAAAAAAGGGGTCAGGCCTGACACTCTGTTCTTAGAAGATGTGAATCAGCGTCCCCCAGCCCTTGGTGTTCCACACCCCGGGCTCGGCGACCGGGTCCGTCCAGCGGTAGAGCCACTTGGCGTCCGCCGTGCGCAGGTTCACGCAGCCGTGGCTCATCTTGATCCCGAAGTTGTCGTGCCAGTAGGTGCCGTGCAGGGCGATGCCGTGGACGTGGAAGAAGCACACCCAGGGTACGCCCGGCAGTTCGTAGGCGTTGATATCGCTGGTGAGATTGCCGTCGCCCATGTGACGGTGGGGGACTTTCACCTGCACGTGAAAGTGTCCCTGCGGCGTGTCGGTTGGAATGCCGTTTGGAGAAGGCCCCTGGGTCTTGATCCCGGTTGACACCGGCGCCTGGCGGACGGGCTGCCCGCCCTCGTAGGCGGTCAGGGTCTGCGCCTCCACGGAGATCTCGATCCGCTTTTCTTCCGGGGGCACGTCCGCGGAGATCGGGCTGAGCTCCTCCGGCGGGATCGGGCGCAGGTGCCGGGCCGGGACGCCGTATTCCACGTGCAGCAGGTCGTCGGTGAGAACGTACCAGGCCGTGCCGTCCGGGCCCTCTTCCAGGCCGGTGATCCCGTGCACCGAACCGTAGTACAGGCGGTACAGCTTCGACCATTCCCCCCTGCGGTTCCTGCGGTAGGCCTGGGTGTATGGGACGGTGACCTCGGCAATCTGTCCGCCCTCGGGCAGGCTGGGCAGCGGGCGGTTGTAGTGCCACCCATCGACCCGCTGCAGGTAGCCGCTGTGGGCGTACCCGTTTTCCAGGCGGTACCAGCGCGGGTTATAGCCCGGCCCGTGGGGTGAGATCAGCTCTTCGCAGATATAGAGCAGTTGGTCCCGGCGGACGATGCCGGCCCGTTCGCTCCTGAAATCCGGCTCCTGGTAGAGATACATGGCCTCGATGGCGACCCGCGCCTCGATGGGGAAAGGGTCGGCTCGCCCCACAGGTGGATCTGGCCGGGTGGGCCACTCGGGAAGGACGGGGAAGGCGAGCACGCCAAAGGCCAGATGGGTGAGCTTCAGGAAGTCGCGCCTTGAGATCGACATACGCATACGGGCCGGGAGCAGGGGAGCGGCCTTTGCAGATTTGCTGTGGCAGGGCCTTGGAACTACGAAATGATCACCAGCGTGCCGTTTCCGCGGCGTTCCCAGTCGGAGTGATCGTTGATCTCCTCGGCGAAGACCGGGGTCGTCCAGCGGAAGAGCCACTTGGCGTCTTCGTTGCGCATGTTTACACAGCCGTGGCTCATCTGCAGGCCGAAGTTGTTGTGCCAGTAGGTGCCGTGCAGGGCGTAGCCTCCGGGGAACTCGAAGAACATCGTCCAGGGCACGCCCGGGAGGGAGAAACCGCCGTTGCTTTCCACCTCGTCTCCCCCGGCGATGCTGCCCATGTGCTTGGAGGGCATTTTCGAGTAGATGCGGAACCGTCCCTTGGGCGTGGCCGTGGGCAGCTCACCGGGCGGTGTGCGCCCGGGGATACCGGAAGAGATGCGGGCGGTGTACACCAGCTCGTCGTACTCGTAGGCGCGCAGGGTTTGCTCGGGCAGCGAGATTTCGATCCGCTTTGCCTCCGGCGGCACCTCGGGCGAGATTGGCCGCAGCTCGTCCGGCGGGATGATCCGCATGTGCCTGGCCGGGACCCAGTAGACCTCTGTGGCGCTCAGCTCGCTGGTGACCTGATACCAGGGTTCGCCATCCGGCCCCTCATCCAGGCCGGTGATCCAATGCGTAGACGAGTAGTACAGTCGCGAGCCGCGCCACGGATACCAGCCATTGCGCTCGTTATACTGATAAGAGACGGTGTACGGCACGCTGACCTCGGTCAGCAGCCCGCTCTCCGGCGGCGAGCCGGGCAGGGGCTCGTTGATCTGGATTTTGACCTCCTGCAGGTGGGCCGAATGTACGTAACCGCCCCATACCCGGTACCACAGGGTATTGTAGAACTGCGGAGCGTCGGGCGGGTTGACTTCGGCGTAAACGTGCAGCAGTTGGTCCCGGAAGCGGTTGCCCACGATGCGCGCTTCGTCGTTCGGCTGGCTGCGGATGTCCACCTGGCGGGTGGCCACGCGCACCAGCTTCCCGTGATCGCGCTCCGGAGGGCGGGTCCACAGCGGGCTCACCGGTCCGTCCTGATCCAGGGCAGAGAGCGGAGTCCACAAGGGGGCCGCCGCCAGGCCGGTGAGCGCCAGGCCGCCGATCTTCAGGAAGTCACGGCGCGTGAGGTGGCTGTGCGTCGGGCGTTTCATTAAGGCCACATTTTACCCGAATTTCGGGCTGATTGAGCGTAATCTCCATAAGAGATTCACAGGCACCGTGTTCGATCGCCCGGCCGATATCTGTTTACCTCTCTTGAAACGCTCACGTTTAAGGTTCGTTCACCTTTCCTTAGAGGATCAACAGCAGCGCCGCCCCTCCTCCGATGAGGATGGCCTCGTCCTGGGAGACATTTTCAGGCTTCAGCGAGCCGATTTGCTCCCCCAGCGCCCCCTGCTTGAGCACCTGTAGATTTTCTTCCTCGCCCCCTTCGGCTTGCACGAAGGCGATCTGCTCCGGGTCCGTGCCCTCCCGGCCGGTGAAGTAGATCTCCGCCCCGGAGATATCCTCCACCTCGCTCCCCAGGCGCACGTAACCGATCTGGTCGCCATCGGGATCGTATACCCGGCTTTCCGGCGCGTTGTTCGTCAGGGGATCGTAGCGGACCGCTCCCAGCTTGTCGGCGTCGGTGTTGTACACCTCGCCGACTGGCTCCCCGACCTCGTCCTGGGAGAGCCGCACGTATCCCAGGTATTTCCCCCATTGGTCGTAGGCATAGACTCGTTTTTCCATCCTGGTGATGCTCCTTTCCATAATTTTCCCCCATTGAAGTATCATACCACGGCGGCCCTGTGTGCACGTACAACCTGGCAGCAAATAGGAGTGTTATTGGGGGCCAGGGACGGCAGACCGTCCACCTACCGCTGTTCTGTACACGCGCACCACGGCCAAATATCCCCGGATTCAGGTAGGGCGGGGTCATTGATTCGAGCGAGAGCCCCCAGTCCATGACGCACCTTCCTCAGCCAAACCCCGCCTACCCGGAAACCCAGACCCG
>CAYMLG010000118.1:0-12286 GCA_964391195.1 uncultured Anaerolineaceae bacterium | reverse complement strand
CAACAATTCTTTTTTGATAATGAGTTGTACGTGTACACGTTCAAGGACCTCGGTGGATTTGATCCTAAGCATGAGTTCGCTTTGATACAATAGGGACGGGATATTACAAAAAGGAGTACGCCTCCGCTCAGGCCAACATTCGGCGAGAAGCTGCAAAAACACTTCTCACCAATCTTCCGGACAACTCGTGAATAATCAAGCAACCGCCATCGCCCACCCGAACATCGCTTTCGTCAAGTACTGGGGGAACAGCGATCACTATCTGCGCATCCCGGCCAACAGTTCCCTGTCCATGAACCTGGACGGACTCTACAGTCGCACATCGGTCTCCTTCGACGCCTCCCTGTCCGCCGACCAACTCAGCCTGAACGGCCAGCCGGTCACCGGCCCGGCCCTACAGCGCGTCAGCGCCTTCCTCACCATCGTGCGCCGCATGGCCCGCCTGGATCTGTACGCCAGGGTCGAGTCGACCAATAATTTCCCCACCGGGGCCGGCATCGCCTCCTCCGCTTCCGCTTTTGCCGCCCTCAGCCTGGCCGCCGCCGAGGCCGCCGGTTTGGACCTGTCGGAAGCCGAGCTCTCCCGCCTGGCCCGCCGCGGCTCCGGTTCCGCCTGCCGCTCGGTCCCCGAGGGGTTCGTCATCTGGTTCGCCGGTGAAGACGATGTCTCCTCCTACGCAGCATCCTTTGCCCCCGCCGATCATTGGGATCTGACAGACTGCATCGCCGTTGTCAGCCGCACCCATAAACCCACCGGCTCCACCGAAGGTCACGCCCTGGCCGACACCAGCCCTCTGCAGAAGGCGCGCCTCTCCGGCGCCCGCGAGCGCATCCTCCGCTGCCGCCAGGCCATCCTCGACCGCGATTTCACCGCCTTCGCCGAGGTCACCGAGCTTGAATCCAACCTCATGCACGCCGTAATGATCACCTCCAACCCGGCTCTGCTCTACTGGCAGGCCGGTACCCTGGAGATCGTCCACGCCATCCTCGCCTGGCGTTTGGAGGGCATCCCCGTCTGTTACACCATCGACGCCGGGCCGAACGTGCACGCCATCTGCCTCAGCAGCCATGCAGAAGAGGTTGAATCCCGCCTGCGCCAGCTCCCCGGCGTTCAAGACGTCATCACCGCCCGCCCTGGCGGCCCCGCCCGCCTCATCTGAACCGCCTCGGTTCACTCGTGCCTGGCGCCATTCGCCACTCACCTCATATTAAATATGTGTTAGAACCCGCCAGCCTGCCGCCTCATTGCTACCACAAATATTCCGGAAGGTATATAATCAAAATACGAATAATATTGTCGATAATTAGATCGTGTCCTGGTAATAGCATTCCCCCGCTTCAATCTCGACAAAACACGATCCAAGCCTGTAAAATGAGAGGTGGGTAACGACCATCCTATGAGCGACTTTATCGCAACAAACCTGTTCACTTTTATCCTCGGCCTGGCGGCCCTGATCCTGCTCCACGAGCTCGGCCACTTCCTGGTAGCCCGGATGCTGGGCGTCGAAGTCGAAGAATTTGGCATTGGCTTCCCGCCTCGCCTGGTCAAGCTGTTCGAGCACAACGGCACCGAATTCACCCTGAACTGGATTCCTCTGGGTGGGTTTGTCCGTCCCAAGGGTGAAAATGATCCCGATGTCCCCGGCGGCCTGGCGGCTGCCAGCCCCTGGACCCGCCTGGCCGTGCTGGCAGCCGGCCCGCTGATGAATATTTTCGTCGGCCTGCTCCTTGGCATTCTGTTCTTCTACCAGATCGGCGACCCCATCCTCGACCGCGTCCTGATCCAGGAAGTCGCCCAGGATTCCCCGGCTGCCGAGGCAGGCCTGCTTCCCGGCGACGAACTCCTCACCATCAACGGGGATCGGATCGACGGCACCGAGAAGATCATCGAAATCGTCAGCACCCACGGCGGCGAACCCATCCAGCTCACCTACCTGCGCGATGGCGTCGAGCAAAGCACCACCCTGGTCCCCCGGATGGATCCCGAGGAGGGGCGGGCGCTGATCGGCATCCTGATGACCCATCCCAGCCGGCCGGTTGATCTTCCCACCGCGGTGAGCCGCGGCGCGCAGACCGTTTACCTCAATGTAGAGGGGATCCTGATGCTGCCTGTGCGCCTGGCATCGGGCACGGCTCAACCCGACGAAGGCCGCCTGATCGGATACAAAGGCCTGTTCGACATCTACCAGCAGCTTGAAACCCCGATCTACTTCTTCATGGCCATCTCGATCTCCCTGGGGGTCCTCAACCTCATGCCCATTCCCGCCCTGGATGGAGGCCGCATCCTGCTCACCCTGCCCGAGATCCTCCTGCGCCGCCGCATCCCGCCGCAGTACGAGAACATGATCCACCTGGTAGGGTTCACGCTCCTGCTCATCCTGATCATTTACATCAACATCCAGGATTTCGTAAATCCGATTGAACTCCCGAGGTAAGCCTCATGACCTCTCCGGCCAACATTCCCTTTCAAAAACTGCTCGAGGCGCTGCTCGACACCGAAAACCCCTTCCATCCCCGCTATCTCTACCGCCTCTCAGACCTGGAGGCGGCTGAGATGGAGATGCTCCGCCAAACCTGGATGAAGATCCCCGCCTGGCGGCGTAAAGCACTGATGGAAGATATCGAAGCGATGGGCGAGAAGGATAATCTTCTCTCTTATGAAGCCATCGCGCAGTTCGCCATCCTGGATGAAGATCCTCAGGTTCGCCTCCCCGCGGTGCGTGCGCTGTGGGAGTTCGAAAACCCGGCGCTGATCGACCCCTTCCTCGATATGCTCTACAAAGACCCCGATCATCTCGTCCGCGCCGCCGTGGCCTCTGCTCTGGGCAAATTCGTCTACCTAGGCGAGATCGAAGAGATCCCCGAAAGCGATCTTCGCCGGATTGAAGATGCCCTGTTGAACGTCACGACCGGCAGCGATGAGATCCTCGTCCGGCGCCGGGCGCTGGAGGCCCTCAGCTTCTCCAGCCGGGAAGAAGTCCCGCCGCTGATCGAACAAGCCTATAACTCCCCCGAGCGCGATTGGCTGGTCACCGCCCTATTTGCGATGGGCCGCTCGGCCAATGAACGCTGGCAGTCCCTGGTGATGGCTCACCTGGAGAACAGCTTCCCTGCGGTGCGGGCCGAGGCCGCCCGCGCAGCCGGAGAACTGGAAATCACCTCCGCCCGCCGCAAGCTGGTCGAGCTGCTCGACGATCCGGATGAGAATGTGCGCGCGGCATGTATCTGGTCGCTCTCTCAAATCGGTGGGCAGGGGGTGCGCCAGATCCTCGAACGCCTCTACCAACAGACCGACGATGATCTGGAGGCCGAATTCATCGAATCGGCCCTGGATAACCTGGCATTCACCGAAGACGTGCAGATTTTCACCATGTTCGACTTTCCCCGCGATGGTGACGGCGCCGAGGCGAATGAAGACGAAGACGAGGACCTCCTCGACCTGATCGACTTCGACGAATTGGACGATTTCGACGAAGCTGATGAAGAAGACGAAGACATAGAAACCACCTGATCCACTACCCTCCCGCTGAGAGTCGCCGGTTGCCCGCCTTGCTGCCCATTTTTATCAACAACCTGGTGCCTGTCTTCTTGATCGCAGCCACCGGTTACCTGCTTTCTCGCTGGCAGGGGGTCGACCCGCGCACGCTCTCTCAGGTCAGCTTCTACATCTTCAGCCCATGCCTGGTGTTCACCCTTATTACCGGCAGCAACCTGGCCGGTAATGAAATCCTGAGCGTACTGCTCTTTACCACCCTGGTCACCCTCCTCTCTGGGTTCGTCGTCTGGCTGTTGGGGCGCCTGCTCCGTCTCGAGCGCTGCACCCTCATCGCCGTCCTGCTGACCACCATGTTCGTCAACGGAGGTAACTTCGGGCTGCCGGTCATCCTGTTCGCGTTCGGCGACCAGGCCCTGGCCTACGGCAGCCTGTTCTTTGTCACTTCGGCCTTACTTACCTATTCGGTTGGCGTGATTATTGCATCTCTGGGCAGAGCGAGCGTTAAACAGGCCGTGCTGAATCTGTTTCGGGTGCCGGCTCTCTACGCGATGTTCGCCGGATTTCTCTTCCTGCAAACCGGCTGGCAGTTCCCCCTCCCCCTGTCGCGGGGCGTCGAACTCCTGTCGGAGGCGGCTATCCCTGCCATGCTGGTGCTGTTGGGCCTCCAGCTCGCCCAGGCAAATTGGCGGGGCAACCCCCTGCCGCTGGCGCTCGCCAGCGGCGCCCGGTTGGTGATCGGACCGCTGCTCGCCCTTGGGCTTAACTTGCTGTTCGGTTTTCAGGGACCGGCATACCAGGCGAATATGCTCCAGGCTGGAATGCCCAGCGCGGTGTTGAATACCGTGCTGGCGACCGAGTACCAGGTGGAACCTGCTCTGGTCACCATGATCGTATTTACCAGCACCCTGCTCAGCCCGCTAACCCTCACGCCGCTCCTGGCTTTTCTTGGAGGCTGAAAGTGCCAAAAACCGGTCATCGCCTGCTTGCCTTTACCAACATCCTTGCTATGCTCACCGCCTGGCTGCTGGCCGCGCTGATCTATACGCCCGCCAGTGCTCAAGCCCAGGTGACACACACCCAGGTCGAATATACTTTTGGACAGGAGATCCGCTTTGCGGCCAGGCTGGATTCCACTTCCCCCGTCACCGAGGCAGCTATCCTCTTCGATGCCGAAGGAGTGACCCATATCGAGCCCGGTACCGTCGAGGTCGGCCCCGATAATACCCTGGTCTACACTCACGACCTGACATCCAGCCAGCCTTTTCGCCCCTTCTCCACCGTCAATTACCGTTATCGTATCAGCCTGGAGAATGGCGAGATATTTACCAGCCCTTTCTTCAGCTTCTTTTACGAAGATAACCGCTTCCTGTGGCAGACGCTGGAGGAGGGCCCGTTTCAAGTGCATTGGTACGCCGGAGATGTGGCCTACGCCCAGAGCCTGCTCGACGTCGCCCAGGCCGGCCTGGATAAAGTCCAGGATATCCTCACCGTCCCTGCTCCCGAAAGGCGGATCGAGATCTATGCCTACGCCTCCGCCAACGAGATGCAGTCTGCGCTGAACAACACCAGCGCCAACTGGATCGCCGGCCATGCGGATCCCGATTTAGGGGTGATCGTCGTCACCATCCCCACCGGCCCCGACCAGCGCCTGCTGATGGAGCAGCGCATCCCCCACGAGCTGATGCATGTCATGCTCGCCCATCTTACCGGACCGGCCTATTCCAACCTGCCCATCTGGCTCAACGAAGGGATAGCCTCCGTCTCCGAACTGTATCCCAATCCAGATTATCAGGTGCTGGTGAACAGCGCATACGAGAACGACCGCCTGCTCCCTATGGAGACTCTGTGCACCACCTTCCCTCGCGATGCCTCCAGCGTGCTGCTCGCTTACGCCCAGTCGGCCTCCTTCACCCGGCATCTGCTCCACACCTATGGGGTCAACCGGGTCAACCAGCTCGTCGCCGCCTATGCGGATGGACGCAACTGCGAGAGCGGCTTCGAAGCGGCGATTGGCCTCTCCCTGCGCCAGGCCGAACGGCGTTGGCGACAGGATCAGTTCGCCGAGGACACCAACATCGCCGCCCTCACCAATATGCTCCCCTGGATTGCGTTAATGGTTGCTATGGTGTTCGCCCCCCTGGGAGCCAGCATCGCCCTGCTTGCCGGTCGTTCACCCCGCCGCACCCGCTCCGAAGCGTGAACTTACACCCATCCGGCCCGCAGCGCAGTACCGCCTGGCGTGCATCCCGCTCGCCACACAAAACTGCACCTTCTTTTCTTAGTTGAAACCCGAATTTAGCCGCTGAAAAGGAGGGATAAAAAATGGAAACCAACCCCGAGAACGCCCGCCTGCACGCCATCGTCGAGGGCCAGGTTCAGGGCGTCGGCTTTCGCTACTTCGTCCAGGAGAGCGCCGCCCAGCTCAATCTCACCGGGTGGGTCCGCAACCGGTGGAACGGCAGCGTTGAGGTCATTGCCGAAGGCCCGCGCCTATCCCTGGAAAGCCTGCTGCGCCTCCTGCATCGCGGCCCTCGCTCCGCCATCGTCATGGGCGTTACCCCGGAATGGGGGCCGCCTACCGGTGAGTTTTCGACCTTCCGCATCCGGCAGACCGAATAAACCAGCCTAGGAGAAGCCCAGCCCACGCTCCTTCATTGAGACGAACCGCCCTTTGCCGATCACCAGATGATCCAAGACATCCACGTCCAGCAGCCGGCCCGCCTGGACGATGGCCCGGGTCACCGCCACATCGTCCGGGCTGGGCGTTGGGTCCCCGCTGGGGTGGTTATGCACCACAATGATGGCGGCCGAATTGCGCCTGATCGCGTGCTTGAACAGCTCGCCCACCCGCACCTGCGATGAATTCAGCGAGCCCCGGTACACAGGCTGGGTCTCGGTTACCCGGTTACGGGTGTCCAGCAGCATGACACGCAGTTCCTCCTGGTCCAGGGCGCTCATTTCATACATGATCAGGTTGGCTGCGTCTTGCGGGCAGTGGATCGAAGGGCGTTCATCCGGCGTATCAACCACCATGCGCCGCCCCAGCTCGATCGCGGCTTTGATCTGGGCCGCTTTTGCCGGTCCGATGCCGTGCAGTCCGCACACTTCGGCGAATTCCGCCCGGTGTATCCCGGTTAGCCCTCCCAGTTCATTCAGCAAGCGCTGCCCCACCTGGACTGCGTTCTCCCCCGCTACCCCCACTCTCAGCAAGATCGCCAGCAGTTCTGCGTTCGTCAGCGCCTGCGGTCCCAGTTTCGCCAACCGCTCGCGCGGCCGGTCCATCTCATCCAGGTCTGTGATCCGGTATGTCGTAGTGCTCTCCCTCACGGTGGCCTCCAGCGAAGTTGTAGATGAGATTGGTGAGAAGTATGGTTATGATATCAGAAGTTGTATTCTTCCATGCTATAATCGCCCCAAACAGGAGCACTTATGATCTTCGATCCATCTTCCCTCAGCAACTTGATGCTGTTTCTCGTCGCCTGGGGCGGGGCATTCCTGGCTGCCCTGTGGCTGAGCCTGATCGTCTGGACCTACCGCGACATCCGCCGCCGGGCCCGCGATCCCCTCTCCCGGATCCTGGCCGTCCTGGTCGTCGCTGTGCTCTTCCTCCCGGGCATCCTCGTCTATCTGATCCTGCGCCCGCCCCGTACCCTGGAAGAAGATTACGTGCAGACCCTGGAAGAGGAAGCTTTGCTGCAGTCCATCGAGGACAGCGCCCTCTGCCCCGGCTGTGGGCGGCGGGTGAAGGAGAACTGGATCATCTGCCCCAACTGCCATACCAAGCTCAAAAAACGCTGCCACCAGTGCAACAAGCTGATGGAGCTGCCCTGGAATCTCTGCCCCTTCTGCGGTACCCCCGCCCCCGGTATGCGCCGGGAAAACATCACCTTGAATGAAGCGCTGCAGCCGGTGATCGTCGAAAGCGAGAGTGAGGGCGAAGGTGAAGAAGAGCAGCCCCCAGAAACGCAAGAGACACCGGCGCCTTGAACGATCCGGGTAAAAAAGCACCCCACCGGGTTTCGCCTGGTGGGGTGCTTTCGTTAACCTCGCTTATTTGCGCTTGATGTTCAGCGCGTTCCAACCGGCATACACCGCCAGATCGCCCAATTCTTCCTCGATCCGCAGGAGCTGGTTGTACTTCGCCACACGGTCGGAGCGAGCCGGGGCGCCGGTCTTGATCTGGCCCATGTTCAACGCCACCGCCAGGTCGGCGATGGTCGCATCTTCTGTCTCACCCGAGCGGTGTGAGGTAACCGCCTTCCAGCCGGCCCGCTGGCAGGTATCGACCGCGGTGATGGTTTCGGTCAGCGAACCGATCTGGTTGAGTTTGACCAACAGGGCGTTGGCTGCCTGCTCGCCGATCGCCCGCCGCACCCGCTCGGGGTTGGTCACCAACAGGTCGTCGCCCACAATCTGGACTCGGTCGCCCAGTTCGCGCACCATCAGCTTCCATCCGTCCCAATCATCCTGCGCCAAGCCATCTTCGATCGACACAATCGGGTACTGATCCACCCACGACTTCCAGAAGCCCACCATTTCCTCGCTCGTGAGCTTCTTCCCCTCCTTGCGCAGGTTGTAAAGCCTGGAATCCTCTTCGTACAGTTCGGAGGCGGCAGGGTCCAGGGCAATCGCCACCTGCTCGCCGGGGCGGTACCCGGCCTTTTCGATCGCCGCCAGAATCACCTCCACCGCTTCGCTGTTGGCTTTTAAGGCTGGAGCATAACCGCCTTCGTCGCCCACCAGGGCGGTGTAGCCCTTTTCTTTCAACACCGCCTTCAGCGCATGGTAAATTTCGGCCCCCCAGCGCAGCCCTTCAGAGAAGGTTTCGGCGCCAAAAGGCATAATCATGAACTCCTGGGCATCGGTCGACTGCCAGGCAGTGTGGGCTCCACCGTTCAAGATGTTCATCATCGGCACCGGCAGCACATGCGCATACACCCCACCGATGTAGCGGTACAGGGGCAGATCCAGCGCTTTTGCAGCCGCTTTCGCCACCGCCAGGCTGGTCCCCAGAATGGCGTTCGCTCCCAGGCGCGACTTGTTGGGCGTGCCATCCAACTCGATCATCGCGATATCGATGCCCATCTGGTCGGTCGCATCCCAGCCGATGAGCATATCGGCGATCTCGTCGTTGACATTGTCAACCGCCTGGGTCACACTTTTTCCGTTGTAGCGCGTTTTGTCGCCATCCCGCAGTTCCAAAGCTTCGTGCACCCCGGTCGAGGCCCCGGAGGGCACGGCTGCCCGGCCCAGGCTGCCTTCCATCAAGAGCACTTCGACTTCAACGGTTGGATTACCCCTTGAGTCAAGGATTTCTCGCGCGGTAATATCTTCAATTATGGTTTCCATACTTTCACCTCACTTATTTGGCATATTCGGTTATTCGAGTCGATAGCGGAACCATGCAAGAGGTAACCCCCGTGGTTCCTGAAACGATCATGATCGATCGTAACGTTCGTAAGAGAACGGGGTTTTTATACTGTAGTCCTACTCAGGCCAGGGACAGCCTTAGCGAGTCAAAGGCCGCCGCGCGAGCACATAACAAAAATGATCAGAGGGGTGCACCAGTTGCCAAGTATAATCCAAATTCATTCAATACGACCCACGACTCTCCTTGTTTTTATACCATATTCAGGAGGAACTTGATCGATGGAGACTGCCCTGCCAATCACCGATCCGCGCCAGAGAAAAGTTTATTATTTTCATACCACTCTGGTGCGCCGGGTTGCAAAGGCAATCCTGAGTGTGCTGTTCACCTTCATTGCCCGGATTGAGATCAGTGGGCTCGAAAATTTACCGGATCGCGGAGCGGTGATCCTGGCCGCCAATCATTTGACCAATTTCGACGTTTTCCCCATGTCGCTGGCGATCGAGCGCCAGATCTTTTTTATGGGAAAAGAGGAGCTCTTTCGCCACCCGGTGCTGGACTGGTTTCTGCGTAAGCTCGGTGGTTTCCCCGTTTACCGTGGGGCGAATGACGCCTGGGCGCTCCAGCACGCCGGGCGGGTGCTGGAGCACCAGCAGGTGCTGGGCATTTTTCCGGAGGGGAAGCGCAGTAAAGGCAGCGGCATGCGTCCCGGCAAAAGCGGCGTCGCTCGCCTGGCGATCCAAAGCGGTGCGCCGATCGTCCCCGTGGCAGTAAACGGTACGCAGTATATGTTCCGCCATTTCCCCCGCCGCACCCGAATCACCTTGATTTTAGGGAAACCGATCTACCCCCGGCCGGACGAATCGCAACTCGCGCTCACCGACCGCGTGATGTACGCCATCGCCGATATGCTTCCTCCCGAGGCCCGGGGCGTCTATGCGCGCCGCCCCCAGGGTTTTTAAATCCGGCCATATCGATAGCTGTTGATGCAAAACCCATGCTAACGGCGAAGGCTGCAGCCTCCTACAAGGATCTGCAGCCTTCGTAAACCTTCATCAATCTTCTGCTTTTTCCGATCTAGCCTTCCACAGCCTGTTCAGTCAGCTCGGCTCCGGCCAGTTCCCGGCTTTCTTTCACCTGCGCCCGTTCGCGGACGGCTTTCAAGAACGCCACGAACAGAGGATGCGGCCTGTTCGGGCGGGACAGGAATTCCGGATGGAACTGGGTGCCCACCATGAAGGGGTGATCGTTGATCTCGGCGATCTCCACCAGTTTACCGTCAGGCGACAGCCCCGAAAAACGCATGCCGGCTTTCTCCAGCCGCTCGCGGTATGCGTTGTTCAGTTCGAAGCGGTGGCGGTGGCGCTCATCGACCACCTCTTTTCCATACGCGCGAGCGGCGCAGGTGCCGGGCTGCAGGTGGCAGGGGTACAGTCCCAGCCTCATGGTGCCGCCCATATCCGCGATGGCCCGCTGGTCTGGCATCAGATCGATCACCGGGTGCTGAGTCGAGCGGTCGAACTCGGTGGAGTTTACCTCATCCGTCCCCAGGGCTTCGCGGGCGAACTCGATCACCATCAACTGCATCCCCAGGCACAGGCCCAGGTAAGGCACCTTGTTCTTCCTGGCGAAGCGAATCCCCTGGATTTTGCCCTCGATGCCGCGTGAGCCGAACCCTCCTGGCACCAGGATGCCATCTGCTCGCTCCAGCACGTCCCAGCAGCGGCCCTTTTCCAATTCGGCTGAATGTACCCAGTCAATTTCCACTTCCACGCCCAGCGACAGAGCAGCATGCTTCAGCGCTTCCCTCACGCTCATATAAGCATCGTGCAGCTCGACATACTTGCCGACCAGAGCAACGTGAACGGTTGGCTTCGGCCGCCGGACATCGCTCACCAGGCGTTCCCACTCCGTCCAATCCGGCTGCGTGCGCGACTGCAGGCCCAGGCGTTCCAGCAAATAGTCGCCCACCCCCAGCCGCTCAAGGTGCAGCGGCACCTCATAGAGCACCGGCTCTGTGACCATGGGCAGCACCGCCCGCTTCTCCACATCGCAGAACAGGGCGATCTTCTCCCGCAGGTCCTCCGGCACGGGGTGATCCGAGCGGGCAACGATCACATCTGGAGAAATACCGATCGAGCGCAGCTCGCGGACGGAGTGCTGCGTGGGTTTCGTCTTCAGTTCCCCGGTAGCGCCGATATAGGGCAGCCAGGTCACGTGGATGTACAGGCTGTTCTCCCGGCCAACGTCGCTGCGCATCTGGCGCAGTGCTTCCAGGAAGGGCAGCGACTCGATATCGCCCACCGTACCCCCGATCTCCACCAACACGATCTCAGCCCCGGTGGTCTTCGACACCAACCCGATCCGCCGCTTGATCTCGTTAGTGATGTGCGGGATCACCTGAATCGTCCCGCCCAGGTAGTCTCCCCGGCGCTCTTTGCTGATCACCTCGGCATACACCTGGCCGGTGGTCACATTGCACACCCGGTTCAGACTGATATCGATAAAACGCTCGTAATGACCCAGATCCAGGTCAGTCTCCGCCCCATCGTCCAGCACAAAGACTTCCCCATGTTGGTAAGGGCTCATGGTCCCCGGGTCGACATTGATATAGGGATCCAGCTTCTGCACAGCTACAGAGAAGCCGCGTTCCTTCAGCAATCGCCCGATGGCGGCCGCCGTCACGCCCTTACCAACCGAGCTGACCACACCGCCGGTAAAAAAGATGTACTTGGTTTTCATGCTTCCTCCTGACAATTCCCGAGCACGGCACAATAAAGGTCTTTGCCGTCTCAACAAACAATACCTGGCTTTTACAAAGGAAGTGGGGAGGGCCATCTACCGGCAACCTCCCCACGAAGATTCCTTATGCATGAAATTCGGCAGCCGTTCTGCCGGGGCATTGGATGCTCATCCAAGGGTCGCCCTCCGTATCACTTATCCGACCACACGCGCCAGGTTCTCAGCCGCCCGGCGCATCTCCAGGAAAATCAGCCCCAGCCTGGCATCTTCACGCGCCAGGACCGTCAGCACGGCTTCGGTCCCAATGGCAGCGAGCAGTACATAGCCATGATCCCCCCGGATATATACCTGTTCGGGCAGGCCACGGCCCAATTCGTTCGAAATGCGCTCGCCCAGGCTCAGCATGGCCGCCGACATGGCCGACACCCGGTCTTCCTCCACATCGGCCGGCAGCGCCGAAGCCATGATCAGGCCATCCACCGATACGACCGCCGAGGCTTCAATCGAAGGAGATGCAGCCTGCATCTCCCTGAGACAATCCACCATCATTTGTGCGCGTGACCGAACCATTCACTCACCCGAATTGAGAGGTGCTTTGCTGTGTAACCGGCGCCGTTGTGAACGTCTTACCAACAGCAAATCGCGCCCCGATTTCTTCACTATTGATCTTAATGCATTCTA
>CAYMLG010000117.1:0-12420 GCA_964391195.1 uncultured Anaerolineaceae bacterium | reverse complement strand
TGTTCTCCTTGTTGGGTGTCGCAACCTTGAGGATACACCAGACCTACTCTTTTTTGGAGCAGTTCCTAACTTTTACAGAAAGAATGATACATCAACGGGCTGTTTGGCGCTTGAGATTCGAGGCCGTCGCCTCTACAATGTATTCCGAGGAGGACCGCAAGTCTGCCGGTCCTCCTCGGAGATTTTTTCTTCTTGCTGTTCGAGATCAAATTTGATTCATCAAAAAGCTTACGGAGATAGCCGATGAAACGGAATGTTTTTTTCATCGTTCTGGCCTTTGCTACGGTCTTCATCGCAGCCTGCGCCTTGCTTCAGCAATTCTCGGTTCCTCAATCGGCACCACCTACGCCTACGGTCAGGCCGACGGCCGCCTTCAGCCCTGCTGCGACCAATCAGGAGCAGGCCCTCATCGACCTGTACCGCCGCGCCAACCCGGCGGTCGTAAACATCACCACCTATGCGAATGAGGCAGGGTCCGATCCGTCAGGAATGGGGATGGGACAGGGATCTGGATTTCTTTATGACAGCCAGGGTCGGATCGTCACCAAAAACCATGTGGTCGAAAATTCGACCCGCGTCGAAGTAACCTTTAGCGATGGTACGAACCAGGAGGCGCGTATCCTTGGTGTTGATCCTGATAGTGACCTGGCAGTGTTGGAAGTTGACACGGTTCCAACCGAAATCCAACCCCTGTCTCTAGGAGATTCTGGGGCACTGCAGGTCGGGCAGACGGTGGCAGCCATCGGCAATCCGTTTGGTTTAGATGGCACGTTGACAGTCGGAATCGTAAGCGCGCTCGGCCGGGTTGTCCCCACCGGGCTCAGCCAGTATTCCATCCCTCAGGTGGTCCAGACCGATGCGGCGATAAACCCCGGCAATTCGGGCGGACCGCTGCTCGACATGCAGGGAAAAGTGGTTGGCGTAAACACACAGATTCTGACAGCAGACGGTACACGCGCGAACGCTGGGGTAGGTTTCGCTGTACCTGCCAATATCATCCAGAAGATGGCGCCAGCCCTCATTAAGGTAGGTGCATACACCTGGCCATGGCTGGGTGTGCGCGGTGGGACGGTTTCTACGATGATCGCTAAGGCAAATGATCTGGGCGAACTGCGTGGCGCCTATATCGCTGAAGTGCTGCCCAATGGACCGGCAGTAAAGGCTGGATTGCGCGGCGCAGATGGTGAAGTGGAATTGGAAGGCCTGGTAGTGCCGGTTGAAGGTGACATTGTGAAAGCTGTTGACGGACAGATGATCGTCTCCTTCGATGAACTGTTGGAATATATCGCCCTTCAATCAGAAGTCGGTCAGAATTTGAAACTCACAATTATGAGGGATGGGCGAGAAGAATTGGTCACAGTCAGGTTAGAAGCCCGTCCGTCCTCGGAGGAGGTCAATCCGTGAAGCTCAACCTGAATCGCAAAGAGCGCACGATGGCGCTTGCTATCGGGATCAACCTGTTCGTGATCCTGCTGAAATTTGGCCTGGCGCGAGCATCCGGAAGCATGGCGATGAGCGCCAGCGCCTGGCACTCGTTCGCCGATCTATTTGTGGGCGCGTTCGTGCTGGCCGGTCTATTCGCCGCTCGCGCCGAAGCGGCCTCCAGCCAGCGTACCGGCCGCTTCAGCCTGATCGAGAATGGCGTAGCGCTGGTTGTGGCCGGGTTCATCCTTGCGATGGGAATTAACATCTTCCGGCAGGTCGCCGGTCACCCTTCGCACGAACTCATGAATCTTGGTCCAGTGACGGTGGCTTCGCTACTCACCATCGCCGCCGCTTTCATCGTCAGCCGCCTGCTGCTTTACGTAGGCCAGAAAGAAGAATCGCCCTCCCTGATTGCCAGCAGTTACCATGCCCAGATGGAGCTGTGGTCATCCCTGGTGGTCGTATTGGGCCTGACCGGATCCACCCTGGGATTGAAAAGCCTGGACCGGGCGGCGGCAGTGCTGGTCGTGCTGTTCGTCGCTTTTGCTGGATACGACATCGGCACCTCGGCGCTGAATGCCCTGCGCTCCCGTGGGCTGATCCAGGTCCATCACGCACACTCGCAGCGCCCGGTGTGGAAGGCTTTTCTGCCAACTGCGCTGGTCGTCCTGGCTCTGTTCTACCTTGCATCCGGCCTCTATATTATTCGACCCGGCGAACGAGCCGTCCTGCGGCGTTTTGGCCGGGTCCGGTCAAGCGAGATGGGCCCAGGCCTGCACTACCGGTACCCCTGGCCGATTGACCGGGTGGATGTCATCTCGGTCACTGCGATCCGCCGGGCGGAAACTGACCGTGCGCTGATGCTCACCGGCGATGAAAATCTGATTAACGTCCGCCTGGGTGTGCATTACCGGGTAGACAACCCGGCAGCCTACCTCTTCCGCGTGACCGAGGCCGATGGCTTGGTCGCCGCTTCCGCGGAGGCGGCTGTGCGCCAGGTAGTCGCGGAGGAGGCTGTGGACGACGTCCTGACGATTGACAAGGCAGAAATCCAGCAACGAGCGGCCAGCATTGCGCAAGCGACGCTGAATACCTACGAGACCGGGCTGCGAATTGTCGATGTCCAGCTGCTCGAAAGCAGCCCACCGGAAGGGGTCGCCGAGGCTTTCCGAGATGTAGCCAGCGCATGGGAGGATAAACAAACCCTGGTGAATGAAGCCCTGGCCGATCAAAACGAAGCCATCCCTTCCGCTCGAGGCGACGCGGCGACGTCCATCTATGCCGCCCGCGCCGCGGCAGCCGAAAAAGTGAACCAGGCGAAGGGGGAGGCTGCCCGCTTCAGCGCACAGCAGACTGCTCATGCCGGCCGGCCGGAAATTACGCACATTCGACTTTATTTAGAAGCGATTGAGAAAGTCTTGCCCAGTGTCCGTAAATTTGTTCTGGACCCCGCCATTAAGCTGCAGACGACCGATCTGTGGTTCTCTGACGGCTCATCCTTGAGCTCGTTCCCGCCAGAACCCTAAGTTCAACAGGAGTTACCGATGTCTCGTTATCTACTTCCTTCCCTTGCCGCCCTGGCTTTTATCGCGGTCACGCTCATTTTCTACCAGGTGGACACCACCGAATATGTCATCGTGACCCAGTTCGGCAATCCAGTGCGGGCGATTACCGGCCCAGGGCTCTATACCAAGCTGCCCGACCCGGTGCAGTCCGTCATCCGGATTAACAATCGCTTGCGCCTGTATACGCTGCAGCAGGCCGAGTTCCTCACCCAGGATAAGAAGAACATCGTCGCTGAGAGTTATGCCACCTGGCGTGTAACCGACCCCCTGCTGTTCTACGAGACTGTGCAGGATGCGCCGGGTGCGGAAGCTCGTCTGGCCGACATCCTTGCCTCTGAATTAGGGGTAGCTCTAGGTAAATACACTCTGGGTTCACTTGTTACGGTCAACACGGCGGACATGCAGCTGCCGGCCATGATGGATCAGGTCAAAGGGAACGTGGATGGCCGCACAGACCAGTATGGATTCGCAGTGACGGACGTGCGGCTGAAATTGATCACCTACCCAGAGGCAAACCAGGCCAGCGTCTTCCAGCGGATGCGCGCGGAGCGCGAACGGATCGCCCGGCAGTTGCGTTCCGAAGGCGCAGAAGAATCAGCCAAGATCCGGGCCGAAGCCGAAACAGAGGCGGCTACGATTCGCGCCGAGGCTCAGCGTGAAGCGGAGGCAATCCGCGGCGCTGCTGATGCGGAGGCAATCCGGATTTACGCCGAATCCTATGGAAAAGACGAAGAATTTTACCGTTTCTTGAGAACCCTCCAATCCTATGATGCGTTTATCGACGAGGGGACAACCCTGATCCTGCCGGCTGATTCGGAGCTGCTGCAGTTCCTGAACCCCCAGTCGATCACGGGTGAATCCCCTGCCAGGACCACACAGGCAGGGACCGGTACCGGGCTGGCAACGGGAAATCCATAAAGAGGACTGCTATGAGTGATGAACCTGAGTCCAATCCAACCGAGACCCCGAAAAGGCCTTCCTTTCCCCGTATTCGGGTCCGCTCGTTTCTTCCAGGCCGGCCCGCATGGCTGGGAGACCTGCGTGGATCTCTTGCTGGTTTTCCGATCCGGCGTCTGCTCTCCTTTCTAGCGCTGCTCCCGGTGATCATCTATATCCTGTCAGGCGTGTACGTCGTCAACCCGGGCGAGGCGGCTGTGGTGAGGCGTTTCGGCGTCGTCGTCCAGGGGCGAGTGGAAGAGGGCCTGCATTATCGCCTACCCTGGCCAATTGATCAGGTGGACACCGTCAATGTCGCAACGGTGCGGAGAGAAAGTATCGGCCTTACTGAACCGCCTGGAGAAGGACACGTTCACGATGAGCCGATGGATAAATTCCGGGCTCTGACCGGTGATACCAATATCGTGGATGTCGAAGTGATCATCCAGTACCAGGTGCGCAACCCGGCTGATTACCTGTTCAACATTGATTACCCACCCCACCGGTTGATCCGGGAGGCTGTGCGAGGCAGTGTGACCAATCTGATCGCCGGTCTACCGGTCGATGAAATCCTGACCACAGAACGCCAGCGTCTCCAGGAGGCGATTCGCCTCGACACACAGCGCCGTCTGGATGGTTACAGTAGTGGACTGGCGATCGTGAACGTCAACCTGCAAAAGGCGTACCCGCCAGATGAGGTCGCAGAGGCCTTCCGTGACGTCGCCTCGGCGGGGGAGGACAAAGCCAAGGCGATCAACGAGGCGCAAGGCCACGCCAATAGTATTGTGCCGGAGGCCCGCGGCGAAGCGCAAAAGATCCTGGCTGAGGCCAATGCTTACAAGGCCCAGGTGGTCAACGCTTCAAAGGGCGCTGCGCAGGCGTTCGATTCGGTGCTATCTGAATATCAATCCAACAGTCAGATCTACGGGCGAGAGATCACCCTATACCGGTATTACCTGGAGTCGGTTGAGAAGATCCTGGCCAAAGCGCGTGTGTACGTGGTAAATAACGCCGATGGAGAGGACGTGAACCTGCGCTTGATCGACGGCGCACAGGCTCCGGGGCCTCAAACCACGAGTATTCGCCCTTAATTGGCAAAGGCCGGTGAGCAATGGCAGAGGGTTGGAGACAGCTCTTCGAAGACCTGAGTAGTGCGCTTGGCCTAGGGAACGGTAAGCCCCCTTCGCCCCCCATAACTATGGAGTGCCAGAGTGTCAGTTCCGCTGTTCCGGATGATTCCCTGAAAGCCGAGGATTACTTAGGAGAGGAAAGCGAGCAGCTACCGCCGGTTGAAAACACTTTCCAGGAAGAAGCACTACTGTCCGAGGATGAAGCTCACACTGGTGGCCAACCTTCGGCTGGTAAAAACTTGCTTTCGTATGCCGGGTTGGCCCTTGCGCTGGTTCTTGCGGTAGGTTTTGGCTGGTACATCTATTTCGGTGGGCCAAGACCACCCGCCCCCGACGTTGTCGCTTCTTTTGATAGCGGCCAGATCACGGTTCAGCAGGTGCGCGAGCACCTGGCTAGCCTCGCGCCAGCAGAGAACGTTATTATCCACCCGACTTATGAAACCTACCGGTCGGTAGTCGAGCACATGCTGTTGAACGAGCTGGTCCGCCGTTGGGCGGCGGAACAGAAAATGGACGCCAGCGCCCGGTTCAAGGACGCCATACGCCACATCTCTGAATCGGTCACACTCGATGAGTGGGTGGCCAGGCTTCACCAGGGTGAGATGCTCTCTGCCGTGAGCGAAAGCGAAATCCAGGCTTACTACGAAGCCAATCAAGAGACTTTCGCTAATGCGACGCTCGCCGAAGCCCGGGAAAAGATCCGTGAGACGCTGGCTCATCAGAACCAGGAAAAGTTTTTTGAGGATTACCTGGTGAGCTTGCGAACCGAAGCGACCATTGTCAAGGCATATGAGCTCCTGGATCCCCCCGCGCCAACCAACGAGCAGGTGCGGAGGTACTATGAAGAAAACCCCGATCAATTCAGTCTGCCAAAACGCGCTCTGGTGGACCGGATATTCATCCCAGTTGAGGCTGCAGGAGCAGACGCTGGCGATCAGGCGCGCATTAAGGCGGAAGAAGCCCGGGCAGCGCTTCAGACCGGGAAGGAATTTGCCGAGGTTGCTGCTAAGTATTCCCAGGAACCTTACAAACCGCAGGGAATGACCATCGAGGCTGGGGAGGAAGACCCTGATTTGACTGAACCGGCGTTTGCACTTTCTCAGGAAGGCGACCTGAGCCCGGTGATCCAAACCCAGAACGGCTATTATGTTTTGAGGCTGCGCGAGCAGCAGCCAGCCGGTAAGCTCTCCTTTGATGAAGCTCGCCCTCAGGCTACAGCTGCGGTTCAGACCGAGAACGAACGCGCCTGGTTCGAGCAGAATGCGGAACGAACCCTGTTCACCATTCATGGCGAGCGTTTCACTCTGGGCCAGTTCTATCATGAATACCAGAATTTACCGCCCGAGCTGCAAACCCAGTTTTCAGGATCAGAAGGTATGAAGAAGCTGGCCGATTTGTTGATTGACCGGATGCTGGTGTTGGACGATGCCTACAACAAACTGGTTGACCAGGAAAACGCGCCGCTGTTGGAAGAAGCGCGCACGGCGGTCCTGCGGCAGATGATCCATGAAGAAGAGGTGAATAGCCGGGTGAAGGTCAGCGATCAGGACGTTCAAGACTACTACGAAGCGAACAAAGAGTTTTTCGCCATGCCACCCGAAGCGCGTATCCAGTCCATCCGCTTCACTTTAGGCCAGACAGAAGATGAACAGAAGCGAGCCTGGGAGCGGGCGGAAGAAGCCTACCGCAAGCTTGTCCCTGGATTTGGCAAAAAGCCCGCGGCTTTTGAGGAAGTAGCGAAATCGTATGATGAGTCGGGTGAAAATCCTGACAGTGGCGGGCTTGGTGAATGGGTGCGCATGGGAAAAGACCCGGTTCTGGACCTGCTTGAACATCCATTGCATGCGTACATATATGCAATTCCTGTCGGCGGTATAAGTAAACCGTTCGATTATGGATCGGGCATCTACATCGTCAAGGTGCTCGAGCGCACCGAGCCAAAATCCCTGGCGTTTGAGCAGGTTAAGGAGGATATCCGCGCCGAGCTGGAAGCCAGGCAGCACGAACAATTCGACGCCGAGGTAGCATCCCGCCTGTTGAAAGACGCCCGCGCCACGATATACGATCGTGTGATCCAGGAAATGGCGGCGGCTGAGCAGGCGACGCCGGCGCCATAAAGTGTATCTAAGCAGAAGTGCGACAGTTCAGCGAGTGAACGAAACGGAAATGGTGCGTCTTGGTTTCAACCAGCCGGTCACAGGTTTCGAAATATCCTCGTGTTTTGATCGTCTGCCCCCAGACCCTGGTCAGAGAAGGGTTGCAGATGATCCTGGCTCAAGAGGAGGATTTGCACCTGATCGGGCTGGCAGCCCATGTCGACGAGGTATCTGGCGCATTGCACCAGCTCAAGCCTGACGTGATCGTCCTGGCGTTCGGTTGGGGGGGTCAGGACTGTGCGGCGGCGGTAAGACGTTTTAAGTCGGAGCGACCAGACTTACCCGTTGTTATCATTTCGCCGGTCATCCGATTCGAGCAAGTTCAGGAGGCGCTCGCAGCCGGGACAGAAGGCTACCTGACTCTGGAAGCCAGCTCGGACGAGCTGATCCAAGCCATTTACGCCGCCAGCAGGGGTGAATTCATACTGCACCCGTCCGTTGTGGCAGCCATTCAGTCGAGCCTGGAGGCTAATGACAGCGATAAAACGCACATCAACCGGCTTGATTTTTCGCCCAGAGAGCAGGAAGTCCTGGCATGCCTGGCGCGCGGCCTGAGCGACCGGGGCATCGCCCAGCAGCTCTTCATCAGCGTGCGCACCGTCCAGACTCACCTGGAGCACATTTATGCCAAGCTGGGCGTCCATTCGCGCGTCGAAGCAGCCCTGGCTGCCATGCGGGCCGGTGGGTTTTCGCCCTCACGATAACGACCGAGCCAGCGAGATAAATCAGTAATTTTACGGATATCCAAAACCGCCATTCTGCGCTTGTGAAAGAGCTAACGAAGACCTATACTGAGAGTATGACGAACACTGAAACCAGGAGCCGGGTGGCCATGCTGGGAACGTTAGCTGAGCTGCACCGGGAACCCATCCAGTACGACCTGAAGATGCTGCGCCGCCTGGTCAAGGATCTCCAGCCCGACCTGCTGTGCGCCGAGATCCACCCGGACGACTGGCAGGCGGGCGAGCTGAGCGGCCTGCCGCCCGAATACCGGGAGGCCCTGGTGCCCCTCGCCCGGCGCACGGACATCATCATCGTCCCAGTGAGCGGCTCGAGAGACCGGGAGTTCTTCATTCCCCGCGGAGAGCGCTTGTCCGGTTTACGCAGCCTGGTCGTCCGCCTGCTGAATGGCCAGTTGTGGTTGATGCAGCGCCTGGCGAACGGGCCAGGGGCGATCAACTCCGGACTCTTCGGATGGATGTGCGATTGCCTGTGCCGCTTCACCGCCTGGATGTGTGGCCGGCAGGCCCAGCGGTCCTGGGACCAGGCCAACCAGGCGATCGTCAACAACGTCCTGGCCGCCATCCAGCGCGATCCCGGGCGGCGGGTGCTGGTGACGATAAACTGCCGCCGCCGGCACCGGCTGGAGCAGGCGCTACGACGCATCCCGGAAGTGGAACTGGTCGATTACCGCCAGCTTTGATTTGTGTTCACAGGTTGTGTGCGCACCCGGCATGCAGGCGCCTGGAAGGACTGTTTAGTTCTTATCATTGAAAGGAGGATAATATGTTCTTGATTACAGGGATATTCGGTGTGGCGCTGATCGCCTCCCCTTTCTTGCTTGGGTTTACCCACCACAGCGTGGCGCTCTGGGCAAGTATCATCCTGGGCGCGATCGTCTGGGCTGTATCCTTTTTCGGCGAAGCAACGATGGCAGAGGCAAAGCGCTGGATGTACTGGGTGATGGGCCTGGCTGGAGTGGGAGCCTTCATCGCTCCGTTCGTGTTTGGCTACACGGATCACGCTCAGCCGCTGTGGGCGGGTTTGATCCTGGGCGCGCTGCTTGCGCTGGTGGATGGCTACAAAGCCTTTCAGCCCGCACCCAGGATGAAAGCCCATTGATTCTCGTTGGATGGCTGCCCGCCCTACGCTTTTCAGTAGCACGGACGGTCAGCCCGGCAATTCCAGGTGTCTCTCTCCTCTCGAGGCAGGAAAACCAGCACTGCATTTCAGAGTGACAGGTGCTGCGCCCTATCGGGCGAGGGAGAAACTCCAGCCTGAAGAGCAGAGAGCCCTGTTTACAAGCGAGCCCGGCTCCAACCTACGGCAAAGGCCGGGGTGGAGACCGGGCTCGCCCCATTGAAGGGGACAAAAAAGAGCCTGTGATTTCCTTTCACCCCCGTTAAGCCAAAGGGCTTATCAAAAATTCAGTAGTTTTACGGATGACGTAATGCGCTACTTAACGCTTTCGCTGGAGCACTATACCAGGTATAGTAAAAATGAGACAACAAGCAAGATATCACCGTAGATTTACGATACCCACGATATAAATCTGTTCGGTATGAACATGAAAGGAGAGCTTCCCGTGAAAACTTTAGCTTTTTGGCCCCTGGCGTGGACATTGGCGGTCTTTGCCGCCGTGGTCTTTACGCTCGACGTGCTGGCCGGACTGCTGTTCCCCAACTGGTACGTGATGCAAAAAGCCTGGGAGCTGCTGCTGCCCGGCTACACCTTTATCAGTTGGGGCGCCTTTTTCATCGGCCTGGTAGAGAGCTTCGTCGGCGGGTTCCTGACAGCCGTGCTGTTCGTACCGATTTACAACTTCTTTCACAGCCGGGCAGCGTCGAAAACCGCCGAGACGATGACGCCAGCTAGCCAACACCATTAGATCGCTTTCCCATCCATGCTTGCCGCAGGCGTCTGCCTGCGGTCAGCGGGTCTACCCAGACCGTGACGATCGTCGATGTAACGAACAGGAAGGGAGCAGGCCACCAGGAAATTCGTCGAGAGCAAACGAAGGTTCGCATGGACTACGAGGTGATTATTGCGGGAGGCAGCTTTGCCGGGTTGGCCGTTGCGGCCCAATTGCGCGGCAGGCGTGTGCTGCTGGTCGAACCGCACACCATTGGGGCCGTGCAGACCTCGGCCTGCGGCACACTGCTAGCGGTTCTCGAGGCGACCGGGACCATGGACAGCCTGCTCCAGATTCACGACCAATTCGTGCTGCATCTGCGGGACCGAATGGTTGAATATACCCTGCCCTACCCTTTCTGCACGTTCGACTATCGTGCGTTCTGCTACCGCCTGTTGGCCCAAAGCGACGCTGAAATCCTGCACGCCTCGGTTTTAAGCCATCACGGCCATACGGTCTACACCAACCGGGGGTCGTTCGAGGCCGAGATCCTGGTGGACGCCAGCGGCTGGCGCGCCGCGCTGGCGACGAACTCGGGGAGACAAACTGAACCCCATCGCGGCAAGAGCTTCGGGCTGGGGACGGTGATCCCAGTCGCTGCGGATGGCCTGCACTTCTACTATGACTCACCGCGCCTGGGTCCCCATAATGTCGGCTGGCTGTTCCCGACCGGCGACTTTTCCCGGGCTGGCTTTGCCAGCTACCGCGGTCGCACCCAGTTGAATCAGGGCCTGAGCAACTTCGTCCAGGACCAGTTCGGACGATCCCCTGACGACCGGCACGGCGGTTACTTTCCCTATCGCAGCCAACCGGTTACAAGTGGGCAGGTATTCCGGGTCGGCGACGCCGCCGGGCAGTGCCTGCCCTTCAGCGGCGAGGGGATCCGCCCAGCGCTGTATTTCGGCGCCGCAGCCGGCCGCTTGGTGCGCCGCGTATTAGATGGGGAGCTGCGCGCGGCCGATGCATTGCGCAGCTACCGGCAGTTTGTCGAGCAGCACCGGCCCGCCTACCGCGTTCTCCTGGCAGCCCAAAAGATCTTACCCGGGCTGCCCATGACGTGGATCGAAGCCCTGGCCGGGTTGGCGCAGCCGGACCCACGGATTGGCGCCATCCTGCGTCTTTATTGGGAGGCGATCGACCCGCAGGCGTTTGGGTGGCCTGCTGGAATGACTGGCGTGTCTACGGTTTCCCCACTGGGCTTTGTTCAAGTCATCTCAGCGTGAATAGAGGCAGACTGACTCGGAAGAGTCTATGACCATCGCGGTCGTGCTGCTATTGGCGTTCATCGCCGCCTGTTGGATGATCTGTGCCAACACACGCCAGTTTTGACCAGCAGGCTGTGATCTTCCTGTTCTGTGCGCTGATCACCCCGGCGACTAGGTTGATAGGCGGTACGTTGCGATAGGATCACTTTGTGAAAGAGGCGAGAAGCGTTGAAATGGTTCAGAGACCGATCGTGTTCGCCAGGCTCAAAATCCTCCGGAAGACAAGCGGCGAAAACCGCTGCCCGATCTGTGGCGAAGTCATCGCTGGGGAGGGTGTGGAGCGCTACGGGAAACGCTTCTGCCGGAGCTGGCACGCCGACTTCTACCGCCCACCGCCCCCCTGGTGGCGGAGGCTGCGCTGGCCGGATGCTGAGGCGGGCGCAGGTGGCGGAGGCTGCTGTGGCTGATGGATTGGAATAGTGGGGGCCAAGCGGAGGGCCGAACCAGTTTAATGGAGCGCGATTTTGCTTAATCGGGAACAGGCAGGATGACGCTGGCAAACGTGTACACAATTCCGTACAATACAAATAATATACTGATTCGTTTTTTTCGAGATACACGATGCGTAACACACTTTCTCTTGGAACCATCTTCGGCCTTGAGCTGCGTGCTACCTTCTCCTGGCTAATCGCCTTTGGTCTGGTCGTCGGGTATTTGGGTAGCGACTACTTCCCCACCACCTATCCGGGCTGGACCTCCGGCGCCAAGCTTTCGGCTGTGCTCGCCACCGCACTGCTCTTTTTCGCCTCGCTCGTAGCTCACGAGCTGGGCCACCATCTGGCAGCAAGACGATTGGGTCTTTCATCGCCGCACATCACCCTCTCCGTATTCGGTAGCCTTTCCGGTTCAAGTGAACGCGAACGACCGCGCGACGAATTCCTGATCGCTGCGGCTGGGCCGCTGGCAAGCTTTTTACTCGCGCTCGGTTTTGGTCTCCTGGCCTGGGCCGGCCCGGATCGTGTGGGCCTGCCATTAGCAGCTTTTAGCCGCTGGCTTGGGCTGGCCAACCTGGCCCAGGCGCTGTTCAATCTCTTCCCCGGTCTCCCGCTCGATGGGGGTTGGATGGTACGCGCTGCTGCTCGGGTGCTGACTCGTAATCCCAAGACTGCAACGCTGATCGCTGGTATCGGGGGGAAGGCAGTGGCTTTCGGGCTCATCCTATGGGGTGTCCAACTGATCTTCCGAGGGAACTGGTCCGTTGGATTGCTGGCAACCTCGATCGGCTGGCTCGTCGATCACGCTGCGCTGCAAAGCACGGCCCAGGCCATCCTGCAAGACCTGCTCGGCGGGCATACGGCGCGCGAAGCCATG
>CAYMLG010000116.1:0-12871 GCA_964391195.1 uncultured Anaerolineaceae bacterium | reverse complement strand
GTGGGATAGACGTCTTATCGTGTACAATTAGTTGCTGGTGCAACGAAAATTCCCATAAGGAGATAAAAAATGTCTTCTGGCTACTACCGCTTTCCAACGATCTACGAAGATAAGGTAGTTTTTGTGAGCGAGGATGACCTGTGGGAAGTCCCAGCTGGCGGCGGGGTTGCGCGCCGGCTGACAGCCAATCTCGGGTTAGTGCTGCACCCATGCTTCTCACCGGACGGCCGGTACCTGGCCTTCAGCGGGCGGGAAGAAGGCCAGTTCGAAGTGTTCGTCATGCCCGCCACTGGAGGGCCTGCTCGCCGGGTCACCTTCATGGGCGCCGGACTGTTCAACACTTTGGGCTGGACCCCGGATGGCAAGATTATCTTTTCCAGCAGCGCCGGACATTGGAATCCCAGTTTTACCGAGCTATACACCGTCTCGCTCGACGGCGACCCGCCCGAGAAGTTGAACTACGGGCCGGCCCGCAGCCTGACCTTCGGCCCGGGTGGAGGCCTGGTGCTGGGGCGCAACGGCAGCGACCCGGCCAGGTGGAAGCGCTATCTGGGAGGCACGGCCGGCCAACTTTTTATCGACGAAGACGGCAGCGGAGAATTCCGGCCGCTGATCTCCCTGAAAGGCAACCTCACTTGCCCGATGTGGATCGGAAACCGTATTTACTTCATCTCTGACCACGAGGGCATTGGCAACATCTACTCTTGTTTGCCCGACGGTAACGACCTGTGCCGTCACACCGATCACGAGACGTATTACACCCGCAACGCTTCGTTCCACGGCCGCCGCATCGTCTACCATTCCGGGGCCGACCTCTACCTGTTCGACACAGAGACAGATCAGGGCCATCTCATCCCGATCGAATACTACTCGCCTCGTGTGCAGCGCAACCGCAGGTTTGTCGACCCCGCTCGTTTCCTCAGCGACTACAACCTGCACCCCTCCGGGCAAGCCCTGGCTGTCGCCACACGCGGCAAAGCCTTCACCTTCGCCAATTGGGAAGGCGCTGTCCGCCAGCATCGCGCGGCGCCTCCCCCCAGCGAAGACGACGAAACGCCCCCCATTGCCGCCCGCTGCCGCCTGCCCACCTGGCTAAACGACGGCAAACGCCTGCTGGGGGTAACCGACCTGGACGGTGAAGAACGGTTCATCATTTGGAACACGGATGGGAACAGCGAGCCGGAAATCCTCTCCGGGCTGGAAATCGGCCGGCCCGAGGCCATCGCCGCCAACCCCGTTGACGACCAGATTGTGTTCAGCAATCACCGCTATGAACTGATGTGGCTCGATCTTAGCTCGCGCCAGTTGCGCATCATTGACCGTGGAAAAGCGGCCCCTATCGCCGGGTTCGATTGGTCGCCCGATGGAAAGTGGGTGGCCTACAGTGTATCCGTCTCTCTCTCGGTCATGGCGCTAAAGCTGTGGAAGGTGGAGACCGGCGAGAGCTTCCCGGTCGTCCCGCCCCTGATCCGCGATGTCGCTCCGGCATTCGATCCTTCGGGCCGCTATCTGTATTTCCTCTCCTACCGCAGCTTCGACCCGGTCTACGATAATATCCAATTCGACCTTGCCTTCCCCCGCGGCATGAAACCCTACCTGGTAACTTTGCAGAAGGATCTCTTATCTCCCTTCATCCGCCGCCCCATGCTCGAGGAGGAGTGCTCGGAGGAGGAGTCCGAGGAACCCCAGCCCGAGGCGGAAGGCCAGCTCTCCGCGGCCGAAGATCAAGAGCCCAACACCGGCAGCGAAGAGGAGCAGGCGGACTCGTCCGTGGCGGACTCTTCCGAGCCCGCCCCAGACGGAGGGTCCGGCGATAAGCCCGAGTTGAAGATCGACCTGGAAGGGATTGCCAGCCGCATGGTCGCCTTCCCCATCGCTGAGGGGATTTACGGCCAGGTGCGGGGAACGAAGGGCAATAAAGTGATCTACACCCGTTTTCCGGTCGAGGGGTCGCTCCAGATTAACTTAGGCCGCGAGCAGGAAACCCGCGGCCAACTCGTGGCCTATAACTTCGACGAGCAGAAAGAAGAAACCCTCGCCAACGGCGTTTCCGATTTCTCCATCTCGCGCAACGGCAGTTTCCTGGTTTATCGCTCCGGGTCCCGCCTGCGGGTTATCCGCGCCGGTGAGAAGCCTGCCGAAGAATCAGACCAGCCGTCTCGCCGCTCGGGTTGGATCAACCTCGACCGGATCAAAGTGTCAGTCCTCCCCGCCGCCGAGTGGCGGCAGATGTTCCGCGAGGCCTGGCGTTTGCAGCGCGACCAGTTCTGGAACCCAGAGATGTCACAGCTCGATTGGCTGGCGGTCCACGATCGTTACTTGCCGCTGGTCGACCGGGTCAGCTCTCGCTCCGAATTCTCGGATTTGATGTGGGAGATGCAGGGCGAGTTGGGCACCTCCCACGCCTACGAATTCGGCGGCGATTATCGCCCCAACCCCAACTTCAATCAGGGTTACCTGGGCGCCGGGTTCGAATACGATCCGGAAAGCGGCGGGTGGCGCATCGTGAACATCCTCTCCGGCGATCCCTGGGATTCCCGCTGCGACTCCCCCTTCAACGAACCGGGGATCAACGTGAGCGTGGGGGACGTGCTGGTATCGGTCAACGGTGAGCAGCTCAGCCGGCACTTCTCTCCTGCCCAGGCTCTGGTCAACCTGGCCGGAGAAGAAGTCAACCTGGGGATCATCTCCCACTCCGAAAAAACCCTGTGCACCGTCACCGTCCAGGCCTTGCGCAGCGAGACCCCACTCCGCTACCGCGCCTGGGTAGAGGAGAACCGCCGCCGGGTGCATGCCGCTACCCAGGACCGGGTGGGCTACGTCCACATCCCGGATATGGGCCCAAAGGGGTACGCGGAGTTCCATCGTAGTTTTCTCTCCGAGGTCAACCGCGACGGTCTGATCGTGGATGTGCGCTTTAATAGCGGCGGGCATGTATCCGCCCTGCTGCTGGAGAAACTTGCCCGGCGGCGCCTGGGATATTCCTACGCCCGCTGGCGCCAGGTGCCCAGCCCCTACCCGGTCGAGTCCGTGCTCGGCCCGATCGTCGCCCTAACCAACGAGCACGCCGGATCCGATGGGGATATCTTTTGTCACGGCTTTAAACTGCTCAATCTCGGGCCCCTGATCGGCAAGCGCACGTGGGGCGGCGTCATTGGCATCTGGCCGCGCCACTCCCTGGTGGATGGCACCCTCACCACCCAACCCGAATTCGCCCACTGGTTCACCGATGTGGGCTGGGGCGTGGAGAATTACGGCACCGAGCCTGACATCGAGGTCGATATTCTGCCTCAGGACTACGCCCGGGGAGCCGACCCACAGTTGGAGCGCGCCATTCAAGAAATCCAACGGTTGATGGCGGAGAACCCTCCGGCGATCCCGGAAATCGAGCCCCGGCCCAGCCGCGCGCTGCCCCGCCTCCCCAGGCGCTGACCGGGTACCGTGCCTGAGGCGAATTTAGAGGTCCCATCTCTGCAACTTTTGTCCGCCGGTTCCGTATACCGTTATAGATCTGACAAAAGTTAGGCGATTGCGTGCGGCCAGACTGGCCTACACAGCTTCGCAGAAGGAGATGTACCATGGGACTGATAGAATTTTTCATCGATCTGATCGGCGGCATCATTGGCCTGGTCGTTGGGTTGATCGGCGGCCTGTTTGGCCTCGTCGTCGGTTTGATAGGCACCACCATTGGCTGCCTGGCCAGCGTGTTCGTCCTGCTGATTTTGCTCGTGCCGGTCGGCTTGCTGCTGTTGATCTTCATTTAGCATGGCGCCCAAATGAAGGGAGCCGCTCAAGAACCATTCACTTGGTTTTTGAATAAATAGTGAATAGCTTTAAGCAGAGGCAAAAGTGAGTGACCAGTCACAATCAAGTTAAGTACTTGAAGTGGCTGGTCCTCTCTTTTCGTCAAGGTCTGTCCTGGATTTAGCAACCAATATTCCCCCTATCGGTATGGATTCAACAATATCGTCCGATCGGTCACCAAACCGCCGCCAGCGTCATTCAGCAGAGAGGGTAGCGCACGGCGTCCTCACCCGGGCGGTTTGTACGCCATTATAAAAATCCCCGTATTCTAGTAGGGGCGGGTCATTGATTCAGGCAATGGGAGCCAACCGCAAGCTGCGCCTGGCAGGCCAACCCGTTCCAATGGACCGATCAGACCCGCCCCCCGCCGCCTTCCGGCCCCTCCGTCCATCGGTCAACCCGTCCTGCTATCATCTGATGTGGGTTTTGCTGGAGGACCCGCAGGGAGGGAATCTTGTTCGATTGGCAAAGTGATGGTTATGCCGGGTAGGGTCGGGTCTGGATTGGTGGGCAGGCGGGGTTGGCCTGGCAATCGTGCTGTTCGGTCCGGGCTCCCTCGCTTGACTCGAAGACCCGCCCCTACGTATTTTGGGTGGATATCCGCCAAAGGCACACTGTGCATCCTATTCGTGGATGGTTCACCCGAGGTGAGGCGGGAATGTAGGTAAATGGATGGGATGGCGGTTACGCGAGGCCATCCACAGGAGAATAATCAGGGAATTATGGTATAGTCAACCCAATCAGATCCTCTTCTCCATCCACACCTGGGGGTGTCCGATGTCTGCTCTGATCGATGTCGAAGAGAAATACGTACGCAATGGCTGGCCTTCACTGCCCCGTCCGGATCTCAAGCCGCCTGAAGGTTGGAGCCTGTCGCTCATCACCGCCGTCAACCGCATTCGCAGCCACCGCCTCTCGCCCGACGGGAATCAGATCGCCTTTATCTGGGACCGGGAAGACCTGTCCGACATTTACCGCCTGCCGGCGGCCGGGGGCTGGCCACTGCGGGTGACCACCCACCGCGAACTGGTGGCCTACTGGGATGATGAACTGCCCCAGTGGTCTCCTGACTCACAGTGGTTGGCCTTCACCCTTGACGATCACGTCCATGTGGCTCCGGCGGAAGGCGGCCTGCCGCAGAAAGTCAGCGGCTTTGCCCCCGCCGCCTCCACTCCGGTCTGGATGCCCGACAGCCGGGGCCTGGTCGTCAGCGTGGAGCGCGATGATGCCATTCAATTCGTGCTTACCGACCGGGATGGGTCCTGGCCCCGCCCCCTGGTCACCGATACGGACGCCGATGCCTGGGATGCCCAGCCCTCCCCTGACGGCCGGTCGGTCGCCTATGTGCACCGCCCCTTCGCCGACCTCAACCGCCAGGACATCCGCCTGGTGGACCTCGAGAGCGGCCAGGTACGGACCCTGGCGGGGACCGCCAAAGTTCTCAGTTATTTCCCTCGCTGGTCGCCCGATGGCAGCCAGATCGCCTTTATCTCCGAACAGTCGGGCTTCAACGAAATCTGGCTGGTCCGCCCCGACGGGGAGGGCCTGCGCCGCCTGACCCATGCCGGCATGGATTTCAGCGACATCGCCTGGTCGCCGGACGGCGCTCGCCTGGCCTGCACCGTCAATCGCCGCGGCGCCTTCGACCTGGCGCTGGTCGACAGCCAGAGCGGCGAACTCAGCATCCTGCGCCCCTGCCTGGGCGTCCACGCCCGGCCCTGCTGGTCGCCCGATGGTAAATTTTTGACATTCGAGTACGAAGATCCATCCTCGCCTCCCGACCTGTACCGCCTCGACCTGGAGACCAAACAGGCGACCCAACTCACCTTCTCCAACCTCCCCGCCCTGGCCGTTAATTCGCTGGTCATCCCAGAGCAGGTGATCTACACCAGTTACGATGGGCTGGAGATTCCCGCCTTCCTGTACCGCCCGGCGAGGCCGAATGGGGCGGCCATCGTCCATCCTCACGGCGGCCCCTCGGGCCAATATGCCTACAGTTGGGATATCCTCGCCCAATACTTCGTGGCCAAGGGCTATCACTTCCTGGCCCCCAATTACCGCGGCAGCACCGGCTATGGTCTGGAATTCGAGCATGCGAACTACAATGACTGGGGGCATGGTGATACCGAAGACTGCCTCTATGCCGCCAATTTCCTTCAGGCCCAACCGGGCATCGACCCGGAACGCCTGGCGATATACGGCGGCAGCTATGGCGGTTATCTAACCATCTGCTGCCTGTCTCGCGATCCGCAGTACCGCTACGCCTGCGGCGTGAGCAAATATGGCGACGCCAACCTGGTCAGTTCCTGGGCGCAGTGCAACCGCCGCCTGCGCCTTTACAGTGAGATTTTTCTCGGCCATCCATCCCAGAACCGGGAAGCGTACCGTCGCGGCTCCCCGATCTACCAGGCGGGTGCCGTGCAGAAGCCCATGCTGATCTTGCACGGCCTGCTGGACGATGTCGTCCCCCCTCAGGCCAGCGAAGAGTGGGTCGAAGCCCTGCGCCGGGAGGGCAAGACCTTCGAGTACAAAACTTACGCCGGAGAGCCGCACGGCTTTTTGATGCGAAAGACCCAGCTCGACGCTTACCAGCGGATCGAGCGCTTCCTGGATTGGTACCTGCTGCCATGACCGAATTTTTCGCCTACGCTCACCTCACCTGGCCCGAGGTGGCCGCCCTGCCGCGCGATACCCCGCTGCTGCTGCCTCTGGGCGCCTCAGGTCCCCTGCCCCGGCTGGCCGAGGCCCTGGGCAGCCCGCTGCGCATCGGCCTGCTCCCGCCGGTCCCGTTCGGCTGGCGTGGCAGCGGGCTGGCTGTGCCAGAGCCCTTGTTCGCCGCCTTGCTGCGCAACCTGCTCGACAGCCTGCGAGACGATGGTTTCACCCGCGTCTATGCCCTCACCCCCCAGGGGATAGATCTGGGCCCGGGGCCTGAGCGCATCGCTCTGCTTCCGCCCCCCGAGTCGGCCGAGGCCCGCCCCCTGCCGCCCGATGCGGACCGCCACTGCGTGGTGCTCCTGCCCATCGGCCACACCGAACAGCATGGCCTGCACCTCCCCCTGTGCACCGATACCACCATCATCGAGGCCATTTGCTGCGGGGTAGAGCTGACTGCAAAGCAGCTTTCGGAGCAACCCGCGGAGCATCCTGCGGAGCAGGCCGTGACCGTCCTTCCCGTATTCCCCTACGGGGTCAGCACCCATCGCTGGGCCTTTGCCGGCACCCTAAACTGCGGCGGGCGAGCTTTCGAAGATTTCTGGCTGGGGGTGATCGATGCCCTGGTCGCGCGCGGCTTCGACCGCTTCTACTTCAACACCGGGCATGGGGGGAATTACTCGTTCCTGGTCAACGTGGTCAAATACGCCGGGGAGCGCCACCGGCGGATCTTCTGCGCCACGAGCTGGCTCCATCTCTCCGGCCCGCAAGGTGTCGCCGCCCTCGAACAGAACCGCCGCTCGGCCCGGGGCGGGATGGGTCACGCCGGGGAGTTGGAGACCGCTCTTATGCTCCATCTGCGCCCCGACCTGGTGCATATGGAACGCTGCGTGGACGAAACCTCCTTCATCGCCACCCCTTCGTACTATATGGATTGGGTGGAGGGCGGGGCGTTGGTCGCCAATCCGCCCTGGGAGGACGACACCCGTACCGGGGCCTATGGCGCAGGCAGCCTGGCGACTGCTGAAAACGGAGGTCTCTGGCTGGAGGCCGCGATCGCCGAAAAAGCCGGGCATGTAGCCGAAATCCACGAGCAGCAGAGGCGCCGCCAGGCCCGCCGCCAGGCGGGCTTTGGGCTGTGGGCTCAGGATGAGGGCGCTTCCCCTGGCTGACCTCAGGGCGCTGCTTCAGGCTGATCGACCAATAAGCACGCCGCCGTATGCCCTTCCCCCACCTCCACAAGAGCCGGCTCGACCTCCCGGCAGCGCTCGAATGCCACCGGGCAGCGAGGGTGAAACCGGCAGCCGCCCGGCGTGTGGAGGGGGTTCGGTGTCTCCCCCTGCAGGATGATCCGCTTCCGGCGCAGCCTGGGGTTCGGCGCCGGGACGACCGACATCAGCGCCCGCGTATACGGGTGCTGCGGTTCGCTCAACACCTGGCGGGTTGTCCCGATCTCCACGATCTTGCCCAGGTACATCACCGCGATCCGGTCGGCGAAATAGGCTACCGTGGCCAGGTCGTGGGTGATGAACAGCACCGAAATCCCCCGCTTCTGCCGCAGGTCCAGCAGCAAGTTCAGGATCTCGGCACGAATGCTCACGTCCAACATTGACACCGGCTCATCTGCCAGCAGCAGGCTGGGCTCCAACACCAGCGCCCCGGCGATCACTACCCGCTGGCGCTGTCCGCCGGACAGTTCGTGCGGGTAGCGGTTCAAGAAGTGCCGGGCCGGTTTCAACCCGGCGTCTTCCAGCGCGGCCAGCACCTGCTGCTGGCGCTCCTCCCACCCCAGGGCCAGCCCGTGGACGCGCAGCGGTTCGGCGACGATCTCCTCGATCGTTTGCGTCGGGTTAAGAGATTCATAGGGGTCCTGGAACACCATCTGGATCTCCCGCCGCAGCGCCTTCAATCCCCGGCCCTTCAGGTGGGTGACATTCTCCCCCTGGAAAAAGATCTCGCCGCTCGTCACCGTCTCCAGGCCCAGCAAGGTCAGCGATAGGGTGGTCTTCCCGCACCCGCTCTCCCCAACCAGGCCCAGGATCTCGCCCTGCCCCAGGGAGAAGCTAACACCATCCACGGCCCGGACGAGCTGCTCCGACTGCTTGAACAGGCCGGGCCGGCCCACTTGAAAGTGTTTGTGCAAATCTCGAACCTCAAGGATTGGTCTGGTCATAAGCGAAACACCCTGGTTTCCCCCTCAACTTCTAGCAGGTGGCAGCTCGCCTGATGTTGGCGGCCCACCCGCCGGATCGCGGGCTGCTCAATGTGGCAGCGATCGATAGCCTTCGGGCAGCGCGGGGCGAACCGGCACCCCGGCGGCAGTGCGCTCAGCCGTGGCGGGTAGCCTGGGATCGAGGCCAATCTCTCCCCGGGGCGGGTCAGGTCGGGGAAGGCCTTCAGCAGTTCCTGAGTATAAGGGTGCTGGGGTGCGTTGTAGATCGCGTCCACCGGCCCGTACTCGGCCGTGGTCCCGGCGTACATCACCAGCACGCTGTCGCACATTTCCGCCACCACGCCCAGGTCGTGGGTGACGAAGATGATCGACAGTCCCAGCCGGGAGCGCAGGGTGGAGAGCAGTTCGAGGATCTGGGCCTGGATCATTACGTCCAGGGCGGTCGTCGGCTCATCGGCGATAACCACCTGCGGGTTACAGGCCAGCGCCATGGCGATCATCGCCCGCTGCCGCATCCCTCCCGAGTATTGGTGGGGATAGTGCTCCTTTCTCGAGGGGCTGATCCCCACCATTTCCAGCAGTTCTTCCACCCGCCCATTCACTGTTGACCCCGGCATAGGCAGGTCGTGGCGCAGGATGGCCTCCCCAATCTGGTCGCCCACGGTTCGCACCGGGTTGAGGGCGTTCATCGCCCCCTGGAAGATGATCGAAATCCCCTTCCAGCGCACGTCCGCCATCTCCCGTTCTTTCAACTTCAGCAGACTGCGGTTCATGAAGCGCACCTCTCCCCGGGTGATCCGCCCTGTGGCAGGCAGCAGGCGCATCAGGCTGAGCATCAGGGTTGTCTTGCCGCACCCGCTCTCGCCGACCAGGCCCAAAACTTCGCCCTCGCGCAGCTTGAAACTCACGTTTTCCACCGCATGCTGAGGCGCCTGCCCGGGAGGGTGGTAATCAACCGACAGGTTGCGGACTTCCAACAAGACCGGCGATTGTTCCAGGCTGGACTGCGGCAGGACCGGCTGCAGCCGGACTACATCGCGGTTTTTTGTCAGGTGGTGCGCCTCCAGGCGCGGGTTCAACACCTGTTCAAGCCCCTGCCCCAGCAAAGTAAGCCCCAGCACCACCCAAACGATCCCGAACCCCGGTGTGACCAGCGCCCACCACGCCCCGGCGCTCATCGCCCCCCGGCCAAAAGCGAAATTCAGCATCTGCCCCCAACTCAACGCCGTCGGATCCCCCAGGCCCAGGAAACTGAGCGTGCTTTCGTTCAAAATTGCCAGCGAGATCACCAGCACGGTGTTGACCACGATCAACGGCATGACCAGCGGCAGGATATGGTGCTGGATGATATGCAGGCTCCCTGCGCCAATCGCCCGGACGCGCAGCACGAACTTGCGCTGCTTGAGCGCCAGCGTTTGCGCCCGCACCAACCGGGCAGTCGTCGTCCACCCCAGCAGGCCGATGACCAGGATAATGTTCCATAAGCTCGGTTGAGTCATGGCGACGATGACCACGATCAGCGGAAGGTCCGGGATCACCAGCATGAAGTCGGTGAAGCGCATCAGGGTGTTTTCCACCCGCCCACCGTAATACCCGGCCACAATGCCCACCAGCCCGCCGATGACGATGGAGATAAACGAAGCGAAAAATCCAACGATCAGCGAGACCCTGGCGCCGTAGATAAAGTTCGTCAACACATCCTTTCCCGCATCGTCGGTGCCCAGGGGGTGCGCCGCGCTGGGCCGGGCGTAGATGTCGTCGATGGTCACCCGCACCGCCTCCCGGGGATCGTAGGGCGCGACCCAGGGAGCGAAGGCAGCCGTCAAAACCGCCAGCACCAGCATCACCAGCCCCACCACCCCCATCCGGTTGCGGATGAACGTCCGCCAGAAGCCCTTCTCGTCGCTCTTCATTCCGCTTTCACCCGCGGGTCCAGGTAGGAGTAGGTCAGGTCGGCCAGCAGGTTTGCCACAATCACGCTCACCGCTAGCAGGAGGAAGGTCCCTTGCAGCATGGGGAAATCCCGCCGCTCGACCGCCTCGAAGATCGCCCGCCCCAACCCCGGCCAGGAGAACACCGTCTCGATCTGGATCGCCCCGGCCACGGTGAAACCCAGATTGATCGCGATCAGGGTCACCATGGGCAGCATGGCGTTCTTCAGGGCATGGTTGCGCAGCACGTCGAAAGAGCTCAGGCCCTTGGCCTTCGCGGTCAGGATGTAATCCTCCGAGAGCACCTCCAGAAGGGTGCTGCGCATGATCAGCATGTATTCGCCCAGGAAGACGATGGTGTAGGTCAGCGTCGGCAGCAGCATATGCCGGCCCAGGTCCTGTAGATTCGCCCACAGACCAACGAAGCTGCCCCCCGGCGTCTCTTTCCCGCCGAGGGGCAGCCCGAACTGCGTGCTGCCCCAGAACAGCAGGATGATCCCCAGCCAGAAGGTCGGCAGGCTCCAGGCCAGCAAGCTCCCCAACAGGGCGGCATAATCGATCGCCGTCCTGGCTTTCCACGCCGCGGCCACGCCCAACAGGACCCCGATCAGGATGGCCAGGATTTGCCCCGCTCCGATCAGCAAAATGGTGTTCCCTAACCGCTCGTTGAGCATGTCCAGGACCGGGCGATTGGTATGGAAGCTGAACCCCATCTCGCCCCGGAACAGGTTGCGCAGGTAGATGAAAAACTGGGTGTCCAGCGGGTTCACCGCACAGCTCCCCAGCCTGACTGGATTGAGCGACTCGAAGCAGTTGATCACCGGCTTATCCAACCCGAAGCGGACGCGGATCGCCTCCACGGCTTCTCGTTTCAGGCGCGGATCGCGGATCCCCGCCCGGGCCGGATCGCCCGGCAGCACCCGGAACAGGAAGAAGTTCAGCACCAGGACGAACAGCAGGGTCGTCGCTGCCCATCCGACCTTGCGGAGCAGGTATTGCGAACGATTCATCCCTGAGCGGCTACCTTACTGGCTCCACGACCACCAGCGAAGTCACATCTTCCAGGGCCAGTTTGCCCTGATCCGTCAGCCAGCCGCTGAAGCGGTCGGGGCGGTAGGCCTGCACCGCCAGATCGTAGTAGGGGATGATGTAAGGGATGTCCTCATGCACGATGCGCTGCATCTCCCATACGAGCTCGCGCCGCCGATCCAGGTCCAACTCGGTGGCCTGCTGGTGATACAGATCATCGTAGGTGGGGTTGGAGTAACCCGTCTCGCTGGTGCCGGTTGGGATCTCGCTCGACAAGTATACGCTCAGCAAAAAGCTTGGATCCGGGTCGGAGCCCCAGCCCCAGAGGATGATGTCATAATCGAAAGCCGGGCAGCACACCGCGGTCAGCGCATCGGGGTCGAGCGCCTGGAGTTCGAGCGACACCCCCACCTGCGCCCACATCTCGCTCAGCAGTTCCGCCATCCTGGGCAGGTTGCTGCTGTCGTTGGGCCAGTTTAGCCGGAAGGTGAGCGGGCGGCTGCCGTCCGGCATCTCTCGCACGCCGTCCCCGTTCGTGTCCGCATAGCCGGCATCGTTCAGGATCTGGTTGGCCAGGGTGACGTCGTAAGGGTAATCTTCGATCGTATCGTTGTACCAGACTCCCAGCGAGCTGGGGATCAGGGTCAGGCCGGGCTCGCCCAGACCGAGCAGAACGATATCGATGATCTGCTGCTTGTCGGTGGCATGGGCCAGGGCCAGGCGCACGTTGCGGTCACGCAGCGCCGGGTGCCCTGAACAAACCCCGTCATCTGGCGGGCAGTTTTCTTCCCCGGTGACATTGAGGATGATATCCGCAAGCTCGGGCGACAGCGGCGGGCCCGATATCACCTCGACGTTCGGATCATTGCGTAAACTGGCATAGGCTGTGGCCGGCATTTCGGTGATCATATCCACCTGCCCGGCCCGGATCGCCTGCACCAAGGCATCCTGGTTGTCGAAGGTCTGGAATACCACTTCGTCCACTTTCGGCGGGTAAAGGTAGTGATCTTTGACCGCCGCCAGATGGATGAACTCGTTCTGCCGGTATTCAACCATCCGGAATGGCCCGCTGCCGATCATCTCCTGGTTTTCAAACTCCGCTGCCCCCGCTTCCGCATACTGCGACCAGATGTGCTCGGGCAGCACGTAGAGGAACACGAGTTGGCTCTCCAGGTTGGGGATCGGCTCGGTCAGGGTCAGCACCAGCGTGCGCTCGTCCGGCGCTTCTACCGTCTCGAAGTATTCGGTATAGACCGGGAGGAAGGCGAAGTCTTCCTGC
>CAYMLG010000115.1:0-12965 GCA_964391195.1 uncultured Anaerolineaceae bacterium | reverse complement strand
GCCGCATGTTCCTTGAACCCCTCGGTCAGGCTGATGCCGAAGTCGTTGTCCACGGTCAGGATCGCGACCCGCTGGGCATTGAGATTTTTGGCGACGAGCTCGGCCCCCACCCGGCCCTGGACATCGGCCAGGGTGCCAACGCGGAAGATCTTGTCGCCCACCGGGGTGATATCAGGGTGGATGGCATAGGCCGAAATCATGGGGATGCCGGCCTCCTGGAAGATGGGGGCTGCGGCCCGGGTGGAACCGGAGTAGGAGCCGCTGATCCCGGCCACCACCTTATCCTGCTCGATCAGCTTGCGGACCAGGCTAGAGGCCTGATCGGGCTTGCCAGCGTCATCGTAAGCGATCAGTTCGAGCTGCCGGCCCAACACGCCGCCCTGCTCGTTGATCATCTTGACCGCCAGTTGGGCGGACTGCAGGGCGCTGGTGCCGTCAGCCGCAGCAAAACCCGTAGTGGGGGAGATAAAGCCGATCTTGATCGTCTCGCTCGTCTCCGCCGGTTGTTCCTCCGCCGGGGCTTCCTGTCCGGCGGGCGGTTGGCTCTCGGTGGCTACCGGCGCCGGTGTGGGTGTGGCTGTAGCGCATGCGCCCAACAGCAGGCTCAGAACCAGAACCAGGCCAGTCAAAAGGGTCATCTTTTGTTTCATCAGTTCCTCCTCAAACTTTTGTTTCTGTGGATAGGGCGACAGACTCGAATACGTTAAACATCAATCGCTTCAGGGGCTCACCTCCTTTCGAACTCCACGCGCAGAGTGTATTCAGCGCCGTGATATAGCGCCTGGTACCAGACGGCCGGGCGTTCGCCTTGCGAACCGACGGTGTACGTCAACCTGTCGATAAAAAAGGCCGGTTCGCCGGGCTGCACCTGCAGCAGGGAGGCCTGCTCAGGCGTCAGCACCTGGGCTTCGATGTTGTGCACCGTGCGCACCAGGGGGATTCCGTATTTTTCCACTAAGAGGAAATGGATCGATTCGTGCTCGAGATCTTCGCCGGGCAGCCGCGGGCAGAGCGACTGGGCCAGGTAGCGGGTCTCGAAGACGGTGGGGCGCTCGTCGACCATCCGCAGCCGGTCGATATGGATCACCGGTTCGCCTGCGGGGATGGCCAGCTTATCCGCCACCCTGGCCGAGGCGGGGATGACTTCCAGAGTCAGCAAGCGAGTCTTCGGCTGGTGTTGCTGCCTGCGCATCTCGGCATCGAACGCGGAGAGGGTCATGAACACCGGCTCGGTGGATTTCGCGGCTACAAAGGTGCCCCGGCCCTGCTCACTGTACACGCGCCCCTCGTGGAAGAGGGTGTTGAGCGCCTTCCGCACCGTACCCCGGCTGACCTGGTACTGGCGGCAGAGTTCGTTCTCGGCCGGCAAGCGGTCGCCGGGCTTGAGTTCACCTGCCGCGATCTTACGGCGCAGGATCTCAGCCAGTTGGTAGTGTTTGGGGAGTGGGCCCGGCTGTAGAGGCAAAGGATCGCTCCTTAGTCCTGATGGGGTCGGGTGAGCAACTTGTCTACTTATCTATACAAGTATGCGTATCTTAACAAGAACCACTCGATTTGTCAAATATAAAGTTTCTCCCTGCTTCATCTCACCCTATTATTCACACTATTTAGATTGTATTAGTATGCTTTAGATGTTAGAATCCAACCTGGGGGCAGGAACAGGCTTTGGGATCCGCTGCCGTGGGGAGCCGCACCGGGGCTGCAAACAAGCGCAGCTCCCGTTTGTCTCCCCTTCTCCACGCTCGCAAACAGGATCCAGGAGACTCGATATGGGGGAGTGACACTAAGGATCGTAGTTCTTTTGGAGGATAGTATAGATGTATACGAGAAAATCTGTATCTGCCTTGCTGTTGGCGCTGGTCATCCTGTTGTCCACCCTGGTTCCGGCTGTGGCACAAGAACCCTTCCCACCGATCATCCCGCTGCCGGATGGGTTCCAACCGGAGGGGATTGCCGTGGGCCGCGGGACGACTTTTTACGTCGGCTCGATCCCGACCGGGGCGATCTTCCGCGGTGACCTGGTAACCGGGCAAGGCGAGGTGTGGGTGCCCGAGCAAGAGGGCCGGGCGGCGATCGGCCTGCACCTGGACAAACGCACCAACTACCTCTTCGTCTCCGGCGGGCCGACCGGCGCGGCTTACGTATACGATGGTGAGACCGGCGAGCCCCTGGCGGAATACCAGCTCTCCCCACCCATGGACGTGTTCATCAACGACGTCTACGTCACCAGGAACGGCGCTTACTTCACCAACTCCAGCCAGCCGGTCCTCTACCGCGTTCCGCTCAACCCCAACGGGGGGCTGATCGATGGCGCAGTGGTCGAAACCATCGAGCTAAGTGGTGATTACACTCATGCGGAGGGGTTCAACCTTAATGGCATCACCGCTACACCCAGCGGCAAGTGGCTGATTGCCGTCCAATCCAACCTGGGCCGCCTTTATCGGGTAGACCCGTCCAGCGGCGAAGCGACGCAAATCGACCTGGGTGGCGCTTCCGTCGAGTTCGGGGATGGAATCCTGCTCCACGGGCTCACCCTTTATGTGGTCCAGAACCAACTCAACCAGATCGAGGTGATTAAATTAGACCCTCAACTCACCTCCGGCCAATTGATCGGGACCATCCAGGACGAGAACTTCGATGTCCCCACCACCATCGCCCGCTTTGGCCCCTTCCTGTACGCCGTCAACGCCCGCTTCGGGACGACTCCCACCCCAGATACCGAATACAACATAGTCCAGGTGCCCAAACAGCCGTAAGGGAACTAACCATCATCGGGGATGACCCCCGAACAAGTATCTCCAGGGCAGCGCTGCCGGTAAAGCTCAACCGGCAGCGCTGCCCTATCATTTTTCGCGCACATCGCTCGCAGGATCCGGTATAATCATCTTATACAAAACTACGAATATCCCCTGTTTATTTCGCCGTCCAGCGGCGATTCCAACCAATAATTCTGTGATCATACGGTTTCATCAGAGAAGGAGGATATGCAGATGAGCGTAAAAGTCACCTGGTATGGGCATGCTGCCATTGGCCTGGAAGTGGACGGGGCGCGCATCCTGGTCGATCCTTTCCTCAGCGGCAACCCTACCGCGGCGACCAGTCCTGAGAGCGTCCATCCGGAGTATATCCTGATCTCCCACGGTCATGGTGATCATGTCGGCGATGCCGAGGCAATCGCCAGGCGCACCGGGGCGCTGGTGATCAGCAATTTCGAGATCGCCGGTTGGTTCGAGAAGAAAGGGCTCCAGAGCCACGGACAACATATCGGCGGCGGGCGCCACTACCCCTTCGGCTATCTCAAGCTAACCAACGCGCTGCACGGCTCGGCCCTGCCCGATGGCTCTTATGGGGGCAACCCGGCCGGCTTTCTCCTCACCACCAAGGACGGCAAGAAGATCTACCTGGCCTGCGACACCGGCCTGTTCGGCGATATGAAATTGATCGGCGAAGAGGGCGTCGACCTGACCCTGCTCCCCATCGGCGATAACTACACCATGGGGCCGGATGATGCCCTGCGGGCGGTCAAGCTGATCGAGCCAAAACACGTCATCCCCGTGCATTACAGCACCTTTGAGCTGATCCACCAGGATCCCCAGGCCTGGTCGCAGCGGGTGCAGCAAGAGACCGGGGCCCAGGTGCATGTCCTTCGCCCCGGCGAGAGCTTCACCTTGTCCTGACCTATCCCCCACTTACCTCGTAATAAAAATCGGCGGTTTTTCCGCGTGGCGCACACGGGAAAACCGCCGTCATCTTTCTCTCCCGGCTTCTTAATCCTTTCTAAAGATACAGGAGATATATTAGTAATTTTCTCTTGATATAATCTTCCTGATGAGTATCGGCCTGCGAAACCGGCAATTCCCGCTACATGGAAGCCGCAAGCTGAGCCAAAAGGAGGAATTCAGCATGCTCAACAATATCTTTCGACGGCGCGAAGACGAAGAACGGCTCGCTCAAGAAGGGCGGCTTCCGCCCGGGCAGTCGGTGACCAATAAATTCCCCGTCCTGCACTACGGCCCGGTCCCTCGCTTCGACCCGGCTACCTGGGATTTCCGCGTATGGGGCGAGGTGGAAGAACCGGTGACCTGGACCTGGGACGAGTTCCAAAAACTGCCCCGCTCCCGCCTCAAGATGGACGTCCACTGCGTCACCCGCTGGAGCAAATTCGACACGGAGTGGGAGGGGGTCTCGGTCAAGACCCTGGTGGATGAAGGTTTAATCCGGCTCAAGCCCACCGCCCGGTTTGTGCTGCAGCACGCCGAGTATGGGTTTACGGTCAACCTGCCCCTGGAAGTAGTGCTGGCCGAGAATTTCTTGCTGGCCACCCATTTCGATGGACAGCCGCTCACCCCCGACCACGGCTACCCACTGCGCGGCGTGGTCGGCGCCATCCCTGATAAAGACCTGCACACCCCATATTTCTGGAAAGGAGCCAAGTGGCTGCGCGGCCTGGAGTTCATGCCCCACGATAAACCCGGCTTCTGGGAACAGGCCGGTTATCACAACACGGCCGACGTATGGAAGGAGCAGCGTTTTCGATGAGGTTGAGCGGTAATTCCGATCGCGCAGTTGATTCAACACGCCCCATCCTTAAATTCGGGATGGGGCGTGCTCTAATCGCTCACTCCTCATCTTGATCTGCTCGCAACTTGATTTTAGCGAAATCATCGCGCTTCACCTGGAAGGCGTCGAAATCGCGGGCCACGTAGCTGTTGGGGAAAATTTCGCGGGCCTCGTTGATTACATCCCGCTCACGGTAGCGGCGGGAGATATGGGTCAGGATCAGGTTCTTCACCCCGGCTTCCAGGGCCAACTCGGCCGCCTGCCTGGCGGTCAGGTGCCCGAAATCACGGGCCATGTCCAGGTCGGCGTGCAGGTAGGTGGCTTCGATCACCAGCGCGTCGGCCTCGCGAGCGACCTCCAGCAGCCCTTCCGTGCGGCCTACATCCCCCACATGCACCAGCCTGGCGCCGGCTCGTTCCGGCCCGAGCACCTGGTCGGGGAAGATCTGCCGCCCGTCCGGCAGGATCACCGCCTGCCCGTTGACCAGGTCGCGGCGCCACGGGCCGGGAGGGATGTTCAGCGCTTCGGCCTGCTCCGGCAGGAAGGGGCGGCGGGAATTCTCTTGAAACAGAAAGCCGAAACTGTCCGCCCCGCGGTGGTAGACGGGGAACGCCGAGAGGTTGAAATCGTCCCCGGTGAAGATCACCCCTTCCTTGATCTCCTGGAAGCGGATTTGCATCGGCGGGCGAGCGCCGCGCAGCACAACCTTGTACAGCAGGTCATGGATGCGCTCCAGGGCGAATTTCCCCCCATAGATCACCAGATCTTCGATGGCCTCCCAACGGGTGAAGGTGGAGAGCAGCCCGCCCAGGCCCAGGATGTGGTCGAGGTGCCCGTGCGTGATCAGAATATGGTTGAGCCGTTTAAAGCCCAGGCCGGAGCGCATGATCTGGCGCTGAGTGCCCTCTCCACAATCGATCAGGAAGCGGTATTCGTCATGGATCACCATTTGGGCCGAGAGGCCGCGGTGGATGGATGGGGCCGAAGCCGAGGTGCCGAGGAAGACGATTTCGAACAATGATCAGTCCTTATTGAGGGTATCGAGATTGCCTGGTCTATCTCCCCGAGCAATCCAGGGATTATTGTACCCCAGGCTGCAGAGCTTCCGATAAAAAACCGTCCGCGTATTGGAAAGACAGTGATACGGCGATAATCGCTCCTTAAAAATGAATAAAGACCATATGTGCTATAATCGATGCCAGTCAATCTCCATACGATGGGAAAGGCCCATTGATATGGAAGCATGATTCAAATCCCCGAGTTGTATTGATGGCCGGAAAATCATCCAAATCTTCCTCTTCAAAAAGCAGCGCCAGGAAGAACCCCATCCGAGCGGCGCTGAAACCGCGTGCAGCGAAAAAGGCGAGCCCCAAAAAACCGAGGAGCACTTCCGGCGCCCGCCCTACCCCCCGGAAGACCGGTGAGCAGAAGCAGCCGGCCCGCAGCTCACAAAGCGCTCGGCCTGTCGCCTCTGGCCTCTCCCTGGACCGCAAGCTGGACATTCTTGGCGTCGTCCTGGCGCTGGGTGGCCTGCTCACCCTGCTCAGCCTGCTCTCCATGTCGCGCAGCGGGCTCACCCAAAGCTGGGTGCAGCTCATCGCCATGGCTTTCGGTTGGGGCAAATTCATCTTCCCGGTGGGCCTGCTGGTCTCCGGGCTGTGGTTGGTGCTGCGCAGCTTCGACCGCATCCCGCAGTTGGCGGTCGAGCGCCTGGTGGGGATTCTGCTGCTCTTCTTCAACTTGCTGGCCGTCTTCCACTTCATCGCTTTCCTGCAAAACCCGGGGCAGGACACCCTGGTCATGGCCGGCGAAGGGCTTGGCGGCGGCTACACCGGGGCAGTCACGTTGAATCTACTGCTGCGCCTGCTCGGCCGCGGCGGCGCCGCCATCGTCCTCGCCGCCTGGCTGTTGATCGCCCTAGCCATGACCTTCGATCTGACCGTAGCGGAGATGTTCGGCTGGATTGGGCCGCTGTTCACCCGCACCCGGGAGTGGCTCATCGAGCGCTGGCCCGAGCGCAAGACCCCGCCCTATTCGCCGTCCTACAACGGTTCACCCTTCCCCCCTGCCAAGAGCAGCGCATCTACTTCCAGCCCTGGGGCCCACCCGGTTGTGGCCGTCTCTCCCCCGGGCGCCTCTCAGGAGCTGGAGATGGAGCCCTCCCTGGAGGCAGAACCCCGCCAGTGGGTGCTGCCCAACATCGCCAAAATTCTGGACCCCGGCGGAGAGGTGGCGCACGATGACGACATCGACCGCCAGCGGGCGCAGATTATCGAGGAGACCCTGAGCTCGTTCGGCGCCCCGGCGCGGGTGGTTGAAATCAACCGCGGGCCGACGATCACCCAGTTCGGGGTCGAGCCCGACTTCGTCGAATCGCGCGGCGGCCGGATGCGGGTGCGGGTGGGGAAGATCGCCGCCCTGGCCGACGACCTGGCCCTGGCCCTCTCGGCGCGCACCATCCGCATCCAGGCCCCCGTCCCCGGGAAGGGGTTCGTCGGCATCGAGGTCCCCAACGATGAGATCGCCCTGGTCGCGCTGCGCGATGTGATCGAGAGCGAGGCCTTCAAGCGGATCAAGTCCCCACTGGGCTTTGCCCTGGGGCAGAACGTGGCCGGCATGGCTGTGGCCGCCGACCTGGCCGCCATGCCTCACCTGTTGATCGCCGGGCAGACCGGGTCGGGAAAATCGGTGGCCGTCAACTCGCTCATTTGCTGCCTGCTGCTGAACAACACCCCCGATGAGCTGCGCCTGATCATGGTTGACCCCAAGCGGGTGGAACTGACCGGCTACAACGGCATCCCCCACCTGCTGGCCCCGGTGGTGGTGGAAATGGAACGGGTGGTGGCCGCCCTACAGTGGGTGACCCGCGAGATGGACATGCGCTACCGTAAGCTGGCCGAGGTGGGGGCGCGCAATATCAAGGACTTCAACCTTCGAGCGGCCCAGCGCGGCCTGCAGAAGATCCCTTACCTGGTGGTGATCATCGATGAATTGGCCGACCTGATGATGCTCGCCCCGGATGAGACCGAGCGGACCATCACCCGCCTGGCTCAACTGGCCCGCGCCACCGGCATCCATCTGGTGATCGCCACCCAACGCCCTTCTGTGGATGTGGTCACCGGCCTGATCAAAGCCAATTTCCCCGCCCGCATCGCCTTTGCCGTGGCCAGCAATGTGGACAGCCGTACCATCCTCGACCAGCCTGGCGCCGAGCGCCTGCTGGGGCGCGGCGATATGCTCTTCCTCCCCCCCGATGCCCCGGCCCCGGTGCGCTTGCAGGGCGTCTTCGTCTCCGACGCCGAAATTCAACGCCTAGTCCAGTACTGGCAAGGGTTCTCCAGCACCGCCCTCACCACTCAGGTCGCCGTGGGCGGCATTGTCGATGCCCTGCCGTCCAACCTGCCCTTGAAGCAGCTCCCCATGTGGGAAGAGGCCGCTTCTGAAGAAGAGCAGGACCCGCTGTACAAGGAGGCCATCGACCTGGTGCGCCGCCAGGGGCGAGCGTCGATCTCCATGCTGCAGCGCAGGATGCGCATCGGCTACACCCGGGCCGCCCGCCTGGTGGAGACGATGGAGGCCAAAGGCATCGTCGGGCCTCCCGAACCGGGGACCGGCGCCCGCGAAGTGCTCGACTACGGCCCGGCCGCCCCGCCGGTGGACGACGAAGTCAACAATTAATGAGAGCCCAACTCCCCCACAAAAAAGCCTGGATCGTGCTAACGCTGCTGGCCCTCACCGCCTGCCAGGCCGCGGCCCGCCCAGGGATGCCTGAGCAGGCCGCCCCAGTCCTTCCCCCGACTGGCGAGGCTTTCATCACCGTCCCCGCTGCACAGGAACTCGCCCCATCCGCTACACCGGTGACCCCCACCCCCACCTTTACCCCTACCCCGCAGCCCAGCCCCACACCGACCCCCACGCCGGTCCTCCCCACCCAGACCCCGGAACCAACCCAGCCCCCACTGACCACCCTGCTCTTCACCGGGATCATCGTCCCGGCCCGCTGTGTACAGGCCGCCATCGATGCCCGCCAGGACCCGGACTATCCCTACGAGGCGGTGCGGGAGGTGATCCAGCAGGCCGACCTGGCCGTCGGCACTCTGAACGCCACGATCAGCGATTTCCCGCCTCACACCGGCTGTAAGCGCACCTATGTGCTGGTGGGCAGCGCCGAGAACGCCGACGCCCTGGCCAGGGCGGGGTTTGACGTGATGAGCGTCGCTACCAACCACATCAAGAACTGCGGGTTGACCAACTGCGGGAACCGGGCCTTCTTCGATACGCTGGAGAACCTGAACCGGGTGGGGATCCGGCCCGTAGGAGCCGGCGAGAACCACGCGGCCGCCATGCAGCCGGTGGTGGTCACCGTGAACGGCGTGCGCTTCGGGATCGTCTCGCTCGGGCACATCGAGCCGATGGCCTTTGCCGGCGAGGACACCCCCGGCATCGCCGTGCTGAACGAGGAGAACCTGCGCCTGGCCATCGCCGCAGCCCGGGAAGTCTCCGATGTCGTGATCGCCATGCCCCATTGGGGACCGGAAGACGCGGCGATGCCGAGCTGGATCCAGCGCAAACTGGCGGAAGAACTGGCCGCCGCCGGAGCCGACCTGATCATCGGCAACCACACGCACGTCATCCAGGGGTACGGAGAAGTTCAGGGGGTGCCCATCTTCTACGGCCTGGGCAACTTCGTCTTCGATCAGAGCTGGGGCCGGGACCACAGCCAGGGTATGATCTTAAAAGTGATGTACCGGGGGAAAGAATACGCCGGTTTCGAGCTGATTCCCACCCACGTGGACGGAGAGGGCCATGTGACCCTCGCCGGAGAAGAAGAAGCAGCCGAGATCTTCTCCCGCCTGGAGGAAGTCAACCGGGTATTGAACCGCTGAGCGCTCTCGCCCGGCTAGGCGCGCCCTACCTGGCAGGCGGCACAGGTGCCAAAAAGCTGCAGCCAGTGGTCCTCGATCTCGAACCCGCTGCCCTCCGCCGCAGTCCGCATCAGGCCGTCCAGCATTTCCTGCTCGCCGCTGAAGAAAAACGCCCGCCCGCAGTGCTGGCAGATGAGCAGGTGCTGGTGCCCGGGAGCGCTGGCCACGAACGCCTGGCAGCCGGACGGCTGGTGGACGCGCTGGATCAGGCCCAGATCTTCGAGCTTCTCCAGGGTGCGATACACGGTGACCAGGCCGAGCTTCGGGTAGCGCTGGCGCGCCTGCTCGTACACATCCAGGGGGTTGAGCACACGCGGGCTGGAAGCGATCGTCTCGACCACCGCCCGTCGCGGCGCCGTTACCCGGTAGCCGTTGTCTTGCAGCCGCAGCAGCCAGTTTTCAATGGTATGGTTGTTCACGCTCATATCATGACCTTCTTCTGCGGAGATTTTCAGTTCAACTTACGCTGCGGGCGCTGACCCGCCTCTGGACCGCATGCAGCGCCCAGGCAAGGGCAAAGAAGGCGGTGGCGGTGAGCACGATCGCCGAGCCAGAAGCGATGCTGGCGTAATAAGAAATATACAGGCCAATCAGCCCCGAAAGCGAAGCGATGACCGCAGCCAGCGCCATCATCACCGGTAGGCGGCGGGTGAGCAGAAATGCCGCCGCGGCCGGCGTGACCAGCATGGCTACCATGAGGGCCACGCCCACCGTCTGCAGCGAGACGACAATGGTCAGAGCGATCAGCACTAACAGCAGGTATTCCAGGGCCCGGGCCGGCAGGCGCAGGGTGGTCGCCATCAGCGGGTCGAAGGACAGCACCAGGAATTCTTTATAAAAGAGCACCACCACACCCAGGATCACCAGCCCGAAGGCCAGGATCAACGCCAGGTCCGCGCCGGATACGCCGAGCACATTGCCGAACAGGAAGTGCGCCAGGTCGACCGAATAGCTGCGCACACTGGAGATCATCGCCACCCCCAGGGCGAACATCCCGGCGAAGACGATGCCGATGGCGGTATCTTCGCGCACCCGGGCTTCCCGAGTCAGGGCGCCAATGCCCATGGCGGAGAGCACCGCCGCCCCCAAGGCCCCCCAGAACAGCAGCCCGCGTTCGCCACCCCCCATCAGATACCCCACCGCTACGCCGGGCAGGATGGCGTGAGACAGCGCGTCGCCGAAGAAAGCCATCCCCCGCAGCACCACATAGGTGCCTACCACCGCGCACACGATCCCCACCATGAGCGCCGCCAGCAGGCCGCGCACCATGAAAGCGTAGCCCAGGGGCTGAAGGAGCAGGTCCAGAATCTCGCTCAATGCCCCCCTCCTTCATCGCAGCAGGTGCTGCCCAGGGCCAGCAGGGCATTGTCATCCGCCACCAGCCGCAGCTGCCCCCCGAAGGCCAGCACCAGGTTCTCGGTCTTAAAGACCTCCCCCGGCAGGCCGAAGCCCACGATGCGGTGGTTGAGCAGCATCACCCGGTCGAAGCGCTCCGCCGCCTGATCCAGGTCGTGGGTGGCGACCATGATCGTCACCTGCCTCCGGCGCAGCTCATCCAGAATGGCGAAAATCTGCTCCTGGGAGTGGACGTCGATCCCGTTGAGCGGCTCGTCCATCAGCATCAGTTCGGCCTCCTGGGCCAGGGCGCGGGCGATGAACATGCGCTGCTGCTGCCCGCCGGAGAGCTCGCTGATCTGCCGCCCGGCCAGGTGCTGCAGGCCCACATCCTCCAGGCAGCGCTGCACCACCAGGCGATCTTCCTGCCGGGGACGGCGCAGCAGGCCCAGCTTCCCGGTGCGTCCCATCATGACCACATCCGCCACGGTGACCGGGAACTGCCAGTCCACACTGCTGCGCTGCGGCACATAGGCGATGCAAATGTGCTCTTCCGGTTCCTCGCCCGCCACCCGCACGGATCCGTTATTTTTGGGGAGCACGCCGGCAATGACCTTGAACAGCGTGCTTTTGCCGGCGCCATTCGGCCCCACCACCGCCACCCGTTCCCCGCGCTGCAGATCAAAGGTGACCCGATCCAGGGCCAGGTGATTGTCGTAGCGCACGGTGAGATCCTTCACCTCTAAAATCGGCTTACCTTGCACGTGCCGGGCAAACTTACCGGTAAAATTCGATTTGGAGATTTCCTTTAGAAAAGCCATATTTCCCTACTTCAATACATTGACAATCTGCTCGACATCGTACTGCATCAGTTCGATGTAAGTAGGTGCCGGCCCGCCGGGCTCGCTCAGCGAGGCGGTGTACAGCCGCACCAGGCGCACGCCGGTGTCCTGCGCCACCCGCTCCACCAGGCTGGGGCTAATCGCCTCACCGACGAACACCGCCATCACATGCACATCACGAATGCGGTCTTCCAGCCGGGCCAATTCCTGGGCGGAGGGCTCGGCAGCGGTGCTGTAGCCGGGGATGACCGCCCCGACCTGTTCGAAACCGTAGCGGTTGGCGAAGTAAGTGAACGAAGCATGATCGGTGACCAGCTTGCGCCTCTCGGCCGGGATTTGCGCCACCTGCTCCCGGATCCAGGCGTCCAACTCTTCCAACCGGGCCTGGTAAGCCCTGGCGTTCTGGCGGTATTGTTCTGCGTGATCCGGGTCCAGTTCGCCCAGGGCCTCAGCCACATTCTCGGCCCAGATGGAGACGTTGGCCGGGTCGAACCAGGTGTGCGGGTCCCCCGTCTCCTGGCCTTCATGCTCGTCCTCGCCGGTATGCGCCAGCTCCTCCGGGGCGTGAATCAGGGTCACACCCTGGGAGAGGTAAACCACTTTCTCTTCCCCGCCCGCCGAACGGAGCAGCGGCTCGAGAAAAGTCTCCAACCCGGCCCCGCTGGCGAAGATCACCCTGGCCTCCGTCGCCCGCACCATGTCCTTTGGTGAAGGCTCGAAGCTGTGAGGATCGACGCCGGGGGGCAGCAGGGTCTCGACCCGCACCAGCTCTCCTCCCACTTCCTTCACCACATCGGCGGCGATGGTGGTGGTGGCCAGCACGTTCAGCTCCCCGGTCTCCGGGAGTTCTTCCCCGTTAGCGGCACAGCCGCCCAGGAGCAGGGCGGCGGTGATCACAATCCAAGTGAAGGCGGCAGCGATGCCTGGCTTCATTGTCCCTCCTGACGAAAATGAAAATCATTTTCATTATATAGAAGGGCCGCCTTCTGTCAAGGGGAGAACGCAACCAGTTTTGGAGGGGCTGGCTGCGCGCCGCTCATCGAAACCGCCAGTTGATGAACTATAAAAAAAACTGGCTACTTATCATGAGTGTAGGATCGGATGACGGTCACCTGAGACCGTACACCCACTGCGGTTCTGCACACGTCCCACACGGTCATAAATCCCCGGTTTCAGGTAGGGGCGGCTCTTTCGTTCTGGCACAGGTGGCTTACCCTAAACGGCGCCTGGCAGGCCAACCCGCCCCGATCGTCCTACCAGACCCGCCCCCAAGCATGCGCTAAACATGCCGCGCATGTCATGC
>CAYMLG010000114.1:0-12993 GCA_964391195.1 uncultured Anaerolineaceae bacterium | reverse complement strand
AGCACAAGGCCGGGGGCGGGCAAATCCCCGCCGGCATTGAAGATCCCGCCGGCATGGGAATGGCGGAACTGACCGGGGATAGGATCCTGAGCCTGGAGCAGGCGAACCACCGCCTGGAAGCTGAGATCGCCGAACGGAAGCGGATCGAGGCGGCTTTGATCACCGAACGCCAGCGGTTCGCCCATCTGTTCGACGCCCTCCCGGTGTATCTGATCCTGATGACGCCAGATTATCACGTGCCATTCGACAACCGCTTCTTCCGTGAGCGCTTTGGCGAGTCACAAGGGCGCCGATGTTATGAATACCTGTTTGAACGTAGCGAACCCTGCGAGAATTGCGAATCCTTCAAGGTGTTGAAAACGTCGAAGCCGCACGAGTGGGAATGGACAGGTCCGGACGGCCGCATTTACTACATCTACGATTTCCCCTTTAAAGATATGGATGGCTCGCCGATGATCATGGAGGTGGGTATCGACATCACCGCACGCAAGCGGGCCGAGGCGGAATTGGAGCTGCACCACCATAACTTAGAGGAGTTGGTCGAGGAGCGCACCAGGCGCCTGGAATCTGCAAACGCGCAGTTGCGTGACGAGGTCGCCGAACGCAAGCGGGCGGAGAAAATGCTGCGCTCCTATGCCGAACAACTCAAGCTCAGCAACCAGGCGTTGGAGGATTTCGCGTTTGTCGCCTCGCATGATTTGCAGGAGCCGCTGCGGAAAATCCGGTCTTTTGGGGACCGGTTGAGTTCAGACTACAAACAAGCGCTGGATGAGGCGGGCCGGGATTATATTGAGCGCATGCAGGCCGCCGCGGAGCGGATGCAAGGTATGCTCGATGGCCTGCTGGCGTATTCCCGGGTTACGACCCAGGGGAAGCGGTTCGAAGCGGTTGACTTGAACCTGATCGTGCGGGAGGCGCTTTCCGATCTCGAGGTGAGGTTAGCGCAAACCGGCGGGCAGGTGGAGGTGGGGGAACTGCCCATGGTAGAAGCTGACGCGGTGCAAATGCGCCAACTCTTCCAAAACCTGTGTGGAAACGCGCTGAAATTTCACCGGGCAGGCGTTCCCCCTCGGGTGGTCATCTCGGGCCGGGTCAAAGCTGAAAACTGGATCGAAATCTCCATTGCGGATAACGGCATTGGTTTTGAGGACGAGTATGCAGAGCAGATCTTCAAACCATTCCACCGGCTGCGCGGCCGGGGCGAGTATGAAGGCGCGGGCATGGGGCTGGCGATTTGTAAGAAGATTCTGGAGCGACACGGCGGGAGGATCACAGTCAAGAGCCGGCCCGGCGAAGGCAGCACGTTCACCATCATACTTCCGGTTCTACAGGCCGATATCTGACCTGAAATAACCTAATGAAGTAATTGTTGTGTGGGGGTGCGAGCGACTTCGTCGTCCGCACCCCCACACAACAATTCTCCAGGGTTTTGAGGAGATGGATGGGCTGTGGAGCCCGTCCATCTCCTCAAAACGTATCGATGAACTCAACGGGGGAGCGAATTAAGAGATAAAATTACTCCTAATTATGATTTGCCCAAACTGCCAGACGGTAAACCCTGATGGTGCCCGATACTGTTTGTATTGTGGGTATTCTTTCGAGCCCGCCGGCAACTGCCCGAATTGTGGGGCAGCCGTCCTGCCGGGGGCCAGGTTCTGCCACCAATGCGGGCGGCCCCTGGCTGCGGCCGCGAGCCCTCCCGTTCCCGATCTGCTGCATAAGTTCATCCCCAGAGAGTTGCTGACGCGGCTCCAATCCGCAGGCTACGGTCGCGAGATGGAGGGGGAGCGGCGGATCGTCACCATGCTGTTTTGCGATGTGAAGGGTTCAACGGCGATGGCCGAGAGCCTGGACCCGGAGGACTGGGCGGAAATCATGAACGGCGCTTTCGAATACCTGATTCCGCCGGTGTTCCGCTACGAGGGCATGATCCCGAGGATGATGGGAGATGCAGTGCTGGCCTTCTTCGGGGCGCCGATCGCTCACGAGGACGATCCGGAACGGGCTGTCCGCGCAGGGCTGGAGATGGTCGAGGGGATCGGCGAGTACCGGGAGAAGATCCAGCGCGAACGCGGGTTGGATTTCAATGTAAGGGTAGGGATCAACACCGGTCTGGTTGTTGTTGGCCAGGTGGGCACCGATCTCAGGATGGAATACACCGCCATGGGCGACGCCATCAACCTGGCCGCCCGGATGGAACAGACCGCCCGGCCCGGCACCGTGCAGATCACCGAGCACACCTACCGGCTGGTTGCACCCTTTTTCCATGTCGAGCCGTTGGGAGGGATCGAGGTCAAAGGGAAGAGTGAACCGGTCGAAGCCTACCGTGTTGTGGGGATACAGCCCGACCCCGACCGCCTGTTCGGCCCTGCTGGTCTGGATGTCCCTCTGGTAGGACGAGAACAGGAGATGCGGGCGCTGCGGCAAAATTTGGAAGAGGTCCACCGGGGAAGAGGCGGGATTGTTTTCTTGATCGGCGAAACCGGGTTGGGAAAGAGCCGCCTGATCGACGAACTGAGGAGAGACCGGGAGCAGAGCGCTCCAACCGGGGCGCCGGTTGAGTGGAGCCTGCTCCGTTCCACCTCCTTCGCTGCCTCGCGCCCCTACGGGCAGTTCCGCCAGCACCTTCTGGAGCAATTCGGAATCAGGGAGACCGACCCGCCGGAAACGGTGCGCCGGAAGATCGGCGATTTGTTCGCACGCCGTTTGCCAGAACTGGGCCCTCGGGCGATTTCGGTATACGGCCGCCTGTTGGGGGTCGCCGAGCCGGGGGTAAGCCGGCATGGAGAATTTCCCGGACATCTCGTGGACGCTTCTCCACTGGAGAGCGAGGGCTTCAAGCGAGATCTGTTCGACCTGGTGCTCGCCTTTGAGCGAGCCTGGATCGGCGATCGAGCGGCAGTCCATGTGTTCGATGACCTGCACTGGATCGACCCGGCTTCTGCCGAGCTGTTGATCTCGCTCCTGAAGCTGACCCGCGAGACTTCTGTGCTGTTTATCGGCGCGTTCCGCCCCGACCCGGGCACGCCGGCCTGGGAGGTCAGGCGAGCTGCCGAGAAGATTTATGGCGATCGCTACACCGAGATCCGCCTGAGGCCGCTCTCCTCCGCGGAAACGCTGAGATTGGCCGGCCAACTGATCGCTGGCGCAGATCAATACCCGCAGGTGCTCGAGCAAATCCTGGGGAAGACGGAGGGGAACCCTTTGTTCGTCGAGGAGGTGGTCTGGGAACTCCTGGCACGGGGGGATTTGGATCGCGGTCCCGAGGGGCTGCGCTGGAGCACGGGCCGCGACCCGGCACAGATCGCCATCCCCGACAGCCTGCACGCCCTGCTCCTGGCGCGGCTGGACCGGTTGGAAGACGACGCCCGCCGGACGCTCCAGCTCGCATCGGTCATCGGGCGCTCTTTCTATTACCGGGTGCTGCGACGGATCATCGAAGCTTCGATCAAACTCGATCGCGAGCTTCAGCAGTTGCAGAGAACTGATCTGATCCATGAAACTGCCCGCCAACCGGAATTGGAATATGAATTCCGCCATCCGCTGACGCAAGAAGCGGCTTATCACTCGATTCTGATCAAACGCCGCCGCGAATATCACCGCCGCGTTGGAGAAGCCCTGGAAGAGGTGTTTTCCGACCGGCTGGAAGACCAGGCCGAAGTCTTGGCCTACCACTTCGATATCGCCGGAGACATTCGGGCGCGTAAGTACTACCGCCTGGCCGGCAAAAAGGCTGCCCAAATCTACGCCAGAGAGGCGGCGGTGGATTACTATACGCGCGCGCTGGAGGTCGCCGGAAGCCCCCCTGCTGAGGAGCAGTTGTCGATCTACGAGGCGCGGGCGGACATCAATTATTCGCTCGGCCGTTTCGAACAGGCCACGGCCGATTTCGAGGCCGCCCGCTCGCTGGCCCGCCAGGCTGAGGACCCCGGCGGAGAAGTCCGCATTATCGTGAAAATGGTCTGGCTGCTGTGGAGCAGAGGAATGGGCGCCGAAGCCCTGGAACTGGCCAGAGAGGCGGAGCGACGGTCGGCAGCGATTGGCGACCGGGAACAGGCCCTATTCGCGGACATTGCGCTGGGCACAGCCCTGGCAAACGTGGGTGATATGGCCGGCGCCCGCGACAAGATGCGCCAGGCGCTTTTCGCCAGCCGGCGGCAGCCTCATCGCAGGCTCACCGCGCTGAACCTGTATTTCCTGGCAATGCACGAAAATTTTACCGGCCGTTTTGCCAGAGCCGCGGTTTGCGCCTTGCGGGCGCACGAGGTGTATTTGGATTTAGGGGACCGGGCCATGGCTGCCGGCTCCCTGTTCAACGCCTCGCTCGCCGAAGGTGGGATGGGCCGGTACGATCGAGCGCTGGCTGTGCTCAAACAGGGGCGGTCCCTGGCTGAAGAGGCCTCGTCCCTCTGGTTAACGCGCTACCCGAACCAGCGCGCCTGGCTGTCGGCCGAGTTGGGCGATTGGGAAACAGCCTATGCCTATGACCTGGACGGCCTGCATCCCGCTCAGGACGTGCCCGGCTACCGCGAGATCGAGATCAGCACCCTGATCAACCTGGTGCTGGACTGCACCGCCCTGGGCCGCCTGGACGAGGCGGAGGAATTCCTGCTCCAGGCGGAGCAAGACGTGGGACGTCCGGAATTTGGCTCTCACAACTGGCGCTGGCGCATCCGCCTGGCGGACGCCCGGGCAGGGCTGCACCTGAGGCGTGGCGATCTCGAACCGGCAGCGGCCTCCACGGAGGCTCTGCTCGATCAGGCGGAGCAGATGGAAGCGCGCAAATATATCGCCCGTGGGCTGGCGCAGCGCGGCCGGATCCACCTGGAGATGGAGGATACCGCAACCGCCGAGGCTGACCTGCTGAGTGCGGTCCGCCTGGCAGACAGCCTGTGTTACCCGCCAACCCGCATCGAAGCCCGGCGTCAGTTAACCAGGCTGTACATGAAGCGCGGCGCAGCGGAAGCGGCCGGCCGGTTCCAACAGGAGGCGGCGAACCTGGTCGCCGAGCTAGATGCTCAAATCCACCATCCCGAAATGCGCCTCAGCTTCCAGCGCGGCCTTCGTAACGCGTTCAATGGTAGCCCGTAGACGGTGAACGCTCTCGCCACGCCCGGACTCATCCGGCTTGAGGGCCTGAGGGTCGTGAATGGAACGTTGTTCGCCTCAGCGTAAATGTTGGCGCAGCAGGATCCCAATCCTCGCAATTCCGTTCACGACCCCCAATAGCCCGGTCAGCCCCAGCCAGAAGAAAATCCCCAGCATCGATTTGTACTGGTTGACGAATCCGAAGACCCGGTCTGCAAATCTGGCGGTCAGGGCAGGGAATCCCAACAGGACTATGGCAGGGACGAAGGTCCACAAGATGCCCGGCAGCAGCCGCCACAGGGAAGTGGCGCTGGCTTTTTCGGCCCACTGGGGCAGCCGGAGTAAGCTGTATACGGCCAGCGCGCCTCCAACCAGCGTTAATCCGCCGGTGATCCAACCCCATAAGCCAACACTCATCCGGCCCTTCTCCACCGGTCGATCTGTGAGCAGGGAGATCAGCCCATTTTTGATTTGAGACTCCCCGAAGGTAATCGTCGGGAGGGAACTCACGTTGTACAACAGCGCAATCCCAATCCCTCGTTCCGGGATCAGGAGGGCATCCGCTGAAAAGGTGGAGAGGATGCCGTTGTGCTCCAGGATGCGTAACCCATCGATGTGGCTTTCCGTCCATCCCATCGCATACGTGCTGTTAACCCCCTCCGGCGGCGTGTGCATTAGGTCGATGCTCTCAGGGGTGACCAGCGCCTGATCCATATACCGCCCGCCGTTGTTCTGGACGATCAGGTAGCGGGCGATATCCTCCGCGGTGGTGATCACCCCGCCGCTGCCACCCAGGTAACCATCCGCCTCCGGGTAGGAGATGGGGATGCCGAAAGCCACCAGGTGGCCGCGCGCCAATCGATCCGCTTTCTGCTTGCCTTCTGCAGAGGTGACAACGCTCAGCGTATGCTGCATCCCGAGCGGGGCGAAAACATGGGTCTCTAAATATTCCGAGAACGGCTGACCGCTCACCACTTCGACCACACGGGCCAGGGTTCCGTAATTAGGGCTGAAATAATGGTATTCGGTTCCGGGCGGCGCTACTGGCCGGGCATCGCGCAGGCTGGTCACCCGCTCGGCGATACTCTCAGGCTGCGGAAGCTGCATATCCGGGAATCCCACTTCGGATAATCCACTGGTCTGGTTGAGCAAATGGCGGATCGTGATCTGGGAAGCTACGCTAGGATCGGCCAGCGTAAATTCCGGCAAGTAAGCCTGGACGGGGGCGTCCAGGTCGATCTTACCCGCCTCTACCAACTGCATCACCGCCAGGGCCGTGAAGGATTTACTGACCGAGGCGATGAAGAACTGGGTTTGCGGTGTTACCGGTTGGCCTTTGCCGTCCCTCCCGTACCCTTGCACGTACAGCACGTTTCCGTTTTGGGTGATCGCCAGCGCCAGGCCCGGTACGCGCTGCGCAGCCATCTGCCTGGCGATAAACTCGTCGATCGCTGCGCTGAGCGGGGGCTGCTGCGTCGCCTGCCCTTTGCCGTAGAACAGCGAGAGGAACAGCGGGCTAAGCAGCAAATAGAGCCAGGGAACCCGCCTGCCTCTTAATTTCCAGACTTTTTCACCGTTCTTGAGATCCACATCTCCATCCACTTTCTCCCCGCTGTGTCTGTGTGGTTTGTTAATTCTGCCTCCCTCGTAAAAATAAGCTCAAGGCGGTTGGGAGTGTACCCCCCAACCGCCTTGAGCTTATTATAGTCCCGGGATCAGCGAACCGGAGTGTGCTGAAAATATGCCACAATATGCTGAGAATGGGCGCTGAAAACGGATTCGGGCAACGGATTGAACGGATTTCGACCTGGCTCTCTTTTCAACCGATTGGGAACGTAGAGCGATTGTGGCGGTTGACAGGCATGTCGTTTCCTTCCTGCGGCAGGAAAACCCGGCGATAAGGAGTGGTTGCAAAGCGGGGTTGTTTGTTCATCGCCCTAATCCGTTGTCGAGCGACCGCCCTCTGGTCGTCATCCTTTCTCCGCAGTCTGTTCCCCGAACCCGTTACCAACCCTCTGGTAATTGACTCCCCTCAAACCTGGCCCAAACCTCGATGGATTGACATCGCGCCCAATCCGTTCAATCCACTCCCGAGCGACCGTTCTTTGGTCGCCATCCGTTGACAGCAATCCGTTCCCAGCTCCCCCTCGGCCGATCCTGCAGCGCCTCGGCCAGATGAGCGGGTTGGATCGAGTCGCAGCCGGCCAGGTCGGCGATGGTGCGGGCCAGCTTGAGCACCCGGTGGTAGGCCCGGGCCGAGAGCTGCAGTTGGGTCATGGCGGTGCGCATCAGAGCGGCGCCGGTGGCGTCCAGGGCGCAGTACTGGCGCACTTCAGCCAGGCGCATATCGGCGTTGCAGGTCACCGGGAGGGGGGCGTCTGCCCCGGCGGCAAAGCGCCGGCTGTCCAGGCTGCCCAGGTAGGAGGGAATCCGTGTGGGTTAGTTCATCGGACTCAGCATGTAAGCCAGTAAATTGACCGGTTACGCTTCCTTTCGATACGGAACTCCCAGCTTTTCGGGGACGTTGAAGGACCTCCGGGAAACGGTGAGCACGATGGTGAGGATATACGGCAGGGCGATGAACAGCTCGTTGGGGAGCACCAGGCCGCCGCTCGACTGCATGTAAATGGCCAGGGCCTCGGCCAGGCCAAAGACCAGCGTACCGGCCAGGGCGCCCAGCGGTTTCCAGTTGCCGAGGAAGCAGATGGCAAAGGCGATCCAGCCGCGCCCGCCGATGATGGTGGTGGTGAACATGCCCAGATAACCGATGGAGTAGAAGGCCCCGGCGATACCGCCCATGACGCCAGCGAAGAGGATCGTCATGAAGCGGATCCGGTCCACCCGGAGCCCGGCCACGTCGCCCGCCTCAGGGTTTTCACCGATCGAACGGATTTCCAGCCCGAGCGAGGTCTTAAAGAGGACAAAGTTGGCCAACGGCACCAGCAGGTAAAGCAGGTAGGTGAGGATATTCTGGTTGAACAGGACCGGGCCGATCACCGGTATATCCGACAGCAAGGGGATGGGGATGGGCGACAGCGGCTGTACGATCAGGGGGGTGATCGGAACGCCGAAAATCACGCGCTGGAAGAAGGCGCAGACGCCGACGGCCAGAATGTTGATGGCCGTGCCGGTGACGATCTGGTGCTGTTTCAGAAAGATAGTGATCCACCCGTAAAGGATCGCCGTCAGCAGGCCGGCGAGGATCGCCGCCAGAAGCCCGATAAGCAGGTTGCCGCCGGTCTGATAAGCGGCAACGAATCCGGCCCAGGCCCCCATCAGGAAGATGCCTTCAATGGCGGTGTTCATCACCCCGCTGCGCTCGGCGTACACTTCGGAAAGGGAGCCGTACAGCAGCGGTGTGCCCATCATAATGGTGCGTGTCAGCAGCTCGATCATAGGCTCACCGCCCTCTTCAGCCGGGTCATCTCACGGCGGTGTTCCAGCCTTTCACGGACGAAGTAGGAGAGGATGACGAACACCATGACACACCCCTGCATCAGCTCGATGATGCTGGACGGGATGCCTGAGAGCTGCCCCATAATATTACCGCCTACCTTCAGCGCGCCGAACAGGATGGCGGCGAAGATCATCCCAATCGGGTGGCCATTAGCCAGGATGGCGATCCCGATCCCGGCGGCACCCACGTCTGGGTTGAAGCCCTGGACCAGCATGTGCTGCACCCCGTTCACTTCGGCGAAGCCGCCCATGGCTGCCAGCGCGCCGCTGATGAAGAAGGAGGCGACATAGATGTTCCTGGAGTTGATGCCGGCCATCTCCGCAGCATCCTTATTGCTGCCCACCGTGCGGACCCGGTAGCCGAAAGGCGTCTTGTACAGCAGCACCCAAATACCAATGCAGGCCAACACAGCCAGGATAAAGCCGGCGTGCAGCCGGGTGCCCGGGATGATGGTCTGCAGCCAGACGGCCGTATCCAGCGGGTCGGTTTGCGGGTACTCTGCCTTGGTCTCCATCAGGACGGTGCGAAGCATATAGTTCATGATGTTGAGGGCCACGTAGGTGGACATCATGCTGACCAGGAATTCGTTGGCGTTAAACCTTGCTTTGAGCCAGCCGATCATGCCGCCCCACAGCCCGCCGAGCAGGATGGTCAGCAGGGCAATGAGGACCAGCGCAAGCGGCCCCGGTATCCGGCCCTGGAAGAGCAGAGAAAAGGCGACCGCGGTCACCGAGCCGATGTAGAACTGGCCTTGAGCCCCGATGTTGTACAGATTCGCTTTGTACGTAAAGCCGAACGCCAGCGCAGTAAACATCAGCGGCGTGGCTTTGACAAAGATATCGGCAAAAGTATAGCCATCTCGGAACAGAGAACCGAACAGGGTCCCCATGGCCGAGAGGGGGTTCTCGCCTAGAAAGAGCAGTAACAGGCCACTGACCGCCAGGCCTGCCACGACAGCCAGGATATTCGTGACCAGGAGGTCTCTGAGTTTACTGTTCGTAAGCGTCACTCCCTTCTGTTGTGTAACCAGCCATGAGCAGACCGATCTTCTGGGTGTCAAGGTCTTGATTACGGTAAATTCCCAGGATCTGGCCTTTGTAGATCACCGCGATCCGGTCGGATAAACCGAAGATTTCCGACAGTTCTGTCGAGATCAGGACAATCGCTTTGCCCTTCTTCTTCTCTTCCAGAATGGTGCGGTGGATATGGTCGATTGCGCCGAGATCCAGCCCACGAGTCGGCTGGTCGAAGACGATCACTTCGCTGCCCAAGTCGACTTCCCGGGAGAGGATCACTTTCTGCTGGTTGCCGCCAGACAGATTCCTGACCACTGTATCGGGCCCGGTGGCTTTCACCTGGTAGTCCCGGATTTTTTCGTTCGTGTACGCGTCGAGCTTTTTCTGGTCGATCAGGCCGTGCTTCACCCAGCGACCGTCAAAACTCGATTTCAGCATCATGTTTTCAGAGAGCTTCATCGACATGACCAGGCCGAACCGGTGGCGGTCGGAGGGGACATAGCTGATGCCCATTTCGATCCGCTCGCGCACGGTTCTCTCGGTGATGTCCGCGCCGTTGAGCAGGAGCCGGCCTGTGTCTAATCTGCGGTAGCCGCTGATGGCATCGCAGAGCGCATCCTGACCGTTGCCGCTGACGCCGGCAATGCCCAGGATTTCCCCTTTATGCACCTGCAAGCAGATGTCTTTGATGCGGGAAAAATTCTCTTTGGGGTCCCGGATGGTCGCGTTCTGCAGCTCCAACACCACGGGACGCTGTTCGAAACCGGTATCCTCAACATAGGTGCGGTCGACAATCTCCTTGCCGACCATCAGCCGCGATAATTCGAGCTCGTTGGTCTGCTCTTTGCGTAAATCGCCGCACACCTCGCCATTCCGCATCACAATGATATGGTCGGCGACTTCCATCACTTCGCGGAGTTTGTGGGTGATGAAGACGACCGCTTTGCCTTCGCGGGTGTTTTCCCTTACGAAGTTCATCAAGACCTCGGATTCCTGCGGCGTGAGCACGGCGGTGGGTTCGTCCATGATCAGCAGTTGGGCGTTCTGGTAGAGCGCTTTCAGGATTTCGACCTTCTGCTGTACACCAACCGGCAGGTCAGCAACGCGGGCGGTGGGCTCGATCTCAAAACCGTACCTGGCGGCCAATTCGAGGACGATTTTGTCGTAGTCTTTGAGGTCGTATTCGCCCTTGACATTGCCTAGGATGATGTTTTCGGTGACGGTGTGCGCCTGGACCAGGGCAAAGTGCTGCTGAATCATGGCAATCCCCAGCGCCATTGCGTCCTTGGGAGAGGTGATCGTTTTTTCCTCCCCGTTCACCAGGATCTGCCCTTCATCCGCTTTATAGAGGCCGTAGAGCACTTTCATGATCGTGCTCTTCCCGGCGCCGTTTTCACCCAGCAATGCCAGGACCTCCCCCTTGTGAATCTGCATGGACACGTCTTTGTTGGCAATGACCTTGGCAAAGTATTTGCTGATGTTTTTCAGTTCAACAAATGGTGCTGTTGACAAATCGGAAATTCCTTCCTCGCCGTGCTGAAAAAAAAAGATACCTTTCCAGCGGGGAGCTGAAAAGGTATCTTTCGAACCATACGAATTACTTCTTGGCGAACATGGATTCGAAGTCCACCTTGCCATCGGCGGCTGCCTGCATCGCCTCCTGGACCTTCTGCTGGACTTCGGCGCTGACCTGGTCGGTGTAGACGGGTTTGAAGATACCCTCTTTGATACCCGCCATGTGAACTGTGTTCCCGTCAAGCTCGCCATTAATGAACTTTTCGATCGTCCAGGTGTAGAAGGTTTCGAAGTCGAAGGCGACAGAAGCGACTACCGTGCCCGGAGCAACGGAGTTCTGGTCGCTGGAGAAGCCGACGAACTTGGCGCCCTGCTCTTTGGCTGCCTGGATAGAGCCCAACCCAACCTGGTTGGCATAGACAAAGAGGGTGTCGGCGCCGTTGGCGATCATGGTTTCGGCCATCTGCTTGCCGAGAGCTACATCTTCCCAACTGTTGGCGTAGGCGCGGGTTGCGCTGGCATCGGCGATGCCCCGTTCGATGGCGATCTCCACCGCGGTCTTCTCATACACATCCAACAGCTTTTCCATGGCGTCGTTGGGGAAGCCGCCGATCGTCGCGAACTGGCCGTTTTCGGACACATTACCGGCGATGATACCGGCGATATAGCTGGCTTCGTACTCTTTGGGGAAGATAGGAGCGACGTTTTCGCCTTCGCTGATCATCCCATTGACTACTGTGAATTTGGTATTGGGATAATTTTTGGCTACTTTATTTGCTGCTTCGTCAAATTGAGTGCCGGCAGCCATAATCAGATCGTAGCCGCGCTCGGCGTAGTTGCGGAAGGTCGATTCAAAATCGGCTGCCTGTACGTTTTCGACGTATTCGATGTTGGTGCCCAGGGTTTCATTGCTTTTTTTCAGCCCCGCATAGTTGGTGGCGTTCCAACTCTGGTCGTTGATCGGTCCAGGTAGCAACAGGACGATTTTGTAATCACCCGCGCCTTTTGTTTCAGTTTGGCCGCTGGGTGCGCACGCACTCATGGGAACAATCAGGCTTAACGCCATGAGCAAATAGAAAAACTTAACTAACGTTCTGTGTTGCATTCCGAATGCATCTCCTTGCTAAATAGGGTTTGAAAAACGGGACATTAATGGATTATAAGACTTTTGGAAATTATTGTCAATTGCCAGCGCTAAATTGTCTGACAAATTTGAAAAGTGACCGGATTGCTGAAAACGGATTTTTTGCCACGGATTTCACGGATTGCTGAAAACGGATTCGGGCAACGGATTTGACAACGGATTTTGCCACGGATTTCACGGATTGCTGACAACGGATTTTTGCCACGGATTTCACGGAGTGATGGCAAGCCTTCATTCGCCGCCCAGGTCTCTTTTCAACCACTCGGGAACAAAGAGCCATTGGCGGTTGATGAGCGTATCCAATACTTTCTGAGGTGGGAATACCCGGCGATAGCGTAAGCTTCTTTCGCCAAAGTTGATCAGCAATCCAATCGAACAACCTGAGACCGCCAGGTAGCCGATGATTTGTGCCAGGTGGCTGTTATCTAATCCGTTTAAGGCTTTGATTTCAACAATAACTGATCCTTCTACTACAAAGTCAGGGATATAGTATCCAACCAGCCTTTTCCGTTGTGGGCCTTCATGGACTTCATAGAGTTTCTGTTGCTCAAAAGAAAGCTGGGCGTCAGTCAGTTTATTAGCCAGAGTTCTCTGGTAATTCACTTCTTTCAAGCTTGGCCCGAGTTCTCTATGGACTGACATCGCGCAGCCGATGATCTTGTAAGTTATTGCATCAAAAGGCGTCGATCGCACCTTATCCGCCATGGGCAGCCACTCCCAATCCGTGAAATCCGTGATGAAATCCGTTGTCAGCTCGTTGTCAGCTCCCTCTC
>CAYMLG010000113.1:0-13442 GCA_964391195.1 uncultured Anaerolineaceae bacterium | reverse complement strand
CGGGAGTACACCCCCACGCTTGTCATCCTGAACGAAGTGAAGGATCTCGGCGGAGGCGATGCCGGAAAATATCGCCCGATGATGGATCCTATCACCAAGTAGGGGAAGTCTAAGGATGACAGGTAGGGGGAGCGCTCAACCGTTCGCCGAGACGTCTGAGAGCAGGGCTTCGACCAGGCGCAGCACCTTGCCGTCCAGCCCCGGCCGGGCCTGCTTGTTCGCCCAAACCTGCACCGCAGGCCCGCGCAGCACCACGCCGCTCAGGTGCAGAAAATCCCGGTAGAACTCTGCCGGGCGGGTGTAACGGCTGCCGGCGTAAAACGCGGCTTCCCGCTTATCGGCCCTGAGCTTCATCTCCTGCATCAGCCGGCCCAGGTCCAGCGCCTCGACCGGCTCCGCCCCGGCCTGGACCACCAGCAGGTTGGGCATGCCGGGCTGCATCTGCCCCAGCTTATCGATCACCACGCGCTGCAGGCGCTCTTCCACCCACGCCCGCCGCTCCTCATCCCCCTCCCCCGGGGCGTCCCGGATGCGGGCCACCTCCACGTTGAAGGTCAGGTTCGTGCGGTACGTGACGCCGAAATCTGGGCTGCGTTTCCCGGTGCTGGCATAAGGCTCGTAGGCCACCTCCACGCGGCGGTCGTTGAGCAGGCAGAAAGCCACTTCCAACTCGCCGCCCAGGTCCAGGGCGCTCTCGGCCCCGCGCGTCACCCGCACTTTCTTGCGGATCTTGTCCCGGTAAGTCTCGATGAAAGCGGTGAAGCGGGGCGAAGCCTCCATCCAGCCCCGCAGCGCCCTATACAGCGCGTGCGGCCGCCCCTCGAACACGTAGCGCATCAGATCGTCCTGCTTCGACACACCGTTATTATATCTGCAGCCGCCCAGGCCCCCGTGGTACCGGGCCTGACACTGCTCAATCGTTCGAAGTCGACAAAGGCCGGATGATCTCCGCGGCGATATTCTGGATGAAATCCCTTGGGTCTGGCAGATTACCGCTGAACAGCAGCTTTTTAACCCCCAATGCTTCCAGGGAACGGATCTGCTCCCGGCAGTCTTCCGGCGGACCGGCGATCGCAAACCGCTGCGCCAGATAATCGGTGAGCGCCAGCTCGTCGGTTAGCCGGCTGTTGAGCGGGTGTCCGGGCACCATATGCCCGCTGTAATCGTACCTCGCCTGCAACTCCTGCAATGGGGAAACCAACGCTTCCGGAACGCCCTTGGCTTTCAGATTGAAGCGGAACACTCGTTTGGCGCTGGCTGCCAGTCCCACTTTGATCTCGTCCACCGCTCGAGCCCGGTCCTCGGCGATGCTCACCCGGGCAAAAAACCAGACATCCAGCTCCTCCAGCGACCTACCGCTCTGCTCTGCACCCTGGCGCAGCCAGTGGAAAGATTTTTCGATCGCTTCCGGAGTAAGCCCCATGCCCACCACCACGCCATCCGCGATTCTGCCCGCGAGCTGGAGCATCTTTGGGCCTTCCGCGGTGATATAGACCGGCACTCGACGCTGTATCCATTCCAGGCGCAAGCTCTTCCCGTTCGTCTGCATCGTATCCCCCGAGAGCAGCCGCTTCAAGCCGGTGACTGCCTCTTCAAAAGGTTTTAACCGCACCGCTTCCTGGCCGATGGCATACAACGCGCTGTCCCCCGACCCTAATCCAAGGAACGCCCGCCCCCCGGATAGTTCATCGACCGAGGCGATCGCCCCCGCGGTCACACTGGGATGGCGCGTGACGACGTTGGTCACCATCGGTCCGATGCGAGCTCGAGTTGTGTTGAGCGCCAGGACCGCCAGAGAGACGTACAGCTCTCTGAAAACGAGCGGCATATCGCCTACAGTGATCAGGTCGAACCCGGCCGAGTCGCTCATCCGGGCGTGTTGGGCAAGCACTTCGCCCCGGCTGGCCGGGAGCAGGATGCCAAACTGCATAGTCTCCTTTGCTGCCTCCTCGATCAGTTTTTACTAGAGTCAACGAGCCTGTCACCTGGAATAAGCACCGTTCACCAGGTCTCCTCCGGCGGGGCTTTTACCTCGATCCACAGCGAATCTTCCAGCGCTTCCGCACTGTGTTCGATCCCGGCCGGGTGCAGGACGGCGTCCCCGGCCTCGATAATCCCTTCCTGGTCTCCGACTTTTACCTTCACTTTGCCCTTGATCAGGTAGATCAGCGAGTCATGCTCGTGAACGTGCGCCGGAGGGCAGGTACCTTTGGCGATCTGCACCTCGATCAGCATCCCATGCGTCCCTTCCAGCATTTTCCGGATGATTACTTCCCCGGGCATCGGCTGGTTCTCCACCCAATGGATCTGGAACGGATTGACATCCTGTTTGTGAACGATATAGGTCATCCCATCATCTCCCGTCTTACGCCCCCTCCTAAATATAACTCCCGCACGTCAGGATTATGCAAGATTTCCTCAGAAGTTCCGGATAGCCTCGTTTGGCCCTGCTCCAGCACGTATGCCCGGTCGGTGGCCTGCAGTGCTTTGACTGCGTTCTGCTCGACGATCAGAATCGAAATATTTTCTGCCTTCAACCCCGCCATAATTTCGAAGATCAGCTCCACATTTTTGGGATCGAGCCCCAGCGACGGTTCATCGATCAGCAGCAGTTTTGGATCGCCCATCAGGGCCATGGCCATCTCCAACTGCTGCTGCTCCCCGCCCGACATCGTGCCCACTTGCTGCTTCAGACGCTTCCCCAGGATCGGGAAAATCTGGATCAGCCGCTCGATTTCTGCTTCCATCTGCTGCTTGGGAAGGAGCACGCCCCCCATCTCCAGGTTTTCCCTGACCGACATCGCCGGAAAGTTGCAGCGCCCCTGAGGGCAAATCGCCACACCTCGTTTCAATCGTTCTTGAGGGGCGAGATTTTGAATCTCCTCCCCGGCAAAAATGATTTTTCCCTGGCGGATATGGACCATACCAAATACGGCTTTCAAAAAAGTGGATTTCCCTGCTCCGTTCGGTCCGATGATCGCTACCGATTCTCCCGGCAAAACCGCCATTGAAGCGCCGTGCAGCACATCGAACCCCTGGTATCCTCCGTAGAGCTGCTCGGCAGCCAACAGTTCTTGGGTCATGCTATCCTCCGAAGTAGGCTTCGATCACACGCTGATCTTTCCGGATGACCTCGGGCGGCCCTTCCAGCAGCTTCTTCCCGCTGTTCACCACGACGATCCGCTCGGCAATTTCCATCACCACCGGCAGGTTGTGTTCCACAATTAAAATCGTGAAACCTCGGGCCTTGATATCCATCAATATTTTTATTATTTTCGAAATCATCGTCGGGTTGACAGCCGCTACCGGCTCGTCCAACAGCAGGATCTCCGGTTTCGACATCAGCGCCATGCCGATGGCCAGGATTTTTCGCTGCCCATAAGACAGGTCCCCGCCGTACTCTTCTGCCTGATCCATTAAACCCAGCATCTCGATCATCGCCTCGGTTTCCTCTTCGAGCCGGGTGTCGAGAGCTTTTACCTTCCGAGACTTCCACAGTGATTCGACCAGCCCAATCTTGTGAGCCTCCTGACCCGCCACGAACAGGTTCTCCCGCACGGTTAGCTTCGGAAACACCTCGATCTGTTGGTAAGTGCGCGAGAGCCCCAGGCGGGCGATCTGGTTGACCGGCCAGCCGGAGGTATTGATCCCATTGATATAGATCGTGCCGCTGTCCGGCCTCAGTTCACCGGCCACGCAGTTGAACAGGGTCGTTTTCCCCGACCCGTTCGGCCCGATCAACGCAACCAGCTCATTCCGGGCTACGGAGAATGAAACCTGATCCAGCGCAGTGATCCCGCCAAAGCGTTTGGTTATTCTTTCGATCTTGAGGACTGCCATTGCTGCAATCTCCGGTGGTACAGCGTTCTTTCGATCCAGCCGCCGATCCCCTGAGGGATGAAGATGATCATGAATACCAGCCCGATCCCATAAATCAGCTCCCGCATCCCTTGCGCGATCCGCAGCACTTCGGGCAGGATAACCAGCAGGATCGTCCCGATGATCACCCCGTAAACTCGCGACCCGGCCCCCCCGACGATCAGCATCGCCAGCAGTCCCGTGATCCAGAAGGTCCAGAAGATTTCCGGGCTGGTCAGCGAAAAATAATGGGCATAGAAAGATCCTGCCAGGCTGGCGATAACCGAAGCCAGCACAAAGATGAACAGCTTATACTTCAGGGCGTTTACCCCTACTGCTTCGGCCAGTTTTTCGTTCTCCCGGATGCTGAACAGCGCCAGCCCAACCCGCGAGTTGGCGATCCAATGGCTGATGCCGAAGGTGATCAGCACCAGCACCAGCCCGGCGAAATAAAAGTGCAGCGGTGAAATGAGCCTGAAGGTTTCGCCGAATACTGTTAGCGAGGGGCGAGGGATTGCCGGAATGCCCATTGGGCCGCGAGTCACATCGATCCAGTTCAGGACGATAATATAAGCGGTGATCGCCAATCCCAGGGTGACGATCGAGAAGGTGAATCCCCTCAAACGGGTGAACAGCAGCCAGCCAAAAGCCAGGCTGATCACTCCGCTCAAAAGGATCCCGGCCAGTATTCCGATCCCGAAGTGCATCCCGTAAAGGGCAGTCAGGATGGCGGACACGTAAGCCCCGATCCCGAAGAACGTGTTGTGCGCCAGGGTCAGGTACCCTGTATAACCCACGATCATGTTGTAGGAGATCGTCAGAATTAGATAGATGCAGGTCAGCACCATCAGATGGATGCTGTAGCTGCCGGTGAAGAACCTGGGCAGCAGCAGCCCGACGAAAGCCGCGCCGGCGATCCAAAACCAGGCCGGCGGCCGGCGCAGTCCATGGGTGGTTTTCTTCGTTGAATCCGATAGCTCAGATTGCATCTTCATAACACCCTTGTACCCTTGAACAGGCCTTGGGGACGGATCAGCAGCACCACAACCATCGTGACAAAGGCCAGCGTGTCCTGAACCTCGGTTCCGATGTACCCCGACGCCAGGCTCTCAACCCCTCCCAGGATAAATGCCCCCAGGATGGCTCCCGGCACCGAACCCAACCCGCCCATGATGACGATGGCGAAAGCTTTCAGTGCCAGGATCAGTCCCATCATCGGGAAAATGGTATAGATGGGCGCCACGAAGAACGCGGCCAGCCCGGCCAGCCCGCCGGATAAGGCGAAGGTGAGGATCATCACCCGGTTCAAATTTATCCCCACCACCGTCGCCGCCTCCCGGTTCTGGGATACCGCTCTGATTTCCTTCCCAATTTTGGTGAAGCCCAGGAACCAGTAGAGCCCGACAAAGGCCACCAGCGAACCGAGCAGCGCCAGCACCCGTTGAAGGCTGATGGTAATGGAGGCGAACTGCAGGCGGGTCAGCGCCGAGCCTTCGATAATTGTCCGCGGCGTCGGTCCCCACACTGCCAGGGCCGCGCTCTGCAGGATGATCGAAAGTCCCATAGCCGCCACAAACAACGTCAGCGGCCCTCGCCGTTCGAGCAGCGGTCCGAATACGAAAAAGTAGCTGAGCAGCGAGAGCACGATCACGATCAGGATCGTTCCCAGCCCGGCGACCACGTCCGGCAGGCGCATCTGGCTGAACAAAATAAACAGGCCGAAGGCGCCGATCATGAAGAAATCACCGTGGGCAAAATTGCCGATGCCCGCCGAGCCGAAGATCAGCGTCAGGCCAACCGCCAGCAGCGCGTAGACAGATCCCAACGAGAGTCCATTGATTAAAAGCTGGAGAAAAAGTTGCATCCTACACCCCCTCCACCAGCTTTCCGTTCCGGATGATTTCGTGCTCATCGATGGTCAGGGACGGAAAGCGCATGGTCATGTCGATGTGTACGGGGGCCGGCGTCCCACCTCCGATATGCGTGTCGCAGCCCAGCGCAAAGCTGACGGTGCCTCGGGCGTGGGTGTCTTCGGCCGGGGCTCCGATCCCGCTGAACTTGCATTTCGGGTTCGTCCCCATTGCCAGCTCGGTCAGGTGATAGACCCGCGGGTCGTTCAGGCTCTCCAGGAACTCCCGCAGCAGCCTGGCCTCCATCCCGCCTTCGATCTCGACCACATTCCCATCTCGCACCTGCATCCGGATCGGTTCGGTCAGCGCTTTATAGTCGTTGGCCGCCACCGTCCGGTCGATCACCAGGGTCCCGTTCGCGCTGCCATCATCCGGCACCCGGGTGATTTGCCCGGGTGGCAGGATCTGGAACTCGCCCGGCCTGGGTACGCCTGTCCGCCGCCTGACCTCCCACTGGCCCAGGGTGAGGGTAAGGTCGGTCCCCTCTTCCGAGGTCACCCTCGCCGTCCTCCCCTGCTCGAACAGGTCGCCGTAGCGCTCGACCTTCTGCCGGATATCGTCCACATCCCGCACATTATCGAACAGCATGCGCCGGATCGCCGGGGTGTCCAGGTAAAAGACCATCAGCACCCGTTTGCCCTCATTCATCAACTCCTTCATCGATGGGCTGAACATCAGCTCCATATCCGAGATCAGCAGGAAGATGGCATCTGCCGCGTGTAACGCAGCGGCCAGCACCCCCGGGACCTTCAGCGGCTCCTTCAATGAACGGCCGGCGAAAAAGCAGTACTCCTTCAACGGCCTGTAGGCGACCGGCTCATATTCAACATAAATCATTTCTCCCCCGGCTTCCGCCGCCGCGATCCGCACCGCCTGGGCGAACTCCTGGCTGACCGTCCCATCGGAGACGACTGCCAGGCTTTCTCCTTGGGCGAGCTGCAAGTTGTGGCATACCGCCGTGCGGGCCTGGGGCATTACTGAGTAAACCGATAGTGCTGGATCCATAGCATTTCCCTCAATCAGCGCTGACCATTAACCGGCCGTCCTGAACGATCGTTTGCTCGCCAATCATCAAGGTTGGGAAGCGCATCGTCATATCGATATGCACCGGCCCGGGGGTTCCCCCGCCGATATGTGTATCGCAGCCCAGGGCGAAAGCCACTGTCCCCAGAACGTGTGTATCTTCCGAAGGCGCTCCGATCCCGCTCCATTTGCACCGCGGGTTGGTCCCCACCGCCAGCTCGGTCAGGTGATAGGCGCGGGGATCGTTCAGGCTCTTCAGAAACTCCGCCAGCAGCTTCGCTTCCATTCCCCCCTCGATCCAGGAGACATACCCGCCTTCAATGGTGAGAACGATCGGTTCGTGCAGCTCCTTATAATCATTGGCGCATATCGTCCGGTCGATCACCAGCGTCCCGTTGGCGCTCCCCTCGTCCGGATTACGGGCCACATTCCCGGCGGGCAGGAACATCAGCTCCCCCGGCCGGGGCAGCCCTTTCCTGCGCAGCGTCTTCCACTGCCCCAGCTTCAGCGTGAGATCGGTGCCCTCTTTGGAAGTGACCCGCGCCTCGGTAGCACCGCTGAAACATTCGCCTACGGCGTCCACCAGCCGCGCCTGCGCTTCCACCTCCTGGCTCGTCGTGAACAACATCCTTTCGGCGTTGAAGCTGTCCATATACGGCAGGAACAGGCCTCGCTTACCGGCGCTGAGCACCTCTTTCAGGTCCTCGCTGAACAACAGCTCGGTATCCGAGCACAGCAGCAGAAAACAGTCTGCCGCCAGTAAAGCTTGCTTCAAAATAACCGGGAGTCGCAGGGGGGCCTGCAGCGACCGCCCGGCGAACAGCCCGTACTCCTGGATGGGGCGGTAGGCCAGCGGCGCGTATGTCAGAGCTGTGCTCTCCACCTCGAGCCCTTGGGCCGCCATCCGGAAAGCCTCGAACAGGCTGCGGCTGACCGTTTCATCCCATAAGATCGCTAATTTTTCTCCACGGCGTACCCGCATGTGGTCTTGCAGGGCACAGGCAGCCTGGGGCAGCAGCCGGGCCGGAGGAAAATGGGCCCTCATGCGCGCGCCTCCTTGGCTTTGAGCATTTCCATGGTGGTCTTCCCGGCCTGGATCCCCTCTACCATCATCTGTTCCCAGGCGTCTCGTTTGCAGGCGGCTTCGTACACCTCGTCTGCGACGCTGGCTGCGATCACCACCACCCCATCCTCGTCGCCGATCACCAGGTCTCCCGGCTGTACCGCCGTGCCTCCACATACCACCGGCGCTTGCAGCTCCCCTTGAGCGGATTTACTGCTGCCCGCCACCGCGGATCCCCGGCAAAAGACCGGGAAATTCTGGTCGAGGATCTCGCGGAAGTCTCGCACGTATCCGTCCAGCACAATCCCCGCCGCCCCCCGGGCCTTAGCTGCCCGGACGATGATCCCGCCGCAGTAAGTGCCCTCTTCCCCGGGCGCGGTGCTGATGACCAGCACCTGCCCGCTCAAATCGTACTCCAGGGCCTGGTGGATTGCAGAGTTGTCAAAGGGAGAACAGCGCACCGTGAACGCCGTCCCGGCGATTCTCATATCGTAATGGAGAGGCTTGATAGCCCGGTTCAACGCCCCCTGTCGCCTGGCGGCTTCAAAAATAGTCGGCGTAGGGAATTTCGCCAATTGCGTTAACAACAGGTCCCGCTCGTCCATCATTCCACTCCTTCGAACCGGTGCCGTTCCGGCCGCCGGGTGCTGATGCTGATCGCCACGATATCTCGCAGGAGTTGGATGAACGCGGCGTGTGTTTGCCAGGAAGCGCCGTCCACTTCACCCGTTGGCCCGGTCGAGAAACCGTCCACCCCACCTGCCCGGCAGCAGGCCAGGATCATCTCCCTCTCCATCTCGGCTGTATGGATCAGCTCCAGGTTTTTCTCCTGCCCGGCCAGCGCGGCGCAGATGCCGTAGGCCCCCCAGTTCGAGCAGCCCGCCACGATCAGAATATCGGTAGGCACGACGGTGGCGATCCGGCTGCCAAGGGGTACCGTGGAGTGGATCGTCTCACCAATACACCCCATACCGATTTCGTTCCCCAGGTCTCCGATCCCGATCGTCAGCCCGCCATACTTGCTGATTTCCTCCACCAGCAAGTCGATCTTGCTCAGATGATCGGCGACATCGTTCCCCTGCCCGGTGCAATAAGCGCCGTCGCTCGCCCGGCCGATCTTTTCAACCGTGATAATTGCCCCCGCATGAGCGCCAATCCTCTGGGCCATCGCTGCGGCCTCTCCCGGGTCGATCGGAAACTCCTTTACTGCCACCGAGCGCGGCATGGGCAGCAGGCTCTCATCCTCCCGCACCATCAAACCGGCTGCTTTGCAGGTCTCCTCCAACGTATAGCGCACCCTCGACTCGGTCAGCAGGATCACCGGGGCGGTCGTCCCCAGCACCAGGGACCGCGCCAGGGCCGCGGCGCCCGGCGGGCCGTCCGTCTCTCCGTAAGGCAGCGCCAGCGGGTGCACGTGCCCGGTCGCGATATAGATCGGTTTCCCCGACCGGGATGCTTCCCTGAGCCGGCTGGCGGCTGTCCAGGCCAGAGGAGCCGCCTGCTGGTCGCGCGCCGCCCGGTACAGCGGGTCGATCACCCCATCCAGCACCCCATCTCGCCGGAACTCCAGCGCCATAATACGGTCGATCGTCTCCGCCAGACCTTTCATGGCTTCACCTCTGTGGTTCTCTTCCCGTTCGCTGCTTCAAGCATGTCCCCCAGGCGGGGCTCCACCGGCTCTGTCTGCCCAAAATAATCTCGCCGCAGCACATTGCATACCCAGGTCGCCATCACTTCGTTGCAGATCTGCCCCTTGCGTTCTGTCGCCAGGGTGGGATTCCCCACATATCCGTGCGGGGCGTCCAGGTGGTAGTCTCTCGGTGGCTTGAAGATCGATCCCCCGTGCAGCACCTGTTGGTCGTATTCGACCGGATAGGCCGGCGGTTTGACCGGATAGCTGGGCACGGCCTCTCGCAAATTCACCAGTTCCGGCCTGGCAGCCATCACCCGGCTGGTCTCCAACTCCCCGCCATGCGCCTCCCACTGCGGGTGCTCCGAATCGGAGAGCGTTGGCAGTAGATCCCGGTCTCCCACCCGCAGGAACCCTTGTAAGAGCATCACCAACGCCTCGGGCGGGAATTCGTCGATTAGCTCGCGCACCGCCACCGTCATCGGCGCCATATTGTCATAGTGGTACATCAACAGCGCGAACTTTCGAAACCCGTGATGGAACAAACTGTGGCAGATCTCTTTCACCATAGCGATCATGGTGGCGTTCGAGATCGACAGCGTCCCCGGGAATCCCATCCGGTCTGTGGTCGGCCCGAACGGGATCACCGGCCCGCCTACCACGGGCAGGCCGTCCTCCTCCATCCGCTGCACCACCAGTCGCACCAGCTCTTCGGCCTCGATCGCATCCGTAGCCAGGGGCAGGTGGTTGCCGTGCGCTTCTGTAGACGCAGCCGCCAGCACAACCGTGTCGGTCCGCTCCAGGTTGGCTTTCACCTCTTTCATCGTCATCTCGTGCAGCAGTTTTGGACCGTAGACGGTGTACAGCGCCTCGCGCTTGGTTTTGGTCTCCATCTCTTACTCCTCAGGTCTAGTTCTCCCGTTTCAACCGGGCATCGCCCTGACGACTTGCAGCGGCCCGGAGCTTTTTCTCCGGGCCTGGCAGGCGGGATGCGCCTCGATGTTGGAATGCCTGCCAGGCCCCGGAGCCGGTTGGTTAATCTAATCTGCCCGGGCAAATGCGCCCAGGCAGATATACCCGTCATTCATTCGAAGCGGCCGAAGCGATCACACTGACCGAGCAAGTGTCCGGCGTGCTGCCCGAGCAATCGACCCGGCCGATATAGATGTTCGCATAGGCCTGGTTGTGGTCGTCGAAGGTCAGCGGCCCGGTCACGCCCTCGTAGCTCACCGTAGCCAGCGCCTGGCGCACCGCGTCCGGATCCGTGCTCCCGGCGGCTTCGATCGCATCCGCCATCAGGTGCATCGCCGCGTAAGAATAGTATCCCTGGTTGATGGGCAGGGCATCGTATCGCGCCTGCCAGCGCTCGACAAAGTCCTGGTTTTCTGGCGTGTCGATCTCGGCGAAGTAAGGCTCTGCCGCATGCAGCCCATTGACCAGCTCAGGACCCAATCCCTCGTACAGCGCCGGGGAAATCGACACCCCTCGGGTGTAGATATTCGCTTCCAGCCCTTGCTCGTAGAACTGCCGGATGAACGGGATACCTTCCTCGATCGTACCCACGAAAATGACCGCGTCGGGGTTCTCGTCCCGTAATCGGGTCAGCGTGCTCGAAAAGTCGTACGAACCTCCGGACTGGAAGAAATCGGAGGAGGTGACCTCTCCGCCAAACTCTTCGATGCTGGCCACAAACTGGTCGGTAGCGCCTCGCCCCAGGTCGTCGTTGCGGGCCACCGTGGCGATCCGGGTGTCTCCCAACTGGTTCACCGCAATATTGACCAGCGCCCGGGCCATCGCGTCATCCGGCGGGTTCACCCGGAACATGAACGTGTTCCCGCCCACCCCCTGCATTTCCGTGATCGTCGGGTTGGTCGACATCGAAGTGATCGCCACCGACTGCAGCTCCTCCATCACCGGCAGGGCAGCCAGGACGGAAGTCGAGGTCTGCGGCCCGATGATCAAGCGGATGTTATCTTGAGAGACGAACCGGCGCAGCACGTTCACCGCCTCCGTCGGCTGTCCTTTCGTATCCTGGATCACCAGTTCAATTTGCCGGCCGAGTACGCCCCCTGCTGCGTTGATCTCCTCGACCGCCAGTGTTACCCCATCCCGGCCGGCGGTCGCTACGAACGCCCCTGGCCCGGTCAGGCCGCTGGCGAACCCAATGCGGATGGGTTCCCCCGTTTCTTCTACTTCTCCACCCAGCCCGGTGTCCGTGTCCGGCTCGGTGGTGGGTGCAGCACTCTGGCAGGCTGCCAGGACTGCCAGCATCAGGACCAGGCTCAGCAGGATGGAAAATAACCTCATCTTCCTGTCCCCATCATCGTTAAGGCGACCCCGTCTCAACATTTCATTTCCTCCTCATACAATAAAAGGCCGGCTGTTTGTCCAATCCCCCATCGAGATATTCCCTATGAAGCCCCATCTCCATTCTGGATACGCACCTCCCTCAAATACTGATAAACGGTCTCACGCGAAACGTTCAGATACTCGGCCACCGTCGGCACTGCCTTCCTCACCATGAAGGCTCCTCTTTTCTCCAGCGAAGAGACGAAGTTGATCCGTTCTTGCCGGTTCATCACCGGTCCCGCTTTCCCCACCTCCTCGATCGCCTCCTCCATGATCCCCCCCAGGACTTCCTCGATTTCATCGGTGAAGTGCACCTGGGGCGCTTTTTGCATGTTGGAGGTTTCGAACAGGCGGTTGACAAAATCCTGGAAGGGGAGGATGTCGGTGATATCCATATTGATGCAAACGCACCCGAAGACGTGCCCCTCAGGGTCCCTGAGCATGATCGTGGAAGAACGCAGCACCTTTCCGTCCTTCGTATTGTGGATGTAGCTGATCAGGTCCTCCTGTTCATCCCCCCCTTTGATGGCAGCCAACCCGATCTCGGTCACCGACCCGCCGACCTTTCGCCCGGTCACATTCCCCGCCAGGTAGACGATCGAGTGCTCCGGATCCTGAAAATCATGGATCACGACCTCACAGCGGTCTCCAAACGTCTTCGCAATCCCCGCTGCGATCGGGATCAAGAAATCGATCAATTCCGTCTTCCCACACACTTTTCGCATAGCTCCTTCCCCTTTGGATTCCGGAAATCACGCCTGGAAGGGGAGAATTGGGTGTGTTCGTGGTTCCACCGTGCCGGACTCACCCAACTTCTCTACCCCTGTTCAGGGTTGGTCTCGAGCGTGAATGATGGCGCGTTGAACCAGCCGGCCTCCGGCTGTGCTTCAGCCGGCCCGAGGAGTCGTACCCGGAAGGATGCAAACACCGTCTGCTGCTGCTTCCACAGCAGCACGAATCGAAGCCGGTCGATTGGCGCATCGAACCAGACCGGTGGCCTACCTACGAGCGCACCGTTGATCCGTTCTACGATGAATTGTTTTTTGCTTTTGGTTTTGAGATGTTGGATTCCCCGGCTGCCCGGGAATAAACCGGCCCTATGGTTTCCGTTCGCTCAAACCACCCACAGGCTGCAAATGGAGGGTTGCCTGGCCGAGGAACCGGTGGTCGAAACCACCGCCCTGGAATATTCTAAATACTATCTTATTACTATCAATATGTCAAGACACTTGACAATCTGTGTATATTTCATCGCCGTTGCAAAAACCTGATGTATGGCTATATCTTCGATGGCGCCCCTCCGGCCCCGCGGCGCCCCGCACAGGGCGTGCGGCCGCCCCTCGAACAGGCAGCGCATCAGCTCGTCTTGCTGCGACATGGGGATATTATCGCTGTTGGGCGGTTGGGATCGCCCTTGCCGGGACCGGTGGGTTCAACCTCACCACAGAGATCACAGAGAACACAGAGCGCTGTCAACGGATTCGGGGAGCGGATTGAGCGGATTAGGCGCGAGACGGGTGGGCGTGTCTCAGGACCGCTCGCGTATTTTCTATGATCCGCTGTTCGATTCTGGCATGGCGGTTTTCTCACCACAGAGAACACGGAGAGC